>NZ_JAGFXZ010000005.1 GCF_019038395.1 Acinetobacter sp. BY419
ACAGATGAATACATTTCAGAAATCACTGACCGTATAAATCATCGTCCAAGAAAAAGACTCGGCTTTAAAAGTCCGAGTCAGGTATTATGGCAACAACATGGTGTTGCACTTCAAATGCTAATCTAAGTTTTTATAAAAAATGAAAAGAAAAAACCCTAACATCCTGTTAGGGTTTTTTCTGGATTTACTTTTCAGATCTGACTTCTTGTCTGATCTGTCAACGTCCTGTTGCTCTGCGTTTTTTATTGTTGTGGTATCGCTGCAGACTTCTTGTCTGTCTATGATTGACTATAGTCTGGAAGAGCATTGGCGAATAGCCGATAAGTTCTGCGCTACCTGTAGGCTAAAACGTACAGGGCTGTGGTCCAATCATCAGACACTCACATATTGAATCAGTTTATCTACTACGGCTTTTAAATTTTTATTATCAAATTCATTTCCCTGGAATGAATAATCTTGGATGCGTGCAAAGATGTCTCGGATTTCGATGACGGCGTTGGTATCTACCAGTCCAAGTTGAGTACCCACTTGGCGAATCTGGTCAATTGAACGTGAGCCATTGGTCACACCATACCCAATATAAGCTGCCGGTTTAGCTTGCCATTCCTTACCGAGGTAATCCAGGGCATTTTTCAGCGCAGGACTATAGCCGTGGTTGTATTCGGGACTAATAAAAATAAAGGCATCGCCAAGTGCAATTTTGTCTGCCCAGTCTTGCTGTTTGGGCTGATCATAAATCCCGGTCAATGGCGGATGGGCACCAGAAAATAGCGGAAGATCCCATTCTTTCAGATCGACAATTTCAGGTGCCAGAGTGCTAAACCCATAGCCTTTAATCTCCTGCAGTACCCAGTGTGCCACTTTAATCGCGGTACGTCCCTCACGCACGCTGCCGACAACAATATAAATTTTCATGTCTTTCTCTTTATTCTATTTAGTCTTAAATTAATGAGATTGCCGAAAGGTGACTAGAGATGATTTGTATCCCGCTATAAAAAAAGCTCCCGAAGGAGCTTTTGAAATTATAAAATTAGTTGATGCTTTACATCAGCTTAACACCTTGCTGACCGGCAGGCGTCACTTTAAAGATTTCTACTTCAAAGGTGATGTTCTTGCCTGCCAAGGGATGATTAAAGTCTACTTCAGTGATGTCATCATTCACCGAGCTCACCACGCCATACAAGGTCGCTTTGGCTTTGTCTTCAAACTCGATCATGTGGCCTTCGATCGGACGTTCTCCGAATTTCACCGTATCAAATTTCTGGATATTTTCTGGATTCCAAGGACCAAATGCATCTTCTGGAGGCAGGCTCACGGTACGACGGTCACCGGCACGCAAGCCAAGCAGTGCTTTTTCAAACCCGGGTAATAAATTACCATCGCCAATGACCAGGCTGACCGGTTCTTCACGGCTACGGGTATTGTCGATTTCCACGCCATTTTCAATCGCGACAGAAAAGTGCAGCTCGACTTTAGAGCCGTCCGCAATCCGGGTTTCTTCATTAGGATGAATAAAATCAGTCATGTTGTGCTTGCGCCCGTTGAATTCGATGTTTTTCTAAGAAAAAGGTATCAATCAGCATCAGAATAGTGCCCACTGTAATGGCACTGTCTGCGATATTGAAAGCAGGGAAGTGACTGTTCTGGTAATACACATGAATAAAATCGACCACATAGCCGAGGCTGACCCGGTCGATTAAATTACCGATGGCACCGCCCAAAATCAGGGCAATCGCCAGCGGTAAGATTTTCATGTCTTTTGGCATACGCATCAGCCAAAAGACGAATATCACAGACACTAAACCTGCCAGTGAAGTAAAGAAATAGCGTTGCCAACCCCCAGCATCGGACAGAAAACTAAAAGCAGCGCCATAGTTATGTAGCAGTGTCCAATTTAAAAAGGGCAGCACAGGAACAGGATCTGCATAATTCAGATTTGTCACTGCAATCCATTTGCTCCATTGATCCAGAACGATCGCTACAATGGCCAGTCCGATCCACCATAAATTATGGGGATAAAACTGGAATAAGCCCTTTTTGCTGTGGGTATTAGGCATATTTTCTCTCTTCGCCTTGGCCTGTAGGAAGGTTAATGATACAACGGCCACATAGTCCCGGATGTGAGCTATGTGTATTCACATCCGGAAGGACATGCCAGCAGCGTACGCATTTTTCGCCATCAGCTGCAGAAACTTTCACGTTAAGGCCTTCAAGATCAGAAGCTTCACCTTGCGTAGCATCGAACTCGTTTACGATTACTTGTGAAGTGATCAGAACAAAACGTAATTCGTCATCAAGACGGTCAAGTACGGTTTTGAGTTCTGCAGTTGCCCACAGTTCAACTTTAGCTGACAGGTTTGAGCCTACAGTTTTGGCTGTACGTGCCATTTCAATAAACTTGTTCACGGCCGATTTCACTGAAATCAGGGTTTGCCATTCTGCTTCTGAAATCACGTTAGCAGTAGATGCAACTGGAATCTCATACCATTCTGTGGTGAACACATATTTCTCTGATTGCTCAGGAATCAGTGGCCACGCTTCTTGTGCAGTGAAACTCAGGATTGGCGCCATCCAGCGTACAAAAGCCTGTACCAGATGATACAAGGCAGTTTGTGCAGAACGACGTGCCTGCGAGTCTGCTTTGGTGGTGTACTGACGGTCTTTGATAATGTCGAGGTAGAAACCACCCAGGTCATTGATACAGAAGTTGGTCAAGGCGCTGGTGACGATATGGAAGTTCATATCTTCATAGGCTTGCTGAACGGTTTTTTGAACTTCTGCAGCACGTTGCAGGATGTATTGGTCCAATGCAATCAACTGATCGACTGGCAATGCATCGGTAGACGGTTTGAAGCCATTCAAGTTGGCAAGTAAGAAACGAAGCGTGTTACGGATACGACGGTAACCATCAGAGGCACGGCTAAAGATTTCCTTACCTGCGGTCATTTCGTAGCGGTAATCTGCAGAGGCGATCCAGAAACGCAAGCCATCTGCACCCATGTCTTTAATGATGTCTTGTGGTGTGATCACGTTACCGATCGACTTAGACATTTTGCGGCCTTTTTCATCGACCACGAAGCCGTGAGTCAACAAGCCTTTATATGGCGCACGTTCATTGATCGCGATTGAGGTCAATAACGAAGACTGGAACCAGCCACGATGCTGGTCTGAACCTTCCAGGTATAAATCAGCAGGATCAGTGAGTTCTTCACGTTCACGAAGAACCGCAAAGTGTGTTGTACCCGAGTCAAACCATACGTCTAGTGTATCGCGAACTGCATTGTATTGTTCAGCATCTGCACCGATAAACTCAGATGCATCACGGTTATACCAGCCGTCAATGCCTTCTTGCTCAATCAGTTTCGCCACTTCTTCGATCAGTTCAGGGGTACGGGGGTGCAATTCATTGGTGTCTTTGTGTACGAAGAACGGAATTGGCACACCCCAAGTACGTTGACGCGAGATACACCAGTCCGGACGACCTTCGATCATGGCCTGAATCCGGTTTTTACCCCACTCTGGCACAAAGCTAATTTCATTTTCAATTGCATTCAAAGCGCCCTGACGGAGGCCTTTGGCATCCATGCTGATGAACCACTGTGGGGTCGCACGGAAAATAATCGGGGTTTTATGACGCCAGCAATGTGGGTAACTATGTTTAATTACCACATGTGCCCAAAGTTTATTGCAATCAGTCAGTGTGGCAATAATTTTTGGATTGGCTTTATAAATGTGTTCGCCTGCAAAAATAGGAGAAGTCGGTAAATATACGCCATTTCCGCCAACAGGGTTTTCAACTTTGAGGTTATAAATCAAGCCAACTTTATAATCGTCTACACCATGGCCCGGTGCGGTATGCACGGCACCTGTACCACTGGTTGCAATCACGTGTTCGCCTAAAATAACGGGAACTTGACGATCGCCAATTAAAGGGTGTTGTAATTGTAGGTTTTCAAGTTTGCTACCGGTAAAGTCAGCAAGGACTTCAAAAGATTCGAAGCCATAGCGTTCTGTTGCTGACGCAACTAAATCTTTTGCAAGAATAAGGTTTTGTGCCACTTTATTTTCGCCAACGGCTTTCACCAGTTGGTATTCAATATCTGCATGTAATGCAACGGCCTGATTGGCAGGTAGCGTCCAAGGCGTCGTTGTCCAGATTACGATGTCTGTTGAATCGGTAACGCTTACACCCAAACGTGCAGATAAATCAGCTAAATCAACAACGGTAAAACCGACATCAATCGCATCTGATTTTTTATCTTCATATTCAACTTCAGCTTCAGCCAAAGACGAACCACAGTCCAGACACCAGTTCACCGGTTTCAGACCAGGTTCGATATGGCCTGCTTTGGCAATAGCACCAAGCGAACGTACGATGTCAGCTTCTTGCTTGAAGTTCATGGTTAAGTACGGATTATCCCAATCCCCGAACACGCCCATACGCACGAAGTCTTTTTTCTGTAATTCAACTTGTGTGTAGGCATATTCACGGCAGGCTTTACGGAAAGTTGAAGCATCAACTTTTACACCGACTTTACCGACTTTTTCTTCAACTTTAAGTTCAATTGGAAGACCGTGACAGTCCCAGCCCGGTACATAAGGCGCATCAAAACCATCCATCACACGACTTTTGATAATGATGTCTTTTAATACTTTATTGACCGCATGGCCCAAATGGATTTGACCATTGGCATAAGGAGGGCCGTCATGAAGAACGTATTTTTTCTTGCCAATACGCGATTCACGAATCTGCTGATAAATGTTGTCGGCATACCACTCTTCTAACCATTTCGCTTCACGTACTGCCAAATTTGCTTTCATTGCAAAGTCAGTACCTGGGAGGTTTAGCGTGGCTTTATAGTCCACTGCATTTTCAGGAGTTTGCTTATCGCTCATGCAAGTCGTCTTCCAATCTAATCAGTTATGTCACTGACACGTTTTACAATAAAAATATGGGATATTAAAAGGGAAATGTGGGGTGATTTCGACGAAACTCAAGCAGTTTCTCGACGTCATCATCAATTCCAGCTTTTAGCGCTTCAAGCGAAGGATAGTCCTTTTCGCCATGTAAATAGTTTAAGAACGTCACCCGCATCAACAGGCCATACAGATTAGCAGAAACATCTGGAAAATGTACTTCTAATCGCCACTCTGGATGCGCTTGTTTAATCGCTGGGCGTGTGCCGACATGACCCGCACCAAACAGGGAAGTCGGATCATAACCGGCAATACCTGTTTGCGCTGCAGAGTCAGCGATGACCTTGTCTTTTAAGGATTCGGTTTCGCATATCACGTCCACCCCATAAATTCCCTTTAGGCAGGGCTTATGACGGTTGAGGCGGATATTAATGGTGGGAAAATCAATGGTTCGACCAATCTGATCGCCATATTGCACCCGTCCGGTAATGCTATAGGGACGACCCAGTAGTTGTGCAGCCAGGGCCAGATCACCTGCCAGCAAAGTCTGGCGAATCCGGGTGGAACTGACCCGCTCACCATCCAAAGCAATGGTATTTAAATTGGTCACTTCAAAGCCGTAATTGTGCAGGAATTCGCTATTGCCCTGGCGGTTTTTACCAAAGTGAAAATCATCGCCCAAGACCAGATGCTGCGCATTCAGTTTTTCTTTTAAAATATCGGCAAAGGCTTCTGCAGTCAGGCTGCGAAAAGTATGATCGAATTTCGCTACCGCAATATAGTCCACACCCAGTTCGGTCAGGTATTCGACTTTTTCACGCAGTGATGAAATACGCGGTGGGGCATCATAACCTTTAAAATATTCAAGCGGTTGTGGCTCAAAGATCATTACCACCGATTTTAAATTCTGTTTTTCGGCAACGCTTTTAAGCTGCTTGATCATGGCTTGATGACCCAAATGTACACCATCAAAATTGCCAATGGTCACGGCAGTTTTTTCTGAGACAGAATGGGAGTTTAAAGCATTCAGGCGGAGCAGCTTCATGGGCGAATCAAGTGCTTGGAAATATCGAGAGGCTATATATTGCCATAATCTCAGCGTTTCGTCTTGTTGTTGTGTTTTTAGACAATAAAATTAATGCAATAATGAATTTAAAATCAATTAAATTGATAATTAAAATGAATATTAATCAGTTTAATTTATATGTGATTGTTCGTATGATGGTTCTAACATCATGTACGAGCGAAGCTGATGAAAAAGCCATTTGCCGATTTAAATCGAGTTTCTGACCTGATCCGTGAGTTCACACCGAACTGGTTCACAGTAACCATGGGTACAGGTGTTGTCGCTTTAATCATAGCAGAATCTCCGTTGGCGTCTGAGCTTTTCTGGCAAATAGGTGCCGGGCTTTGGCTTTTGAATATCATCTTATTTGTTGCTTTCCTGAGTCTTTATGCGCTGCGCTGGATCTACTACCCAGTTGAAGCCAGACAGATTTTTCAGCATCCGAATATGAGTTTATTTCTGGGTGCAATCCCGATGGGTCTTGCCACGATCATCAATGGCTTTCTTAAATTTGGTATCGTTCAAATGGGTGATATCGCCGTGCAGATTGCAGGGCTACTTTGGTATGTTGATGTAGCACTTGCCGTTGTGATTGCGTGGGTCGTGCCATTTTTTATGTATAGCCGACAGAAGCATGAGCTTAAAAGCATGACAGCGGTATGGTTGCTGCCCATCGTGGCATGTGAGGTTGCCGCAAGTAGTGGGGGACTGTTATTGGCCCATCTGGAGCCAACTCAACAGAGCGTCATGATTCTACTCGGCAGTTATATGCTGTGGGGAATTTCAGTTCTACCTGCATTTGGAATTCTGAGCGTTTTAATGTTGCGTCTGGCTTTACATCAGTTACCCGCAAAAGAAATGGCCATTAGCAGTTGGCTTGCCCTTGGGCCAATTGGTACAGGTGCATTGGCATTGTTATTACTGGGTCATCAGGCACCGCAAGTGTTGGCAGTCATAGATCAATACAGTTTGGGGCTGTTTTTCCAACAGGTGGGTATTATTGGTGCCTTGATCTTGCTTGGCTTTGGTGTGTGGTGGTTTGGTATTGCCTTATTAACCACCTTATATCACGCCAAAAAGCAGTTGCCTTTTAACTTGGGCTGGTGGGGACTCACCTTTCCAATCGGTGTATTTACTTTGGCGGTGTTTAATCTTGCTGTAGCACTAGAACTTCAATTTTTATATGCGGTTGCTTATGCATTGGGATGTGTATTAGTCATGTTATGGATACTGGTTGCAACTAAAACGGCAGCGGGGTTTTACCATGGAAATTTAATCTTTTCACCTTGCCTCAAACAGTATTTGCAAGAGCAGCAAATGGCGAAGGCCACAGAAAAATAAGACTTCAATTTTCGGTATGACTGGGCATCTAAAATGATGCAACTCAGGCTGCCTTGTCCTGCTGTTTTATGGTATATCACTGCCATACAGCGCAGGAGACGATTGTGAGTCAAGACATTGCATTAATCATGGCACTTCCGAATGAATCCAAAGGCTTGTTTGAAGCTGAAGGTATTCAGGTGCATTACAGCGGGATTGGCAAAGTCAATGCCGCCTTTAAAGCCTTTGAGGTGATTCAAAAAACCGGTTGCAGTACCTTGCTAAATTTGGGCACAGCAGGGAGTTCTCATTTTAATGCACATGAACTGATTGAAGTCACTCAGTTTGTACAGCGTGATATGGATGTTTCACCACTCGGTTTTGAGGTGGGTATGACCCCGATGGATCAGCATTTCCCGGGTACCATTGAGCTGGAGTCTTTCTTTGAACATTTGCCTAAAGGGATTTGTGGGACAGGCGACAGTTTTGAAACCGGCATTTCGAAAGTCGCATGTAATCTGGTAGATATGGAAGGTTATGCCTTGGCAAAAGTCTGTAAAAAGCTTGGTGTTCGCCTGATCTCGGTCAAATATATTAGCGATGGTGCCAATGAGACTGCATATCTGGATTGGGAAGAAAACCTGTTATTGAGTGCAAGAAAGTTATTAAATTTATATCGAATGGTAAAATAAAAGAGAAAGGTAAATTTGCTCGGCGACCATAGGAACTATGGTCGTATGCCAATCAGAAGCGCTTGCTTATTTATCCGTACGTGGAATCACGCCGTATAACATCATGTTTACCGTATGCTGGATAATGCGTTGCTGCATGCTGCGGTTACGCAAGGTTTTACCTGTGACCATTTCCATCTGAATTGAAAAGTCTGCATAGTTCTGGGTGATGGCCCAAATATTCAGAATCAGTAATTCAGGATCAATGTCTGCAGAGATTTTGCCTTGTTCCTGCCAGTTGGAAATCACTTTGGCTTTACGCTTCACCAGTTTTTTCAGCGGACCTTTTAAAATTTCCAGAATATGCGGTGCTCCTTGAATCACCTCTAAAGCAAATAAACGTGATGCTTTAGGCTGGGTACGCGACACTTCAATTTTTTGCATCAAATAATTGGTGATCGCTTCTTCAGGCTCAAGTTCAGCTTCAAGGGTTTGTAAAGGTGCCAGCCATTTTTGTAGAACGGTGGTCAGTACCTCGACATACAGGGCTTCTTTATTTTCATAATAATAGAAAATATTCGACTTATGCATTTCTGCAATCTGTGCGATTTCATCTAGACTTGCCCCACTAAAACCATATAAGGAAAATACATCTAGTGCAGCATTCAGCAGCTGGTTGCGTTTTTGAGTACTCTTTTTTTGTTCCATTAGCAAATATAAAAAACAATGAAAAAAGGAATCCTCAATTGTACGGCAAATCGTCAGATTTGTGCACACAGTCACTGGCTAATTTTTTGAATAATGATAATTTATTCTCTATATCAGCATTTAGAGCAGCTTAAATGCATCAAGGTAGATCAAAAATTTCAACCTTTTGAAAATACTTAAATTAGTAAAATTTTTTATCTTAAATCGGGTCAGAAAATTAACACTTTCATTGCTTGGCGAAGCATACAGTTTAAATCTCACTCAGGCTTTATTTCAGATGAAACCCAAAAAAATGTCATGCTCCGGGTTTCATCTGGTGCTTAGGTGGCTAGAACCGCTTGTAGAACCTGCTGTTCCAGTTCTACAAATTTGACACTTTTTTGCCGTGGACGTGGCAAGTCGACCCGAAACTCTTTGGCAATATGACCTTTATCCAGCAGGATAATCCGGTCTGCCAGTTGCACGGCTTCACTGACATCATGCGTGACCAGAATGGTGGTAAAGCCTTGCTCGGTCCATAAGCGTTCAATCAGGTTCTGCATCTCCAGACGGGTCAAGGCATCCAATGCACCGAGCGGTTCATCAAGGAGCAGAATACGGGGTTGATGCGACAGTGCCCGCGCCAAGGCTGTACGTTGCCGTTGTCCTCCGGAAAGCTGTGAGGGCCAGAGTCCGGCTTTTTCTTTCAGGCCGACCTTTTCCAGCATTTGCGAAGCTTTGGCATGCTGCTCTTTGTGGAGGCCCAATTGCACATTCTGTTCGATGCTGCGCCAAGGCAGCAGGCGAGGGTCCTGAAACATCACTCGGATATCATCTGCAGTAATGCCTTCACGGATATGCCGGGCAGATTTGAACTTGATTTCGCCGTAGCTCTGTTTTTCCAGATCGGCAATCAGGCGCAATAAGGTACTTTTACCACAGCCACTGCGACCGACAATTGCCAGAAAATCGCCCGGTTGAATATGCAGGTCCAGATCTTCCAGGACTTTGACTGAACCATAAAATTTGTGCAGTTGTTCGATAATGATTTCCGCACCGAGGGCTGCATTAGGATTGATATCTGCCGCAGGTTGCTCGGGGGGGGCAATCGGGTCATTGACATGACGCCCTAAACTGAGATCAGTCATCACATGCTCCTCATTTATTATTTATTTTTGATAGCCGGCATGCCAGCGCAGCAGGAATCGCTCTAACGCCACCGCCAGAACATCGGCCAGCTTGCCAAGCAGGGCATACAGTAAAATACCGACCAAGACCACATCGGTTTGCAAAAATTCACGTGCATTCATGGTCATATAGCCAATACCGGACTGGGCAGAAATGGTTTCGGCCACGATCAAAAGTACCCAGACCAGACCCAGAGAAAAACGCAGTCCGACCAGAATAGACGGCATTGCTCCCGGCAGAATAATTTCTTTATAGAGCTGCCAACGGCTCAAGCCGTAACTTTTACCCATTTCGATCAATTGTGGATCGACCGAGCGGATGCCATGATAGGTATTGATATAAATTGGGAAAAATACCCCAATCGCCACCAGAAACAATTTGGCAGATTCATCAATCCCGAACCATAAGATCACTAAAGGAATGAGGGCCAGTGCAGGAATATTGCGGATCATCTGCAAGGTGGTATCGAGCAGGGTAGAGGCTGTTTTGGATGAGCCATTTAACAGGCCCAGCAATAAGCCCAAACCACCGCCAACCAGTAAACCGCTGATAGCACGTCCTGTACTGACTTGCACATGTGTCCACAGTTCACCGCTGAGCAATAAATTCCAGAAGGCTAAAACGACCGCACTCGGTGCAGGCAGAATCCGGCTTTCCAGCAGGCCTGTGCTAGAGGCAATTTGCCAAATTGCAATCAAGAAAATTGGAACCAGCCAGGGCAGCAGATGCTGCCCCAGAATTGTTCCACGTGAAACCGGCTTTTGTACTAGGGTTTCAACGGAAACGACTTTTGACATTAAGCAGACTCCTAAATTTTCTCAGCCTGCTTGTTCTCGTCCGGTGTGTAGTTGTTCGCCACGATTTCACCAAATGGACCGGTCAAGTTTGGTTGAGTGAGTTTTTGCTGGGTTTCCAGTGGAAGTAAAGGAAACACCAGTTCAGCAAAACGAATCGATTCTTCCAGATGCGGATAGCCTGAGAAAATAAAGGTACTGATTCCCAGATCTGCATATTCCTGAATACGTGCAGCCACAGTTTCTGGATCACCGACCAGTGCCGTACCTGCACCGCCACGCACCAGACCTACACCGGCCCACAGGTTCGGAGAAACTTCGAGTTTGCTACGGTCGCCATTGTGCAGTTCCGCCATACGACGCTGACCGACTGAATCCATAGATTTGAACTTGGCTTGGGCCGCAGCGATGGTGGCATCATCCACATATTGAATCAGTTCTTCAGCAGCAGCCCAGGCCTGTTCATTGGTTTCACGTACAATCACGTGTAAACGGATCCCGTAATTCAGTTCACGGCCTTTGGCTTTGGCCTTGGCTTTCACTACGGCAATTTTTTCTTTTACTGCTGCCGGTGGTTCGCCCCAGGTCAGGTAAGTGTCCACCTGATCGGTGGCCAGTTCAATGGCATCGTCCGATGAACCGCCAAACCATAAAGGTGGATGCGGTTGCTGAACTGGTGGATAAAGCAGTTTTGCATCATCGACACTTAAGCGTTCGCCATGAAAGCTAAAACTTTCACCGGTATGGGAACGTTTTAAAATTTCACGCCAGATGGTGGTGTATTCGGTTGCCGTTTTATAACGGGTTTTGTGATCTTCATAGACGCCATCACCTTTTAGTTCCTGCTCGTCACCGCCAGTGACCAGATTTAGCAGTACCCGGCCATTGGATAAACGGTCAAAGGTCGCAGCCATGCGTGCAGCCAGTGCCGGGGTGGTCACGCCCGGACGCAGTGCCACCAGGAATTTTAATTTTTTGGTCGCGTCAATCAGGCTGGCTGCGGTTAACCAGGGATCTTCACAAGAACGGCCGGTCGGAATCAGAACACCTTCATAACCTAAGTTATCTACCGCAACGGCAATCTGCTTCATATAGGCATGATCTACAACACGTGCACCCTTGCTGGTGCCTAAGTAACGACTGTCGCCATGAGTGGGGATAAACCAGAAAATTTTCATGTGATATTCCTTAAATTAAATGATCTTGCTCGGTAATCAATGTGTTGTTGGTGACCAGATGTGTTGCTGGACGCTAATGGTGTTGGGGATCAGTTGAACCCGCTGGAAGAGATCGGCAATATTCTGTTGGGCTTTTACTACTTCCGCCGTTAGTGGCAGTACCGGTGAGGGTTTTAGACGACGTTCAAATGCAATCTTCGCCACTTCTGGTTTCAGACCGGTACTTTTCTGATAGACAGCTAAAGCTACGGACTGGTTTTTAAGAATCCATTGATCAGATGCATTTAAAGCCTGAATAAATTTTGCTGGGCTATCTGGATGCTTTTGAATGAATTCGGGATTACCGATATAAAAGGAGTAGGTTTGTGGGAAGTCACTGGATTCAATCAGCACCTTGACCTTGCTATCGAACTCGGCTGCACCCAGGAACGGATCCCAAATTGCCCAGGCATCAATGGCTTTTTTGTCAAAAGCGGCACGTGCATCCGCAGGCGGAAACCAAATTGCCTGAATCTCTGACCAGCTTAATCCGGCTTTTTCCAAGGTTTTGGCCAGAAGTTCATGTGCACTCGAACCTTTCTGAACTGCGATCCGCTTTCCTTTCAACTGTTGAATCGTCTGAATGTCGCTATCTTTCGGCACGACCACTGCTAAAGAATTACCGGCCACTTTTTCAAAGGCCACGTAGCTCAGGTCTTTGTCTGCTGCCTGTGCAAAAATGGGTGGGGTATTCCCCACATAACCATAGTCCACAGCACCGACTGCCAAGGCTTCCAGCATTTGTGGACCCGCCGGAAACTCTTTCCATTCAATTTTGGCATTGGGAAATTGCTGTTCTAAGAGCTTTTCATTGCGTGCTACCAGCAGATTCAAGGCTGATTTCTGAAAACCAATCGCAATACTTTGAACCTGTTGCGGTGCTGCGGTTTCTACAGCAGTGCTTTGCTGTGGCTCCTGTTTCTGGCAACCAGTCAGAGTAAAGCTCAATAACGCTAAACTGATATAGGAAACCGTTTTTAAATGACTCATTTTTATTCTCGAATTATTCTGCTGTTATTTAATAATCGCTGCATCAATATTCAGCTTTTTGGGAATCAGCTGCTGCGCATAAAATGCATCTGCCACTTGTTGCTGTTTTTGAATCACGTCGGTGGTTAAGGGCTGAACGCCAAAGCCCATGCGTGAAATAGAGGTTTTCAAGACATCAACGGCCAGACCGGTCGGTTTTTCTAGTAACTGCGCTGCTGCATCCTGATTTTTGGCCACCCAGTCTGTAGTCAGGTTCAATTCATTGACGACGGCCTGCATCACCTGAGGATGGCTTTCTGCGAACTTGCGATCTGCCAGATAGAACTGATGGTTGTTTACTACATTTTCACCACTGGCAATTACGCGCGCGCCAATCTGATGTTCAGCAGCTGCGAAGAACGGATCCCAGATGACCCAGGCATCGACCGCACCACGTTCAAATGCAGCTCGTGCATCAGAGGGTGGTAAATAGATCACTTCGATATCATCAAGGCTAAGCTGGTTGGCTTCCAGAACCTTTAACAGCATGTAGTGCACGTTTGAACCTTTGTTCAAGACTACCCGTTTGCCTTTCAGATCCTGAATCGACTGGATCGGTGAGTCTTTCGGTACAATTAAAGCTTCGGCTTTAGGCGCTTGCGGCTGATTGGCCACATACACCAGGTTTGAGTTGGCCGCCTGGGCAAAAATTGGCGGTGCTTCACCGGCTTCACCAAAAGACACACTGCCGACATTCAGGCCTTCAAGCAGTTGCGGACCGGCTGGAAATTCCACCCACTTCACATTGATCCCTTGCTGTTTCAGGGTGGTTTCCAGCGTGCCACGTTCTTTTAAAATCGGTAATACGCCGTATTTTTGGAAACCGATATTCAGGGTGAGGGTCTCTTCTTTTTTCGAGCAGCCTGAAAGCATCATGACACCAGCCATCGCAGTACCGAGTACCGCAGTTTTTACTATAAGCTGAACATTAGATTGGCGCATGAATCGAAACTCCCGAAAATGAAAAACTAGCGAATGAAAACTTAGACACACGCTAATCGTTTTTGTTTTTCTAAAAAAATAACTATTCAGGAATTTCTAATGAAGAAAAAAGATAAATAAAAAAATGCAAAACTTATGCGAAAAAGTGATTTATATAAAAATGAATATTCACCAAAATAATTAATCAAGATTATGAAATATATAGTTATTTTTCTAAGTCTAATCTGCTGGTATGTTTAGCTCAAAAGCAGCGATGGAATTTTAAAATTTAAACCCGGATTGCCTGATATCTTTATCTGAAATTAAGCTAAAGCGCTAAAAGAAAAAGTCACTTTAAAGTGACTTTTTGCAAACAATTGAATTACGTTGATAATTATAAAATGTCTGACGGGCATCCGGCAGGTCATCCACTGAAGCCGGTTCAAAGCCCTGTTCCAGAAACCAGTGCGCGGTGCGGGTAGTTAAAATAAACAGTTGCTGGATCTGCATGCTTTTGGCTTTTTCTTCAAGATAATGCAGGATCTGGCTGCCCCGATTAGACTGGCGATAACTTGGATGTACCGCAACACAGGCAATTTCTGCAGAACGCAATTCATCGCCTGTCGTCGGAATCGGGTAGAGAGCTGCACAGGCCAGAATCATGCCATCCCGTTCGATCACGGCAAACTGGTTGATTTCATTTTCCAGACGTTCACGGGAACGATAGACCAGAATGCCTTCTTCTTCTAAAGGACGTAGTAAACTGATCAGACCACCCACATCCTGAATGTCTGCCATCCGTACTTCTTCATAGTGTGCGTCAGTGACCAGGGTGCCGGAACCGTCACGGGTAAATAGTTCTTCTAGCAGGGCGCCATCATAGGCATAAGAAATCAGGTGCACCCGATGTACCCCATTCATTGATGCTTCCTGTGCTGCCTTTAGCTGTAGCCCTCTTTCAAGCCCATCTTGTTCTGCCGGAATAAAATCATCGAGCTGCTGCGGTGTCACTTCCCGTTTAAGCTGGCCGTTACTGTCCATTAAGCCATGCTGCTTGCCCAGAAAAATCAGTTTATCTGCTTTAAGGCGAATCGCAGTTTTGGTCGCGACCTCTTCAGCCAGCAGATTAAAGACTTCTCCGGTGGTGGAATAACCCGTCGGACCAAGCACCACAATATTATGATTGTCCAGATGGCGCTGAATCGCGTCGGTATCGATTGCACGGACTTCACCGGTAAGTTGAAAATCAATACCATCGCGAATGCCATAAGGCTTGGCAGTGACAAAATTCCCTGAAACGGTATCGATACGGGCGCCATACATGGGTGAATTGGCCAGTCCCATCGATAGAAGCGCTTCAATTTGTAGACGGATTGAACCGACGGCATTCATCACACAGCTTAAAGATTCACGTGTGGTCACCCGGCGCTGCTGGTAAAAAGGCGTCGTAATCTGGCTCTGTGCCAGATTCTGGTTAATTTGCGGACGGGCACCATGCACCAAAATCAGCCGGATCCCCAAAGAATGCAATAAGGCAATGTCGTGAATGATGTGCTGAAAGTTGTCATTTAAAACTGCTTCGCCATCAAACATGATCACAAAGGTTTTGTTGCGGTGCGCATTGATATAAGGCGCAGAATTGCGAAACCAGTGCACATATTGCAATGTCGTGCTTTGTGACGTTTCTGCTGAAGTCATGCCTGTGCCTATTTCAATGATTGAATATCCAGCTTTGATTCTAATGAAAAAACACCGAAGTGGAAGTATAGATATAAAAAAACACCTGAAGGGGACTTCAGGTGTCTGCAAGACGAGCAGAAAATGGAGACGGATTAATTGATAATACGAATAATTCGGTTGTTACGCTCATTGACCAGAACGTAGTCATTGTTGACTTTGTACCACTGCTGGAAACGGCCGGCATTCGGTAAACGACGTGCTTCGCGATCACTGACTTGAAAACGTTTGTTGTCATATTGACGTGGCAAAGCTTGTCCTACGCGCCAGTCACGGCTTGGATTCACTGCACGGTTGTTCTGATGGCGATCATCATTCCATTTCTTACTATCTTTGGCATTCCAGTGCGGTGCCGGTTTATGCGGATTATGGTCATAACGCGGGTCATGCTGTGGTGCTGCCATTGCAGAAGTCGCTAACAAAGCACTGAGAGATAACGCGATTGTAGTTAAAACTTTTTTCATGGCTCTCACCTAAGGATGTAAATCTAATTTCGATAAGACTAAATTAGCGAACAAGTACATAGAAAGCGTGAGGGCTATTTAGTTGAAATGTTAAATTCATGAAGAAATTTAGAAGATGATTGCTCAAGATAAGCACAGCACAGCCTAACTATTTCAAATTCAAAAAATTAGCTGCTGAAATAAAAAAGACCCAAACAGTGTTGGGTCTTGAGCATCAGAGAAAATTTAGTCACCGACAATACGGATAATATTGTTATTTTCAGAATCGACCAGAATATAGTCGTTGTTGACTTTGTACCACTGCTGCTTGCGGTCAGGTCGAGGCAGGCGATGATCTTTGTATTCGACTTTATAGCCATTGCCACGATAATGCTGCGGCATCACATAACCCGGCTGCCATCTGAGCTGTTGTAGACGTTTTACTCCGCGTTCTTCATGCATGCGGCGGTTATCATGCTGCTCTTGATGATCCCCCCGGGCTTTCTTCTTGTCAGAACCATGACGCGAATCCATACGGGATTCATCATTAAAATGAGGGGCAGCGATGACGACATTGCTCAGCATGAATGTACTGCAAGACATTGCCAGTGCCACCAAAACCTTTTTCATGTTGAACCCTCATTAAATTGTTCATCTTCTACAGTACCTAATGTACGGAAAAATTGCAGAGAAACTGTGAAGAACAGGCACAAGTTTTATAACAAATGCAGAGATATTATGATGATGTCATGCTTTTAGACCGCGGTATAGAATCCTATGAGCCGGCATACCGAGTCGTGTTCTTATCTCATCAAAGCGAGGGCAAACATGCAAGCTAAAATCGATGGTTGAGCTCAAAAAACAGCATTGTATCAGCAGTGAAAGAGTCAATGGTCGACTGAAGCAGCAGAAAATTTCGCCAGTTTATCTCGGGATTAATTCCATTGTTCTGCCAAACCTTGCAAGGACTGGATCGCTTCAGCTACTGATTCAGCCTGCATGGCATCATCAAGTGCCATAATCAAGGCCTCTGATAACTGTAATTGTTCAATTCTTTGAATCGTTTCAATTTTTCGTTTCTGGTCAGCCATGCGCTGTACTCCTGATCTGATCTATTTGTGGATCTAGAAAGCATAGTCCAAATAGATTTATTTGAAAAACCGTATAATTTTATAAAAAAGATACGAAAATCCGATCAATGAGTTGTTTTGAAAAAAAATCAGGTAAAAAAAGAGCACTTCTGAAGAAGTGCTCTATCAATATAAATTGCCGGACTGTTAATAAGCGTAGTTCAGATCAGTATAGTCAGTTAGTGATTTTTGCACATGCGCTAGGATGAAAGTACGTATATCTTCAGCAGTCATGGCTTTACCCTGATTGCTGATCACATGCTCGATTTCAGGCTGTCCTTCAATTTTAATGCGATAAACAAAATGCTTGGCCAAACGATAACTATCGTCTGATTTTTCAATTCCAGTCACATAATAATAGGCATGTTCAAAATTCAGGTCATGATGTGAAAAGACAAATTGCTCGAACAATTTGAGTTTCTGAGTATTTTCGAGTGCCTTGATGTCATCCACAATACTGGCTTCAAACTTGGTGCCATATTTTTCTGAAATGGGCTGCTGATCAATCAGCAGCGAAACCATGCCATCGTCTAAATTGATCACCGTAATATTGTTTAATTCAGTCATGATGCACTCGAGTGAAATATAGAGAGGCTTAGTATGCTGTCATTTCAGTGAAACTCAATGCGATCAGGCCGGAGTTAATCAAGATTTATATGCGGTATTACGGCTTCAATGCATAAAAAAGGGGAGGAATCGCTCCCTGAATGCAGCCAAATAGGCAGTTAATCCTGCGCATCAATACTCTGACCATTCATATGCAGGCTGTCATCGCCCATCAAATACAAATAGGCCGGCATGATTGAATCAGGGGTAGGCAGGGTTTTCGGATCTTCATTCGGATAAGCCTTGGCGCGCATGGCGGTACGCGTTGCCCCGGGATTGATGCAGTTATAACGGATATTCGGATGCACCTGCTCTTTGGCAAATAACTGGCTTACGGCTTCAATGGCAATTTTAGACACCGAATAAGCGCCCCAGCATTCGCGGGCTTCGCGGCCTACGCCGGAACTGGCAAACACGACTGAAGCATGCTCAGATTTTTCTAATAAGGGCAACAGGGCCTGGGTCATGACAAAAGGTGCACGCAGATTGACTGCCATGACATCATCCCAGACATTGACCGGATAATCCGCCAGCGGCACACGCTCACCTAAAATGCCGGCATTATGCAGAATTCCGTCCAGACGGCCAAACTGACGATCCAGGGTATCTAGCAGAAGTTCATAATCACGTTCCGAGGCACTAGAGAGCTGGAGTGGCAAGATGGCAGGTTGCGGCGCACCCAAACCTTCAATTTCATCATAGATGACTTCCAGTTTATTCAAGGTCCGTCCATGCAGCACCACCGTTGCACCATGCAAGGCATAACTGATTGCTGCTGCACGCCCAATGCCATCGCCCGCACCTGTGATCAGGATAATACGATCCTTGAGCAGATCGGGGCGAGGTTGATATTCTGAATATTTCATTATCTACCTCCTCATTTGTTATTGTTCGGTTTTTAAGCTGTCAAGATACCGCAGTCTGCTGTTTCGATACCAGTTTCTGGATCAGCTGCTGTAATTCTGCAACAGTATCCACTATATAGTCGGCTTGCCAGGCTGTTAAGTCATCTTTGTATTGCAGTGGTAAATAACCATAAGCTGCCAGAATGGTGGTCATCTTGGCATGCCGCCCTGCATCAATATCACGCGGGTGATCACCGACATAGATACAGTCTTCTGCAACAAGACCGAGCTGCTTGGCTGCCAGATACATCGGTTCAGGATCAGGCTTGGTGCGGGTGACATCTTCCGGACATACCAGTACTGCACAGCGTTCAGTTAAATTCAGTGCTTTCAGTAAAGCCTCACTGAGCCAGCGCGGTTTATTGGTCACAATGCCCCAGGGAATATCCTGTGCTTCCAGTTGTTCCAGCAGAGGATACATACCTTCAAACAGATCGGTATCTACCGCAATATCTGCGCCGTACATGTCCAGAAAGCGCTGACGATGGGCTAAAAATACCGGATCTTCCAGTTGCAGTTCCGGATAAACCAGTTTCACCATGGCGCGTGCGCCTTCGGAGACCTGGGTACGGATCAGCTCGGGTTCGACCAGCGCGCGGCCTTCTTCACGGCACATCTGCTGGATAATCCGGATAAAATCGGCAGCGGTATCAATCAGGGTTCCATCCAGGTCAAACAGAACGGCTTTCATGCGGTGGTCTCTGCTGCGCTATCTTTCACGGTATAGACCATATAGTTGACATCAACATTTGGTGCCAGCCAGTAACGCTTGGTGAGTGGATTATAATGCAGTCCGGTCATGTCTTTGAGCTTTAAACCGGCATTACGAATATCATGTGCCAGCTCGGATGGCTTGATAAATTTGCTGTAATCATGAGTGCCTTTTGCCAGCATCCGCAAGACATATTCTGCCCCGATAATGGCAAATAAATACGACTTCGGATTACGGTTAATGGTCGAGAAGAATACATGGCCGCCTGGTTTGACCAGTTGATGACAGGCCTGAATAATCGATGCCGGATCGGGCACATGTTCCAGCATTTCCATGCAGGTCACAATGTCGTATTGGCCAGCCTGTTCGTCTGCAAGCTGTTCGACCGGCACCTGACGGTATTCGATATTGCTGACGCCTTCCTGTTCGGCATGGATACGTGCCACATTCAGAGGTGCTGCACCCATATCAATCCCGAGTACATCAGCACCGCGACGCGCCATGCTTTCGGCCAGAATACCGCCGCCACAGCCGACATCCAGCACTTTTTTGCCGCTCAGGCCACCGGCATGTTCATCAATCCAGTTTAAACGTAGTGGATTAATCATGTGCAAAGGGCGGAACTCAGAATGCTGATCCCACCATATAGCTGCAAATGCTTCAAACTTGGCAATTTCTTGTGGATCAACATTCAATTGCGACATCGGTGTCACCTCAATCAGTCGTGATTAGCTAAAAATATATACTTGCCGGATGGCGATAGAAACTGATTTAAACCTTGAAAATCAGTCCGATGGTTTAGTGTAGCGATTCTGGCAGAAAAAGCGATAAAAGCAGCGAAAAAGTTCACAGAATGAAAACGAAACCGGCATAATTGATTTATAGTGAACACATAAACTAAGCATAATGATTTAGAGGACGATAATCCGAATGAAAAAATTCCTTTTAGGTACTGTTGCCGCATCTGTTTTGGCCTTTTCAGGCAATACTATGGCCAATTTTGTGGCAGGTCAGGACTATCAGGTGGTTGCAAAACCAGTCAAAGTTGAAAAACCGGGCAGGATTGAGGTACGTGAATTCTTCTGGTACGGCTGTGGACACTGTTTCGCGCTTGAACCACATATGCAAGGCTGGTTGAAAAAATTACCAAAAGACGTGCGTTTTGTACGGACGCCTGCTGCAATGAATCCACTCTGGGAACAGGCAGCACGGGCATATTATGTGTCTGAAGCATTGGGGGTGCGTCAAAAAGCACATTTACAATTATTCCATGATATTCATGACAAGCAACGTCCAATTTTAGAACAGGCGCAACTGGCCAAGTTCTATACCCGATATGGTATTCCTGAAGCGAAATTTAACAGCACCTATAAATCTTTCCCGATCAGCTCGAAAATTGCCCAGGCCAAAAATCTGGCCGCCCAGTACCAGCTCAGTGGTGTTCCGGCAGTCACCGTGAATGGTAAATATATTGTGCAGGGGAATGATGCCAAAGTCATTCAGGTAGTGAATTACCTGATCGAAAAAGAGCGTAAAGCTAAATAAGTCTGAAATAAATTCAGTAAAAAAAACCTGCATCAATCATGCAGGTTTTTTTTATTTAGGCGGGGGGAGTGGGCACTTCATTGAGCACAAGGCCTGCTATTTCGGCAGGTTGCCGGTACCAGTACAAAATGCCACGGAGCAAGAGCTGCATTTGCAGCACGCTTTGGGTTTTAAAGGCACTGGCTTGGGTTTGGCGCAGCTCTGGATCAGCCTGATGTTGCAGATTAATCCAGCCCATGGCCCAGTTCAGAGACAGCTCAATCAGCATCTGTGCCAAGGCCTGCAAGTCCTGCGGTGCCTGAATATGTCGGGTAGACTGCATCTTGGCCAGTTCATGCATGACATCTTCTGCCAGAAAATGAATTTCCCGTTCAATGCCGGCACGTAACACTTCCGAGCCGCCCCAGCGCTCTGCAACAAAAAAAATCCAGGGTTCAGGATGGTATTCGACTGCCTGAAAAAACAGTTCAAGTCCGGTCCGGGTTCGGGTATTCGGCTGATACAGATAGGCCTGGCCCAATTGGTTAAGTACCCCTTTGATGTGAACCGCAACCTGATCCAGCAACTCCAGACCGAGCTGGTCCATATCCTGAAAATGCCGGTAAAATGCTGTGGGTACCAGTCCGATGGCATGCGCGACTTCGCGTAGACTGATGGTGCTGAAAGCACGTCCCTGACTGCTCAATGACAGTGTTGCATCGAGTAGCGCCTGATGACTTTGCTGCTTGCGATCTTCACGTAAGGACATAAATGGGTTTCCTACTACCAGCTACCCTCAAGGGGACTTTTAGTCTAGCAAAAATTAAATCAAATCGTAGCGCCACAGATCGGCATAATTCCAACATTTAGCCGCGGCCTGATGCATTGATTTTGTAAATGAATGCCCGGGCCGCCTAATCTTGGCAAAGGCTTCTGCTATACTGAGCCGCAATTATTTTTAACCCATACAGGACTTATTATGCGTATCGACCAACGAACATTAGATCAATTACGTGAAGTGAAAATTACCCGTAACTATACACGTTATGCGGAAGGCTCTGTATTGGTTGAATTTGGTCATACCAAAGTACTCTGTACTGCCAGTGTAGACAGTTCTGTACCGCGTTTTCTGAAAGGTCAGGGCCAGGGCTGGGTCACAGCTGAATATGGCATGTTGCCACGTTCAACCCATACCCGTAGCGATCGTGAAGCGGCACGTGGTAAACAGAGTGGCCGTACTCAGGAAATTCAGCGTCTGATTGGTCGTAGCCTGCGCTCAATGGTCGATCTGAAAAAACTGGGTGAAAATACCATTACCATCGACTGTGATGTGATTCAGGCTGATGGTGGTACCCGTACTGCAGCGATTACCGGTGCTGCAGTGGCTTTGGTCGATGCCATGAACGTATTGCTGGAAAAAAAGAAAATCAAACATGATCCATTGAAAGGCTTGGTGGCTGCGGTTTCTGTGGGTATTTTCAAAGATGAGGTTTTACTGGATCTTTGCTATGAAGAAGATTCAAACTGTCAAACAGATTTGAACGTGGTGATGACGCAGGCAGGTGAGTTTATTGAAATTCAAGGCACTGCAGAAGACAAGCCATTTACCCGTGCCCAATCGAATGCCATGCTGGAAATGGCCGAGAAAGGTATTCAGGAACTGGTGAAAAAACAGCAAGAAGCTTTAGGCTGGTAATCCATCCCATGCTGAGAAACGCATCTCTAGATGCGTTTTTTTATGCCTCAACATTAGCTCACAAAAATTGAACAGGACCTGTCTACTGTATCGCTGTGTTTCAGGAGATGATTTTAAGTCTACTAAACCGTAGAGGATTAAGATATGAAAATATGGTTCATGGCACTGTCAGTGTGTACAGTTCTTGGTCTGGCTGCCTGTGATAATAATAAGTCCAAATCCCATGATGCAAATCAGGATGGTACTTCTACACCAGCCGGGCAAAATACCAATAAGTGATAGCAATCTAGCATTACCTCATTCACCTACAATATTTTTTGTACAAAATATGCGCAAAAAATTTTAAAAAATAAAAAAGGGTGCTTCGCACCCTTCTCTTATTACGTATCAAATTTAGTCTTCTGCATTAAAACGCATCGACAGATCAATAGCTTTAACATCTTTGGTCAGTACCCCCATGGAAATATAATTTACCCCAGTACTAGCAACTTCACGTAAATTATCGATGGTGATATTGCCTGAGGCTTCCAGTTTGCAGCGTCCGGCCACATGTTGTACTGCATCGATCATTTGCTGCTGACTGAAATTATCCAGCATCACGATATCTGCATTGGCTTCCAGTGCCTGATTCAGCTCATCCCAGGTTTCAACTTCGACTTCGACAGGCTTACCCGGCGCAATCTGATGTGCCTTGGCAATTGCCTGAGCAATACCCCCAGCCGCCATAATATGATTTTCTTTAATTAAAAAGGCATCGAACAGGCCCAGACGATGATTCTGGCCACCCCCAATGGCCACGGCATATTTTTGTGCAATGCGCAGGCCCGGAAGAGTCTTGCGGGTATCGAGCAGTTTGGTATTTAGGCCTTGCAGCTCTTTGACATACTGGGCTGTTTTGGTCGCAACCGCAGACAGCGTCTGGACAAAGTTGAGCGCAGGACGCTCCACAGTCAGTAAGCTACGCGCAGATCCCGCCAGTTTTAAAAAAGCTTGATTAGCTTGGACGTGATCGCCATCATTTTTCAGCCAGATCACTTCAACGCTTGGATCATAAGCCTGAATCAAGGCATTCACCCATGGCTGACCGGCCAAGACCATTTCTTCACGACTGATAATGGTAGCAGTGGCTTGTTCGTCTTCAGGAGTCAGCAGGGCAGTAATATCGCCTTCACCGATATCTTCTGAAAGTGCCTGTTGAATATTGATCTGAATGGACTGGTCTAACAGAGCTTGAGATATGCGCATGAGTATTTCCGTATCTTTTTTAAGCCGTGAAAATTGCGCCTTATATTAGCACCGTTACATAAAATATGAGCGATTTTTCATCCAGTTTGCCGGGATGAATTGAGATTTGTCCTTGAAAGTTTTAGCATGAAGCCGGCTGCAATCCTGATCTTGCAGATTTTATTTTCGAAGAGGATAGTTTTATGCAACAGGCAGCTGAATTTCAGGTCAAGGATGGGCAACTGATCGGTGCACGTCATATTCCTTCTCCCAATTTTAATCAGCGGCCAGAACAGACCGAGATTCAACTGCTGGTGATTCATAATATCAGCCTGCCCCCTTCACAGTTTGGCGGCGGTTATATTGAACAGTTTTTTCAGAATCAGCTGGACTGGTCTGTGCATCCCTATTTTCAAAGCATTGAAGGGATGCAGGTTTCAACTCATCTGTTGATTTTAAGAACTGGGGAAGTGCTGCAATTTGTCAATTTTAATGATCGCGCCTGGCATGCCGGACGTTCGACCTACTTGGGTAAAAAAGAATGTAATGATTATTCGATCGGGATTGAACTGGAAGGCAGCGACGACTTGCCTTTTGCACCAGCCCAGTATGCAGCCCTGGTCAAAGTGACTGCCTGTTTGCAAGATTATTATCCTAAAATCCAGCAGCATATTGCCGGACATTCAGATATTGCGCCGGGTCGTAAGACTGACCCAGGAGCATATTTTAACTGGGCTGATTTTCGTACACAGTTACAGCATTATAAAAACACCTCAATCTCGCTTGCGGGATGAAATTAAGCAATGAACTTCTGACAAAAGTTTCATTACAATAGCCACAAATTTATACATTAGGTGAATAGGATGGCGCTTTGGCGTTCGACCATCATTGTCAGTGCGATGACCATGTTGTCACGCGTACTGGGATTGGTTCGAGATATTGTTTTACTGAATGTCTTTGGTGCTGGTAAAGACTTCGATACCTTCGTGGTCGCATTTCGTATTCCAAACTTTTTCAGGCGTTTATTTGCCGAAGGCGCATTTTCACAAGCTTTTATTCCGGTACTGACCGAATATAAAACCAGTCGCACTCATCTCGAAGTCCAGATTCTGATCAGTCGGGTATTCGGCTGTCTGGCGACGGTGATGACAGCTCTGACCATGGTCGCGATTATTGCTGCGCCGTTGATCATGTATATCTATGCGCCGGGTTTCCATAGCGATCCTGAAAAATTTGCTCTGGCGACCAACATGTTCCGTCTGACCATTCCTTATTTGCTGTTCATGTCGCTGACTGCTTTTGCCAGCAGTATCCTGAACAGTTATGGCTCTTTTAGTACGCCCGCATTTGCACCGGTCTTGCTGAATGTCGCCATGATTGCCGGAGCGCTCTGGCTTACGCCTTATATGGTGGAGCCGATTATGGCACTGGGCTGGGCAGTTATCATTGCCGGTATTTTACAGCTGGCGATCCAGATTCCTGAATTGTGGCGTAAAAAACTGCTGATTCCACCCAGAATTGACTTCAAGCATGAAGGTGTTGATCGCATCATGAAGTTGATGCTGCCGGCACTATTTGGTGTATCCGTCACGCAAATTAACCTGCTGTTAAATACCATCTGGGCCTCATTCATGCAGGATGGTTCTGTGTCCTGGCTGTATAGTGCCGAGCGTATGACCGAATTGCCGCTTGGCCTGATTGGTGTTGCGATTGGTACCGTGATTTTGCCGTCGTTATCTGCGCGTCATACCGAGCAGAATCCGGAAAAATTCCGTGGCATGATGGACTGGGCTGCCAAAGTCATTGTGATGGCAGGCCTGCCCGCCAGTATCGCGCTGTTTATGCTGTCGACCCCGATCATTCAGGCCCTGTTTGAGCGTGGTCAGTTCACCTTTGAAGATACTCAGATGACGGCTTTGGCGCTGAAATGTATGAGTGGTGGCGTGATTGCCTTTATGTTGATTAAAGTTTTTGCACCCGGCTTTTATGCAAAGCAGGATACCAGAACCCCGGTGCGTGTCGGTCTGATAGCGGTGGCGGCCAATGCGATTCTGAACGTGATTTTTATCGGTTTCTTCAAGTTGATTCACTGGGAAGCCGAGCATATGGCCCTTGCGCTGGCATCAACGGGTTCAGCCATGGTCAATGCTGGCTTGCTCTATTATTATCTGCATAAAGATCATATTTTCCGCTTTGGGCCGCACTGGAAAAAAATCTTCCTGCAGTTTATGTTTGCCAATGTCGTAATGATTGCAGCTTTAGCCTATGGCTTGAGCTGGTATAACGCAGATGTGTCGCAATGGATGCGTGTTTTAGAAGTAATGATTTTATGTGTCGTCGGTGTGGTGGCTTATCTTGCAGCCTTGCTGATGGCAGGTTTTAGACCGCGTCATTTAAAGCCTTAAGTTTTTGTTTAAGATAAGTATTTTAATTTAAATGGACCATTAAAACAGCCATAAAAAAACAAGAGCCGAGAGGCTCTTGTTTTTTCGAAAGGTAACACTTGCTTCGAGCAAGTCTAGCGTAAATCTAGACCTTGCCGCGAGAAAGAAAACCAACGATCGCAAGAATCACCGCAATCACCAACAAGATAATTGCAAAATCCTTAGATAAGCCTGCAACACCACCAAAACCTAGTAGACTCGCAATTAGTGCAATAACAGCAAAAATAATAGCCCAACGAAACATATATATCTCCATGTGTTTTTTTTTTCAAATTTATTATAGAAATAAACGATTCTAGCGACTGTTAGTGTTTTGTTGATGAACTGTCTCTGATTTAACAATAGTTTACGTGATAGTAATAAGAATTTGAGCAGTAGGTCGGAAGGGTTCAGGCTGCTATAATAAGCCGATTTGTTAGTGTGCCGACCCGATCATGAGCGATACTTTACGTCCCGAATTCTGGAAAAACTATTCACTTGCTGAACTGACGAAAAGCGAGTGGGAAGCCTTGTGTGATGGTTGCGGGTTGTGTTGTCTGATCAAACTGGAAGATGAAGATACTCAGGAAGTCGCTTATACCAAAGTGGCCTGCAAACTGCTGGATTGCACGACTGCGCGTTGCTCAAATTATCCAGATCGCCTGCAATATGTGCCGGACTGTATTCAGCTGACGCCCGAGAAACTGGCAACGATTCCCTGGTTGCCTTCAAGTTGTGCCTATCGCCGGGTCGAGCAGGGCAAGAGCTTGCCATCTTGGCATTATCTGATCAGCGGTTCACGAGAAAGTGTGATTCAGGCACGCAAGTCGGCAGCAGGGCGCTGCCTGAGTGAAGCCGACATTCATGAAGAAGATATCGAAGATTATATCGTACGCTGGGTTCGCTAAACCTGTCTGGGTTATCGTTTATTGATCTACCTGATGGAGTAGGGCCTGAGCCGAAGCACCGGCCATAGGACGATAGAAATAAAATCCCTGTCCAATCTGACAGTCACAATGAATGAGCGTGTCCAGTTGTTCTGTATTTTCGATGCCTTCGACCAGAACATCCAAGGCAATACTGGAGCCTATCTGGGTAATGGCTTTGACAATGGCCAAGGCAGACGGGTCACTGTTCATGCGCTCTACAAAGTTGCGGTCAATCTTGATGCAGTCCACCGGATAGTCTTGTAACCGGGTCAGTGAAGAATGTCCGGTGCCGAAGTCATCCAGCGAGATCTGGATTCCGGCCTGTTTAAGCAGGTTCAGTGCACGGACCACATAGTTTACGCCATGCTCGGACAGGCTCTGTTCGGTGATTTCCAGTTCAACTTTATGGGCAGGAATATCAAAATTGGACAGGCGTGCCAACAGTTTTTCGGCATAATCGTCGCGCAGGAATTCAACCGGTGCAGCATTGATTGAAATCGGCAACAGATCCAGCCCTTGGGCCTGCCAGCGGCTCATGTCTGCAAAGACTTTCAGTTGCATGGTCTCACTGATGCGTGAGGCCAGTTCATAGTCCTGAAAGGCACCAAAAATTTCGGAAGGTAACTGAATGTTCTGGTCCTGATCTTGCCAGCGTAACAGCGCTTCAAAACCGATTACCGCGCCATCAGATAGACGTACTTTAGGCTGGTAATAGGGAATGATCTGATCGGCCAGAATAATCTTGCGTGCCAAAGTCAGCTGCTTGGTCATATTTTCCAGTGAACCACACATATCCTGATTAAACATGCGGATACCACCACGACCACTATTTTTCAGATCATTTAAGGCAATATCGGCACATTTCAACAGATTGGAGGTATTTAAGGCATCACGTGGATAGATGGCACAGCCAATACTCATGGCACTGCTGATGTTATTGCCGACATAATTTATGGGCTGATCCAGCTGGGCATAGGCCGTTTGCGCGGTGGCCAGCAGCTGTTCTTCATTTTCCAGATTTTTCACCAGCACGGCAAACTCATCGCCCCCTAAACGGGCAACGATGGTATTCGGACCGAAACAGGCCTGGAAACGCCCACCCAAGACATGTAACAGATGATCACCAGCAATATGGCCCAAGGTATCATTAATATGCCGGAAATAGTCCAGGTCAATGAGCAGTAAACCCGCTTTGGTCTGCTGTTGTTGAGCCTTCAAGAGTACTTGTTTAAAGGTTTTATAGAAGGTACTACGATTATACAGGCCAGTCAGTTCATCCCGTTTAATCACTTCTTTTAAACGGGTTTCTGCGATTTTTTGCTGGCTGATATTCCGTGATACACAGAGGATATTTTGAGTAATATTCTGCTGATCCAGAATCGGGGTCAGGAGATGATCCCAATACTGGATTGGCTGGTCTTTCATTTGGACTTTGCTGGAAAAACGGCTATTTAATCCTTGGGCAGCCTGTTTCAGTGCACGTTGCGCGGATTTTCGGGCTTCAGGTATTAAGCGATTGAACCAGGACAATGAACTGTCTGGATCTTGCCCTGCGGTTTCGCTTGTTCCTGCCAGATAGCCAGACTGGTTACTATGCCGAATCTCGCCTTCAGGACTAATAATATGGATGCAGTCTGCACTGGCATCCAGCATGTTTTCCTGGGTTGAAACAATTTTAGAAAGCTGTTGCTGGATTTCAAAATAGTTATGTACATCGGTCAGGGAAACGGCCCATTGCAGTAAATGGTCGGGTTGATGATGAAATTTTACCGCTAGGGTACACATGCGATAATTGCTATCGCTGCGTTTAATCCGGCACTGGGTTTCAAAGTTCTGATGTTGATCCAGCGCAGCATGCCACTGCGCTAAAAACAGCTGCAAGTCCTCTGCATGAATAAAACTCTGCCATTGCGGATGACCCTGTTCATTCAGGTTTACGCCAAGATAATCGGTCATGGCATCATTGAAATATTGCAGATGTTTTTTGTTGCTGACCCACAAAGGTTGCGGCAAGGCATTGATCAGATTTTTTAATAAAACCGTTTCAGACAAGTGAACGTGGGGCGCAATCAGTGATAATGATATCAGTCGCTCAGACTGGCTCACAGCTCCCTGTTCAAATTTATCATGCTTCATGCATTCACCAATACAGCCAAAAAAGTGCCCCCCGAGGGACTAGATAAGTTTCTTTTAATTAGAATAAACAATATGAAAATTACACTGTAATTAATTCACAATTAATCATGTTCAAATTATTTGCTTTTATAGAGATTAATTCATTCAGAATTAAAAAAATAGAGGATATCTACATAAATTAATTTTTTATGCTTTGTATTTGCATTCTTGGAATCAAAACTGCTGGTGTTAGAATGAGATCAGAATTTAGTTTGAGCTAATAATAACATGTCAGATAGTCATATTCCGCTTCCAGAACGCTTGCGGCCACGCGACCTTACACAGATTATCGGGCAGGACCATTTGCTGGGAGAACATGCGCCCTTACGTCAGATGATTGATCAGGGGCATCTGCCTTCGATTATTTTCTGGGGGCCACCCGGGGTCGGTAAAACCACCATTGCCTTACTGCTGGCTCAAGCAGTAGACCGGCCTTTTATCAGCCTGTCTGCCCTGAATACCGGGGTGAAAGAGCTGCGGGAAATCATTGCCGAAGGGGGCGATCTGCTGACGCCAGTGGTGTTTATTGATGAAATTCACCGTTTTAACAAATCCCAGCAGGACGCGCTGTTAAATGCAGTGGAGAAGGGGAAAATTACCTTAATTGGTGCCACTACCGAAAACCCGTCTTTTGAAGTCAATAGTGCCTTATTGTCGCGTTGTCAGGTATATAGCCTGAATGCCTTGAGTGCTGAATCGATTCAGACCTTGCTGACGCAAGCCCTGCAAGATGACCATTTTCTTCAGGAAAGACATATCCTGATTGAAGAATTTGATGCCCTGATCCAGTTTGCGGCAGGGGATGCCCGCAAAGCGCTGAATTTACTGGATCTGATTGCCAGTACCTTTGAACCGGATATGGAAAATATCATCACCAATGCGGTAGTGGTGAAAGTGGCACAGCAAAATATTGCCCGTTATGACAAGTCCGGTGAACAGCATTATGATCTGGTCTCGGCCTTTATCAAATCAATTCGCGGCAGTGACCCTGATGCAGCCCTGTACTGGATGGCACGCATGCTCAAAGGCGGCGAAGACCCGGTGTTTATTGCACGGCGCATGCTGATTGCTGCATCCGAAGATATCGGTAATTCCAATCCGAATGCCTTATTGCTGGCGGGTGAATGTTTCCGTTCGGTGCAGGCTGTAGGAATGCCGGAATGCCGGATTATTTTAGGACAATGTGCAGTTTATCTGGCCACCAGTGCCAAAAGTAACAGTACCTATCTGGCGATTAACAAGGCGATGGAACTCGCGGATAAAACCTCAAATCTGCCAGTGCCTTTGCATTTAAGAAATGCACCGACCAAGCTGATGAAAGAGCAGGGCTATGGCATGGATTATCTGTATCCGCATAACTATTCTGAGCATTTTGTACTGCAGGAATATCTGCCACCTGAACTAAAAGGCACAAAACTGTATGAATCAGCGCGGAATAAACGTGAAGTAGAGGCTGAGCGCTTGCAGCAACGTCGCTGGCAGCAACAACAGTAAATAAAAGCCCGGGATCGGGCTTTTATTTTAATTGCTATTAAATCATCTGAATCCTGTTTTAAAATGGTTAAATATTGACGCAGATAATTAGTTGAAATAACAGAAATAAATTATTCAATTATTTTAAAAATTGATTTAATATACTTATCTTCATCCGCTGAATAATATTTTTCTATCCCCTTGTTTAATCATCTAAAATTCAGGAATTAATAATAGTAATTTAAAACGAGAGCAGATTAATTTTTTAATATGAAAATAATGCCCCAAAGATGATTAAATCCCTGGAGCATCATTTGGAAATTTAAAGCTCGATGAGTTTTAGTCTTTCCCAGACAGATTATTGAATTGACTGCTTGGCAGCTTGTACTCTACCCAAATATTCAGGAGAGTATTTTAAAATATTCATGGCCATTGAAGCGATGCCTTTACTTGCTTCAGTATCACTTAACCAGTGTACCCGGCAGATTATACGACTCTTGGCATAATCAACTGCAGTGTTTTCAAACTCACTTCTTCTGCTATTGTCTACATCGGACAGGCTGTAGCCGACCAGATATCCTCTTAAGCTGTGGCCTGATGGATATGAGGTATTCGTCAACAGGAAGTCGCGGTCTTCAGGGGTACATATTTCACTGTTATAGTAGACAAATGGCCGTTCACGGTTATATTTCGCCTTAATTTCATTTGCGACTGGCTGTTCAAAATCAACCATATAATTGATCAGCGCGGTAACTTCAGTGGTATAGAACTTGTAATTGAAGCCGAGAAAACGTTTGGATAAATACGGTGTGGTGATATTGGCATCTTGTTGAGCCAGTGTCCATCTTGCCGCAGAAGGGTTGAGCAGTTCCTGATAGGTCTTTTTATCAAGCTCGAACGCTGCTGAGTTTTCCGCAGGTGGGTCTGGCGTTAACCATTCTGCGGTGATTTTAATTTTTTCAAGGTCGGACATATTATCAAATACAACCTGGTCATGTGCACTATAGTAAATACGTGATGGCTCATCTACCTTAAAGTCAATTGCCAGAATAGGAAGATATATCTGGGTATCCTCATAATAGGCTTTTTGCCAGGTTTGAGCCGCTTCGAAACCTGCTTGATTACCCAAATTATAATAAAAAGCTTCTATAGGTGCGGTGGTTGGTTTTGAGTCATCCCAGATAGTTGCCAGAATCTCATCATTCCACCAGTCTGGACGTAAATCGACTGGAAAACCTTTTCGGATAGCAGCAAACATACTAAAATAAGTCGCCCGAGTCGCAAATTTAGCCGGGTCAGATTTAGCCATGGTAAAAGTACAGGTTTGTCCCGGGAACTGATCTAGAGTGCCGTTCTGCTTGGTTGCCCGCGCGATTGGTATAAATATATCCAGCCATTTTTGTGGAGTATCAATGCCCCAGTCCTGACAGTCTTTTACCGTATAATCGGTAGAACCGTATTGGACCTCGTCTGACTTCAAACAGTTATTAAGTGAACCTACTCGGTCATCAGTATTCATGTCCGTAGGCGATGCACAGCGGGTCGGTGCTACATCTTCAAAATTCGGTCTGACAACCATACCTGCCTGATAGGTATCATCAGGTAACTTGAAATTCAGATCCTGGCGGATATAAGCCATAGATACAGTGCCTTTGTCGATGTCTTTTTGACGGTGGACCCAAGGCTTCGGCTGAGCTGCGATACGAATACCCCTGAATAACAGTCCGGAACACTGATATTGCGGCGCTGAGTCAGAACCACAGTTTTCGACCAGATTATTATATCTTTGCTCGTATTTTCCTGCGGCAATATAATTACTCATGTCATTCATGTCATAAGGTGGCGGTTCAACAGGATTAGGAATCGGGTTAGGAGCGGGTGTAAAATTGGAAGAGTTATTACTGCTGCCATCACAGGCACTTAATATGGCAGCCAGTAATAAAATGGTAAAACTAGGTGTTTTCATAAGAAAATCCTCGACTTATTTTAATTTTTTCTCGATCATTATTAATTGGGTGTAAAGTAAGTTTTGAGCAGGGAAAAATTTATACTTCCTTATCTTTAAGCAAGGATAAATTATAATTAACATGCTTTAACTAGCTAAAAAAATAATTATGTAATGAATTATTTTAAAATAAAGATTTGTTTTAAAATGTAGTTTTTTATGAATAAATAAAATAATTATTTTAAGCTTTTAATTGGTTGAATTTTATTTTAAATAAATAGAGTTTTGAATCTTATTTAATTTAAAAAATTTATTTTGATTATCAAAAACTAATGCGGGAAGAGTAAATAAATAAATGATTTGCATATAGCATTATTCTGGGTTTTTCTCTGTGAAAATTGCATTAAATAATTGGAAAAATAAAATATTGGATATTAAAAAACCGGATTTATAAATCCGGTTTTTTAATCAAGGAATAATTAGATATCGGAAAGATCAATACCTAGGCGGCCAGCGACTTCTTCATAGGCTTCAACCACACCACCCAGACCTTGACGGAAACGGTCTTTATCGAGTTTTTTCTTGGTGTCTTTGTCCCATAGACGGCAACCGTCTGGAGAGAATTCATCACCCAAAACGATACGGTCATGGAACACACCAAATTCAAGCTTGAAATCGACCAGAATCATGTTACCTGCATCAAACAGTGTTTTCAGTACGTCATTCACTTGATACGTGAGTTCTTTCATTTTCGCCAGTTGTTCAGCAGTCGCCCAGCCTAAAGCAATTGCTTGGGATTCATTGACCATTGGATCGCCAAGCGCATCATCTTTAAAGAACAATTCAAATGTTGGAGGAACCAAGGCCTTGCCTTCTTCAACACCTAAGCGGCGGCATAAAGAACCAGCTGCATAGTTACGGATGACACATTCAACTGGGATCATATCCAGTTTTTTTACCAGGACTTCATTTGGAGTCAATAGCTTTTCAAAGTGAGTTTCAATACCCGCTTCTGCCAGCTTTTCCATGATGAAGGCGTTAAAACGGTTGTTCACCTTGCCTTTACGATCTAGTTGCTCTATTTTTTCGCCATTGAATGCAGAAGCATCATCACGAAAGACTAAAATCAGATGGTCTGAACTGTCTGTAGTGTAGACAGATTTCGCTTTACCAGTATAGAGCAAGGTTTGTTTTAACATGAGGGAACCTTTTACAAAAAAAATGCCTAGAAATGTCTAGGCTGGCCAATTTTGGTAAATCTGGTTGAGCAGTTCTGTGGCTTTTTCACGGTCGGCAAAACTGTTATCGGTATTGAACACAGCGAGGTTATTACTTGAACCGACAGAAGATAATCTTAATACATAGGTCTGCTGGTCGACCTTAATCGTGACTTCGTAACGATTTTTGCTCTGGGCAACGACGCTATGATTCAGACTGCTGAGGGTGGCAAGAGTGTATTGCCAAATTGTAGCAGAATTTCCCTCAATTTTAAGCAGCGGATTAAGATTTCCGTCTGTGACCAACTGTGGTTTACCAATAGAATTGGTTTCAGTCAGATCCGCTGCACTTGAGTTTTCAGTCTGGGCTTGCGGGCGTGGCAAGGCAAAACGGTTGCCACGCTGGTTTTCAAGCTTCGGTGCATTTTCAATTGCCAGCGGATCAACTGTTGGAGCGGGGTACAATGGCGTTGCAGGACGGACCATGGCGCCTTCAGGGTATTGTAAAGCTTCTAGGGTAGTAGTCTCTTTATAGTCTAAAGTGCCATTATTAAAGGCCATTGAACTACAACCTGCCAAACTGAATACTGAAAGTGTAAGGCTAAGTCCTAAACGTAACTGCATAATCTTCTGCTCTTTTATTTAATAACGCCCGCTTCGACCAGTGCTTCATGAAGCGGAGCGCGATATTGTTCTGCAAGTGGTGTTAATGGAAGGCGAATACCTGTACCAATTAAGCCCATGTCATGGAGTGCCCATTTCACAGGAATTGGGTTCGATTCGCAAAATAAAATATTGTGTAAATTTGCAACCTGAGCATTTAACTGTTCAGCAGTGGCTGCATCACCGGCAATGGCAGCGGCACAAACTTCACTCATGGCTTTCGGAGCCACGTTCGCTGTGACCGAGATATTGCCTTTGGCACCATGACTCATCAGCTGATATGCCGTCGCATCATCACCTGAATACACCGTCATATTTTTACCAACCAGGCCTTGCAGCAGTTCAGCACCGCGCGGCACATCGCCAGTCGCATCTTTAATACCCACAATTTGGGGAATATCTGCCAGACGAATCACGGTTTCATTGGCCATGTCGACCCCGGTACGCCCAGGGACATTATAGAGAATCTGTGGCAGGTCAACTGCTTCAGCAATGGCTTTATAATGCTGGTATAAGCCTTCCTGGGTCGGTTTGTTATAATACGGTGTCACCAGTAAGGCGGCATCAGCCCCCAGCTCTTTGGCTTCGCAGGTCAGTTCGATCGCTTCGCGGGTCGAGTTTGCGCCTGTACCGGCAATAATAGGAATACGTTTGTTGGCCACACGAATGATTTCTTTGATCACCTGGGTGTGTTCACTCATGCTAAGGGTCGAAGCTTCGCCTGTCGTTCCAACTGCGACGATACTGTTGGTACCCTCTGCAATATGCCATTCAACCAGCTTCTCGAGACCCTTCCAATCTACGCTGCCATCTTCAAACATAGGGGTGACGATTGCGACTATGGAACCTTGAATGGTCTGTGCTTGCTGAGTCATTTTAAAAAACTATCCTATTTGTCCATCCGAAAGGAATGAGAAAACATAAATTGGGATGGATTTGTATTTTGATTTATAGCAAATTCAATAGACTTGCGCTGAATTGAAGATTGCTTACGCAAATTATGACTGATCAAACGCATAAGAACAATATGCTTTAGTCAAAGCCACTGAATTCTTTATACAAAGCCTTCTGAAAACAATCAAGTAATAAATAAGATGATTTATAAAGAAAAATGCAGCAGCCCAACCCATCTCTCCAGTGCAGGCAAGGACTGATATTTCCAACATTGAACATAATAATGATAACCCTTGTGCAAAAAAGATCCGCCAAAACTGCCATTTTTTTGTCTTTTGATTTTAGATTAATAGTTATATTGAATAAAACCATATCTTCTACATCTTGAAGGTATTGTCATAAGGAAACAAATAAAGCCGAAAACTGACAGGACTAATCTCTTTAAAATATCAATGCATTGGATGTTTTTTTCTTATTGGCTGATTTTTTAACTTGATGTATAAGCCTTAAAGTACAGATTTTACATTTTATGAGATTTTGATTAAGTGCTTTTGCGACTTTGTCTGGCAGTGACTCAGATTCATCTGCTTCAGTCCCTTTTGGAAGATCCAAGCAAAACGTTCAACTTATTGATAGTTATATTCTGCAGTTCGGCTCATAGATGATGGCTGTCTTTTGTAACGCTGATTGAACAAGGATAATCCAATGGAAAAATCAGACAATAAGCATGCTATCGTCACGGTCGCGATCTGTTTTCTGATTGCGGTGATTGAAGGCTTAGATATTCAGGCAGCCGGGATTGCTGCTGCAGGGATTCGTGAGCATTTTGGTCTCGATAGTTCCCAGTTGGGTGTGTTTTTTAGTGCAGGGATTCTGGGTTTATTGCCGGGTGCACTGGTTGGTGGTCGATTTGCGGACCGTATTGGCCGTAAGAAAGTCTTGATCTGGTCGACAGCAATATTTGCTGTATTTACCTTATGTACAGTCTGGGTCAACAGCTTTAACAGTCTGCTATTAGTCCGTTTTCTGGCTGGAGCAGGTCTGGGCGGCGCGATGCCGATTCTGATCACACTGGCTTCTGAAGCTGTATCTCCACAAAACCGTGGTCGTGCAGTTGGCTTGATGTACTGCGGTATGCCAGTGGGTGCAGCGCTTTTGTCTTTAATTGCTGCGACTGAATTTGGTGCCAACTGGAAGAATGTTTTCTATCTGGGTGGCCTGTTACCGATTTTTGCAATTCCATTGATGATGCGGTTTTTGCCTGAATCGAAGGAATATCTGAAAGCCAAGAACAAAACTGCAGCAGAACTTGCAGTTGCACCACAAGGCTCATTTAAGGATCTGTTTAACTCGGATAACCTGTTACGCACCATGTGTATCTGGATCAGCTACTTCTTTACCTTGATGGTGGTTTACATCATGTTGAGCTGGTTGCCATCATTGTTTATGGAACTTGGCTTTACCCGCAAGGATGGTTCAACCGCACAGTTCTACTTTATGGTCACGGCGACGATTGGTACGATTATTCTGGGTCTGCTGACTGACCGCTGGAAGAAAGCGTGTGTCATCCTGTTGATGTACGGCGGTATTCTGGCAGGTCTACTGGCGCTCAATGGTGCGAGTTCGCTGAACCAGATGTATATGGCAGCCGCATTGGCCGGTGCCTTCGTGATTGGCTGTCAGGGTGTATTGTATGCCTTTGGTAGTATCGTTTACCCGACAGAAGTACGTGGTACCGGTGTTGGTGTTGCTTCTGCAGTCGGCCGGATTGGTGCCATGCTAGGTCCAGTCATCGCGGGTCAGCTACTGGTTGCAGGCTTTGGTGCCGCAGGTGTGATTACAGCTGCAATTCCATGTATCCTTATCTCTGCGCTGTGTATGCTGTTCCTGGTAAATCGCACTAAAGTGTAATACTCAAAGATTTTAAAAAGCCTGCACTTGCAGGCTTTTTTGTTTTTGGAATTGAGGCATCAAATACACGACTCTATTCGCTATTAGCAGAAACACGCATGGCCTTATCTGCAAGGGTATCTTAGAACTTATTTTTTGCAGAGATCTAGTCAGGTATAAACATCGAACTCATCGTATATTTTCAAAAAACCATGAATCTCTCGATCTGCTTGTATGAGAATGCAGAGTCATGTCATTTTTAGGCCTAGGGCTAAAAATTATGGGGCATTTTGCGCTATGCTTGGGCATAAATCGAGATTTCAATGGATGAAAAACAGATGCAGAATAATATCGCTTTACTGGTTGTGGATGTACAAAGAGGATTTACCCCAGGTGGCAATCTGGCTGTAGCCAATGCTGACCAGATTATCCCCAATATCAATTTATTGGGGCAGCATTTTAATCATATTATCCTGACTCAGGACTGGCATCCTGACAATCATATTTCTTTTGCCGACAATCATCCCGGTAAAGCAGCCTATGACAGTGTTCAGCTGGATTATGGCACTCAGGTCTTATGGCCAAAGCACTGTGTGCAGGGGACAGTAGATGCCGAGTTGCATCCGGATTTAAATTTACCGCAAGCACAACTGGTTATCCGCAAGGGTTTTCATTCCCAGATCGACAGTTATTCTGCCTTTATGGAAGCTGACCAGAAAACCAATACCGGTCTTGCCGGTTATTTGCGTGAGCGCGGAATTGATAGCGTATTTGTGGTCGGGATTGCCACAGACTTTTGTGTGGCCTGGACCGTAATCGATGCCTGCAAACTGGGCTTTAAGACCTTTGTGATTGCAGATGCCACCAAAGGCATTGATCTGAATGGTTCCTTACAACATGCGTGGCAAGATATGCTGGCGCATGGGGTAAAACGTATCTATGTAAAAGATATTGTTCAGACCGCTTAAATCAGTGAAGGGATAGAAATTGAATATCCCTTTGATCTTTTTTGTATTTATATCTGCCACGCCAGATAGCGACAGATACCTGTTTTATTTCACTTTCTCTCCCTTGATGTCACCTGGATGAAACTCATGTCAGCCTTGCTCCAGTTTAGCCAATTTGTCCAAAAAACCTTTGCTTTATGGGTCGTACTTTTTTCCGGCATTGCCTTGATGATCCCCGAAGCTTTTGTTTGGTTACGGGCTTATATTCCGTGGATGCTGGGCATTATTATGTTTGGTATGGGCATGACCATGACCGTGGGCGATTTTAAAAGTGTCCTGCAAAGTCCGAAGGCGGTAGCAATTGGCGTGGTGGCCCAGTTTATGGTGATGCCGGGTTTGGCCTTTATGCTGTGCAAGCTGTTTCAGTTGCCACCGGAGATTGCGATCGGGGTGATATTGGTCGGTTGCTGTCCGGGTGGAACCGCGTCCAACGTGATTACCTATATGGCCAAGGGTAATACGGCCTTGTCTGTCGCCTGTACCTCGGTCTCCACCTTGCTGGCCCCCATTTTAACTCCGGCAATTTTCTATCTGCTGGCCAGTCAGTGGATTGAGATCAATGCCTTATCCATGCTAGTGTCGATCCTACAAGTAGTGCTGTTTCCCATTATTCTGGGTTTAGTCGTTCGGGCGCTACTCAAGCAAAAAGTCACGGGCTATATTCAGGTGATGCCGCTGATTTCTGTGATTGCGATTGTTGCAATTGTCGCAGCGATTATTGCTGGCAGCAAAGCCCAGATTCTGCAATCGGGGCTGATGATTCTAGGAATTGTGGCCTTACACAATGGCTTGGGCTATCTGCTGGGTTATTGGGCCAGTCGCATGTTCAAGCTGGCAGAAATAGACTGTCGTGCGGTATCGATTGAAGTCGGGATGCAGAATTCTGGTCTGGGGGTGGCCTTGGCTGCAACCCATTTTGCCGCATCACCACTTACAGCTTTGCCAAGCGCGATTTTCAGTCTTTGGCATAATATTTCTGGGCCGGCACTGGCCACCTACTGGGCTGCCAAAAGCAAAAACAGTGCCTCAGCTTCACAACAAAAACTGGATACAGAGAGCTAGAATTTTAAAATGAGTATTAATCTAAATAATTGTTTTTTTAGATTTCAGTTATAAAAATCCCGACTGAATGTCGGGATTTTTACTTTAGAAAATTTATGAAGCTTTGGACTGTTTAGATTTTAAAATCTCGGTTCTAAATGTTTGTGCCAGCTCTGCAGTTTCTGCATCCATTCCATTCACTACAAAGGCATGACGGGTCAGGACATTGGTTGGATTTGGCATACTGACCAGCTGAAAGTGATCGCTCACATCTTTCAGCAAGCTATTCGGTACATGTAAGGCACTTTCTTTTGCGACTAGGTGTTGGCTAAGACGCTCAGAGGCTTGTACCGAACTAAGCTGCATCTCCTCGACTTTAGAGGCAATTGCGCTACGGGTTTGCAGCACAAAACGTTTTTCTTCACGGTAGCGTTTATACAGAACTTCCGAAAGCAGCTGGAACACGGCACTGATCATGGTCAGACAGGCCAAGGCATTTGGTTTGTCTAGTGCAATACTGATCGTGGCACCTTTTTCATTAAATTTATGTACGGTACAAATATCAGAACTATTCAATTTATAGCGTTGCACACACAGTTCAGTGGCTTTATTCAGAAAAATCTGACAGAGATTGAAATAAGGCACCGACACGGTTTTATTCACGCTATCGAGTAACTGTTTTGGATCGTAGAACTGGATATTTAAACTCAGGCTGTCGCTTTCCAGTACAGCTGGTTTATGTTCTTTTTCTTTGGCTTTGTTTTTCACTGTCTGTTGGGCCTGGGCAATCGCCAGTGCCGCATTATGTTTTTCCTGTTCCAGGGCTTGTGTCAGCGACTGGATTTCAAATTTCAGTCGTGATTCATTATTGATGCGCGCCAGATATTCGGTACGGCTTGGACGGGCTACTGCACGATAGGCGACCCAAAGCAAAGCGTGAATGATGAAAGAGAGCAGAATCGCCAGCCATTGGGTCCGCAGAATTTCACCAATACTTGGTTCAATCAGCGTGATTTCAATCAGACCAACTTTTTTCTCATTTTGTAGCGCGTCACGCACAAAAACTTCGCCATCCCGGGTCTTGGTTAGTCCGCCTGTAGCTAAAACCTGACCTTTCGCATCCAGAATTCGGATTGAAGCCACACTAGGGTTAGTGGCATAACGATTTGCCAGCAACGCCAGAGAAACCCGGTTGGGCGGTTCCAGCTCAGACAGGCTGTCTGTCACCAGTTGACTGGTGATCAGCTGTCCCTGACTGGCACGGTTTTCATTTAGCTGGTGAGTGGTTGCCAATACCAGTAAAAAGGTATGCAGAGCAAAACTTACAATCAATAGGCTAGCAAATAGCCCTTGTCTAGGCGCATTCAACGTAAACTTCCAAGGCAATTCTGTTCAATTTCGATTATGATTCTAACAATAGTTGTAGCTCAGACCCGAGTCAATTCATGCGAGAAATCATTCTTATATCATTCTTAGGACCTGACCAGCCTAATCAATTTACACGATTAATGCAGGTTTTGTCCGCCCATTCCCTACAGATTTTAGATGTAGGGCAAGCGGTAATTCATAATCAGTTAACCTTAGGTATTGTCGTAGCGTCTGAAGACCAGACAGCGACTGCATTAGCCATGAAGGAGATCCTGATTCTAGCACATGATATCGGGTTAACTGTGCGCTTTAAACCGATCTCTGCGACTGAATACGAGCAGTGGGTCAAAGAAGGTGGACGCACACGTTATATCGTAACGGCATTGGCTCCTGAATTAAATGCCTCTCATCTGCAAGCTGTAACCCAGATTGTTTCGGCTCAGGGTTTTAATATTGAAACCGTGACCCGTCTGTCTGGCCGTCCGGCCCTAGATGGTCACAGCAGCGGTCCGAAACGCGCCTGTGTGGAGTTCGGTTTAAAAGGACAGATGCTCGATGCAGCCGCAATGCGCGCTGCCTGTTTGCGTTTATCCACTGAACTTAATGTCGATGTCGCGGTGCAGGAAGACAATGCCTATCGCCGTAACCGCCGTCTGGTCTGCTTCGATATGGACTCCACCCTGATCGAGCAGGAAGTCATTGACGAGCTGGCGATTGAAGCGGGTGTAGGGAAACAGGTCGCAGAAATCACCGAACGTGCCATGCAGGGTGAGCTGGACTTCCAGCAAAGTTTCCGTGCTCGTGTGGCCTTGCTCAAAGGTATGGATGCATCGGTACTCCCAAAAATTGCCGAGCGCCTTACCATTACCGAGGGTGCTGAACGTCTAATTTCAACTTTAAAAGCATTGGGTTACCGTACCGCAATTCTTTCTGGCGGTTTTCAGTACTTTGCCGAATATTTGCAAAGTAAACTAGATATCGATGAAGTGCATGCCAATGCGCTTGATGTTCAGGATGGTGTGGTGACGGGTGAAGTCAAAGGTCATATTGTCGATGGTGCGCGTAAAGCCTTCTTGCTTGGTGAAATTGCCCAGGAGATGGGAATTTCGCTGGAACAGACCATTGCAGTCGGTGATGGCGCCAATGATTTGCCAATGCTGTCCATTGCAGGACTCGGTGTGGCTTTCCGTGCCAAGCCTCTGGTTCGTCAAAATGCCAATCAGGCGATTTCCAGTGTCGGTCTGGACGGCGTGCTGTATCTGCTCGGCGTACATGATAAAGACCTAAACCGTGCATAAGTACAGGCTTTGATTGATTTTAAACGTGACCTCAGGGTCGCGTTTTTTTATTGTTTATGGCATGGATTAGAAAAGAGGCAGCCACGATCTGACTACAAAAACATCGATCATCTTAAACGGAAAAATAATTTTTTAACTCAAAAAAAGCACTGATAATTTTGTAATGACACGCCAACATTGACGCAGTCATTGATCCACAAAAATGTGAAAAGCAAAAAATGTAATGACAATATAATATCGCGACAAAGTATGTCGTTAGGCTGAATGACAGGACTTTTTTTATGCAAAAAACTCAGCATAATGCAGGCATAGAGATACAAATCAACAGATTCCATTTTATTGATTTAGCGAAATTCAATAGGTAGAAACCTTGCAGGATCAAGCGGGAAGCTATCTATCTTGGATGGAGGGGTTTATATGGTAACAGCGAATTTAGCAACGATCGTGGGTTTCAGTTTAGTCGCTGCAGCTGTCATTGCTGTGTTCTTCTCGCCTTATCGTCGCTGGTTGAGCTTTATGGCGGCCGGGATGCTGGTATGGGGCCTGATCGAGGTGATTCGTGTAGGAACTCAAGCCTGGTTTGAGCTTCCAATGACATATAGTTACCTGAGCGCGCTAACGGCAGTCATGATAGTTGTGACTTTCCTGTTATTGCGTGAAGATCGTCGTGCTGAGCGTGCTCTGGCAAAACGCCGTTGCATCGAACATACGCCAGTCTATGAAGACGACCAGCAGCAGCTTTCAAGCCGTTAAGTTTACAAGTTTTAATCAAAAAAATGCACCTAAGGGTGCATTTTTCAGTTTGGAAATATGATACAAACTGCTTAATCCACCTAGCCCAGAACTATGCTAGGATATTTGTCAATTTTCGTACAATTAGAATAGGCATCCTCCATGAAACTGTCATCCATTCCCGTGTTAAAACTTCCTCTTATTGATATGAGTACCGATCCGCTGGACTTACTGGTTGCAGGTTTAGCTTTACGTATGAAGCAGTTGGCACGTACCAGCCCGAAATTCATTGAACTGGTACATGGGCGTCAGTTCCGTATCCAGATTGGTACAGATGAAGGTATGGCCCGTCAGATTATTGTAGATAATGGTCATATTGATACGGTTTCGGGTGATGCTGAAAAAGCCGATTTTGTTTTGCAGTTTGCTGACAGTGAGCAGGGTGTGAAGACCTTGATTAAAGGTGACCCGACGGCATTTATGACCGGTATGCAAAGTGGCACCATCAAAATGGAAGGTGATTTTGGTCTGCTGGTCTGGTTTAACCAGGTGGCGAAGATGATTCCACCAAAACTGCCAAAACCAGTCAAAGAAAAAATTAAAATGGCCCGTCAGTTTATTAAAGAAAAGACGGGTAAATAAAATCTGATTGCTTTCTTCTCCTCCTTGAAAAAAGAGGAGTCAGGAAAGGATTAAAAAAAGCCCTCATTGGAGGGCTTTTTTGATGGAGCGAATAACCTTGTTATTCAACTTCTAAATTAAACGTCACCGGGCCGTCATTAACCAGATGGACTTTCATGTCGGCTGCAAAAATACCGGTTTGCACATGTTCAAACTGGCTCTGGGCATATTCTACCAGCTGCTCATATAGGACTTTGGCCTCGGCAGGCGGCATGGCCGGACCGAAGTCGGGACGTAAGCCTTTTTGGGTTTGTGCCATCAGGGTAAACTGCGAAACCAGCAGTAAACCGCCTCCGGCCTGACTGACATTCCAGCCCATCTTGCCCTGTTCGTCGTCAAAGAAGCGGTATTTCAATATCTTATCAATCAGCTTTTTGCCTTTTTCCAGATTGTCGTCCTTGCCCAGACCCAGAAAAACCAGAATTCCTTTACCAATTTCTCCAGTGGTTTCACCGTCGACTACGACTTTAGCTTCTAAGACTCTTTGTAATAAGGCACGCATTTTACATATTGACTGATAACGATAGATGGACGTGATTGTAGCAAGAATAAAATTTTAAGCAGGAAGGGTTGCAGGTTTTATAAGCTTTAAATATTTAAAAATCAATTGATCAATTTTTGTAAATTCATTAAAACGATTGAATTAATGAAAATAATCTGTTTTATCTATTTATTCTGTTGGCGTATCTTAGCTCGTGCAGGAAAGGTAATAAATTGAGAGATTTAGAAATGTTTAAGCGTTCATTACTGGTTGCAATGCTTGCAACTGTCACAGCCGCACAAGCTGCTCCTCTAACCAAAGATAATGGCGCGCCAGTCGGTGATAACCAGAACTCAATCACTGCGGGTCCAAATGGTTCGGTATTGCTTCAGGACGTTCAGCTGGTTCAAAAATTACAACGTTTTGGTCGTGAGCGCATTCCTGAGCGTGTGGTCCATGCGCGTGGTACAGGAGCATATGGTGAATTCGTAGCAACCAAGGATCTGTCGGATCTTACCCTTGCTTCATTGTTCAAAGCGGGTACTAAAACTCCAGTTTTCCTGCGTTTCTCTACCGTGATTCATGGTAAAGGTTCACCGGAAACGCTACGTGACCCGCACGGTTTTGCGTTGAAGTTCTATACCCAAGAAGGGAACTGGGACCTGGTCGGTAACCAGACACCGGTATTCTTCATCCGTGATGCGATCAAATTCCCCGACTTTATTCATGCAATGAAGCCAAGCCCGGTGACCAACGTGCAAGATGCCAACCGTGTGTTTGACTTCCTGTCGAGCCAGCCATGGGCAACCAACATGCTGACTTATGTATACGGCAAACAAGGTGTGCCAACCAGCTATCGTGAACAGGACGGTTTCGGTGTACATGCTTACAAGCTGTATAACGACAAAGGCGAATACAAGTATGTGAAATTCAACTTCCGCTCATTACAGGGCGTGAAAGGCTTGAACGTGAAACAGGCGGCTGAGCAGCAGGCTAAAGATTTCAATCACCTGACCAATGATCTTTATAACAACATCTATGCAGGCAACTTCCCGAAATGGGATCTTTATATTCAGGTGCTTGATCCTAAAGACCTAGGCAAGTTTGATTTCGATCCGCTAGATCCAACCAAAATCTGGCCAACGGATCTGATGCCAGAAACCAAAGTCGGTACCTTGACCCTGAACCGTATGCCGAAGAACTTCTTCAATGAGACTGAACAGGCGGCGTTTGCACCAGGTAATCTGGTTCCGGGCATCGAGCCATCAGAAGACCGTCTATTACAAGGGCGTATCTTCTCTTACTCAGATACGCAAATGTACCGTCTGGGTGCCAATCACCAGCAAATTCCGGTAAACCGTCCAGTGGTTGCGGTAAATAACAACAACCAGGAAGGTTATATGAACGTGTCTGAGCGTGACTCGGATGTGAACTATGAGCCAAGCCGCAAGGAGCCAAAAGCTGCAACTGAAAAAGCGCGTGCAGTACAAACACCATTATCTGGTCATGTACAGCAAATTGGTGTGAAAGAGCAGAACTTTAAGCAGGCAGGTGAGCTATACCGTTCATACACAGCCAAAGAAAAAGATGACCTGATCATGAACCTGGCTGCCGACTTAGGTGCAGTAAAAGATTCAGAAACCAAGCACATCATGTTGTCTTATTTCTACAAGGCAGATGCTGACTACGGTACACGCATGACCAAAGCCGTGAATGGCAACATCGCGACGGTCAAAGCCAAAGCAGCACAGTTAACAGACTGATTTCGGTTGGTCAATCAGGATTGGTGACTAGGGTTTAAGAATTCACCTCCGCAAAGTCCTGTAGAATTCCAAACCTTTCCTGCACCCTAGGGGGAGTTCTACAGGCAACTTGTTTCTTTCAATTCAAAATACATTTCAAGATTCAACCTTATTGAAATGACTTCGATTTCTACTGGAGTTCATCATGAAAGTTATGTCATCTATCTGTTTAGCCAGTATTCTCGCGATAGGTTCCGTATTTGCAAACGTGACTGCCGCGAAGGAGATCTCCCCCGCTAAAACTGTGGACAATGTTCAGATGAACTCACAGCAGGAATTGATTGCGCTGTTCTTTGCAGCAGCGAAGACGGGCAATGAAGAGGTCATTAATGAATTCTTAAAGCATGGTTTTCCGGCCGATGTACGAAATAGCGACGGTTATACCCCTTTAATGATGGCAACGTATTATGGTCATCAAGCGATTGTCACCAGTTTGCTTAAACATGGTGCAGACCGCTGCGCACGAGATCACCGCGGCAATACTGCCTTGATGGGTGCCTTGTTTAAAATGGAATTTGCGATTGCCAAGCAGTTGCGTCAGGTGGACTGTGATGCCCAGGCCCAAAAAACCGGGCAAAAGACCACAGCCGAATTTGCCAAGGTGATTGGCCAGGAAAAACAGCTGCAGAAACTGATTCAGGAGCAGGAAAAAGCTCGGGTCAAAACCCAGAAATAAACCGGATTATACTCCTGATACTTTTGTCGCAATCCAGCCGGCTGTACGTAAATCCTGCAATATTACATGACTTTTTATGCTTTAATGCAAAGATAAGCACAGCGATATTCCCTTAGTTATGGCCCCAATTATCCATTCTCTGTTAGATACTGACTTGTACAAATTCACCATGTTACAAGTGGTCTTACACCAGTTTCCGCAAACGCATAGTGTCTACCATTTCCGGTGTCGTAATCTGGAAGATACAGTCTATCCACTGACGGATATTCTGGATGATCTCAATCATCAACTGGACCTGCTGTGTCAGCTCAAGTTCAAAGAAGATGAACTGCAATATTTAAGAAGTTTACGTTTTATCAAAAGTGATTTTGTGGATTATCTGGAACTGTTCCAGCTTAAACGCCGCTTTATCAAAGCCGGAATTGACAGTCAAGGCCGTCTGGATATTGTGGTGGAAGGCCCGATGGTACAGGCCATGATGTTTGAAATTTTTGTTCTGTCGATCGTGAATGAACTGTATTTTAGTCGCATCCGCACCCTTGAAGTGCTGGCAGAAGGCGAGCGCCGTTTAAAAGCCAAAATCGAGCTGCTAAAACAGTATGATGCAGCCCAGAATCCAAATGATCCACCATTTTTAGTGTCGGATTTTGGTACGCGTCGCCGTTATAGTTTTGAATGGCAAAAGCATGTCGTTGAAGAATTTCACAAAGCCGCACCGCATGTATTCCGTGGCACCAGCAATGTACTGCTAGCCAAAGAGTTAGGGCTGACCCCGATTGGCACCATGGCACATGAATTCCTGCAAGCCTTTCAGGCGCTGGATGTGCGCTTGCGTAATTTCCAGAAATACGCCCTGGAAACCTGGGTACAGGAATACCGGGGTGACCTGGGTATTGCCCTGACCGATGTGGTCGGTATGGATGCTTTCCTGCGCGACTTTGACCTGTACTTTGCCAAACTGTTTGATGGCTTGCGTCATGACAGTGGCGATCCCTATGCATGGGGTGACAAAGCCTATGCACATTATAAAAAGCTGAAAATCGACAGCAAAACCAAGATGCTGACCTTCAGTGATGGGCTGGATCTGGAAAAAGCCTGGAAACTGCATCAATACTTTAAAGACCGCTTTCAGGTCAGTTTCGGGATTGGCACCAACCTGACCAATGATATGGGGCAAACCCCATTAAATATTGTGTTGAAACTGGTAGAGTGTAACCGGCAGTCGGTAGCAAAAATCTCGGATAGTCCCGGCAAAACCATGACCGATAACGATACTTTCCTTGCCTATCTGCGTCAGGTCTTTGAAATCCCTGAACCGGCCTAAGCCAATTTTAAAAAACCGTCATTTTTAAGAACCGTTTCTATGCAGAGGCGGTTTTTTATGTAAGACGCTTTTAGACCAGGGTTTAGCTCAAATCCTGCTAATCATCTGCAAAGAAAGCGCATAAGTGTAAAAACGAGCTGTGCTAAGATCAACAGGATTTATCCAATAATAGCCATGATAACGATGACCGCTGCAGCTTTTAATTTTGGCCTGCTGATTGAGGCAGAAGATTTAGTTCCCTATTTGGGCCATGAAAAACTTCGTATTGTCGATCTGAGTCGTGCCTCTGTGTATGAGCAGTTGCATATTCCACATGCCTTGCATCTGCGGCCTAAACTGCTGGTACGCCAGGATGAATACAGAATGGGATTATTGCCTGACGCAGAAGGTTTGCAGGCCCTCATTGATTATCTGAATATTTCGCCTGGGCATCATGTGGTGGCCTACGATGATGAAGGCGGCGCATGGGCAGGGCGTTTGCTCTGGAATCTGCATTGTCTGGGTTTTGAAAATACCAGTTTACTCAATGGCGGCATTCACGCCTGGCTGGGTGCCGGTTTGCCCACCTCTTCCGATCAGGAAATATTTAGCCCGGTGAGTCATTTAGTTCCTGTAAATCTCGAGCAAAAAGCAGAGTCTCAGATTGAATATGATGAATTACGCCAGCTCATTGAAAATGAAGAAGTTCAACTGTGGGATTGCCGCACTGAAGATGAATATACCGGACTTCGTCTGGCAGCGCGCCGCGGCGGTCATATTCCGGGAGCACGTCATTTTGAATGGAGTACTGCCCTTAATCGCGAAAATCATTTAAAATTACAGCCTTTACCACGTACTCAGCAGCGTCTGGAACAACTGGGCTTTGATTTGAATCAACCCGTTGTGGTGTACTGCCAGTCCCATCACCGCTCAGGTTTGGCCTATATTCTAGGTCGTTTACTGGGCTGGAAAATTCGAGCCTATGATGGTGCGTGGAGTGAATGGGGCAACCGCCTCGATAGTCCAATCGCTACAGGGGAGCTGCCATCTTGAGCATCACGTCACGTTTAAAACAACAGTTTTTTATTAAAGCTCAACGATTAGTACCGCAACATCGCTTGTCTCGTGTGGTGGGGAAAATTGCCGCCAGCGAAAACCCAATTATCAAAACGGCTGTGATTACTGCCTTTAAGGCCCAGTACGGCATTGATATGTCGATTGCTGAACAGGCTAATGCCCTGAAATTCAAATCGTTTAATGAATTTTTTACCCGTGCCCTGAAAGAAGGGATTCGTGCGGTTGATCCAGATGCCAGCAGCATTGTTTCTCCTGCAGACGGCGCGATTTCCCAGCTGGGTAAAATTGAAAATGGTGATGTGTTTCAGGCCAAAGGCCAGAAATTTACCGTTGAAGCCCTGATTGCCGATCCGCAGTTAGCCGAGCCATTCAAAAATGGTGAATTCGCTACCGTATATTTATCGCCGCGGGATTACCACCGGGTACATATGCCATTTGCCGGCACCCTGACTGAAACGCTGTATGTTCCGGGTGAGCTGTTCTCGGTTAATCAGGTCACTGCAGAAAACATTCCGGGCCTGTTTGCCCGTAATGAACGTATGGTCTGCCTGTTTGATACTGAAATCGGCCGTATGGCAGTCGTATTGGTCGGTGCAATGATTGTGGCCGGTATTGAAACCGTAGCCACCGGCAAAGTGAAACCTTCAGGCCGGATCGAGTTAAACCAGCATGATCTGTTCCTGGAAAAAGGGGCTGAACTGGGTCGTTTCTACCTCGGTTCAACTGCAGTGATTTTATTTGAAGAAAACAAAATGCAGTGGGATGCCGCATTCAAGGCTAATTCTTTAGTGAATATGGGGGAAGCATTAGGACATACGTTGTAATGCCATTCTTCCTCCCTTTGGGAGGAGTCTAGGTGGAGGGGCTTTTAAAATAACCTCTTCCTCACCCTCTCCTAAAAGGAGAGGGAGCTTCTCCTTTTCCAAAATGGATTTAATTTTAGCTAATCCCTCCTAACTCCCTTTTAAAAAGGAAGGAGTTAAAGGTATAAAAAAAGCGCCATCAGGCGCTTTTTTTTTGTTTCTACAATTTATCGTTTTACGACGATTGAATCGATCCCGCTATTTTGCAAGGTTTGCTGCGCCATAATCGCGGCTTCTGCAGAATCGTAAGGGCCTGAAACCACGCGATACCAGACTTTACCATTTTCTACACTGCGGACCACATCGGCAGATAAGCCATTTAGAATAATTTCGGCACGGCGGGCATCGGCCTGATCCGGATCATCAAAACTGCGGACTTGCAGAATATAGCTGGCCGGAGCGGCAACAGGAGCTTCGCTGGCTTCTAAACCAGGCTCAGCAGATACTGCAGGTTCAGTCACTTCAGGTCGAGGCGCTTCTACAATCACTACCGTATCCTGAGTTTTATTTTCAGGTACGGCCTGTTCAGGAATAGGCGTTACCTGTTGCTGCGGCAACAGATCATAAAAACGGTAATCTTTATTACTATCTTCTTCCTGGACAGATTCAGCACTCGTTTGAGATTTTGGTTTAACCGGTTCCCATGGCTTCCAGAGCATCAGCGCCATCAAAAAACTTAACACGATTAAAATGATCACGAGTGTGCCGAGCCAGGTTGGAATAAGTGGCTTTTTAGGCTTATTCGGTCTTTCAGATACACCGCGCTGCGTTTTTCCAAACACTTGGGATTTTCCTCTTATTGATCGGGGACATATAGAAAAGGCGTAACAGCAGTTATGCCTCTACTATCATTTCATCCTATGTGATCAGGATATAAAAGTCATCCTCTAGATCACAAATCACACAGAATTTTAATTTATCTTCATCTTCAAATACATAGACCAAATGGAAAGATTTTTGCTTACATGCCCACTTCGAGCAGAGCTCTCGCCTTGCGAGCATGCAAAACAATCTATACATGCTTACTCAAGCACAGCTCCGTCTTGCGTCAATGTAAAAGCAGTGCTTTACATGGACTCAGGTGCTGATACGCCAAGCAGTTCCAGACCGTTGCGCAGAACTTGGCGAACATTCACAGATAACAGTAAACGTGCCTGAGTCAATTCAGCATCATCACCCAGAACTTTATTGTCGTTGTACCAGCCGTGGAACAATGCTGCCAGCTCTTTCAGGTAGTTACCGATTTGATGCGGTTCATAGCTGTTTGCTGCACGAACCAGAATCTCTGGATAGGCAGCCAGCTTGGCCAGAATTTCAGTTTCAGCATCAAGCTCCAGCTTGGCAGCCAAATTACGTGCCGCTGTAGCATCAAAGTTCACGCCTGTAGAGGCTGCTTTTTCTAACATACGGCAGATACGTGCATGTGCATACTGGATGTAATACACCGCATTGTCCTTGCTTTGTGACACAGCAAGGTCCAGGTCAAAGTCAATGTGCTGTTCAGACTTACGCATCACATAGTAGAAACGTGCAGCATCGTTCCCCACTTCTTTACGCAAATCACGCAGTGTCACAAACTGGCCTGAACGGGATGACATTTGTACCATCTCACCGCCACGCCATAAGCTCACGAACTGAACCAGAAGAACAGTCAATTTTTTCGAGTCATAGCCCAGTGCATCAATCGCTGCTTTTACACGTGCGATATAACCATGGTGATCTGAACCCCAGATATCAATGATATCGGTATAGCCACGTTGTAGCTTGTTCAGGTGGTAAGCGATATCTGATGCGAAGTACGTGGTCTGGCCATTACGGCGTTTCACTACACGGTCTTTTTCATCACCAAATTCAGTCGACTTGAACCAGATGTTGCCATCCAGTTCATACAGGAAACCACGCTGATCCAGAGTCTGTAAGGCTTCTTCAATTTTGTCTGTCAATGATTCTTCGCTGAACCATTGATTGAAAGTTACACCAAATTCACCCAGGTCATCTTTAATATCATCCAGAATTGCTTTAAGCGCTGCCTGCAAGAAGACACGGTAGCCTGTACCGATGAGCTTTTGTGAATTAAAGATCAAACCATCAATATGTTTTTCTTTGTCGCCAGACAGCACTACTTTGTTGCCGTCTGCATCCAGTTCAGCTGCAAACTGCACATCTTCAGGCACGTCTTTATAGACCTCAGCCACAGGACGCACATAGGCATCGCCATCCTGATCAATAATGCTTTGCGCGATTTCTTTTACGTAGTCACCTTGGTAAGCATTTTTCGGGAATACCAGTTCCTGACCAGTTAACTCTAAATAACGCAGGTAGGTTGAAGTTGCCAGAATATCCATTTGACGGCCGGCATCGTTGACATAGTATTCGCGATCTACTTTGGCACCCGTTGCTTCAAGCAAGTTTGCAACGGTCATGCCATATGCGGCACCGCGACCATGACCCACGTGCAGGCTAGAGGTCGGATTGGCAGATACGAATTCCACCTGAATGCGTTTTCCCGCATTGACTTGCGTACGACCATAAGCATCTTTTTGTGCCTGGATTTGATCGAGTACAGTAAAGCGCTGGTCTGCATTTAAAAAGAAGTTAATAAAACCAGGACCGGCAATTTCTGCCTTGCTGATATCCGCCACTTCAGGAAGAGCAGCAAGAATTTTTTCTGCTAAATCACGTGGCTTCATACCCGCAGCTTTCGACGCGATCATGGCAATATTCGACGCAAAGTCACCATGGCTTCGGTCTTTGGTACGCGTCAAACTACTTGTGTTGTTCCAGTCAGATGGGAGTACGTTTTGTGCCTGTAAAGTTTGCACTGCATGATCGAGAGCTGCTTGTATTGCCGTATTCATAATCAGTCGAAAATAGATATCGCAGAAAAACAGCAAATATAGCAAATTTCATGCTCTTTAGGTAAAAGCATTTCTAGAGAATAAAAACTGTACGATCAACAGTCGGGAGTTTTTTATTAAATAAATATAAAATAACAGGATAAATCTCATGAAAATGAAATCAGTTTCAGACAGAACAATACGAATGAAAAAATCAGTCATTCAAACCGGAAGATTTGGCTTATATTAGTTGTCTGAAGAACAATCAAAAAGAGTCCGTATGGCTTCACCACAACGTCCCACTATTATCGGCACTATTCCTAAACTTCCTGCAAAATGGGCATTGATTATTGTGCCTTTTATCCTGTCTTGCCTGATGAGTGGCATTATTTCCATGATCAATATGCTGCGTACTCTCGGCTGGATTGATGGATTTATCGCACTCTGGTTTCATAACTGGATGATTTCCTGGGCGATTGCCTTTCCGATTGTGGTGACCTTATTGCCTTTTGTACGCAGATTTACCGGGCTACTGGTCGATATGTCCGGACCTCAGCCACCGAAGTAAATCACGTTGGGCAATAGCCTGATCCAGGTTCAATGGCCTTGCCCTAGTGATCTAGATGATGGCCCGGGTCAGATTTTTACTGTCTAAATCAGATGCTCCACCGCCGCCCGGATAACCCCCAGAACCAGACCGATACAGGCACCGACCACAACACCATTGACCCGGATCATATGCAGGTCGCCACCGACTTCGTTTTCAATCTTGTTGATCATCTCGGTTGAGTCCCATTCGTGAATCCGCTCGCTGATAAAACGGATTACTTTTTCACTGTACTGGTCACTCAGATCGACTGCGATACCGCTAAGACGGTTATTCAATAGCTCACGTACCGAGGCATTCGAGATGATATTTTCCCCGACCTGCTGAATGGCAATTCTGAGATTTTCCGCAATGCCAGAATCAGGTTTTTGCAAGTCAGCCTTGATCGCATCACATAAGATCACCACGGCACCACTGATAAAATTCAGCACTTGTGGACTATCCAGTAAGGCATCTTTGGTTTCATTGAGACGCTGGCTGGCTTCACTATCGTTATCTGCCAGTTGTAACATCCAGTCATGCCCGATTGCCTCAATTTTAAGACGCCACGGATGATCCGGATCGGCCAGCATGGCTTCAACCCGTTGAATGACAGAATCAATACTGCGTTGCTGAACATTAATCCCGATCCAGCTGGCACCTTTGGCCAGTTTCCAGACGCCCATTTCCTTAAACAGGGTCCGGGTCAGCTCCCGGGTTTCTTCGGGGTGTGAAGTCATCCATGCATGGGCGACATCCAGCCCACGTTGCAGTACATCTTGATGGAAATCATTGTCCAGTACCGCACGTAGCATTTCACTGGCCAGGGTATTGATCTGGGTGTTCTTGACCCATTGCACACTGTTATTCTGAATAAATCCGGCAATCTGTTCCTGTCCGACAAATTCAAAGATTTTAGGAACTGTCTGCTGAATGACCTGAGTCACCTGAACATTATTTTGCGGATTGGCCAGCCAGCGTCCTGCGGCCAGACTCAGGTCGGTACTGTCCAGACTGCGTTGCACAATTTGCGGAGAAAGAAAGTTTTCCTGCACAAAACGGCCCATTGACTCTGCAATGCGGGCCTTGTTACGTGGAATAATTTCGGTGTGGTCACGTAAAAATTTGGGAATTGGCAGTCTGCCAAAAGGGTTACGAAACAGTACTGTAATCGCATACCAGTCTGCCAGACCGCCGACCACACCCGCTTCTGCCGAGAGCATCAGGATCTGAAGCAGCCAGACATATTCAGGCAGCAGTTTGGCTGCAGCCATCAGGACTAACCAGGTCAGTACCGCGGCCACCAGGGCGATGGTCGCGAAACGTTTACTGCGCTGTAGGCTCGGGGAGATACTCTCTGTCTGCATGGATCATCCTGTCAAGAGGGATTGGCTGGTTGCGGTTGCAGTACCGCGCCCGATGGACTCAAACCATATTTAGCCCCAAGTGACTGTAAAATCAAGCGTGCATCAAAGGCCTCTTGAGGTGCCTGATTGGCTTTGAAGCATTCAATAGTATAGGCCACCTGGGCAGGATCGAGGGTAACGGTATAAGGACGATCATAGAAGGGATCAGGCCAGAATCCCGGATAACCGCGGTAATAGCCAAACGGATAGTAGCTCGGTGCCGGGTAGACAATGGCCTGACGCGGCGGTTGCAGAGTCCGGTTACTTGGATCATTCAGCACCTTGAAGAACTGAAAGCCGTTTTGTACGGTAGTCTGTGCAGCTTTGACCAGGGTAATTTCTTCAGCTGTGCCAAAGCTCATGTTGGGACGGGCCTGAAAGCTGATACGGAAGGTGTTGCTGTTGAGGGGAGTGGTAGTGTATTGACCTAACTGGTCAAATGTTAAAGGCTTGGACGGTGTTGTTGCACAGCCGGTCAGGCTGATGGCAGCAATAACACTCAATCCCAGTAGTATAGTTTTCATGTTCGATCTCCTGATGCAATGATCCGGTCCAGACAGCCTGTTAAAAAATCTTAAAAACGGCTATCGGGCTGGGTCAGGAAAGTAAGTTCTTCATTGGTCGATTCACGACCCAAGATTTGATTCCGGTGTGGGTAGCGTCCAAAGCGGTCAATAATGACCTTGTGCTTTTTCTCGAATTCAAGATTGGTCGGATTACCCAGACGCTGGAACAGTTTTAAGGCGAATTCATGAATCAGTTTGGATTCGCTGTGCATAAATGGCATATAGAGAAAGGTACGCTGTTCCGGACTAAGCTGTTGATCCAGGTTCAGGCTGATGGCTTCCTGAGCCAGGGCCAGTGCCAGACTGTCTTGGGCAAAAGCCTGAGGAGAATCACGGAATAGATTTCGTGAAAATTGATCCAGAACAATAATTTCAGCCAGACGGCCTTCTGCGGTTTTACGCCAGGCCCAGAGTTCAGCTTGGGTTGCCTGCTGATGAATGCTCATGAACTGCTGTGCAATACTTTGGTCGAATTCATGACTCTGGCTAAACCATAAGGGTTGGCTGTCCGCATGAAACCAGAAGTCTAAAATATCTTGATAATTCATAATATTTACAATTCATTAGCATCTATTTGTTAATAAAATCACAAATTATCCATGTCTTATAGAGGAAGTTTGTGTTAAATATTTGCCAAATTAAAAATCAAAGGTTTGCCTGAAAACTAGGCAGCCTGTCATGTGCCGGCATGAAATCACGTTATACTGATTAAACTGATGATTTTAATTTATTTAATAGTTTAGCCCCCTTAAGCGAGATTGTAATGAGTCAACCTGAATCGACTTCCCCAAATGTGTTACTGACCTGGGTCGAGTCGTCACTCATCAAAGGCATGCTGCGTGGTATCGAGCGTGAAAGTTTACGCATGCAAAGTGATGGATTCCTGTCGCAGGCAGCGCATCCTCGTGCCTTGGGTTCAGCCTTGACTCATCCACATATCACGACGGACTATTCTGAAGCGTTGATGGAGTTCATTACTCCACCGCAGGATACGATCAAAAAAGCGCTGGACTATCTCGGTGATATTCATGCGATTGTGCACCGTCATCTGGAAAATGATGAAAAGCTCTGGCCCTTGTCGATGCCGTGTATGCTGGACAGCCGTGATGACAGCATTCCGCTGGCACAATATGGCAGCTCGAATATCGGTTTATTTAAGACCTTATACCGTCGTGGTTTAGGGGTGCGTTATGGTCGCCGCATGCAGACGATTTCAGGCGTGCATTATAATTTGTCTTTTCCGGATCACCTGTTCGAGGCATTACAACAGCAGGAACAGGATGACGCGCTCAAAGCATTAAGCTTGCAGGATTACCGCAGCCATCGCTATATGGGACTGATCCGTAACTTTATTCGTCTCACCCCGCTGGTCATGTTCCTGATCGGGGCCAGTCCGGCGGTCTGCCAGTGCTTTATGACTGGCCGTGATCATTTCTTGCTGCCATTGGTCAAAGGCACGCTGTATTCCCCATATGCGACTGCGCTGCGTATGGGACGTTTTGGTTATCAGAACTCGGCGCAGAAACAGCTCGGTATTCACTACAATAATTTGCAGGACTATCTGGCCGGACTGCAAAAAGCCGTCAAAACACCATATGAACCGTTTAGCCGTCTGGGACTAGACGATGCAAATGGCCAGCCGATCCAGATCAATGATCATGTGCTGCAACTCGAGAATGAATATTATAGTCTGGTACGTCCGAAACAGGTACCGCAAGCGGGCGAAACACCGTCCCAAGCACTGGAAAATCGTGGGATTGCCTATATCGAGTTGCGTGCAGTCGATGTTAATCCTTATAGCCCGATTGGCATTAATGAAGATACCGCCGGCTTCCTTGAAGTTCTAGCTCTGTACTGTTTATTGCAAGACAGTCCGGCACTACTCAGTGATGAACAGGATATCATTGAGCAGAATCAGACCGAGGTTGTGAATCGTGGCCGTGCACCGAATGCGGCAATCATGGAAAATGGTCAGTCTTTTCCGATTGAAGACTGGTGTGCCATGCATGTGCAGCGCATGCATCCCTTGGCCCAGCTGTTAGATTCAGCCTATGACACTACCCTGTATACCGATGCTTTAAAAACCATGATGATCCGGGTCGATGAAGTCGATACCACCTTGTCTGCCTTGATGGTCGGGGATACGCGTGAACAGGGTGGTATGTGGCATTTTGGCCAACATCTGGCGCAGCAGCACAGCAGTGTCTATGAAGAGCATCAGCTCAGTCCCGAAACACTGGCTTATTTTGAAGAAATGTCACAAAAGTCATTGCAGCAGCAACAGCAACTCGAGCAAGATAGCAGCGTCAGTTTTGCTGATTATTTAGCCCAATATCGATAAAAAAATAAGAGGATTCACCATGCAATGGGGTTATCGCTTCGTGAGTGGGGTGCTGTTTTTGGCTGCTGTCATCGGCATGGCATTTGCCTTATATCTTGAGCATGTACAAGGTCTGGCACCTTGTCCGCTCTGTGTGTTTCAACGTGTCGGATTAATCGGACTGGGAATTATCTCCCTGATTGCATGCTTACATAATCCTGCATCCAATTTCATGAAGCGGTTCTATGCCTTGCTGGGTTCACTCAGTATTTTATGGTCTGTGGGTGTGGCTGCGCGGCATGTCTGGTTGCAGAACCTGCCACCGGATCAGGTACCGAGCTGTGGTCCCGGTCTGGAATACTGGCTGGAAACCTTGCCAATGCAATCTGTGTTACAGCAGGTGCTGAATGGTTCCGGGGAATGTGCCACGATTGACTGGACCTTCTTGGGCCAATCCTTGCCTGTCTGGTCTCTGATCTTCTTCAGTATTTTATTAGTGGTCAGTCTATGGCAACTGCTGCGTAAATATAAAACCGCACCAGTGAAACGACTTAGAGACAAATACTAATTCATTAGGTCATCAAAAAAGCCCTCCATTGAGGGCTTTTTTGATTTTGCTTGAGTTTAGGTCAGGGCAATGCCTTCCAGACTATCCAGATCCATTACGTATTCATGAATCTGGTCAAAGGCTTCATCTTCTACACTTGGATAGAACCAGCGCGCCACCTGCTCGGCCACCAGCGGATGATATTGAATTTCGAAATGGTTCAGGCCGTAGAAAATAGCCTTGTGTGCATCGGGGACTTTGAGCTGGAAACGCGGATTGGGATGTTCGCCCAAAGCGCTTTTAATACTGACCAGATAATCTCCAATCATGTGCAGGGTCTTGTTCTTGCGGTGTTCAAACTCGATGGTGCCGGCGACCAGATAGGTATCGATATGAGACGGAATGGGTGCGGGTTTACGGTGATCGTCTATAAAGCCGATTCGAAGCGGATTATGCTCCCAGTCATCATCGCGCACGCTGCCATGGCGCAAATCCAGAATACCGTTACTGCGGATATTAACCAGATGGCCAATCAGCCGAATCAGCGGGAAATGTCCAAGTTTGTCCTGCAGGCTAAAGCCAAAACGCTCGAGTACCGCACCATGATGCGGTGAACCCAGACAGACCAGATTTTCCACCATGTTGACCCAGCGATAGACATTCTGCTTGCCATAAAATAGCGCACTACGCGATACCAGCCCGCCCATGCTATGTCCGATCAGGTCAATACTGGTAATTCTCGGATTGCGAATGACCAGATCTTCTAAGGTATGCGCCAGGCTGCGACCATTGGCAGAAATCCGGCGTCCGGTATTGTAGTTTAGATACAACATGGTATTGCGATCGCGCTGCGCCAGTAATTTTTCGCCAATCCCTTCATATCTGCGATTTGACCAGTCTAAATGGTTCATGCATAAACCATGTACAAACAGGGTAATACGGCCGCTCAGCTCCCCTTTTTGCAGCGATCCATAATGGTCATAGATCACCATGGGCAGGGCTAGAGGATTTTGATATTTCAGCAGATTATCCCCGATAATACCATTTAAGACACTGACCAGAAAATGTAAGTAAGGCGTCAGTGGTTTATTATGCAGTTTTGGAAATCGTTCAATAATCTGGCGCAAAGCGGGTGCAATCAGGGTATTACCATAATGAAACAGCATGTCATAAGACATTTGATAGAGCCGCACAATCGAAGGAATATTCTGAATTTTCTGTGAATTATTTTCACTTAAACCAAAAATACTCATTAAAATTTCGCGCTGAATACTCTTGATCAGCTCCTGGATCACATCGTTAAAGCGCATGGTTATCAGCAGCGCCAGGCCTTCCAGTACATCGGCCTGACTCGGCGGGGTTCGGTCCCATCGACAATAGGTTTCATGTAACGGTGTCAAACTTGGCATCTGATCCTGTCCTTTCAATAAGCCGCATGGTGTGCCATCTTTCTTTTTAAAGAACTTCGCGGTATAAATTCTTTTTCTTGTTGAGTTTCCAGATTTTGAGAGCCTCAGCTTAAAATAACGAGAATTACAGTAGACTTCAGGCTTTATTGTCAGACAATTTAAGTAATTAACAGGTCTTATAAAGTAGTGTACTTCACATTTTTTAAATTCAATTTTGATGATTGATGGGTTTTTTGTTGGTAGTTCATGAATATCATTTATTTGCATGGGTTTAAGAGTAATGCGGACTCAATCAAGGGGAAACTGCTGCAGCACTACTGTGCAAAGTCTCCTGAGATTCGGGTACATTTACCGGATTTAAACATGTCACCGAATGATGCCATTGCATATGTGTCGGGTCTGATTGAATCGATGCAGGAGGTGGCGTTGCTGGGCAGTAGTCTGGGAGGATTCTATGCGACACATCTGGTCGCACAGCATAGTGTGCCTGCTGTACTGATTAATCCGGCAATGCGACCATGGCAACTGTTTCGTGAACTGTTTGACGAGCAACTGCCCTATCAGGTTCATCCGAACTGGTGTCTGGATGAAGCAGATCTGGCACAACTGCAACAATTGGCCCTGCCTGTTGCACAAGATGCAGACAAAATTCTGGTTCTGCTGCAACAAGGTGATGAAGTTTTGGATTATCGTGAAGCACATCGTTATTATAGTGCTGCGCATCCCCCTGCAATGCTGATGACTGAAGCGCATGGCAGTCACGGGATGGATGATTTTGCGGAGAAAATTCCGTTCGTCTTACAGTTTTTATTGGACTGCATAAAAAAGGAAACCGAATAACGTGTCTCAATATACGGCTCAATCTCTTGAAGTTTTATCTGGTCTGGATCCGGTACGTCGTCGTCCGGGCATGTATACCGATACTTCTCGTCCCAACCATTTGGCACAGGAAGTGATTGATAATGCTGTCGATGAGGCACTGGCAGGGCATGCCAATAAAATTACCGTCACGGTCTATAAGGACGGTTCTTTATCAGTGGAAGACAATGGTCGTGGTATGCCGGTGGATATTCACCCTGAATACGGCCAGAGCGGTATTGAAATTATCATGACCAAACTGCATGCCGGCGGTAAGTTCAGCACCGATAACTACCAGTTTTCAGGTGGTTTGCATGGCGTCGGGATTTCGGTGGTGAATGCGCTTTCGACCCGTGTAGAGGTTGAAGTCCAGCGTCAGGGCAATCTGTATAAAATGGCCTTTGAAAAGGGCGAACCGGTTGCACCGCTTGAAGTGCTGGCCGGTAAGGCGCCGAAACGGGTATCTGGGACCACAGTTCATTTTTGGCCAGAAGCCAAATATTTTGATTCACCCAAATTTGCCTTGAAGGCACTCAAACATAATTTAAAAGCCAAAGCTGTTTTGGCAGCGGGCTTACAGATCAATTATGTTGACCAGATCAATGATGAAAAGATCACCTGGCAGTTTGAAAATGGTCTGGTCGACTATCTGATGGACGAGCTGGAAGACCGTGAAATTATTCCTGCACCAGCTTTTGTCGCAATAGGCGATGCGGAACGTGCCAGCGCTGAATTTGCCATTTGCTGGAACGTTGAAGGCGGTGAAAGCGTTCAGGAATCTTATGTGAACCTGATTCCTACCGCACAGGGCGGCACCCATGTGAATGGTCTGCGTTCAGGTGTCACCGATGCCATGCGCGAATTCTGTGAACTGCGTAACTTATTGCCGCGTAATATGAAACTCTCTGCCGAAGATGTCTGGGACGGGGTGAACTATATCCTGTCGCTGAAACTTCAGGAGCCGCAGTTCTCCGGCCAGACCAAAGAACGTCTGTCGAGCCGTGAAGCATCCGGCATTGTACAAAACATCGCCAAAGATGCCTTTGCATTATGGCTGAACCAGAATTCAGACATCGCCATGCAACTGGCTGAAATGGCAATTTCCAAAGCCGGCCGCCGTTTAAAAGCAGCGAAAAAAGTTGAACGTAAAAAGATTGTGGCGGGTCCAACCTTGCCGGGTAAATTATCCGATTGCGTAGGACATGATCTCGATCAGTCAGAACTGTTTATTGTGGAAGGAGATTCTGCCGGCGGTTCGGCTAAGCAGGCGCGTGACAAGAACTTCCAGGCGATCATGCCGATTCGCGGTAAGATTTTAAATACCTGGGAAGTGTCTTCTGACGAAGTTTTGGCATCTCAGGAAGTGCACAACATCGCGATTGCCATTGGTGTCGATCCGGGTTCGGATGACCTGTCTGAACTGCGTTATGGCAAGGTCTGTATTCTGGCCGATGCCGACTCAGATGGTTTGCACATCGCGACCTTGCTGTGTGCCTTATTTGTAAAACATTTCCAGACCTTGGTGGAAGAAGGGCATCTGTATGTGGCCATGCCGCCATTATTCCGCATAGATGACGGCAAAGATGTCCATTACGCACTGGATGAAGATGAGCTAAATGGCATTCTGAAAAAATGCAAAACCAAGAATCCGCAAATTACCCGATTTAAAGGTTTGGGTGAGATGAACGCCAGTCAGCTCCGTGAAACCACGCTTGACCCAAATACGCGCCGTTTAGTGCAATTGGACTTGGATGATATGCAATTTACTTCGGGCTTACTGGATAAATTGCTGGCGAAAAAACGTGCCAGTGACCGTAAAGACTGGTTAGAGCAAAAAGGTAATCTGGCAGATCTGGTGGTTTAAATCCGATCAATCCACTTCTAAAAAATCCCGCGCTTGCGGGATTTTTTGTTTTAAAATAGTGCATTTTTTACTCAATATGCTGCACTTTATTTGTACATTGTCTTCTATCTTACTTTTGTCATGTGTTTATTGGCCTTTGTGCAACCTATTTAAGATTGAGCTTGGATTCTGCATTTGAATAGAACTCTCAGTCCTTTTAGTAGTGCTAAATTCATGATTCATAATACAAATAATCAGATCATTTTTAGCGATTTTTTTATTTTTTCAAGCCTTGGCACAGAAATTGAATCACTCCCTCCAGATGTACCACAAGACCAGCATGAAAAATGCACCATTATAAAGTTTGGAGAAAATCTGATGTTCCAACGCAATTTATTTTCAAAAAGTATTTTAGCCGTAACCATGGCAGGGGCTGTTGCATTAACGGGGTGTTCAAAATCGGCTGAAAAAGCAGAAGCCCCGGCCGCAGAAAGCAAAGTTGCTGGCAGCGGCGACACGATTAAAGTCGGGATTCTGCATTCTCTTTCAGGCACGATGGCAATTTCTGAGACTTCGCTGAAAGACACTGCCTTAATGGCCATTAAAGAAATCAATGACAATGGTGGTGTACTAGGTAAAAAACTGGAACCTGTAGTGGTGGATCCTGCATCCGACTGGCCACTCTTTGCAGAACAAGCACGTCAGCTTATTACTCAAGACAAAGTCGCGGTGATTTTTGGTGCATGGACATCGGTATCGCGTAAATCTGTGTTGCCAGTGGTTGAAGAGTTAAATGGCTTATTGTTCTACCCAGTCCAGTACGAAGGACAAGAGCAATCGAAAAACATTTTCTATACGGGTGCTGCACCAAACCAGCAAGCCATTCCTGCTGTGGAATACTTGATGAGCGAAGAAGGGGGCAAGGCTGAACGCTTTGTCTTACTGGGAACAGACTATGTGTATCCTCGTACGACCAACCAGATTTTACGTGCTTTCTTAAAGTCCAAAGGTGTGGCGGATGCCGACATCATGGAAGAGTACACTCCATTTGGTCACAGCAACTATCAAACCATTGTTGGCAACGTGAAAAAATTTGCAGCAGGTAAAAAGACTGCGGTGATTTCGACCATCAATGGCGACTCCAACGTGCCGTTTTATCGTGAACTGGGTAACCAGGGCATAAAAGCCTCGGATATTCCGGTGATGGCATTCTCGGTGGGCGAAGAAGAATTGCGTGGTATTGATACCAAGCCATTGGTCGGCCATTTGGCTTCTTGGAACTACTTCATGTCGGTGAAGAATCCAGTCAATACTGAATTTACCAAAAAGATGAAGCAATATGCGGTTGAATTTAAATTACCGAATGTAGATAAGCTGGTAACCAATGATCCGATGGAAGCGACCTATGTCGGCATCAATATGTGGAAGCAAGCCGTTGAAAAAGCGGGCTCTACAGAGGTTGACAAAGTCCGTGAAGCCATGGCAGGTCAGGAATTCAAAGCACCATCGGGCTATGCCTTGAAAATGGATGCAACGAATCACCACTTACATAAACCGGTCATGATTGGTCAGATTCGGGGGGATGGACAGTTTGATGTGGTCTATAAGACAGCACAAGCCATCCAGGCACAGCCATGGAGCACTTATATCCCCAAATAAAAACGACATATAGCCTGCTGTATCAGCAGCAGGTTTCTTTTGATTTTTTCCTTTTTTATGGATGAAATTCCAATTTAATAGGGGTGAATATAATGAATATTCGCGTGAATATCGCCGCTATTTTTCTGGTATTTGCACAGGTCGTTTGTGTGCAAGTGGTATCAGCAGAACAAGCCTCAAATAGCATTACCTTGACTGCGGCCACACAGCAACAAGATGCAATCCAGCAATTTGTGCAAGGTGATTTTGCCCAGCGCCGTGTTTTACTCAATCAATGGCCGGGCAGTATTGAACAGCTAGATCAGCTTGCAGAATATGTTGAAAACGAGCAGCTTTATAGCGGTTCCAATGGTCAGACCTACATTTTAGAATCGGACGAAAAATTACTCAGCTACCCGAGTCTAGACATCGTGACTGACTGGCCCGGTGACCTATCCCAAGTCACCTTAGTCAATACCTTGCGTAAAGCACTCAACTTTGGTTTGGCACAAAGAAAGCTCAAATCTGAAGATGCTTCTGAGCGTCTAGAAGCGATTGATATTTATGAAAGCAACTTGTCCGAGCTGAATATTGCGCATATCAATGCACTGTATTTAAACGAACAAAACAACAAATTCAAAGATCGTTTGGCTCAGCTCAAAGCCCGTCTGGATTATCAGAACCCTGATGTCCTAGTCAAAATTCAAGCCGCAAAAACCTTGCAAGATTCGAATCGTCCCGATGTGTTGGCAATGGTGGAAAATGAGCTAAGCCAGCCGAATTTACATCCTGAATTAAAAGCAGCTTTAGTCGAAGCTAAAAGTGATATTAAAACCCGTATTCAAGCCAGTGAATGGGCAGGACATTTATTTTCTGGTCTCAGTACCGCGAGTATTTTACTGCTTGCAGCACTAGGTTTAGCGATTACCTATGGTTTGCTTGGTGTCATCAATATGGCTCATGGCGAGCTGATTATGATCGGTGCCTACACTACTTATGTGGTGCAAAGCCTGTTTAAAAGCTATTTGGGCAGTTATGTCGACTGGTACCTGATTGCCGCGATTCCTGCTGCATTTGTGGTCAGTGCGCTGATTGGTATGTTGATTGAACGCACGGTAATTCGTCCGCTATATGGTCGCCAATTGGAAACCTTGCTTGCCACTTTTGGGGTCAGTCTCATTCTGATGCAACTGGTACGGATGACTTTTGGTGCACAAAATGTTGAGGTATCGAACATTTCATGGCTGTCAGGCGGAATTTCTATCACGCCCAGCTTAATGCTGCCCTATAACCGCATTACCATTATTGTTTTTACCATCGCAGTGCTTCTATTACTGGTTTATCTGCTTAATAAAACCCGTTTTGGTCTGTTCGTGCGTGCGGTCACGCAAAACCGTCAAATGGCACGTGCAGTCGGCATTCGTTCAAGTCGTATTGACATGATGGCCTTTGGTCTCGGTTCAGGTTTGGCGGGACTTGCCGGCTGTGCCCTGGCACAAGTCGGTAACGTTGGCCCAGATTTAGGTCAAAACTACATTATTGATGCCTTCCTCGTGGTGGTGGTTGGTGGCGTCGGTCAAGTCTGGGGCGCAGTGCTGGCAGCACTCGGTCTGGGTATTAGCGGTACAGCACTCGAAATCGGGATTGGTGCGGTACTGGCAAAAATTGTTCTCTTGGTGCTTGTGATTTTGTTTATTCAAAAACGTCCACAAGGTTTGTTTGCCATCAAAGGCCGTTTTGTGGAGTAAACAGATGAAAATGACACATTTACTCTCGGATAAACCGTATAGCGGTGTGGCGATTGCTGTGTGCTTTGCCATTCTATTGATTTTACCGTGGTTACATTTATTGCCGAGTGATTCCGCTTTTTATTTGTCTGCTTATTGGGTGACCCTGATTGGCAAAATTATGTGTCTGGCTCTGGTGGCTTTAGCCTTGGATCTGGTCTGGGGATATGCCGGGATTTTAAGTCTGGGGCATGGTTTGTACTTTGCCCTCGGTGGTTATGCTTTTGGGATGTACCTGATGCGTCAGTCGGCAGGGGATGGCATTCCAGACTTTATGCGTTTCTTAAGCTGGACTGAAGTGCCCTGGTTCTGGGTCGGTACAGAATATTTCCTCTGGTCGCTGGCACTCGTAGTGCTCGTGCCGGGCATTATTGCCTTTATTTTTGGTTTCTTTGCTTTCCGCTCGAAAATCAAAGGCGTGTATTTCTCGATTATTACCCAAGCCATGACTTTTGCCGCTGCATTACTTTTCTTCCGTAATGAAACCGGCTTTGGTGGCAACAACGGCTTTACCGGTTTTAAAACCATTTTAGGCATGGACATTACCTCGGCATCGATGCGTGCCAGCCTGTGCTTTATCACCGCACTGGTTCTGCTGCTCTGTTTTGTTGGTTTACGTCATCTGATGAATAAACCCTATGGCCGTGTACTCGGTGCGATTCGTGACAGTGAAAACCGTCTGCAATACTTGGGCTACCGCACCTTGTGGTACAAGCTCTCGGCATGGGTGCTTTCTGCGGTGATCGCCGGGATTGCAGGGGCGTTGTATGTGCCGCAAGCCGGCATTATTAACCCAAGTGAAATGAACCCGGTGAACTCCATTGAAATGGCGGTGTGGGTAGCAGCAGGTGGTCGTGGCACGCTGATTGGTCCATTGATTGGGGCAGGTTTAATTAATGGTGTAAAAACCTATTTCACTTCGGCTTATCCTGAAGCATGGCTGTTGATTTTAGGGGCGTTATTTATTGTGGTGACCCTCTTCCTGCCAAAAGGCGTGATTGGTCTGTTTGACCGTTTTAAAAAGGAGCGTAGCGAATGAGCGAATTAGTTCAACCTCATGGCGGTCATGCTTCTGATGGCTATGGTCGCCCGAAAGAGCTGGGTGCAGATTTCAGCCACGGTATTGCGCTGTATCTGGAAAAAGTCAGTGTCTGGTTTGATGCCTTTCGTGCCCTAAATGATTTGTCGCTCTACATTGAAGAAGGTGAATTGCGCTGCATCATCGGGCCGAACGGGGCAGGGAAAACCACGCTGATGGACGTGATTACCGGCAAAACCCGACCAACCGAAGGTAGCGCTTTTTTTGGGCAAAACTATGATTTGTCGAAAATGAGCACCGAAGAAATTGCCGAAGCTGGCATCGGACGTAAATTTCAAAAACCAACAGTGTTTGAAAATTTCACCGTGATGGAAAATCTGCTGCTGGCTGCACCCAAAGACAAGCGGGTGAAAAAGAGTTTTTTTAGCAAGCTCGATCCTGATGCACAAAATGCTTTAGATGAGTCCTTAACGCAAATTCGTCTGCAAGAATTTATTAATAAACCTGCTGGATTGCTATCGCATGGTCAAAAGCAATGGCTTGAGATTGGCATGCTGCTTATGCAACGTCCCAAGCTGATTTTACTTGATGAACCTGTAGCAGGCATGACCGATGCCGAAACCGAACGCACGGCGGAACTGTGTTTAGAACTCAAGAAAAACCATACCTTGATTGTGGTGGAGCATGACATGAGTTTTATCGACACCATCAGTGAAAAAGTCACGGTGCTGGCGCAAGGGGCGATTTTGGCAGAAGGCACATTGGCTGAGGTTCAAGCCAATGAAGATGTCATTGAAAAGTATTTAGGACGTTAAGGAGACCAATATGCTCGAAGTCAAAGACGTCAATCAATTTTATGGTGGCAGTCATATTCTGCGCGATGTGTCGTTTACTGCGCCTGTAGGAGAATGTTCGGTAGTACTTGGGCGCAATGGTGTGGGCAAAACCACACTGCTAAAATGCCTGATGGGAATTTTGCCAATTAAGTCAGGGCAAATTTTGCTAGATGGTAAAGATATCTCGAAATTCAGTCCTGAGCAGCGTGTCCGTGAGGGCTTGGCCTATGTACCACAAGGTCGTGATATTTTTTCTACCCTGACAGTTGAGGAAAATATTCTGATTGGCATGGCGAAATTTAAGGGGCCAAAGACCCGTAAAGTGCCTGAGCACCTGTATGAAATTTTCCCGGTACTGGATGAAATGAAGCATCGCCGTGGCGGAGATTTATCCGGTGGTCAGCAGCAGCAGCTTGCCATTGCGCGTGCACTTGCTTCTGCACCGCGTGTGCTGATTTTGGATGAACCGACCGAAGGCATTCAGCCCTCGGTTATTAAAGATATTGGTCGGGTCATTCGTAAACTGGCTGATGGGGGGGGAATGGCAATTATACTGGTTGAGCAGTTTTATGACTTTGCCGAAGAGCTTGCCGATACTTATACCGTGATGGCACGTGGGCAAGTCGTGGCGCAAGGTGTGGGCAGTGAAATGATGGAAAAAGGTATTCGGGAGTTGGTGGCAATTTAAAGCTTTTTAGCTCCCTCTCTTGCGCCGTATATGGCTCAGGGAGAAAAGGCGGGGGAGGGGCTTTAAATTCACCTATCCCTAACTATCTCCTAAATGGATAGGGGCAAGTCCATTTTTTAAAAGTGGAGTGTGAAAAGATTAAATCTCAGTATTTTCATCCCAAAGGAAGTACATGCCAAATTGTCCTGTTCGAAATTCACCGCCTATCGCTTTGCCCGTATCAGTTAAAAAGTGCTTATCATTTTCAAGTTTAAGATAGCCTTTATTCACCAGTTGTTCGAGCAAATCGGGTGTCTTGAGTCCAACTTTAGAAGCAAGTTTTGCTGTGGTTAATTTCTTGAATTTCACATTTTCTTGTTCTAGTTCACGCTCAGTTTGAACCTCAACGTTATCTGTTTTAACTTCATCTACGCTAATACGAACTTCTTCGCTAATCCGGATGATGCGCTGCGCTTCTTCATACGCATCTTTGAAAACTTCATCATCTTCATATTTGCGTATTGAAATGCCCATTTCATTGTTATTGACCTGGCTAAATTCATATAAGTTCAAACTCGAAATAATACATTCCGATTCATTGAGATAGCATTTTGCATGCAGATTTTTGCAGAAACTCAAACGGACATAGTCCAGTTTTTGAATCCATTTAATTTCTTCAGGATGCAAATCACTTTTACCATAGACAATGCGAATATCAATTTTTAGCCGGTCTTTGTCTTCGAGTAATTCTTTGATACGGTCATTGAGACGTAAATAAGGACTGATCAAAATTAAACGTTCTTTGGCATTTTTAATAAGTTCTTCTAAGAAAAAATCGGTTGCACTGGTATTTAAGAATTTAGCCATATTTTCCCTGCAATATTTTGAATTTTACGATTGTTATAGGGCAATAAGATATCGCTGAATCAGCAATCACTCAACCTTTAAATACCTGCCATCTGCTGAAACGTTATGCCCAAAACCACAAGACATCGGATTGCTGCTATTGACCACAATCTGTTGTCCATTTTCAGCACTAAACTGAAATTTCAAATCAATTCTGCAGTCGTCATAACGATATTGGGTATGTGTTTTATTCAGTGGCATGCGGGTTAAAAATTCTCCCATATTAGGACCATAAATCAGACTGCGTAAACCCATATAGAGACCATTAAACTCAATCTGGTAGGCATTGGAAGTCCGTTTAACTTCAATCGCATTCCACTGACCAAAACCTGCATAGCGGACATATTTTCCTGCAAGATTCTTCGGTTTTTCTGGTGCAGGCAACTGTTTTAGATTGAACTGGCTGGCTTTAGCATTCGGGAAAACGGAAAACCAGGCGCGTGCCCATTGCGGCTTTCCAAGCTTGGCATAACTTAAACCGACATTATTAAATGCTGTGGTGATGTCACGTTCGGAAAAAGCAGTGCCCCCGTCTTCCACATTCATCGCACAAAAAGATGACCAGGCCGCTTGCTGCTTGAATTGCTCTAGGGCCTTTAGATATTGTTTTTGATCGTAGAATTTTTTACCGTTATTTGCATAAGTTTTTACTTTGTCACAACCTGAGCGTAATTCTTTGCCGAAATCTGAATCGGCAAAACACAGGGTGTTTAAACTTAAAAGACCAATAAAAAATAAAGATTTGTACATGGTGTTATTCAGTATGAATTTGATCCAAATAAAACATAGTCACTGGTACAAGTAAATAGAACGTGTGTACTTAGTAAGCTGGATCACAACAAGAAAATATGGCGATAACCAGGTATTAAAAAGCTGAATAGGAGTGCTCAGAAAGCAGATCTGGAAATGGATTTAAAATAAGAATGAATCAAGCCGGATCCAGATTTAGCTGTAAAAGTACTAAATCACGCCATTGCCCAAACTTCTGTCCGACTTGCGGCATATATGCAGTTTGAATAAAGCCCAATTTTTCATGCAGGCGAATCGACGAGGTATTTTCAGAATCAATTGCCGCAACCATGATATGCAATTTCTGTACTTGAGCCTGTTCAATTAAAGATTGCAATAATTTAGAACCTAAACCTTGTCCTGCATAATCCGGATTTAAAAAAATGGAATGTTCTACCGTCTGTTGAAAGCCCTGAATGCTTCGAAACTGATCATAGCAGGCATAGCCCGCCACGACCTGATTTCGAGTATCTTCAATCACAAATACCGGGAAATTCTGATTTTTAAGCTGCTTAAACCAGATTTTGAAATAGTTTAAATCAAAGGCTGTTCTGTTCCAGGTCGCAGTGCCGTACAGTACTTCCTGATTATAGATTTCGAGAATGGTTTCAAGATCAAATTCGGTAGCATGGCGAATGTCAAAATCAGGCATATTCTTGTTCTGGTATGGTTTGGCTTAAATATATAGTTAAAAAAAGCAGAACCGAAGTTCTGCCTTTGATCATACATCAATTAGAAGTGATACTTCACAAGTGCGCTGACATTGTTTTCGTCTGTGCCCTTCACAGCATATTTGTTGTTCCAGACAGAATGTTCAATACCCAGGTATAAACGGGTTTCTGGAGAAATGTGTTTGCCCAGATTCCACTTGTATTGGGTAGTCCAGTTAAGTTCGCTCGCATGACCATTTTTTTCAGCAGTAGACCAGTCAAGGAAACCGTCAACAAGGAAGTCTTCGGCACCGAGTTTGAACGGAATACCATATACCACGGTCAATTGATAATCGTCTTCAGAGCCTTTTTCATTATCGGCCTTGTAGAGGTTTAACTGGGCATACTGGAAATACGGGATTTCAAGGTCAAATCCAACACCATAAAGATAGTTATTAAAGTCACTGCCTGGATAGTTGGCGCTATTGGCTTCCCATGTACCAGCAATTAACACATCTTTAATAGGACCCAGTTCAAGCTTTTGACCGCTTACAGCACCTAGACTTAAACGAGGCGATACTTCGAAATATGTTGCATTACCTGAGTCATTATGAGTACGGTCAGCAAAACCGAAGAAATCTCCGTAGTTCAACTTGGCAGCATATTCAAAGGTCGCAGTCGTTTGCTGGTTATCATCACCTTCAAATGGGAATGCGTAGTGTTCACCATACAGACCAGTGATGCTAAAGTCCTGCCACACAGGTTTTGCCTGAGCAAATACTGCAGTTGAAGCCAATGCACAAAGTGCTACGAGTTGTGTAAATTTCATTTAAATCTCTCCCCCAAGAAAGCAGCATAAGCATACAGATTAATAAGTAAAAATAAAGTTAAAATTGCTGACCCAGCCAGAAATATTCAAGCACCGAGTGCCAAGAATGCGTCAATCTCATCACGGCTATGCCTGTTTAAAATTTACTAAGTCTTTATTTTTAAAAAGTAAAGGAATGGTAGCTTTTCTTCGCCTATTCAGTCGGAAAAATAATTCTTTATCTATCAACAGACGTGGTAAATCCAGCAGGCATGCCATGTCCAGAGATAGTGGCTAAGAAGGATAGAATTTTTATCGTACAACATTATTTGCAAGTACCCGCCGCTGAAAAACAACCCAGGAGATACTGCTTAAATCTTGAATGTATTCCTGTTTTAAGTACTGTTCATTATTTATGTCATAAAACTGGGTTTAAAATTATAGATGATGATCCGTTCTTCCAGCTTTTTTCAGGCAAACAACAATCCTGATTGTTTAATTCTCTTACTCAATCTGCCAAGGCTCAACTTTTGCAAAGTTGTTTCTAAAAGATAACTCCAGCGCACAATGGCAATGGCTCAAGAGCTGTCAGGTCTTTGCCAGCGCAGACTAGACTGAAAAAATTGATCTGCTCACAAGCGTTAATTTGCAATAAAAAAATATTCTTTTTTATTGGGTTGCTCTCATCCCGTATTTGTAAGGGCACTGATCCAATGGAACTTATAAGTTGAATTCACAAATAAGAGCCCGCAGCTCGATCACATAAATAGTGTTACACCTGCACCACAATTATTCCCTTCTTTTTAACTCGGTAAGCAGTTGTCACAATCAATTATTCTTTTGCTAAAAAACCAAAATATCACTTGCATATTTCCCAGATACAGCCGATATTCTAGATATAAGGACACGATTCTGCAGACTCAAAAGTGTGTTCATTGTTCAAAGTGGAGGGTGTAATTCCAGTCATTTGAAGATGTAAAATGCAATGCGAAACAGAAAGTTAATAGCGTGCCAAGATAAAAAATTTTGCACTAAAAAGTTACAAAGATTTGAGGATGGTAATTTATGAATATTGAAATTCGTACAGATAAGCACATTCAGAATAGCGATCGTTTAATTGAGTATGTACGTGCAGAATTAAATCAGGAATTCCAGCGCCACAGTGAGCGTATTACCCATTTTTCAGTTCATCTTAGCGATGAAAATGGTGCCAAAGGTGGCGAGGACGATATTCGTTGCATGATTGAAGCACGACCTGCCGGGTTGAAGCCTGTAGTCGTCAATCACCGTGCGCCTAGTGTAGCTACTGCGATTAGTGGTGCTATTGACCGGCTGAAACGCAGTCTGGAACATGTTATCGAGAAAAATACTGACCCTCGCGCAGGAGCACTGGAACTTGCAGATACAGATACTGCAGATATAGAAAACTGATTCCAGAACAATATGAAAAGAGCCCTGCGGGGCTTTTTTCATATTAAAACCAAAATATACTTGCTGGAAATACAACAAAAGCCTCTTTATTCGGCATAATAGTCGAAAACGAATTAAAGAGAGTCCCATCATGTTAACTGCGCAACAACAGCTTTTTGTGCAAGCACTCGAAGAATTGAATCTGGACCAGGTAAAACAGCTGCTGGCAGATGGACTTAATCCAAATTTTGTTGATCATGATAAAGGTCCGGTGATTTCGGTCTGGTCAGACGGCCTGTTTAAATGGTGGGAAGAGGTCTGCGAGTTGTATGAAGCAGGCACGCCACTTTCTGCTGAAGAAAAACAGACACGATTAGCAGTGCATTTGCAGATTCTGGAAGAATTGATTCAGGCCAAAGTCAATTTACATCTTTGGGATGCTGAAGAAATTTACGGTCCGCTTTGGGATGCTGCGAGTGCCGCATGTGCACCAGCCGTACAGCGTTTACTTAATGAAAAAGTTGATCCGAATAGTAAAGATGAAGATGGTATGACAATTCTATCTTCAATTAGTGACCTCTTCTTTGACTGTGATTTTGATGAAATTAACTGGTCAGAAGCCCTGGAAGAAGAAAAACAGACGCTAGAGCTACTTCGTAGTCATGGTGCGAAAATGACCAAAGAACTCAGTTAAATAAATTTTAGTAAAGAGCCTTAACATGACAACATTAAGAATTTTGGGGTTGATTGCACTGGCGAGTGGTAGTGCACAGCTTTTCGCAGCTGATTTTGAATTTGACCGGCCTAGCGAAGGTCTGGGTACTGGTATTACGCCAGTAGGAAAGGTGGCTTGGGAACAGGGATTGCCAACGGTTCAATATCGCGATTCAGGCGAGCAGACTATCACTAAACTGAATGCAGATATGTTGTTACGTACCGGGCTTGCTAAGGATTTAGAATTACGTCTGGGTTGGGATGGTCCGGGGTGGACACAAGTAAAATCTAATGGTCAGACTGATGACAAAGATGGCTTGGGTGATATCAGTATCGGTCTAAAAAAAGCCATTGATCTGGATGAAGAAAAACTGACTATGGCGTTGCTGGCCGAAGCGGTTATTGCGACAGGCAATACCGGATTCAGTAATGAAGAAGATATTTACAGCCTCAGTTCCGCAGTGGCCTATCAATACAATGACCTAGTGAGCACAGCAATCACCATGCGTTATGAATGGCAGGACAGTCACTGGGCAGTAGTAGCAGTTCCATCTTTACGCTACCAGATTAAGGATCGCTGGTCAGGTTATTCGGAGCTGATTTACCGTAAAGCTGAAAGTGTCGATAATGAATATGCACTTGGTACCGGTGTCATGTATGCCCTAAACGATCGTGTCCAATTGGATGCCAGTGTAGGCGTGGATTTGAACGGTATTGATCGAAGCTACTTCTCAGGCCTAGGCTTATCTGTGTTGTTCTAAGCGATTTAGTTTATAGATGATCAAATACCAGCAGTTCCAGATCTGGGGAAAAATGCTTGCCCCAATCATCTTGGGAAGCTCTGTGTTCAGCAGTCCTGCTCAGGCCGAAACAGCATTGTTATCTGCCGAGCAGGCTTTCCCTGTGAGCGTGATCTCCACCAGTCAGCAACAGGCTGAGCTGAGCTGGCAGATTCCGGACAACTATTATCTCTATCAGCATAAAATTGAAGTGCGGCAGGGCAATCAGCCGATGTCGCTTGAATTGCCGCCTGCTGAAGATCTGTATGATGAGAACTATGGGCATACCCAGGTTTATTATCAGCAGTTAAAGTTTCAGATTCCGACTCAGGCCAACCAGTCTTATCAGGTCAGCTGGCAGGGCTGTGCCAAAGACCGGATCTGTTATCCGCCACAAACGATCCAGTTCAAGACGGATTTATCCGGTCTGGTGCAATTTGAAGCTGCCGGATCAGGAACAAAGCGCTTGCTTGATCTGAATGGGTCATCACTGCAACACAATACCCTGTTTAATACAGCAGATTCCTCAGAATCTGCAACAGATGCAATCTCTGCCTCTGCCAGCACGCAAACCGCCGCCTATGCGGCACAAGACCAGAAATGGTCAGCCCAGTTGCTTGAGCGCTCTTTGGGTTATGGGCTTTTGCTGTTTTTGGGCTTGGGAATTTTACTGGCTTTTACGCCGTGTTCCTTGCCGATGCTGCCGATTCTGACTTCACTGATTGTGCGAGACAGTAAAGGTCTTAAGGCCTGGATGATTGCCCTAACTTTCGTCAGCAGTATGGCCGCTGTCTATGCCGTACTTGGCTTAATCGCGTCTTCGGCCGGCCTGAATTTTCAGCGCTGGTTGCAGCAACCTGGAACCCTGATCGCATTTAGTGTCCTGTTTGTCCTGTTTGCGCTGAATCTGTTTGGTTTGTTTGAGATTAAACTGCCACAACGTCTGGTTCACCGTCTGGACCGGGCTCAGGCCATGCAACAGGGAGGCAGTCTGGTCAGTGCGGGGGTCATGGGCATGATTTCGGCACTTCTGGTGGGACCCTGCATGACCGCACCATTGGCCGGTGCATTGTTGTTTATTTCCCAGACGCAAAGTCAGTGGCAGGGGGCTTTGCTGCTCTTTACCCTAGGTTTCGGGATGGGTAGCCCTTTATTGCTGGCCAGTATTCTGGGGGCACGGATTCTGCCTAAAGCTGGGCACTGGATGAATCAGATCAAAGTGCTCTTTGCTTTTATCATGCTGGCATTAGCCCTGTATTTTATTCGGCCGCTCATGTCTGAAGCCGCTTTACAGTGGTTATCTTTAGGCTTGGGCATGGCCTTTGTTGCCTATGTGCTGTTTCGGATTTTCTGGCATCGTACTGGTCTAAGATGGCTCTATATTTTATGTCTGGTACTGGCTGTTCCCTATATTGCGTATAGCCAATATCAGCACAGTCAGCGATTTTTTGTTGAGCAGGCCGGCACAGAAGCCCAGTGGCATGTGGCACGCAGCGCAGCAGAATTTCAGCAGATTTTGGACACGGCACCCCCAGGAAAAAAAATCATTATTGATGTCTACGCCGATTGGTGTGTCGCCTGTCAGCCGATTGAACATCGTATTTTGAAATCTGCACAGGTCCAGCAGGCTTTGTCGCCTTATTTCCTGATTAAGCTGGATTTAAGCCAATACAATGCCTCACATCAAAGCTTGTTGAATCAATGGGAAATTCTGGGACCACCGACATATTTATTTTTGAATGATCAGCAGCAGGAAATTCGCGGTTTACGTTTGACTGGCGCCTTTAGCGAGGCAGAATTGCTGGCCCAGTTGCAACATTTGGCTCAGGGTGAAAACCCATGATATTCACCATTATAAAAAAGCTGAACCCATTTAAGAAACCTGCATCTGTGCAGTTGCCGGTTCGACATAGGCTTTGACCAGATTGCGGCCACTGGCTTTGGCCTGATAAAGCGCCTGGTCAGCCTGACTGAGTAACTGCTGCGGGCGTAACTCGGCTTTAGAAATAGCGATCCCGAAACTGGCGGTGACCGGAATCGGCTCGCCCTCATCACTGATAATCTGTAATTGCTGAATCGCAATGCGGCAGCGTTCAGCCACTTGCTCGGCTTTTTCCAGACTGGTATTTTTCAGCACCAAAATAAATTCTTCACCGCCAAAACGGCCGACCACATCACTTTCACGTAATTGCTGGTTTAGGACGGCACTGACTTCGACTAAGGTTTCATCACCCTTGTGATGCCCGTATTGATCATTAATTTTTTTGAAATGGTCCAGATCCAGCAGCACCAGTGCATAATTAGGTCTGGCTGCGGCATTCAGCGTGTCCAGACACTGATTGATGCTGCGGCGGTTAAACAGGTTGGTAAGCGGATCAATCTGGCTCAGCTGTTCGATCAGCTGCTCGCGATGACGCCATTGGCTCAGCAAAATTTCGAATAACACCATGCAGACTGCTAAAATCGGCAGAATAAAATACAGCATCGATAATAGCCAGAAGCCATTATAGAAAAGCTTGTTATCCAGATTAAATAGCGGTGAATAAGGCAATTGATGACTGAAACTTAAATAGGCACATCCGCCCAAGAAAATGGATGCAGGAATCAGCATACTATAGACCAGCGTGCGATGAAACAGCACCAGTCCCACCATAATTAAACAGACATAGGAGGTCGTGGCCACAGGGCTGATCACTCCTACGATATAAGCGTCACGACACAGCGAAATAACAAAAGTACCCACTGCCAGATAGGGCAGATAACGTTCAACCAGACGATTGCCCTGAAATTTATAACAGGGGAAAATCAGTGCGAATAGAATCATAAAAAAACTGCTGTTCAAAATAATTTGGGTATAGACCCGCTCTAGATGAACATACTGCCAATATTCCGGATTTAATAAGACAAAGATATCCCAGCCGAGCCAGGTCAGATGTACCCCGCACCCCAAAGCCAGCATCAGGATGCACTTTTTTAAAATACTCCAGTTCATCACGACTTCATCTTCGACCAGATATTTTGTGATTCTGTGTTTCAGCATTTTTTCTAATACAGGCGATATTCGCTTCATGGCCCCGGTCTGACTTTAATTGTTTTATGGCAAATTTTTTAAGGCTTATTCGATATTTATAGCTTTATTTACACAAGATAACATAAGTTGGAAGGCTTGATAAACAACAATATTTAAAACGATTTGGTTATTTTTTATCTTAGCTACTTTATTCTTGGCCAATAGTGCAAGCGATCTATGTCCTAGCAAACACCCCTGATCAAAATAAGAGAGGTTAAGACGCATGCAGTTTTGTTCTAAATTCAGGATGATGTGTTTTATGTGTGCTAATTATTTCAATATAGCCAATAGTTAAAATGGTGGGATTGTTAGATAGAATTGCAAATCAAGAGCGAAACCATGAAAGTTTTACAGATAGATTCCAGTATTTTAGGAGAGGCCTCAATTTCGCGTCAGTTGACTCAGGCCTTGGTCAATCAATTGCAGCGAAAATATGCTCAGGCCATTGTAGTTGAATACCTGGATCTGGCGGCACAGCCTATTCCCCACCTTAGCACTGAAATTTTAATGGGCCAGAATGCCGAACAGACCACATTGGGCGACGAACTTTTAGAGCAATATTTGCAGGCGGATATCGTGGTGATTGGTGCGGCGATGTATAACTTCGGTTTGCCATCGACTTTAAAAGCCTGGATTGACCGGATCTGTGTTGCGGGGCGTACCTTTAAATATACCGAACAAGGTCCTGTGGGCCTGGCGGGCAACAAGAAAGTGTATATTGCCAGCAGCCGTGGTGGGGTCTATGGCGAGCAAAGTCCGGCTGATTTTCAGGAAGCTTTCCTAAAAACCGTGTTTAATTTTACCGGTGTAACGGATATCGAAGTGATTCGCGCTGAAGGAGTGAATATGGGCGAGACTGTCAAAGCACATGCGCTGCAAACTGCATTACAGCAGGTTCAAGCCATTTAAGCCTACTATATCTTTAAAAAGGTCAGCTACAGCTGACCTTTTTATGCGCTGAATTATATTAGTCCCGATCCAGACGATGGGCAAATTCAGCAAGATCACTTAAGGCCTGTTTGGCTTCATCGAACCAGGCACTGAACATCTGAAAATTATGCCACATGCCGGTATACAGTTTAAATTCAACATCGACACCCGCCTGTTCGGCTTTCTCCTTAAAACGGCTGGCATCATCCAGCAGAATTTCCTTGGAACCGACCTGAATATGAATCGGGGGCAAGCCGCTTAAATCGGCAAAAAAGGGTGAAACTTCCGGATCGCCTCGATTGATGGAAGGCGGTACATAATATTCAATGCCAGTTTCAACCGTTTCCAGAGAAAGCAGGGCATCATGTTTCTGGTTATAACGTAATGATTCACTGGTCAAGGTCAGATCCAGCAGTGGTGACAACAGAATCAAGCCACTGACCTGTGGAAGATTGTCCTGCTGTATTTTGAGTGCCAGTGCCAATGCCAGATTGGCTCCGCAAGAATCACCGGATAGAATGATATCTTTGGCCTGAACACCTTGATCGAGCAGCAGGTTATAGACATCAAACAAGGCTTCTAGCGCTTCCGGATAGGCAGATTCGGGTGCTAAAGGATAATCTACATGGAGCACCTGCATCTGGGTTCGAGCCGCAATTTGAGTCATAAAGGCACGATGGGTATTTAAAGAACCTAAATAAAATGCGCCGCCATGAATATGAAAAATCAGCTGGCTAGATTCCTGCTGTGGTTTGATTTCCTCAGCACGTAATCCCGCCAGACGTAACGAGCGAATCTGTACAGTTTTATCCTGAGGAAAAAGTTTGCACATCTGTTCCAGTGCAATACGCATGGAACTCGGTGGAAGATTGAATCTGCTCGGGGCACGAATGGCCGTCTTTAAGAAGCTTTCTGTAATTAATTGTTTGGTTAACGGGCTTATCTTCATTTTCCTTCCATCTTTTTGTGCTTTTATTGATCATATAGATTATTTACCAACCATATTTACAAGGTTACACTAAATAGTCACAGCTAAAAATTGAAAAATTGTTGTAACTTTTTAATACTACATTGGTCTATTTTCAGACTAAGGAAATGAAGCAAAATGAAAAAAATAGCGCTTATGTTAGGACTACTAGGCTTATCTGTACTGGCGAACGCCGCAGATCCTTTAAATGGCACGGTATGGAAAACCATTGATGACAAAACCAAGCAGCCTAAGGCCATGGTTAAATTCACTGAACAAAAGAATGGGACTTTGTCAGCCAGTATTCAGTCTGTGTTAACTCCCGGTGAAGAAAATGCATGTACCAAGTGTGAAGGTCCTTACCAGAACAAGTCACTCAAAGGCTTGACCATTGTTAAAGGTCTTAAGAATGCAGGTGGTACCAGCTATGACAGCGGTTCAATTCTGGATCCACAATCCGGTAAAACTTATAAGTTGAAGGGCCAGCTGGCAGATGGCGGCAAGAAACTTGAACTACGTGGTTTCATTGGTGTAGCGGCATTGGGTCGTAACCAGACTTGGGTTCGTGCCAACTAATTTCTTTTTAGTAAAAATTAAAAGCCTGACCGATGTCAGGCTTTTTTGTGACTATCGTTTAGGGCAAGAGTTCAGTGGTTCAAACCACGGTAAGCCGTTTCATCAAAACCGGCAATAAATCCCGTAGAGGTCGCCAATATCGGACGTTTAATTAAACTGGTATGTGTGGTTAATGCACTAATTAATGCCGTTTCACTCGATAGCGCCGTTTGCTGCTCTTCTTCACTGAGTTTACGCCAGGTGGTGCCTTTCTTGTTCAGGACCACATCCTGACCCAAGGCATCTAGCCAGGTTTTGACTGTTTCAGCATCGATGCCCTGTTTTTTATAATCATGAAATTCATAACTCAGATCTTGCTCATTGAGCAGATCAAAAGCTTTTTTCATGGAACTGCAATTTTTAATCCCGTAAATTTTTAACATAGGCATCCTCTAAAAAATTTAACTTATGACTTAGCTTAACCAAATTGGCAGCAGCAGACCATGCGAAATCAAAGGAAAAAGGGAAAATATTGAACCCGAGAAAGTCATGTCATCACAATGACATCAAACGGTTTTAAAATAGGCAGGAAGAAAACAGGTATTAAAAGTCAAATATTAAAAATAGAAAACCCGCATTTAATCATCCTGATCATGCGGGTCTCAGTCCAACGTCCATTGTCACATCCATGCAAAAACAGGCTAAATCTATTAGTCTGTCTTATTGTCTTCCTACGGCGTCCTGTCCTTTTGTTGTCGTCCTGACATGTCCTTGTGCCGTATCGCTATAATGCTATGTTATTACATTGAGTGAAATCTAAAATTACGTCATGGCATGTAAGCGATAAACTCTAATTGAGTGAATAGGTGTGCACTCAATTAGAGCCAAAGCTTTATAGCTTATAGTCAATAATTACCGGGGCATGATCACTAAACCATTGTTCTTTATAGACCCAAGCATTGACGGTGCGCTCTTTCCAGTCCGGAGAACAGGCCTGGTAATCAATCCGCCAGCCGACGTTCTTGGCACGGGCCTGTCCGCGGTTGGACCACCAGGAATACAGTTCGGCTTCTTTGCGCACTTCCCGGAACGTATCGACATAACCCAGATCCTCATAGATATGATCTAGCCAGGCACGCTCATGCGGTAAACAGCCAGAGGATTTCTGGTTACCTGACCAGTTTTTAATATCAATGCGTTTATGTACGATGTTGTAATCACCACAGACAATGACCGATTTATTTTCATCGCGCCATTGTTTCAGGATTTTTGCGTATTCTTCCAGAAAGTGATCTTTACGTGCTTGAGCTTCATCACCTGATGAACCGGAAGGCAGGTACAAGGAACAGATATGTGCAGTTTGCTCTAAGCCCAGATCAAATTCAGCGGCAATAAAGCGGCCTTGTGAATCGGCCAGTTCAAAGCCCAAGCCATCGGTTAAAGACACAAAAGGCAGACGGCTGTAAATTGCGGTACCGGCATAACCTGGACGTTCGGCAGGGAACAGATGGGTATACCAGCCTTCAGGCTTAAACTTATCGGTCCATTGCACATGGGTGATCCGGCTTTCCTGCATGCAAATCACATCGGCGTCGGACTGTTCCATCCATTCCAATAGGCCTTTGCTCACCGAGGAGCGTAAGCCGTTGACATTAATTGAAACGACGCGAAGAATTTTTTGATCACCCGGATAGCTACTCTTTGGTATCATGCGCAAGTCTTACCTTAATTAATGGATTTAGGAGCACCTCATGTCAACGCCAGCTCAGTTTAACCCGCAAGCTTTTATCGAACTCGCATTATCACGCGGTGTGCTTAAATTTGGTGAGTTTACTTTAAAATCGGGACGTGTGAGTCCCTATTTTTTTAATGCGGGTCTGCTCAATGATGGTGAAGCCCTGACCCTACTGGCTTCTGGCTATGCAGCAAAATTAACCGAATGTGACAATGTTGAGGTGGTGTTTGGTCCTGCATATAAAGGTATTCCTTTTGTGGCAGCGACCGCTGTGGCTTTATCGCAAAATCATGGTATCAGTGTGCCTTGGGGATTTAACCGCAAAGAAGCCAAAGATCATGGCGAGGGTGGGGTACTGGTTGGCGCTTCTGTAGAAGGTAAAAAAGTCTGGATCATTGATGATGTGATCACGGCAGGAACAGCGATTCGTGAAGTGGTGACCATCCTGAAAAATGCAGGTGCACAAATTGCAGGTGTTCTGGTTGCGCTTGATCGTCAGGAAAAAGGCCAGGGTGATTTATCTGCCATTCAGGAAGTCCAGCAAGAGCTTGAGATTCCGGTACATGCCTTAATTACCATGAAAGATTTGATGGATTATCTGGAAACTACGGGCAATCAAGAAGCTTTGGCTAAAATGGAAGATTACCGGGTTAAATATGGTATCTAAGCTTTAATTCTTAGAAAAAGGGAGCTTAAGCTTCCTTTTTTATTCACAGGTAAAAGTACCTACGATCAAAACTATTGCTCAGAAGGAGGGTTCAGACCGTACATTTTTTTAAGATTCAATTTATTTATAAATTCAGCCATTTAATAAATATCTAGATTAAGCTAAGTAAAATGACTGTAATTTAAGGGAATCCATTGGTTTGTAATAATAAAATAAATTCAAAATACGGGAGATCGAAAATAATATTTTATTATTTTTGTACGCATTTGCTTACGTCAATTCAGGCACTTTGCCTCTATACGAGCTGCCCGTCATTTCCTATGATGAAGTCATCAGGAACAGGATGTTCCATAGAAGAATAACCAGAGATAAATACAAGGAAAGTAAGGTACGACAGGAGTTATACCAAGCGAGCTAACACGGAAAACCCCTGGCAGGATGCTGGGGGTTTTTCACTTTACCGATTCATCCAGGCCTGAATTTAACAGGCTGAGGTACAGAGATCATAAATAAGGTGATTCACTCATTTAGATAACTGGTATATCTTATAAAGTATTAAAAATAGATCACTTTTGAGTGATTCATAATCTTCAGAGCTAAAAAAAGCACCTTAAGGTGCTTTTTTTCATTGTTGGGCTAAATTATAGCGCAACGATATTGATCGCATTCGGACCTTTTTGACCATCAACTACGCTGAAAGAAACGCGTTGACCTTCAAACAAAGTCTTGAAACCAGAACTGCTGATTTCTTTAAAATGAGCAAAAACATCAGGGCCTGATTCTTGTTGAATAAAACCAAAACCTTTAGTTTCGTTAAACCATTTTACTGTACCGGTAACTGTAGTAGACATAATATAACCTATTAAATTTTTAATAATTTTAGTCATGTAAATGACTATGGATAACTTGGAAAAACAACAAGAATTGAAATAAAGATCTGAAAAAACTGAGGATTATAAAATAACACTACGGCACTTAAAGAAGTTTAACTAAACAACGCTTTTTTCTAGTTGGATACTAGCATACCCTAAATCAGAAAATATTCAAGTTTTTTATATTTATTATTTATTTTTCTTATAAAAATTAGTTCCATTCTGCTTTTTTAAGCTTTTTAAGCTGATCTGCTTTAGCTTCATAACGTGCATTTAAGCTTCGCTTAAACCAAATAATAAATACCTGTTGTGTTTACGTTGCTTTATGTTAGTCAAAGTCGTCTAGTTGTCAGTATTATTTTGCTAAGTCAGTGTATTTTATAACTTTGAGTAAAATCATCTTTTCAGCTTTAAGATAGTTCTTGTCATTGCCCGTATATAAAAATACACCTATATTAAAAATCATTTGGAAAAATTAACTATAAGAATTTCTTAATTTTAATTTTAAGACAAAACAAAGAGTAAGTCTCATGGATTACTGGAACAGTGTGTTGCTCATATCCATCATCACCATGGTCGGACTAGCCATGATCATCCTGTTCGTCGGATGTAAAATGTGGAAGAACCTGGTGGTGACTTTACTGATTGCCACCTTAATTGGTTTTCTGATTATGTGTGCTGTCAACTTTATCTTTGGTGATCGGCTTCATTTTCTTTGGGGCGCCGAAGAGATGGGCGGTAGCAATTTTATACTGGAAATGGGATTGATGAGCCTATTAATTGGTGGCGTGAGTACCTTTATGATTATGTTAGGTACCTTGGTTGCCAAAAGTAACAGCAGGAATCAAAGCGACGAAGATTAAGTTCTGCAAGGCATAGCAGCTGTTGTAATAAAGGCAAAAGTGCAGAAAAATATATCAAGCCTCATTAGAATGCTTAGAAAATCAGAAAATAACTTTCCTCAGCCCAATCTAAACCGCTACGAAGCATAAACGGATTTTCATACTCCGTAGCTATATGATTTTCTATATAAAAAATTAAATTTTAAAAAAATTAGAACATCATTTTAAAACCTGCGGCATAGATCCAGCTCTGTTCAGAATCGGCACCCTGCTGCCAGGCAGTCTTTTGATTACCTTTGTTATATTCATACGCCACTTCCAGATAAGGCATGAACTTTTTGCTCACTTCATAGCGTGTTTTCAGGCCCAATGTCGCATGACGGAGACCGGTTTTTTTCGCATTGCGTGCCTGATCCTTCAGGATGAGATCCAGCTCGATAAAGGGCTGCATAATCAGTTTCTGGGTCAATAACAGGTCGCGTTCCGTTTCCAATGTCAATCCCACAAAGTTATTTTCACCAACGTAGAGAAAAGCATCAGTTTCGAAAAAATAGGGGGCCAAACCATGCAGGCCAAATACGACATCGAAACGCTCGTTCTGTTGCTGTGTAGCAGGATCGGCTAGATTTTCCTGACGGTAGCGCAGACCAGTCTGTACATCCCAGAAATCGGCAATATTCCGGCTATACAGTACTTTGGCATCATATTCAGTCTGACTGGACTCATATTTATCCGCCTGCAATTTAAGAAAGAGTTTATTTTCATCGGTGCCGATTCTGACTTCATTCTCCGATTTAAATGCCCCATTTCCCTTTGAATGGTGCTGCCATTTTTGATCCAGAATCACCCGGCTATAGATTTGTGCACCATGTTCTTTACGGTGGTCATGGCTACTGGCAGAGTTAACAGGTTCATCGCTCAGTACAGGCTGAGTTAATGCTGATTGCTGCTGTTCATCGAATGATGCGACCGCTATTTCGGTATTGTATCCCTGATGGCTAGTGCTTTGTGTAGCATGTTGACCAGTATGATGCTGATGTTGAGCATGACCCGTATGCTCGCGAGAATCAGCCGCAAAAATACTCAGACTGGCCAAGGTAAGCGCACTGCTGAGCACAGTTTTTAAGAAAAGATTAGTGATGTGCATGGCTGGCTCCTTGGGCAGTTGCTGGCTTTGACGGCATTTTTTGAGAAGAGGGGTTAGAAACCTGATCTTCATTCACATGCGCCACAATCAGCTTGTTCATCATGCCGGCGCTCATGTGATAGAGCAGATGGCAGTGAATCGCCCATTCTCCCAGTTCATCTGCCGTGAGCAAGGTCGTAACCGTTTTTCCAGGTGGTACAATGACAGTGTGTTTATTGGGCATCTGTGCAGCAGACTGGCCATTTTCCAGTTGCATAAACATGCCATGCAAATGCATCGGATGCGCCATCATACTGTCATTGATAAATCTCAACCGGATTCGCTCGCCATGTTGCACCTGAAGCGGTTCGGCATCACTGAACTTTTTACCATTGATGGTCCAGATATAACGCTCCATGGTTCCACCCAGACGAATCACCAGTTCACGTTGTGCTATACGGGTATCGGGTTGCGGTGTCAGCGCTTTCAGATCTTGATATTGCAAGGCTTTATGTCCTGCAGGCGTGGACATATTTGCCCAGCCCTCAACAGGCTTATGAGGCTGGTTTTTCTCGGACACGGCACTATGACTTGCATGCAGATCTTGCCGGGCATGTTGATCATGTTTAGGCAGACTATGATTGGCTTGCGAGGTCTGACGGGTGGGTGAGTCATGAGACATATCATGCTGTTCACCATGCCCCATATCTTCCATAGTCAATAAGGCACGTGGACGTGGCGCCGGTAATTGAACCGGAGGCCGGGTTTTACTTGAATCCACTGCCTGATGCAGGCTGCCAAGGGCAAAGCCCGAACGGTCGATTGATTCAGCTTCAATCTGGTAATGAGCTGCAGTGGGTTCCACAATGACATCATAAGTTTCAGCGGTTCCAATACGGAACTCATCCACAGCGACCGGCTGCACCGGTTGTCCATCGGCGCTGACCACGGTCATTTTAAGCTGGGGAATACGCACATCAAAAAACGACATGGCAGAGGCGTTGATGAATCGCAGCCGAACTTTTTCATTGGGCTGAAACTGACCAGTCCAGTTCTGTTCAGGGGTTTTACCATTGATCAAAAAAGTATAACCCGTGACATCCGACAGGTCGGTTTTCAGCATGCGCATCTGGTTCCACATTTTGCGATCTGACCAGGTGGCTTGAAGGCCATCATGTTTCACCTGCTTAAATACATCGCCCAAGGTTTCGCGCTGGTTCTGATAATATTCGGCAGATTTTTTTAAATTGTTCTGAATCTGCTGGCTGCCTTGTTCGTGAAAATCCGACAGCATGACCACATAATCCTGCTCGGTCTGTTCATGTGCAGGAAACGGGGTGTGGACTTTGGGACGAATCACCAATGCGCCATAGAGGCCATCCTGTTCCTGGCCTTTGGAATGTGCGTGATACCAGTAGGTTCCGTTTTGACGAACCTTGAAGCGATAAGTAAAAGACTGCTTGGGCTTGATGCCCTGAAAACCATTAAATCCAGGAACGCCGTCCATCAGGCCGGGCAGGAGCAGGCCGTGCCAGTGCAAGGAGGTATCTTGATTGTTCAGGTTGTTTTGCACATGAATTACCGCGTCATCACCTTCTTCAAACTCCAGTAATGGCGCAGGGAATTTTCCATTCACGCTCATTCGTTTGACCGTCTTTCCGGTGAGGTTGATCAGACTTTCATCAATGACCAGATGATATTCTTTCACGGCTGCAAACAGTGCAGACGACGAGATGAGACCGAAGCCCAGACACAGGCTTTGACTGATTTTAAGTAACATAACTTAATCCTTAATGAATAAAAAAATTTAAAAATTCAGGATCAAGCTTTGGGTGGGCGCAGGATGTCCTGCCAATAACCGGCAAGGTGTTTGGCATGATAAGCGGGGAGAAGGGTTTTTTCTGGATAACCGTGATCAGGCACGTTTAATTCGGGCGCTGCAATCGGCAAGCTGGTGATCAGGCTTTGACAGGCGCTAGCGCTACAATCCAGACAATCTTGGGCTTGCGAATGCTTTGCCATGTCAGAAATGCAGCCGGCCTGTACCGATTCTGGATTCTGATGATGAACAGACTCATGCTGGGCATGGGATACAGTGGCTTTTGCCATTTCTAGACAATGGCTATTGATTTGCTCAGCAGGCATGAGCAGATGCATGGTTTTTGCAGATGCGACAGACACACTACTCCAGCCTATGGCAAAAACCATAAGCATCACCAACCAGATCTGTTTGACGAGCTGTGTGAGCAAAGTGCACCCTGAGAAAAATACGCTGCATGTTTGAGCAATAAAGCATAAGCGCAGCAGTTTAAATTAGCAAATCCCGAACAAAACTATTTTATCTTTTTGAGGTGAACTGCGCGCCCATTGTAAAGCTTCAGGTTTTAGTTTTGCACTTTTCGCATTTTTTACAGTCTAGCAACATCCAGAGCTTTTCTTTGCGCCCTTGCTCGGTCATTACCCAGGGACGGTTTTGCCAAGGTGGCGTATGCCTTACATGCTGGTCATGACTACAGGCCAGTTCTGCGACCCAATAATTTTCTTCATCCAGGTGAAAACCGATAATCGCCTGTTGCATAGAAAACCTCCTGTGAGCTCAGATTGCCTGAGCACCTATCTAAAAACCTATACAAAATAAGTCATGCAAAATCACCATAAACAAAAGAATCGACACAAGCTATACTCCTTGCCAAGTCATTTTTTGAAAAAGAGCAGAGAAACATGCGCGTACTTGTTGTGATGGATCCCATTGAAAATGTAAACCTGAAGAAAGACTCGACCATGGCGATGCTATGGGCAGCGTCGCGTCGTGGGCATGAACTTGGTTATGCATTGCAGCAAGATTTATATATCGACCAGGGCAAGGCCTTTGGTCTGATCGCGCCGCTACAGGTGTTTGAAGACTACGATCATTATTATGAACTCGGCGAAAAACAAAAAGAGTCGATCGCTGCTTATGACGTCGTTCTGATGCGCAAAGATCCGCCTTTTGATATGAATTTTGTCTACACCACTTATATTCTGGAGCAGGCAGAACGCGAAGGTGCATGGATTATCAACAAGCCACAAAGCCTGCGTGACTGTAATGAAAAACTGTTCGCGACCCAGTTCCCGCATCTGCAAGTGCCCACTTTGGTGACCTCACAGCAAAGCCTGATCCGGGAGTTTTTAAAGGAACAGGTCGATGTGATTGTGAAACCGCTGGATGGCATGGGTGGTACCGGGATTTTCCGCCTGTATCAGGATGGAATTAACATTGGTTCAACCATTGAAATGCTGACCAATAATGGTAACCAGCCGATTATGGCCCAGCGTTATATTCCGGAAATTGTCGAAGGTGATAAACGCATCCTGATGATTAATGGCGAACCCGTTCCGTATTGCCTGGCCCGTATTCCGCAAAATGGTGAAGTGCGCGGCAATCTGGCGGCGGGTGGTCTGGGAGAAGCACGTCCACTGACTGAAAATGATAAAGCGATTGCGGCAAAAGTAGGGCCTTATCTCAGAGAAAAAGGTCTGGTTTTTGTGGGGCTGGATGTGATCGGGAATTATGTCACTGAAATTAATGTGACCAGTCCAACCTGTATTCGTGAAATTGATGCCCAGTTTGGAACCTCGATTGCAGATGATCTGTTTGCCGTGCTGGAAGCGGGTCAGGCCAATCAGGTCTAAAGGCGCATCTCAGTAACAAAAGAGTCTGCTTGCCGGCTCTTTTTTATTTTTTATTTGGGATAGTGCTTAAATAAAAATGCTGGCATCACCATGCCCAGCATCGAAAGGCAGACGGTGATAATGGCAAGATTGCCCCAGTATTGGGTGGCAGATATCAGCGCAGCGCTCAGGGTCGGTATAAAAGATTGTGCAGTGAAAACAGCACCGCACTGAGAAACTGTAATTTGAATAAGAGCCAGTAATTTGCTGCAAACACCAGGCAGTTGCTGCAGAGCATTGCGATGAATCCGACGCGTAATAAGGTCTGCGGTTTCCAGCCACGTTGCAGCAACATGCCTGCGCCAAAAGTACCACCCAAATTGGCCAGCACCAGGCATCGCTTGAGTCCCATTTTCTCCGAGAATGCACCAATGTACAGCGCAAATAGCATTCCTACAGCCTGCACCAGCGCCAGCGAAAAGCCTGCCTGAGTAAAACTCAAGTTTAAATCCTGCTGTAAAACCGGAATGACGGCCGAAAGTTTGCCTACGTGGACCGCTGCCAGATATCCGGCCAGAATAATCCATACATCACGAATTGATATTTTTGACGTTTATAACAATTGAGTCCATTCCTGTCATCTGCTTGTGGATCAAGCATTAATTATAACTATATGAATAACATGAAAATTTTATAAAATTAATAGGATTTAAGCCTAAGATCATCGGCTAGATATAAGAGCTTGGTTAATCAGAATCGAGTTGAAGATCATGATAAATAAGACACTTTTCGCAGTAAAGGCATGGATAATTTAATGAGAAAATAATTTAAAATTGATATGATGTATCACTTAAGTTGAAGGAAAAGTGCAGACCTTATAAATAAAACGAGTCTAAACTTGGAATTTGCATGAAAAAAACAATTAAAGCCTTGTTGAAATAAAGTAAATAAACTTTCATGGCCTGATGATTGTGATTACAATTGATTACTTAAATCAGATTTCCTGCTCCATTTTTTGAATTGAAGAATTAGACCGTGACCGATGCTCAGCAAAAACAGCCTAAACATGTCATGATGATGGCCGCAGGTACAGGTGGACATGTATTTCCAGCATTAGCTGTTGCGAAAGACTTACAACAACAAGGTATACAGGTCTCCTGGCTGGCCACTCCCACAGGCATGGAAAACCGTCTATTAAAAAATCAGAATATTCCCATTTATCAGATTGATATTCAGGGCGTGCGTGGCAACGGTTTTGTGCGTAAAGTTCTGGCGCCTTTTAAAATTATGAAAGCGACTTTGAGTGCCATGAAATTCATGAAACAGCTCAAGGTTGATGCAGTAGCAGGCTTTGGTGGTTATGTGGCAGGGCCGGGCGGTCTGGCCGCGCGTATTTTAGGTATTCCGGTGCTAATTCATGAGCAGAATGCGGTGGCCGGTTTTACCAATACCCAGTTGTCGCGTGTGGCCAAGACGGTGTGTCAGGCTTTTCCAAATACCTTTCCGCCACAGGAAAAAATCGTCACCACTGGCAATCCGGTGCGACAGGAAATTAGCCAAATTTTAAATCCGTCCTGGCGTTATCAGGAACGTGACAAGGCAGGATTGCCCTTACGTATTTTGATCGTTGGCGGATCTTTGGGGGCGCAAGCCTTAAATGAACGGGTTCCGCAAGCCTTAAAGCAACTCAATGTACCTTTAAATGTCTATCATCAATGTGGGCAAAACCATGCTGAGGCGACACGGGCACGTTATGAAAATGCTCCGGCAAGCCTGCAAGTTGAAGTACAGCCCTTTATTGAAGATATGGCCCAAGCCTATAGCGAGGCTGATCTGGTGATTTGCCGTGCTGGTGCATTGACCGTGACTGAAATTGCTACTGCCGGTGTCGCTGCGATTTTTGTGCCGCTCCCAAGCGCGGTAGATGATCACCAGACTGCCAATGCCGGTTTTCTGGCCAATATCAATGCGGCAAAAATTTGCCCACAGGCCAGTATGACCCCGGAAAGTTTAAAAACCCTATTAGAGCCGATGCTGAATCGCCCGCTATTAATGGAAATGGCAGTTAAAGCACGCCGACAGGCTCAACCCGATGCGACTCAACATGTGGTCCGTTTAATTCAAGAATTATCATCCGAGTAAACTATGTCTCCAGTAACCCCAGCTGAACAAGCGAAAAAATTAATCAAAGTGCCGGAAATGCGCCGTATTAAACACATTCATTTTGTGGGAATTGGCGGTGCAGGCATGTGTGGTATTGCGGAAGTATTGAAAAACCAGGGCTATAAAGTTTCCGGTTCAGATATCAAGGCATCCAACACCACAGCACAGCTGGAAGCAAATGGCATTAAAGTCTATATCGGACATGCGGCAAATAATATTAAGGGTGCCAATGTGATCGTGGTATCTACCGCGATTGATCAGGAAAACCCGGAAATTAAAACCGCGATTGAAAATCGTATTCCAGTGGTTCGCCGTGCGGAAATGCTGGGTGAGCTAATGCGTTACCGTCATGGTATTGCGGTTGCCGGCACCCATGGCAAGACCACCACCACCAGCCTGATCACCTGTATGCTGGCTGAAGAAAATATGGATCCGACCTATGTGATCGGTGGTTTGCTGAACCGTACCGGTATGAACGCGGCTTTGGGTGCCAGCCGTTATATCGTGGCAGAAGCAGACGAGTCAGATGCATCTTTCCTGTACTTGGAACCGATGGCCGCCGTAGTGACCAATATTGATGCCGATCATATGGATACTTATGGCGGTAGCTTCGATGTGCTGAAAGATACTTTTATCCAGTTCCTGCAAAAGCTGCCATTTTACGGCTTGGCCGTAGTCTGTGGCGATGATGCCAATATCCGTGAAATCATGCCGCGGATTGCACGTCCGGTGCTGACCTATGGTTTTAATGAAGATAATGATATTCGCGCAGTTGATGTCGATCAGGACGGTATGCAAACTCACTTTACCGTATTGCGTAAAGAGCGTGAGCCATTACGTGTAACCGTGAATCAGCCAGGCTTGCATAATGTGCTGAATGCCTTGGCTGCGATTGGTGTAGCAACTGATGAGGGCGTGTCTGATGCTTCAATCTGCCGTGCACTGGAAGGCTTTAGTGGTGTGGGTCGCCGCTTTGAGGTTCAGGGTGAATTTGCCATTGAGGGCGGTGACGTGAAACTGGTGGATGATTATGGTCATCATCCAAAAGAAGTAGAAGCGACGATTAAAGCCGCGCGTCAGAGCCATCCGGACCGTCGCCTGGTGATGATGTTCCAGCCACACCGTTATAGCCGTACCCGTGACTGTTTTGATGATTTTGTAGAAGTGCTTTCTACTGTAGACCAGTTATTGTTGCTGGATGTGTATCCTGCAGGTGAAAAACCGATTGTAGGGGCTGACAGCCGTACTTTAGCCCGTAGCATTCGTTTACGTGGCGAAGTCGAGCCGATTCTGGTCGATGCAGTGGACGGCAACCTGAATCAGATCATGAGAAAAGTATTGCAAGCAAATGACTTGTTATTAACCCAGGGCGCAGGTAATGTTGGAGCAATCTCAGTCGAACTTGCGCAAAATCACTTATATATAAAATAGTCATCTTGTGTGACTGAATTGAATTGACCAGATTGAAAAAGTTTAAGGATATAAACGTGTCAAATGCTTCAAAATTCGGAAAAGTTGCCGTGTTGCTTGGTGGTAAATCTGCAGAGCGTGAGGTTTCTCTAGACAGTGGTACGGCGGTACTTGAGGCATTAGTGCGTTCAGGGGTCAATGCAGAAGCTTTTGACCCGCAGGATCGTAGTGTCACAGAACTGGTAAATTATGACCGTGCTTTCATTGTATTGCATGGGCGTGGCGGGGAAGACGGCCAGATCCAGGGTGTACTGGAATGGTTAAACGTGCCGTATACCGGTACCGGTGTACAAGGTTCTGCAATTGGCATGGACAAGGTCAAGACCAAACAGGTCTGGCAGGGTTCGGAACTGCCGACAGCACCATATCGCATTGTCAGCAAAGATTCTGATGCGGCTGACATGGTTCATTCTTTAGGTTTGCCTTTGATTATCAAGCCGGTACATGAAGGTTCCAGTATTGGTATGAGCAAGGTCGAAAAAATTGAAGACTTTGCAGAAGCGATTGCCAAGGCAACTGAACACGATGCCGTGGTGATGGCAGAAAAATGGATTACCGGCCGTGAATTCACCATTGTGGTTTTAAATGGTCAGGCGCTGCCTGTGATTCGTCTTGAACCGCCTCAAGATGTCGCATTCTACGATTATGAAGCTAAATATAACCGTAATGATGTGCAATATGGCATTCCGTGTGGTTTAAGCGAAGCTGAAGAGCAGCAGTTAAAAGCCTTGAGTTTGCGCGCATTCCAGGCAGTCGGTGCTAGCGGTTGGGGCCGGATCGATGCTATGCAAGATGAACAGGGTAACTTCTGGTTACTTGAAGTTAATACCGTGCCGGGCATGACCAGTCATTCTCTGGTACCAAAAGCGGCAGCTGCAGTGGGTTATAGTTTTGATGAGCTGTGTGTTGCGATTCTGGAACAGACCTTGACCGGTTCGGCACATTAAATATGGCTCAACTTCCTGTTTCCATGCGCCGTAAACGTGCTGCGATTACCTCAATTCACGACAAGCCGCCGACACGCAAAGAAAAGCTGACCAATTTTGGGGGCTGGTTATTGTTGTGTATTGCGGTGCTGGTGCTGGCCTTTGGAATATTGGGCTTATATAAAGTCATGACCAATACTGATGTGGCAGAGCTGGGCGTGTTAGGTACGCGCTCGGCTGCTGAACAGCGTCAGATCATGCAATATGTGTCACCGGTTGTGACCGAAAACTATTTTACTTCGGATCTGGAAGCGATCCGTGATCGTACGCTGGAGCTGTCCTGGGTGGACCAGGTGGTGGTTTCCCGAGCGTGGCCAAATGGCATTCGGGTACGGGTCATGCCGCATCATGCGATTGCACGTTGGGGCACAGGACGTTTATTGAGTGACAGTGGTGTTATTTTCACTGAAGTTACACCAAAGAATTATGAGGCATTACCGTTGCTACATGGGCCGGCTAGCCATGCAGAAACCATGATGCGTCGTTATAATGAAATTAATCAGTTATTTTTACCACAAGGTATTCGTCTAAAAGAATTATATCTCACCGAGCGAATGACCTGGTTTATGCAGTTTGATTCGGGTTTAAGAATAATTGTTGATAAAGATCAGACCATGAGCAAATTACAGCGCTTGAGTCATCTGTCTCAGAGTGACTTAAAGCCGGTCTGGTCTAAAATTTCGGCCATCGACCTGCGTTATCGCAATGGATTGTCGATACAGTGGAAAAATTCAATTCCGCCTAAAATTGTAAATGGACATTTTATTGTAACCATTGATGACACGGGCGTTGAGAATACTGTAACAGTAAAGCCATAATGACCGGCTTTAAAAAATAGAGGCATTAAAGCCATAAATCTAACAAACACGTAATGGTAGTAGTGAATAATGAGTGAAGCTGTTCCCTCGGTTGTGGCGATTGACATTGGGACACACAAAGTTTCAGTTTTGATTGGCAAGGTACACGCGCCAGACAATATCCAAGTGATTGGTATGGCTACCGCTCGTAACCGCGGCATGAGTAAAGGGAAAATTGTCAGTCTCGATAAAGTTATTACTGCAATTAAAAATGCCGTTCAAGAAGCAGAAGATATGGCGGAATGCCGGGTGCATTCTGCCTGGGTCTCTATTCCAAGTGCTGAATTAAAAAGCTTTTATGCTTCAGGTCGCACCTCGACCGACAATAGCGAACATGCGATTACCACTAGCGAAGTGGTACGTGCACTGGAGTTAGCCAAAGCCAGTCATTTGACTTCAGACCATTATCTGGTCAGCGCTGTGCCTCTGGGCTTTGAGCTGGATGATTCACCGGAATGGGTACTGAATCCGATTCGTATGTCGGCACATAGCATGACCGGGCATTATCATCTGATGATGCTACCGATCAGTACCATGCAGAATATTGATCGTGCCCTAAAGGGTGCCAATATTGGCGTAGAAAAAATGGTGGTGTCGAGTCTGGCGACTGCTGAAGCCTGCCTGCTCAAAGATGAAAAAGAATATGGCGTATGCTTGGTAGATATCGGTGCCGGTACCACCAATGTGGCGGTATATGTGGATGGTCGTCTGGCCTTAACCCATACCTTCCAACGTGGTGGTGAACATGTGACCCGCGATATTGCGGCAGTGTTGCAAACTACGACCGAAGAAGCTGAACGCCTGAAGTTACTGTATGGCTGTGTAGACCTGAAAGTGGTCAAGCCTGACCATATGATTCAGTTCCAGGGGATTGATGGACCACAAACCATCAGCCGGATCGAACTGACTGAAATTATCATGGCACGTTATGAAGAAATTCTCGGACTGGTGCGGGATGAGCTGGTGAAAAATGGTGCCATCCAGGGCTTATATCATGGGGTGGTACTGACCGGTGATGCCAGTCATATTGAAGGCATGGTGAGCTTTGTCCGCCGTACCATGGGAGTCTCGGCTCATTTGGGTAATCCGCCTGCTCAGGTCTATGCGGATGAACAGCATCAGGCTGCTTTACGCCGATCGCAATATAGCACTGTGGCTGGTTTGCTGATGTTTAGTCAGAGTGATACTCAGGACACCATTGTGGAACAGGATGATGTAGAGCGATTGTCATTGACGCAGCGGGTTAAAAGAGCCTGGTCTGGCTTTAATGACACCCTGAAATCAATCTTTTAAGTCGATTTTTATTGTGAATATTGTTGAGAAGATGTAGTTAATCGGGCTTGTACTTGACAAGTTAACGCATGAGCAGCATTCTTAAAAACAATTTTATTAAGATTAAGGCAGTATACGGGCTTAGTGACTGCCAATTATGAATTAGGAATTTTATAGGTCATGGCCTCATTTGAATTTTTCGAAGACGATCATAGCGATAGCAATGGTCAAGCCCGTTTCACTGTGTTTGGTGTAGGTGGTGCGGGTGGTAATGCTGTACAACATATGTTGCAGTCCGATATCCAGGGCGTAAAGTTTGTTTGTGCCAACACGGACAAGCAGGCACTCGATCGCATGGAAGCCGAATTCAAAATTCAGCTGGGCGAGCAAAGTACCCGTGGTCTGGGAGCAGGTGCAAATCCGCAAGTCGGTCAGACTGCAGCAGAAGAAAGCCGTGAACTGATCCGCCAGCAGCTTGAAGGGACCGATATGGTCTTTGTTACTGCTGGTATGGGCGGTGGTACGGGTACCGGTGCTGCGCCAGTGGTTGCTGAAATTGCCAAGGAAATGGGTATCCTGACCGTAGGTGTCGTGACTACCCCATTCAACTTTGAAGGCAAACGCCGTTTACAGGCTGCAGAAAAAGGCATCGAAGCACTTGAGCAGCATGTCGATTCATTGATCATCATTCCAAACCAGCGTTTATTGAAAGTCTTTCGTGATATTTCAATGAAAGATGCATATAAAAAAGCGGATGATGTGCTCCTCAATGCAGTACGCAGTATTTTTGATTTAGTGGTTCGTCCAGGTCATATCAACCTGGACTTTGCCGACTTGAAAACGGCGATGAGCACACGTGGTTATGCCATGATGGGTGTCGGTCTGGGCCGTGGTGAGAACCGTGCACGTCAGGCTGCCGAGCAGGCGATCCGTAGTCCATTGCTCGACAACGTGACCATCATGAATGCCAAAGGTATTCTGATCAACGTGACCGGCGGTGATGATGTGACTTTCGGTGAAATTGAAGAAATCACCGATGTCGTCAACCAGATTGTCGATTTAGATGAAGGTCAGGTGTTCTACGGGACAGTTTTTGATCCGGATGCGCGTGATGAAATCAGTGTCACCGTGATTGCAACGGGTTTGACCCGTCATGCAGCGGATTCAGTTGAACCGACCAAACGTACCAATGTACAGGCAACTCGTCCAGCAGCAGCCTCACAGACTGCGGTAGAAGATGATGATGTACCGGCAATTCAGCGACAGCAACATGAAACAGGTACAGCAGCCAGCCCAGCTGCAGCTTCGGTTTCTAGCCCACGTCCAACGCCAATGAGCATTCAGGATTATCTTAAGAATCAACAGCGTAAATAACATGTAACATCATGTGTTTACTTGGATTACACAGTAAAGGTGGCTTTTAAGCCACCTTTTTGTTTTTTATCAATGGCCAAATATGCTAACGTATAGCGGTTTTATAGATGAACAGATGATAGAAACATGTTGAAACAACGTACCCTGAAACGTGTCGTGAAAGCGAGCGGAATCGGTCTTCACAGTGGGCAAAAAGTCATGATTAACTTTGTGCCACACCATGCCGATGGGGGAATTGTGTTTCGTCGTATTGATCTGAATCCACCAGTCGATATTCCTGCCGACGCCATGCTGATTCAGGAAGCCTTTATGTGCTCGAACCTGGTACAGGAAAATGCCAAAGTAGGCACTATTGAACATGTCATGAGTGCTATTGCCGGCCTGGGAATCGATAACCTGATTATTGAAGTCTCTGCCTCTGAAGTGCCAATTATGGATGGCAGTGCAGGTCCGTTTATTTACTTGTTAATGCAGGGCGGTTTGCAAGAGCTTGAGGCTGCCAAGCAATTCGTCAAGATTATTAAACCGGTTGAAGCGCTAATTGATGATAAGCGTGCCATTTTTAGCCCTCATGATGGCTTTCAGCTGAATTTTACGATCGATTTTGATCATCCTGCCTTTAAAAAAGAACATCAGTCTGCCAGTATCGACTTTTCCACTGAAACCTTCGTTTACGAAGTCAGTGAAGCGCGTACTTTTGGTTTTATGAAAGATCTGGATTATCTCAAAGCCAATAACCTGGCGCTGGGTGCCAGTCTGGAGAATGCTATTGGTGTAGATGAAACAGGGGTCGTCAATGAAGACGGCTTGCGCTTCTCGGATGAATTTGTACGTCACAAAATTCTGGATGCAGTGGGCGATTTATATCTGCTCGGACATCAGATCATTGCCAAATTTGATGGTTACAAATCTGGACATGCCTTGAATAATCAACTTTTACGCAATGTGAAAAGTGATCCAAGCTGCTATGAAATTGTAACATTTGATGACGAAGCCAATTGTCCAATCATGTATGTGAGTGTGACATAAGTCATTGTGTTTGTGTCTTTATGTTTAAGTTATTGCTCCAATACTGTGACACAGGTCACATAATAGTGGTTTTTTAATTTATTACATTTGATTGCGATGTTACTTTTTATTGCTTGCCAAACGTAGTAAAGCTTGGCTAAGCTTAGGGTCGCTTATAAAGTCAGCAGCACTACGAAGTAATTCCTGTGTTTCTGAATTTAATGCTCTTTCAGGTGTTGCTGCAACAGGTTGCGTTTGCGAAGGATTCCTCAGACAAACTTGAAGTTTAGTAAGATCCGTTAATTCATTTATTTGAGAGAGTTGTGAAATGTATTGCTTTTGAAGATAGGCCAATTGACTGATCATGGCCTGGTTTTCACCAGTAATCGTTAACACACCATTTTGATAGCATACAACTTGCCAGTGTTCCGGTTGGGGCAACAGCGGTTGTACGAGTTTCGTAAGTTTCTGCCAGGCAGCAACTTGTGATGAGAGAAACGAAAAGTTTCCTGTTTTTATCTGTTTTCTGGTTTGTTGAAAAACGTTGACAGGTTCCGACATACATTATTCCTACATATTTATGTCTTAATCTTATGCGCTTCTTTTAGTGGATATCAAGGATAGAGATCTTCAAGGAACTCGATTAGAGCATTTTAGAGAGGTTTTTTATGCACATGCGACGTATTTTGTTGGCATTTTCTTTATCAGTTTCAGCGGCTTCGGTAGCTTTCGCAGATTTAGTCAATCTAAATCAAGAAAATGGATCAACAGATCGTATCGAGCAATTGACACGGACTTTGGCACAGGGTGCATATACTCATCCAGATGACATCGATATTCCAGCACAAACCAAATTAAATGTTCAGCTTCGTGAAAAGCCGGTTGAACTGAACAATCAAACACTTGCGCAGAAGTATGCTAGTACTTCATCAAACAAAACCGCAGTGAACAGTGCTTATTCTTGGCTGATTTCTCATCCTTTACCTAATTCTCGCGTAAGTTCAAGTTACGGTGGCCGCACCATGGGTGGCCGTGCTGAAAATCATTCAGGCCTTGATCTTGCAGCACCAAGCGGTACACCAATCTATGCTACAGGTTCAGGAATTGTGACCAAATCGGGTTGGGGCACTGGTTATGGCCAATACGTAGAAATTAATCACGGCAATGGCTATTTAACGCGCTATGCTCATGCTTCACGTCTTATTGCACGTGTGGGAGAACAGGTGCAAGCGGGTGATCATATTGCTAACGTTGGCTGTACTGGTCGCTGTACCGGTCCACACTTGCATTATGAAGTAGTAAAAGACGGTCAACGTAAAAACCCATCTACTTATTTGGCTATGTTACCTTAAGTATAGACCTGAATCACAACCTGTATCTCTATACATAAAAAACCTCCAATAAGCATTTTAATGCGTTTAAGCTAAAAGCTCTTCAAGTCAAATTGAAGGGCTTTTTGTTTTATCGCTTTTAAATCTCATATTATCACCAACTATTATAATGTTTGTATAATAAATCGCCTTAATTGACTATTTTTTGTTATGTAGTGTAATTATACGTCACCAATCATTTAGTTCCTAAATAGTACTGCCAAATCGCATTCATCTGAGACCATACCTGCTGAGATCTCAAATATGGTACATATAGGAGATTGGATTAGGCTTTTAGGAACTGTAGATTATGGCGTTTTATGGCGATACAGACGCGCAAGAAACCCAAGAATGGCAAGATGCATTTGATTCTGTTTTGCAGCATATGGGCACTGAGCGTGCAGCATTTTTATTAGAAAAACTTTATCAACGCGCAATCGCAAAGCATGTTCCTATTCAGCGTTTAAATACTCCCTACTTAAATACGATTTCTGTTGAAGAACAGCCAGCAATGCCAGGTGACCAGGACATGGAGCGCCGGATTCGTGCGCTGATCCGCTGGAATGCCCTGGCAATGGTCTTGCGTGCGAATAAAACCGGTGATGATCTCGGTGGTCACCTGGCGAGCTTTGCTTCTTCTGCGACCCTCTATGATGTGGGCTTTAACCACTTTTTCCGTGCCAACAGTGATCACTTTGGCGGCGACATGATCTATTACCAGGGTCACTGTGCACCGGGTATTTACGCGCGTTCATTTTTAGAAGGCCGTTTGACTGAAGAGCATCTGAATAATTTTCGTCGTGAAGTCGGTGGTAAAGGTCTGCCATCTTATCCGCATCCTTATTTGATGCCGGACTACTGGCAGTTCCCGACGGTATCGATGGGTCTGGGTCCCATCATGTCGATTTATCAGGCGCATATTCAAAAGTACCTGATGAACCGTGGCCTGATCAAAGAAGAAGATCGCAAGGTCTGGGCGTATTTGGGCGATGGCGAGATGGATGAGCCGGAAAGCCTGGGTGCAATTTCTCTGGCCGGTCGTGAAAAGCTCGATAACCTGATCTGGGTGGTGAACTGTAACTTGCAACGTCTGGATGGTCCGGTACGTGGTAATGGCAAGATCATTCAGGAGCTTGAGTCACTATTCCGCGGCGCAGGCTGGCGTGTAATTAAAGTTGTGTGGGGCCGTCACTGGGATCCACTGCTGGACAAAGACAAGTCTGGCGCACTAAAAGCGATCATGGAAGAAGCAGTCGATGGTGATTTCCAGCGCTACCAGGTAAAAGGCGGAGCTTATGCACGTGAAAAGTTCTTTGGTAAATATCCAGAAGCCAAAGAGCTGGTGAAAGATTTAAGCGATGAAGATATTGATAATCTGAACCGTGGTGGTCACGATCCGTACAAAGTCTTTGCTGCCTATGCTGAAGCATGTACTGCCAAAGGTCAGCCGACCGTGATTCTGGCGAAAACCGTTAAAGGTTATGGTTTGTCGGAAGAAATCGAAGCTGTTAACAAGACTCACCAAATCAAGAAAATGCAAATCAATTCTTTGAAATACGTGCGTGACCGCTTCAACCTTCCTTTCACCGATGAACAGCTGGAAGAAGTACCGTTCTATCGTCCAAGCGAAAATTCTCCTGAAATCAAGTATATGAAAGCCCGTCGTGAGGCTTTGGGTGGCTACCTGCCTGCACGTCGCAAGGACAGTGAACAACTGGCGATTCCTGAGCTTTCAGTATTTGATTCGGTCTTGGCGGGTTCAAACGGTAAACAACAGTCGACCACGATGGTGATGGTTCGTTTAATCTCTGCACTTCTTAAAGAGAAAGCGATTAAAGACCGTGTTGTTCCAATCGTGCCTGACGAAGCCCGTACTTTCGGTCTGGAAGGCATGTTCCGTCAGCTCGGTATTTATGCCGCACATGGCCAGAAATATACCCCGGAAGATCAAGAGCAGCTGATGCACTACCGTGAAGCCAAAGATGGTCACATGTTGCAAGAAGGGATTAACGAAGCCGGTGCGATGAGTGCATGGGCCGCGTTAGGCACCAGTTATTCAACCAATAACCTGCCAATGATTCCAATGTACATGTACTACTCGATGTTTGGTTTCCAGCGTATCGGTGATATTGCATGGGCCGCAGGCGATGCACAGGCACAAGGTTTCTTGCTGGGCGCTACTGCAGGTCGTACTACACTGAACGGTGAAGGCTTGCAGCATCAGGATGGTCATTCCCACATCCTGGCCAGTACCATTCCAAACTGTGTCGCTTATGACCCATGTTTCGGTTATGAATTGGCAGTGATCGTGCATGACGGTTTACGACGTATGTATGTGAATCAGGAACGTGTGTTCTATTACCTGACGGTGATGAACGAAAACTACGAGCATCCTGAAATGCCAAAAGGTGTTGAAGAAGGCATCAAGCGCGGTATGTACCTGCTTGAAGAAGACGAGAAAGCCACGGTACAGTTACTGGGCTCAGGCGTAATTCTGCGTGAAGTGATCAAGGCAGCAAAAATCCTGCGTGAAGAGTATCAGATTCATTCCAATGTCTACAGCGTGACCAGCTTCAATGAACTGGCACGTGATGGTATGGCATGTGAAGAATACAACCGCCTGCATCCGCTTACTGAAGAAGTGAAAGAAGCCTGGGTATCGAAACAGCTACGCGGTACCGAAGGTATTGTGGTGTCTGCGACCGATCATATGCGTGCCTATAGCGAACAGATCCGTGCTTATCTTCCGGATGGCCGTCCATTCGTAGCACTGGGTACTGACGGTTATGGCCGTTCAGATACACGTGCCAACTTGCGCAGTTACTTCGGTGTTGATGCTGCCCATATTGTGGTGGCAACCCTGAAAAAACTGGCAGATGAAGGTGAAGTTGATCCGCGTCTGGTTAAAGATGCGATCTCTACTTTCGAGCTGGATACAGATCGTCCAGTGGCTTGGGCACCTCAAGAAACCCCATCTGTACATGCTGTTGCTGACTACAAAGAGGAGAACTAAGCATGCAAATTACGACTCCTGATATTGGTGTAGACAAGGCAACAGTGGCTGAAATTCTGGTCAAAGTCGGTGATACGATTGCGATCGATGACAGCATTGTTCTACTTGAATCTGATAAAGCCTCTGTTGAAGTGCCAAGTACTTCAGCGGGCATGGTGAAAAGCATTCTGGTCAGCCAGGGTGATGAAGTCACTGAAGGCGCGGTACTGATTGAGCTGCAAGCTGAAGATGGTAGTTCTGAGGATACGGTGGAACCGCAGAAAGCGGATCTGTCGCAAAAAACGTCAGAAAATACCCCAACCTCATTGTCTGACCAGGAAATCATGCAGGAACTGGCTTCACATCAGCCAAAAGCTTCTGCTGATCCGGCGACTCAAGCCCGCTCACAGGTGGTCGATGTGCAAGTACCCGATATTGGTGTGGAAAAAGCCATTGTCGGCGAAATTCTGGTCTCTGTTGGTGATGAAATCGACATAGATCAAAGTCTTGTGGTGGTTGAATCAGACAAGGCGACGGTTGAAGTGCCGAGTACAGTTTCAGGCACGGTAGAATCCATCGACATTAAAGAAGGCGACACGATTAAAGAGGGTGTGGTAATTCTGAAAGTGAAAACGGCTGCTTCGGCAGTACACGCACAGACAGAAGCACCTCAAGCCGAAGTTGCTCAACCGGCCACATCAGAGAAAGCTGACGTGCCGCAAACATCAGCAGCACCTGCGGGTAATGTTGAAGTGATGGTGCCTGACCTCGGTGTAGACAAGGCGGCTGTGGCTGAAGTTCTGGTTCAGGTGGGTGATACGGTTAAAAAAGACCAAAGCATCATCGTGGTTGAATCAGACAAGGCAACGGTTGAAGTGCCAAGTACTGCGGCCGGTGTGATTAAAGCCATTCATGTTGAACTCGGACAAAATGTCTCTCAAGGCATTGCGTTGGTGACGATTGAAGCTGAAGCACAAGCAGATGCGGCACATGTCGCAGCCAAAGCAGAGGCACCGAAAGCCGCTGTTGCACCCGTAGAGACAACCAAAGTAGCATCAGCACCTGCTACTCAAGCAGTAGTGACCTCTGACAATGCCGACAAGCTGACCGAAGAGCAGAATGCCGCCAACTCGAAAGTCTATGCCGGTCCTGCTGTACGGAAACTGGCACGTGAACTGGGTGTGGTACTGGCAGATGTTAAAGCATCTGGCCCCCATGGCCGCGTCATGAAAGAAGATTTGAAAGCGTATGTCAAAAAGCGTCTTACTGCGCCGCAGGCTGCTCCTGCAGCTGCTGCTACTCAAGTCGCAGGTCTGCCAAAACTGCCTGACTTTAGTGCGTTTGGTGGTGTGGAAGAGAAAGCCTTGTCGCGTTTGCAACAAGTGTCTATTCCACAGTTGTCACTGAATAATTTTATTCCACAAGTGACCCAGTTTGATGCAGCCGATATTACTGAGCTGGAAGCATGGCGTAATGAGCTGAAAGGCAACTTCAAGAAAGAAGGTCTGAGTCTGACCATTATGGCTTTCATCATTAAAGCGGTTGCGCACTTGTTGAAAGAAGAGCGCGAGTTTGCGGGTCATTTGGCAGATGATGGCAAGTCTATCTTGCTACGTAACGAAATCCATATGGGGATCGCGGTAGCAACACCGGATGGTTTAACAGTTCCGGTACTGCGTCATCCAGATCAGAAGTCGATTAAACAGATTGCCACTGAGCTGGGAACCTTGGGTCAAAAAGCGCGTGACAAAAAATTGTCGCCGAAAGATCTGCAAGGTGCGAATTTCACTATCACTAGCTTGGGTTCAATTGGTGGTACGGCATTTACGCCATTGGTGAACTGGCCGCAAGTGGCAATTCTGGGAATTTCACCTGCGACCATGCAACCGGTCTGGAATGGTGAAGGCTTTGATCCGCGCTTGATGCTGCCGTTGTCCCTGTCTTATGACCATCGTGTGATCAATGGGGCAGATGCGGCACGCTTCACCAATAAGCTGACCAAACTGCTCAAAGATATTCGTACCTTATTGATCTAATCACTATCTGTGTTTCTCCCAAAAGAGAACGCAAAAATTAAAAAACCCTGCTTCGGCAGGGTTTTTTGTTGCTGCATTGAAAAATATTCTATTTGATTCTATACTTGGCACACTTCATTGGGGAGTAGCCGCCTTTTGCGCAAAGCAGAAGGGTGATGGTCAACATATTTGCTCAACCGGGCATGGTCATCATAGCAAAGAACCAAGTCAGCTTTTTCAAGCTTTCTTTTGTTGGCAAGACCTTTGATTTACCACTCTGCAGATTTTGGCTAGCAGGAGCGGTGAGTCATTGGTATTGGATGCTAGCCAGAGAAAAACCTCATGTATGAATTCTTACTGTCGACTGCAATCGTGGCGCTGGCTGAAATGGGTGATAAAACCCAACTGCTGGCTTTGCTGCTTGCCGCACGCTTTCGTAAACCTGTTCCTATTTTACTTGCCATTTTATTGGCGACGCTGATTAATCATGGTCTTTCTGCGGTATTGGGACAGTGGGTGACGACCGTTATCGGGCCGGAAGTACTGTTGTGGATCGTCTCGATTGGCTTTATCGCGATGGCTGTCTGGATGCTGATTCCGGATGAACTCGGTGATGAAAATGCCAGTATCAATAAATGGCAAAAATTCGGGGTATTTGGCGCGACCTTTATTTTATTCTTTCTGGCAGAAATTGGCGATAAAACCCAGATTGCTACAGTCGCATTGGCAGCACGTTTCGATAGCGTATTCTGGGTGATGCTCGGCACCACTTTGGGCATGATGCTGGCCAATGCACCTGCGGTATTTCTGGGGGATAAACTGGCAAATAGATTGCCAATCAGCCTGATTCATAAAATTGGAGCGGCCATTTTCCTGGTCATTGGTGTCGCCACCCTGCTTCAATATTATTTATTTTAAAAATACAGTAATAATTGTATGAATCCTGAGCTAAAAACTCAGGATTTTTTATTGCCAAAATATTCTCAAAACCCTTATAAATAGCGTGATATGGCCAGTTTTATTGATTGTAAGTTCAACTAAATGCTTATATCTTGTATGGGTATAAAACAGCACTTTTAAATTTTAATCGGGGAATATCTACATGGTTTTTGAACGCACCACATCGCAGGTCCTGTTTGATAACGGGATACATAAATGCATCAGTTTTACCAGTCTGGTCAAAGGTGAAGGCGTTCAGGCAAACCAGTTTTTAATCATTGATAATGAGCGGGCTGCGGTACTCGATCCGGGTGGGGATTTAACTTATGTTCCGCTAACCATGGAACTGAATAAATACACCCGTTTGACCAATCTGGACTATGTCATGGCCTCGCATCAGGATCCGGACATCATTACGTCGATGCCGCGCTGGCTGGTATATACCGAAGCCAAAGTAGTGGCTTCCAAGCTCTGGGCGCGTTTTTTGCCGCATTTAAATTCGGCCTTTATGAGCGACCGGATGAAAGGCAACTGGCTGGATCGACTGATAGAACTTCCTGATCATGGTCAAATTATTCCATTAGGTAACTCTAAAATTGTGGCGGTACCGGCACATTTCCTGCATTCCGTCGGTAATTTCCAGTTTTATGATCCGATTGCCAAGATCCTTTTTTCGGGAGACATGGGTGCCTCAATGGTCGAGGATGCCTCCAAGCCACTGGAAAACTTTGCCGCGCATATTTCAAAGATGAAAGGTTTCCATCAACGTTATATGTGCAATAACAAGGTGATTCGTCTCTGGGTGCAAATGGTGCGTAGCATGAATATCGAGATGATTGTGCCGCAGCATGGAACGCCTTTTATGGGCAAAGAGCAGATCACCCAGTTTCTGGACTGGATTGAAACTTTGGAATGCGGCACCGACCTGATGGATGAAACTGTATTTACCTGTCCTGAATAAGCACAGAAAACACAAAATTCTTCTTGTGTAGAAAAACAACATTTTTTATATTTCTTCTCCAAAAAACTTTTTTGATGACGAGAACTTATAATAAATGTTGTCTCAAATTCCAACATCAGATGCATGTTTAAGCTGCGGGGCGTGCTGCGCCTATTTTAGGGTTTCATTTTATTGGGCTGAAGGCATACATATGCCTGAGCACTATACTGAACCGGTGACGGCCGTTTATTCCTGTATGGCTGGAACCAATCAAAAAAAGCCCCGCTGTATTGCACTGGGTGGCACGATCGCCAAGCAGGTGAGTTGCGGTATGTATGAGCTGCGCAGTTCTTCCTGCAAAGAAGTACAGATTGCCGATGAGCAATGCAATAAGGCACGCCTGGCACACCATATGTTGCCTTTTGTGCAGATTGATACGGATGAAGCCGACAATGATGACAGTTTTGAATATGTCAGCTAAATCGCCAGAAAGCAGAGCTTAGGCTCTGCTTTTTTAAGCTTTTGAAAACATCGGGATAGATTTAAAAATAAGGGTCAGGTTTCTAGAAATGTTGATTGCCCTGTAGAACCCGGATGGAGTCATTAGAAAGACAGCAGATAAAGGTAAAATGAATCGGAATTAAAAAAAATAATTTTGCAATTGCAATGAAATTTAAGCCGATATTTGTTTATAATAGTGCACGGAAATTACCAGTGAGACTGTTATGTTGACCATCGTTCAAGACGCGTTAACCTTCGATGATGTCCTATTACTCCCTGCCTATTCTACTGTTCTTCCAAAAGATGTCTCCCTAAAGACACGTTTAACTCGTAGCATTAACCTGAATATTCCTCTTGTGTCCGCAGCGATGGATACGGTGACTGAGTCCCGTATGGCGATTGCAATGGCGCAAAATGGTGGTATCGGTATTTTGCACAAGAACATGGATATCGCTGTTCAGGCTGCAGAAGTGCGCCGTGTGAAAAAATTCGAAGCGGGTATGGTTAAAGACCCGATTACAGTCACTCCTGAAACCACAGTACGTGAACTGATTGCCTTGACTCAAGCCAATAACATCAGTGGTGTGCCAGTTGTGAAAGACGGCAAAGTGGTCGGCATTGTGACCGGTCGCGATACACGCTTTGAAACCAATCTTGAGCAGCCAGTCAGCAATATCATGACCGGTCAGGATCGTCTGGTGACGGTTCGTGAAGGCGAATCAAAAGAAAATATCCAGGCCTTATTGCAACAGCACCGTATTGAAAAAGTATTGGTGATCAATGATCAGCAAGAGCTGAAAGGCCTGATTACGGTAACAGATTTCCGTAAAGCTGAACTTTATCCAAACAGTTCTAAAGATGACTTGGGTCGTCTGCGTGTTGGTGCTGCTGTCGGGACTGGCGCAGAAACCCCAAGCCGTGTAGAAGCTTTGGTTGAAGCGGGTGTGGACGTGATTGTGGTAGATACTGCGCATGGTCATTCTGCCGGTGTAATCGAGCGCGTACGTTGGGTTAAAGCCAACTATCCACAAGTTCAGGTGATTGGCGGTAACATTGCCACTGGTGATGCTGCGCTTGCGTTACTTGATGCAGGTGCCGATGCAGTGAAAGTCGGGATCGGTCCTGGTTCAATCTGTACCACACGTATTGTGGCCGGTATTGGCATGCCGCAAATCTCTGCGATTGATTCTGTTGCCAATGCACTAAAAGATCAGATTCCTTTGATCGCGGATGGCGGTATTCGTTTCTCTGGCGATATGGCCAAAGCCATTGGCGCTGGTGCAAGTACCATCATGGTGGGTTCACTCATGGCGGGTACTGAAGAAGCACCAGGCGAAGTTGAATTCTTCCAGGGTCGTTATTACAAAGCTTATCGTGGTATGGGTTCATTGGGTGCAATGGCGGGTGCAACCGGTTCTGCTGACCGTTACTTCCAGGACGCTAAAGCCGGTGCCGAGAAACTGGTTCCTGAAGGCATTGAAGGTCGCGTACCGTACAAAGGTCCAATGGGCAATATCGTGCATCAGATGATGGGCGGTTTACGTTCATCGATGGGTTATACCGGTTCTGCGACGATTGAAGACCTGCGTCAAAATGCCAAGTTTGTAAAAATCACTTCTGCCGGTATGTCAGAATCACATGTGCATGATGTGACCATTACCAAAGAAGCACCAAACTATCGCGTGGGTTAATTTTCCGTGATTTAAAATTTTAAAAAGCCGTCATGCAAATGACGGCTTTTTTATTTTGGTGTAAAGTGTGACACAAGGAAAAAAATGGGTGATATCAATCATCCGCTAAGAAGTGAGATAAAGATGAGTTATTTTGGTACGGACGGTATACGTGGAAAGTTTGGCGAATTGCCGATTACCCCTGAGTTTGCCCTGAAACTGGGATTTGCTGCCGGTAAAGTTTTAAAACGTCATAGTAAAAAATCCAAACCACTGGTGGTCCTGGGTAAAGATACCCGTTTGTCTGGCTATATCCTGGAAGCCGCCTTGCAGGCAGGTTTAAATGCTGCCGGGGTGTATGTTCATCTTTTAGGTCCACTACCGACACCAGCGATTGCTCATCTGACCCGTGCCTTACATGCCAGCCTGGGAATTGTGATTTCCGCTTCGCATAATCCGTATTTTGACAATGGCATTAAGTTTTTCTCTGCAGATGGTAAAAAATTGCCAGATGCCTTACAAGAGGAAATTAATCAAGAACTTGATAAAGATATGGTCATTGAAGATACCGCAAACCTGGGTAAAAGTGTCCGGGTCAAAGATGCCAATGGCCGCTATATTGAATTCTGTAAATCGACTTTCCCATATCATCTGGATCTGAATGATTTAACCATTGTGGTGGATTGTGCCAATGGTGCGGCCTATAACGTCGGACCTGCGGTGTTCCGTGAACTGGGTGCCAAAGTCATTGCAATTCATGATGAACCGACGGGTTTAAACATTAACGACAATTGTGGTTCAACCCATCCTGAAAGCTTGCAACAGGCAGTGCTTGAGCATAAAGCGGATCTGGGGGTTGCTTTTGATGGCGATGCCGACCGTGTGGTCTTGGTGGATCAATACGGCAAACTGATTGATGGCGACCATATTCTGTATATCTTGGCAACTCAAAGCTCAAAAAAACCGGCCGGGATTGTCGGGACTTTAATGAGTAATATGGCGCTGGAACTGGCGCTAGAAAAAGCTCAAGTGCCATTATTACGTGCCAAAGTTGGCGACCGTTATGTATTACAGGGCCTGGAAGAAAATGGCTGGATCATTGGTGGTGAGCCTTCAGGTCATATTCTGACTTTGGACAAGAGCACCACAGGCGATGCGATTATTGCAGCACTGCAGGTCTTAACGGTGATGGTCGAACAGAAGAAAGCCCTACATGAACTTGTGGCTGACTTTAAACTGTTGCCAAATGTCCTGGTCAATGTACGTTTAGATGCCATGTTTGATCCTTATGCAGTGCCGGCGCTAGCAGCTGAATTCGAAAAAGCGGAACAGCAGCTTAAAGGCCGTGGCCGTTTATTGATTCGTAAATCAGGCACTGAACCCGTCATTCGGGTGATGGTCGAAGGTGATGACCTAGCTGAAGTTACTACACTTGCAAATAGCTTGGCAGATGCTGTGCGTGCCAATGCTGCTTAACGGGAGCATAAATGATGAGTGATCTGATCAAGGATCTGAGTGAGCTACGCCTGAATTATGAAAAAGGCGAGTTGCAGGAACAGCAAGTCAACCCGAATCCGCATATGCAGTTCTTGCAATGGTTTAACCATGCGCTGGAAGCAAGATTACATGAACCCTATGCCATGGCGTTGGCGACAGCCAATGCACAAGGGCGTCCGCATGTGCGTACTGTATTGCTACGTGGAGCAACTGAAGCGGGCTATGACTTTTATAGCAATTATGACAGTCAGAAAGGTCAGGATCTGGCTGAAAACCCTTATGCCGAGCTATTGTTTTACTGGCAGGATCAGGAGCGGCAGATTCGTATTTCGGGTCGTGTAATGAAAATCTCGGAAGAAGAGTCGACCGATTACTATCATAAACGCCCACGTGATAGCCAGATTGCTGCACATGTCAGTACGCCGCAAAGCGGGGTGATTGGCAGCCGGGAAGAGCTGCAACAGCGTTTCTGGGACTTGCATAATCAGGTCGCGAATCAGCAGCAGCTAGATAAGCCGGTCTTCTGGGGTGGCTATCGTCTTGAGCCAGATTATTATGAATTCTGGCAAGGCCGTCCGAGCCGTTTACATGATCGTCTAAGTTATAGCAAAACTGATGCTGGCTGGACTTTAGAGCGTTTAATGCCATAACCATGCAAAAACTGCAAATCAAACACCGGCCTTTCTTAACACGTCCTGAAGCTTTTCAGGGCGTCCCTGCATTTGTGGCCGAGATTCTGGCCCGCCGCGGAGTAGAATCCGAGCAGGAGCTGGAACTCAAGCTCAAGTATCTGCTGGCCCCGATCATGAAAGGACTCCCTGAAGCGATTCAGCTGATAGACCAAGCCATAGATAGCGGCAAAAAAATTGTCATTGTCGGTGATTATGATGCTGATGGCGCGACCAGTACTGCACTTATGGTCTTAGCCTTGCGGGATATGGGTGCCAATGTCGAGTATCTGGTTCCTGACCGCTTTAAATATGGCTATGGTTTGACTGCGGCCATTGCAGATCTGGCTTTTGTCAATTTCACCCCTGATTTACTGATTACCGTGGACAATGGGATTTCTAGTCATGAGGGTGTGAAACAGGCACAGGATCACGGCATGCAGGTGATCATTACCGATCACCATCTGACCACCAAGCTGACACCAGAAGCCGAAGCGGTGGTCAATCCCAATCAGCTGGGTTGTGACTTTCCGAGCAAAGCCTTGGCCGGGGTCGGGGTGGCTTTTTACGTACTGGCCAATCTGGCCACCCATCGCAAGAAACTGGGAAAATCAACCAGCTCAATTACCAACTATCTCGATCTGGTGGCGCTCGGTACTTATGCCGATGTCGCGAGTCTGGACTATAACAACCGGATTCTGGTCGATGCAGGTCTGAAGCGGATCCAACAGGGACAGTGCCGTGCTGGAATCAGCGCACTCCTTGACATTGCAAAACGTGATCCGGCTGGTCTGAAGGCTCAAGATTTGGGCTTTGTTCTGGGACCGCGGATTAATGCGGCTGGACGGATGGAAACCATGGACATCGGCATTGAATGTCTGCTGGCTCCTGATCTGGCAACGGCCTATCCACTGGCTGAACAGCTGAATCAGCTCAATGTCGAACGCCGTCAGGTGGAAGGAAAAATCAAGCAGGAAGCCCTGGTTGAGCTGGATAAAATTAAGTTTGATGAAACTGAACTGCCTGCTGCGCTGATCATGTTTGAACAGCATTGGCATCAGGGAGTAATCGGGATTGTGGCTGGACGGTTGAAAGAGCAGTTTCATCGGCCGAGTATTGTCTTTGCTGCGGATCAGGATGGCGTTCATATCAAAGGTTCGGCACGTTCGATTGAAGGCATTCATATCCGTGATGCGATTGAACAGGTGGCGGAGCAATATCCATATTTAGTCAGTCATTTTGGTGGACACGCAGCAGCAGCGGGTTTAACCCTGAAAAAAGAAAATTTCGCTGAGTTTAAGCAGGTCTTTGAAGCCCTCATTGGTGCGATGGATGAGGATTTATTTACTGCAACTTTATGGACAGATGGAGAACTGCCAGGCTCCGCTTTTCAAATTGAGACAGTCGATTTATTGCAGAATTTAAGTCCTTGGGGGCAAAAATTTCCCCAACCGATTTTTGATGGTGTGTTTAAAATCATGGACTATCGCTGGCTCAAAGATGTCCATCTTAAATTACGCGTGGCTTTGGAGAATGGCCAGATTGTGGATGCGATTGCCTTTAATGCAGCGGATAAATATAGTTTTGACCCGATGAAAGATACGCGTTTGGTCTATGAACTGGATAAAAATGTCTTTAATGGTAATGTCAGCCTGCAGATGCGGATTATCCATTTAGAACAATAGGCCATAAAAAACCGCTCAATCGAGCGGTTTTTGTATTTTTAAGCGGAGTGATTAGAAGCGGTATGCACCACGTACAGCAAAGACATTGCCAACATCAGCAAAATCGATCGAGCCTTCTAGGCTGACTTGCTGATTAAAGAATTTCTTGGCACGAATTTGGAAAGTATCATCTAAACTATCATCTCTATATCCAAGACCAACACTAAATGTTTTATCTAGATATAAGTCAGTGCCTAAATTGAATGCCTCATCATTAGCAAAAGTAACACCACCTTCAAAGTTCATTTCATACTGACCGACTTGTGTTACGTATTTGGCACGTAAAGTTGGATCAACATCGTCACTATCATCATTATCGTAACCCGCTAAACCAGCGGCGATAAGCAAACCAGAAACAGGTAAATAACCTAATTCTGCTTTATAAAATGTGGTGTCAGCATCACCAATTGGTGTATCAATAGATGATTGCCCAATTAACCCACTTACGTAGAAGTCTGAGTTTGGGACAAAATATTCAACTCCTACACCGAATGTAGTGACATCGATTGCATCGTAATCGAAATAAGAAAGCTCTGCATTAATATTGCTCGCACGGTTTAAGAACGCAGCTTCATTAAGAGGCGAGTTTTTCACTTGAACTGGATTGAAATAATAAGTTCCATCAATTGCAAAACCAGTAGACGTATCCCCATTGTCCGGATCTACCAGAGCAATCGTACCACCGATTTCAGCTTGATAGGCATGTGCAGTTCCTAGGCTAGCAATAAGTGCTGTAGCAAGAGCAAGTTTCTTAAGCATTTAGATTTCTCTCTTTGTTATAAAAATATAACTGTTTAACTAACAGTTGTAACAAATTGTACGTTTTATATTCGCCCCGTCAATGTGCAAAAATATTTAAATGCTAGTTAAAAGTGCAATAAAAAAACCCATCCGAAGATGGGTTTTTTTATGAATGACTGCTCTGTGGTTTTAGCTTAGAAGCGGTATTTCGCTGCTACACCAAAAGAGTTGTAGTCATTATTAAATTGTTCACCAAAGCCTACACGGCCTTCCAAGCTCACTTGCTGGTTAATGAACTTACGCGCATTGATACCAAATTCGCTTTTGTCTGTAATATCATTGTTATGATAATCAGCACCGACACTCAAGGTTTTGTTGATGAAATAATCTGCTGCCAGATTGTATTCATCTAGATCACCGAACGCTGCACCTGCTTCCAGGTTAATGTCTTTACCGTTGCTTAATGTGGTCACGTATTTAGCACGAAGTGTTGGATCTACGCCGTCATCGTTGTCGTTATCCCAACCTTTCAGACCTGCAGCAATCAATAAACCTGGAGCTGGTAGATAACCGACTTCAGCCGCATAGGTGGTTAAATCATTTTCGAAATCATCATTGTCTTTCAAATCATGACCATTGACGCTACCGCTTAAGTAGAAGTCAGAATTTGGTACAAAGTATTCAACACCTACGCCATAACGATGCGCGTCATTATCACCAATTTCATTATATTGATATTGCGCACTAACGTTGCTTGCACGGTCAAGGAATGCCGCTTCTGCTAATGGTGCATTACGAGTTTGAACTGGATTGAAGTAATAGGTACCATCGACACCGAAAGAACCGCTGGTTCCACCGTGGTCCGGATCAATTACTCCCGCTGATCCACCAATTTCAGCTTGATACGCATGTGCTGCTGTACCAGTCATTGCTATTGCTGAAAGTAGTGCTGAAGCAATTGCTAATTTTTTCATGGTTATTACCCCTAAAATGGTTAATCTAAATATACACTTTTTGTTACAACTTTAAGTGTAGACCAATTCCAAAGATCGTCAATCACAGGAAAGTTACCGCAATGTGAATAGCGTAATCTTATGTAATTTTCTCTAAATAAGTCACTGAATAATAAAGGTAAATTTATAATGTAGTGTTTTATTAAAACTGTGTGGATATTGTAGAGTGTGCTGAAATTGCTACTTTTTATTTGTTTTAGTATATTTTTTAAAAATAAAAATCTATCCACGGCTATTCAGGAATGAGCAAAGGTAGCAGCAAAAAAATAATAGAAACTCTTAAATAAAAAAACGACTAATAAACTGATTGCAGGCGGCACTGGGCGCTATAAATAAGTCCTAAGAATACATCATTTGAACTTTTAGCCAGCACTGAGGACCCTCAAACTGCAAAAAAAGACTGTGCTATAATATCGGGCTAAATAATTTGTGCCCAATTCTGATTGAGAGTAATTCACGTGGAAATTAATCCGTATCTAAACCAATTAAAAGACTTAAACGAACGTGGTCAAACACTACGGGGGTATCTTTGACTACGATCTGAAAAAAGAGCGTTTAGAAGAAGTCCTGCGTGAATTAGAAGATCCAACCATCTGGAATGACCAGAGTCGTGCCCAGGCGATGGCCAAAGAAAAAGGCGAGCTTGAAAACGTGTTAAATGTGCTGGACGGTTTAAGTACCCAGCTTGAAGATGCACAGGCTTTGCTTGATCTGGCAGTGGAAGCCGATGATGAAAGCTTATTAGAAGATGTACAGGCTGAACTGAGCACGGCTGAAACAGAACTGGCCAAGCTTGAATTCCGTCGGATGTTTAATAATCCGATGGACCCAAATCCTTGTTATCTGGAAATTCAGGCCGGTTCAGGCGGTACAGAAGCTCAGGACTGGGCTTCAATGTTAATGCGGATGTACCTACGCTGGATTGAACGCCATGGCTTTAAAGCAGAAATCATGGAAGAGTCAGACGGCGATGTCGCAGGGCTTAAATCGGCGACCATCCGTGTAGATGGTGAATATGCCTACGGCTGGTTACGTACAGAATCTGGGGTGCACCGGTTAGTGCGTAAATCGCCATTTGACTCGGGTAACCGTCGTCATACTTCGTTCTCGGCGGTGTTTGTTTCACCTGAAGTCGATGACAATATCGAAATTGAAATCAACCCTGCCGATGTTCGTACTGATACCTATCGTGCCTCGGGTGCGGGTGGTCAGCATATTAACAAAACAGATTCTGCTGTACGTTTAACCCATGCTCCGACCGGAATTGTGGTGGCCTGCCAGAACCAGCGTTCGCAACATGCCAACCGTGACCATGCCTGGAAGCAGTTACGTGCCAAACTTTATGAACGTGAAATGCAAATTCGTAATGATGCTGCAAAAGCGCTGGAAGATACCAAGTCTGATATCGGCTGGGGCAGCCAGATCCGTTCATACGTCCTCGATGATTCGCGGATTAAAGACTTACGTACCAGTGTGGAAAGCTCGAATACCGGCGCGGTTCTGGATGGTGATCTGGATAAATTTATCGAAGCAAGCTTGAAACAGGGCTTGTAAGAAGTCATTTGAATAGCTGGCGTAACCAAGCTTGTACAGACTAAGACTTTTATATCTAAATTTATCGATATATAAATCGGAAAATTACGATATAATAGTTTCAAATGCTGAACCAAGTTTTGTTGCGCCACGAATTGTGATGTACCTATGGACCTTGATCTAATTTTTAAAGCCTTAGCCAACCCGATACGTCGGCAGATTCTGGAATGGTTGAAATCGCCAGAACAATATCTGTCTGCAGAAGAGTGTGGCGGCTTTCAACGTGGGGTCTGTGCAGGGCAGATTGAAAAGTTAGGACAAGTTTCTCAGTCCACCATGTCTAATCATTTGTCTGTATTACAGCAGGCCGGGTTAATTACCGCGACCAAGCATGGACAATGGTCTTATTTCTCGCGCAATGAAGCCTTGATTCAGCAATATATCGAACATATACAACAACACCTTTAAATTTAACAGGTGGGAGTAACGATGGCTGAATTAAATTCTCCTTTAACGCTAGGCGCGTTAGAACTTAAAAACCGTGTCATCATGGCACCGTTAACCCGTAGCCGTGCAACCGATGACCGCGTACCGACGCCAATGATGGCCGAATACTATGCGCAACGTGCAAGTGCAGGTTTAATCATTTCCGAAGCTACGGTGATTTCTGAAGAAGCCAATGGTTACCGTAATACACCGGGACTTTTTACTGATGCACAGGTAGAAGGCTGGCAGCAGGTCACTCAAGCAGTGCATGACAAAGGTGGCCTGATTGTGGCTCAGCTTTGGCATGTGGGCCGTGTGTCTGATCCAGAATTACTCAACGGGGAAACCCCGGTTTCGGCGAGCAGTGTGCAACAGGCAGGTCATGTCAGTTTGCTGCGCCCTAAACGACCTTATGTATTGCCGCGTCCGCTGGAAATTTCAGAAATTCATGCGATTACCGAACAATATAAGCAGGCAGCAATCCGAGCCAAAACAGCCGGTTTTGATGGGGTTGAGCTGCACGCAGCCAATGGTTACCTGATTGACCAGTTCCTGCAAACCAAGACCAACCAGCGTGAAGATGAATATGGTGGCCCAGTTGAAAACCGTGCCCGTTTCCTGCTGGAAGTCATGGATGCACTGATTGAAGTCTGGGGGGCAGACCGTGTCGGTGTCCATCTGGCACCGCGTGGCGATGAACACGATATGGGCGACAATGATCCACGTGAAACCTTCGGCTATGTCATGGAACAGTTGGGCAAACGCCAGATCGCATTTTTCTTTACCCGTGAATACCTGGCGGAAGACAGCATTTCAGAGTATATGAAGCAGCGTTCAAACGGTGTGCCGTATATTGCCAATATGCGTTTAAGCCGTGAAGATGCGATTGAATTACTAGCTTCAGGCAAAGCAGACGCGGTATCTTTTGGTAAGGCTTATATTGCCAATCCGGATCTGTATGAGCGTCTGCTCGAAGATGCACCGCTGAACGAACTGAAGCTGGAAAATATGATCGGCAGCCAGGCAGCTGAAGGGTATATTGATTATCCGACCCTAGCTGAAGCAGAAGCTTTAACTACTGCAGAATAATCTAAAAATGAGCCACATTGATTAACATGTCGATGTGGCTCTGCTATATTCTGCCCATTGAATCTTTGGACAGGGGCGCAATGTGGCTACTCCATTTTGGTATAACGCAGCCTTGACGCTGATTAAACCCTTATATCAATCCCGTATTCGTAAACGTGCGACCGATCCTGAGCAATTACAACAAGAACTGACAGAACGTTTCGGCCCCTTTCAGCCTCCTAAAAACCTGCATGCCATCTGGTTTCATGTGGTGTCGGTGGGTGAAACCAACGCTGCGCAACCATTAATCGAACATTATTTAAAGCTTGGTCATCCGGTACTGGTCACCAATACCACCAAAACAGGACAGGCACGGGCCAAATCACTCTTTTCAAAAGCGCCTTATCTGGACTTATTTCAAGCTGTCTATTTACCCGCTGATCAGAAAGAACTCATCCAGGATTTTTATCAGAAGTATCAGCCGAAACTTTTATTGCTGATGGAAACCGAGCTTTGGCCTAATCTGCTGGATCAGGCACCAGAATTTGATGTACCCACGATTTTGTTAAATGCACGTCTTTCGGAAAAATCTGCCAAGGGCTATGCCAAGGTCAAAGGTTTGACTCGAGGCATGCTAAAACAGTTGACTCGACTTTTGGCACAAGATCCAGCTACCCAGCAACGTTATATTGAATTGGGGATCGCAGCCGAAAAAACCCAGGTTTTGGGCAATATCAAATTTGACATTACTGCGCCTGAGCATTTTATCCAGCAGGCAGATCAGTTGAAACAGCAATGGCAGCTAGCAGGTCGTAAAATTATTACGCTAGCCAGTACCCACGCCCATGAAGAAAAAGAAATTCTGAGTGCTTTAGAATCTGCCTTAGAGGCTGATTCAAGTTTGACGTGTATTGTCGTGCCACGTCATCCGGAACGTTTTGATGAGGTGTTTCAGACTGCACAGTCGCTAGGTTTAAGAACCCGGCGCCGGAGTTTGGGGCAATCTATCGGAATGGATACCCAGGTTTATCTGGCCGATTCCATGGGTGAAATGTGGCTCTGGTATGGTTTAAGTCAGGCCTGTTATGTCGGTGGTTCGCTGAATGAGCCGGGGGGTGGGCATAATATTCTGGAGCCGATTGCACTGAATGTGCCGACTATTTTAGGCAAAAAATATTTTAATTTTCAGACCATTGTCGATGAGTTTGTTCAGGCAGATGCAGTCGCAGTGGTGCAGGATGCCCAGCAGGCGGCAGAGGTATTGCTGGAACTTTTGCAAGATCAGATCAAGGCGGAAAGCTTGAATACTGCAGCGCAGAAAATTATGCAGTTAAATACAGGATCACTTGAGAGACATATTCAGGTGATTGATCAGTATCTATAAGTAAATGTGAATACTTCAAATATTTTTGGAAAATATACTGTGGATTCTTCTCGGTATTATTTAAATATTCGAAGCTTATATTTTACTTTTGTTTTGGCAAAAAGTAACAAAACCATTTGTCATCCACAAAACTCGTTAAATACCATCTTTTTTGCTTCAACATCGCAGAAACATTATTTATTGAATAGCGACCTGCCTCGGACAGTGGTGGATGACATTTTTGCGTATCCTATGATGGGATGAATAGAGTTAATGATTTATGAATATCGTCCTGCTTGATCCGCGTCAAACCGAAGCTGAATTCTGGTCTATTAGCTCGACTCGGCAACTGGAACATTTGCAGCAGCATTTGCAGATTCAAGTTGGAGACACTTTAAAAGTCGGTATTCGGGAAGGTCAGCGTTACCTGACTGAAATTGTCGAAATCTCTGAAAAAGCAGTGCGACTAAAACCGCTTCAAGAGGAAGTTGTTCCAGAAAAATTACCCGTGACCTTAATTGTGGCCTTGCCACGTCCGAAAGTGCTGCGCCGTCTGATCATGGACAGTGTCACCTTGGGCGTCGAAAAAATTATTTTATTGCACAGTTACCGTGTCGACAAAAGTTACTGGCAAACCCCGTTTTTACAGCAGTTAAATCATTATATCGAGCTGGGACTGGAACAGGCAGGGGATACCATCGCTCCGAAAATCGAGCTATATAAACGTTTTAAACCCTTTGTTGAAGATATCTTACCGGGCTTGATTACGACAGACCGACCGGCTTATGTAGCACATCCTTATGCCGAGCAAGTGATGCCGTTTGCGATTGAACAGCCCTGTACGATCATTATTGGACCAGAAGGTGGATTTATTCCTTATGAAATAGAGCTACTCATGAAAAACGGCTGCCAGGCCGTGAGCCTAGGCAACCGTATTATCCGTACAGAAACTGTGATTCCTTATGTTTTAGGTCGACTGTTTAGCACGGGCTGAGACATCTTCATTGCCTTCGCCGCGATAGACTTTAACTTCCTGTACCGGATAAGGAATCGAAATATTATGTTCGGCAAAAGCCTGAATGACCCGTTCCTGTACCGCACTGATGGAGCTTCCGGTTGCTGTTTCAGTGGTATCGACCCACCAGAAAGCTTTTAAGGTAATGGAAAAATCCGCCAGTGCCGTGACATTGACACTAAAGCCCGGCTGGCTCAGGATGGTTGGGTCTTTATCCAAAATGGCGGTAATCAGGTCTTTGGCTTTTTGAATATCATCTTCATAACCAATGCCCACCACGAACTCGCAGCGACGACGGGTATAAGCGGTATTCACCGTGACTGGACTGGTATAGACCGTCGCGTTCGGAATCACGATACGGCGGCCATCTGGCGAGCGTAAAAAGGTGGCCCGAATCTGAATATCTTCGACCGTACCTTCCATGCCATTCACGATAATATCATCGCCGATCTTGAACGGTTCACTGAGCAAAATCAGCACGCCAGAGAGCAGGTTCTGGAAAATATCCTTGAAGGCAAAGCCGATTGCGACAGAACCAATCCCGAGGGCACTCATCAGTTGACCCGGGGTAAAGCCAGGCACGGCAATGACCAGTCCAATCAAAACCCCAAAGAAAATAATAAAGCTGCTACCGACACGATTAAGTACCAACACCAGGTTCTGGCGGGTATAAGAGCGATTTTCCAAAGTTTTACGTATGAAAAACTTGAATATCTTGGAGAGTAACCAAAAAATCGAAATCACCACCAAGGCAATACAGAAATAGGGCACACGCTCCCAAAAACCTTCTATGATCTTGTCAATGGCACTATAAGCATCATTATACTTGGCGGTATGTTCAATCACGGTCTGGGTTGTTTTTTCAGTTGCCTCTTGCAACAACTCCGTGGTGCCCTCAGTGACTTGGCTTAAGGTATTATTTTGCTCTGCCACAAAAAATCCACAATTCAAATTTTACCTATTTTGCCTGATGTTCAGCAAAAAATTAACAAGGACTTTCAACCGAGGCCGAATATTTTCTTAAATAGCAGGGGCAAGATTAAAAGTATTTGGTGGTTTTCTGCATCATTTCAGCCGGGGTTTGCGGCTGTTCTCCACCACTCATATAGCCAAATAAAGCCAGTGAACCCAACAGGCTAAGCAGGGTCAGGATAATCATCAGCCATGCCAGCACCTTTTCCCAGAACAAGGTTAGCCGTGCCGGACCATATTGATTCACGCCACGATCGCCCGGACCAAAGACGATATAAAGCCATACAAAAATGTTCACTAAGGGGATCAATAATAACAGCGCCCACCAGCCACTCCGGTCCATATCATGCAAACGGCGGATGGTAACGACTAAAGCGAAATACAGATAGGCCAGTATCATGATCATCACACCGATACTGGCCAAGCCCTGTATTGAAATCAGCCAGTTAGGATCCACGGAAAGGGTAGCAATATTTACAATATCAATACTGAGGCCGAGCGCAATACTGCCAAATAAAAAAATGAAATGCAGAAATGTCGACCAGGCAATAAAGCTCAAGCGCCCGAAACGGCCTTTCATCGACAAGGGATGATCTATTGCAGGCAGATTAGGCGGGCTAAAATAGGGAGATTCAGGCGATTTCATAAAGAGTATCCTGCTAAACCAGACGCAATAACCACGAGAGGTCAATTTTATTGTAAAGGGCTTTGCTACACATCATACACAGTTGCGCAGAAGATTCTGTACGGTAAGTTGTGGTTTATTTTGATTGAATTTGTATAAATAATCTACGACGAAAGCATGATTGCCGGATTTAAAATAAGCAGGCCATACTGCCATTATGCATAAAAAACAATCAACAACGCAGTATTAACCTCTCGTGATGAGATAGAACAAAATCAAGGAAGTGACTTATGCAAGAGATCTATCCAGTACCCGAAGATTTTAAAAAAACAGCACGTACACTCGAAGACCAGTACTTTGAACGTTATCAGTATTCTATAGAACAGCCAGATAAATTTTGGGCAGAGCAGGCGCAACGTCTGGACTGGATCAAACCCTTTACCCAAGTCAAAAGTACCAGTTTCAACAAAGACGATTTTAAAATCGAATGGTTTGCCGATGGCCAGCTGAATGTCAGTGCCAACTGTCTGGACCGGCATCTGAAAGAACATCCCTATAAACCGGCGATCATCTGGGAAGGTGACCATCCTTCACGGCACAAGATTATTTCCTTTGCCGAGCTGCATGATGAAACCTGCCGTTTCGCCAATGTGCTGAAGAAAAATGGCATCCAGAAAGGCGACCGGGTCATGCTGTATATGCCGATGGTCTCCGAAGCTGCGATTGCCATGCTGGCCTGTGCCAGGATCGGGGCGGTTCATTGTGTAGTATTTGGCGGTTTCTCGCCAGATTCTCTGGCCAGCCGGATTGAAGACTGTCAGGCCAAAATGGTGATTACAGCCGATTCTGGCATGCGCGGTGGTAAAGCTATTCCTCTCAAAGCCAATGTCGATGAAGCCCTGAAAATTGCGGGTACAGAATCCATTCAAAATGTAATAGTGGTGCACCGTACCGGTAACCCGATTGAAATGCAGGAAGGACGTGATCTGTGGTATCACATGGAAATTATGTCAGTCAATGACATCTGTCCGCCCGAACCGATGAATGCCGAAGATCCGCTATTTATCCTGTATACCTCAGGTTCTACTGGCAAGCCCAAGGGTGTATTGCATACCACTGGCGGCTATCTGACTTATGTGAACTGTACCTTCCGTGAAGCTTTCGATATCAAGCAGGATGATGTGTTCTGGTGTACCGCAGATGTCGGCTGGATCACCGGACATTCCTATGTGCTGTATGGTCCGCTTTCAAATGGTACCACCACCGTGATGTTTGAAGGAGTTCCTCAGTATCCGAGCTGGGCACGAACCGGACATATTGTCGACAAGCATAACGTGACCATTCTCTATACCGCACCGACTGCCATCCGCGCCATGATGCGTGAAGGTGATGCTTTTGTGCGGGAAAGTGACCGTAGCAGCCTGAGAATTCTGGGGTCAGTCGGTGAGCCGATTAACCCAGAAGCCTGGAACTGGTACTACACCGTAGTGGGGGAAAGCCGCTGTCCAGTCATCGATACCTGGTGGCAGACCGAAACCGGCGGTTTTATGATTACGCCATTGCCGGGTGCGACTGCCTTAAAACCGGGTTCTGCGACACGGCCTTTCTTCGGAGTACAGCCGGCTATTGTCGATGCTGACGGCAAGGAACTGGAGGGAGAAGCTGAGGGCAATCTGGTGATTAAGGATTCCTGGCCAGGTCAGATGCGTACCATCTGGGGCGATCCGGAGCGTTTTATCGAAGCCTATTTCTCGACCTATCCAGGCACCTATTTTACCGGGGATGGCGCACGTCGCGATAAAGATGGTTATTACTGGATTACTGGCCGGGTCGATGATGTATTGAATGTGTCCGGTCATCGCCTAGGTACGGCAGAAATTGAAAGTGCGCTGGTGGCGCATGAGTCGGTGGCTGAGGCTGCTGTCATTGGTATGCCGCATGATATTAAAGGACAGGGAATCTGTGCCTTTGTCACTTTGCAGGCTGCTGTGGCAAGTTCAGATGAATTACGTGTTGAGCTGGTCAGCTGGGTGCGTAAGACTCTCGGTCCAGTGGCCACACCAGATGCCTTGCACTGGGCGCCGGCTTTGCCAAAAACCCGCTCTGGGAAGATCATGCGCCGGATTTTGAGAAAGATTGCAGCCGATGAGCTGGACAGTCTAGGAGATATTTCCACCCTGGCTGAGCCGCAGGTGGTGGATCATCTGATCGCAGAAGTACAGCGTAATAAAGTTTAAATTCAAGCTGTTCCAATACCGGCAGTCTGCCGGTATTTTTATATCAGGAATAAGCTCTGCATGCTTTTGGATATAGGTCATCGCCTTGATCTGCTAAGCTGCCCATATGCTGAACATGAGTTAAAATAATGAATGTACGATCCCCATATTTAGATCAGTCTCCTGTAGATATTGCCCAGAAACTGGCCGAAAATTTTGTCCTGACTGCTGCTGTACGGGACAAACAAGGCGGTAATCCCAAGCATGAACGTGATTTGATTCGTAATAGTGGCCTGCTAGGTTTGTCGATTCCTGTGGCCTATGGCGGTCAGGGTGCCGACTGGCAGACCATATTTAACACTATTCAAGTGATCGCCCGGGTCGACAGTTCATTGGCGCATGTCTATGGCTTTCACCATTTGCTGATTGCGACCGTGCAATTATTTTCCCAAGCGGAACAATATGGCCCGTGGTTTGAACAGACAGCCAGATACAACCTGTTTTGGGGCAATACCTTAAATCCGCTGGATCGTCGTACTACAGTAACTCAAGTCTCGGAAAACGAATATATTTTTCATGGCGATAAAAGCTTCTGTTCAGGTTCGATCGATTCGGATATCTTGCTGTGTTCTGGCTATAACAATGCAGGCAAATTGCTGATTGGCGTGATTCCTACCCAGCGGGATGGGGTGAGCTTTCTGGGCGACTGGAACAATATGGGCCAACGCCAGACTGACAGCGGTACCAGTCATTTTGAGCAGGTCAAAATTCATGAAGATGAATTGCTGTTAAATCCCGGTCCACTCAGCACTCCGTATTCAAGTCTACGGCCTTTGATTGCCCAGCTGATTTTCGTACATCTGTTTCTGGGTGTGGCAGAAGGCGCATTTGAAATCGCCAGACAGACCGTACAAACCCAAAAAGCCTGGTCCAAATCACTGGCAGAAGATGCAGTCAATGATCCCTTTACCCAGAAGCATTTCGCTGAGTTTTATGTACAGCTAGAAGGCGTACGTTTACTGGCAGATAAAGCGGTTCAGGCTTTTCAGGCAGCCTGGGATCTGGGAAATGACCTAAGTGCGAAGCAACGTGGAGAAGTTTCAGTTGCCATTGCGACGGCCAAAATTGCTGCGACCCATACGTCTTTATATATTACCCAGAATATTTTTCAGGTGATGGGGGCGCGGGCAACGACTGCACAACTGAATCTGGATCGATTCTGGCGCAATGTGCGCACTCAGACCCTGCATGATCCGGTAGATTATAAGTATCAGGAAGTGGGAGAGTGGGTGCTGACAGGGAAAGTACCTGATCCAAGTTTTTATTCTTAAATACTCATTTGAAAGGGGATGTCATAGCCTGATTTTTTCTCTAAATATTCAAAGCTTTGTCTATATGAAAGCTTGCTTTGGAAAGACCCAGAGCAAGTAAAAGTCTTTGATTCCCGCTATGCGATGTCCTGATCCAGTTTAAGCGCTGCTTTAAACTGTAGCGCGAGAATGGAAAAAGTGGCATCCATGCAACCTTCTTTAAATCCAAAATTTTTCAAAAATTAAAATCACAATCACAGACTTTTAAATGCCTCAATTGCCCGTACACGGGATGCTTTTAAATCTACCATCGGTTTGGGATAATCCAGTTCAAGTGCAGAATTTTTAGCATAGGGTTCATGAATGGATTTGGCATCCAGGTGGGCCAGTTCTGGTACCCACTGGCGAATATAATCTCCATTCGGATCAAACTTCTGTGACTGGCTGACCGGATTAAAAATCCGGAAATAGGGTACGGCATCCATACCTGTCGAAGCACACCATTGCCAACCGCCATTGTTCGCCGCCAGGTCACCATCAATCAGATGCTGCATGAACCAGCTTTCTCCCAAACGCCAGTCAATCAGCAGGTTTTTGCACAGGAACATCGCGGTAATCATGCGCACCCGGTTATGCATCCAGCCGGTGGCTCGCATTTGCCGCATGCCGGCATCCACAATCGGAATCCCGGTTTGCCCCTGTTGCCAAGCGATCAGATCTTCAGGTGCATTGCGCCACTGGACTTTATCGGTACTTTCTTTAAACGGACGATGTCTGGATACACGGGGAAAGTCGAACAGGGTATGCAGATAAAATTCCCGCCAGAGCAGTTCATCCAGCCAGGTTTGTTGACCAATATCATCAATCTGGAAATAGCCTTGATGCTGTTTAAACAGGGCCTGAATGCATTGGCGAATCGAGAGGATACCAATATTCAGATACGGTGACAGGCGGCTGGTACCATCGACTGCAGGTAAATCCCGTTCGGTTTTATAGTGAGTCATTTTCTCCCCGATAAAATCATCGAGCAGCTCAAAGGCAGCGTGATCTTCCGCAGGCCAGAGCTGTGCAGCATCATCGACCTCATAGTCAGCCACAAACTTTTGCAGATCAAAGCTGTTTAACTGTGCCGGTAATTCAAGCGGATCTTGAGGCTGAATGGCAGGATAACAGCTGGGTATATCTAGAATCAGTCGCTCATAGCACTTTTTCTTGAACGCGCTATAAACCTGATAAGGCTGGCTGGACTGATTGCGAATGCTGCCTAGCGGGAACAGGCTACGATCATGATACAGTTCGACCTTGATCTGCTGCTGTTCCAGCCGTTGCTGAACCTGAAAATCACGGTGCAGCTCATTTACACCCACTTCAATATTCGCATGTACCGTATCGATGTTTAGCTGTTGGCACAGGGTGAGCAATTTAGCAGGCAGCTCTTGCCATAAAGGCACATTCAGAATGATCAATGGAATATTTAACTGTGCTAACTGCTGCTTTAAGATGCCGAGGCGACGCAGATAAAAATCGATTTTAATCCGGGCATCCTGATGCAACTTCCATTGCTCGGGAGACAAGGTGATCAGTGCTATGCAGGCACCTTGCTGGGCGCCATGCCACAGTGCGGCATGATCATGAATTCGAAGGTCTTGGCGGAACCAGATCAATTGCATTTTGAACGTTCTTGGAAAGTGATATCTGGAGGATTTTAGGCAATCCGTGACTGGAAACCTAGCTGGGCAAACAGTTTTTTCACATAAAAAAACCCTCAAGCCGAGCCTTGAGGGGGAATGGGGAATGTGCCGTCATTATTATTATAACCTGAATCCTGCTTAAGCCGATGATTTCATAATTTGAATTTTTGGCTTATTTCGATGGGTTAATTGATATGCACATAGCGAAGCATAAATTCCGCTGAGAAATCCATGAAGACTACGTGCTTTA
>NZ_JAGFXZ010000050.1 GCF_019038395.1 Acinetobacter sp. BY419
TGTTTTATCAGAAGTTTTAATCTTCATCACCGCCGATGGATGTGCATTCTACAGCATTTCACACCCCTTGCAACCCCCTTTTTTAAATAATTCGGCAAAAAACCAACGACTGTTTATTTATTCTACAAAAATAGGAGGTTTTGCTATTTCTTGAGCAATATTTATACATTTTAAGATAATTTTAGAATTTTATTTAACTATAAAAAGTTATTTTCCAGGATATTTAATGTGTATATACCCCTATATATATGAATTTATATTTCAATTAATCTTTTCTTTAGCAACAGAAACACGACCCTCAATACTGATAAATCATTTATATATCCCTTTTATATAAATCCTGGGTAGCTCATAAGTTTCATCAAAATAAAATAGTATTAGCATGTACCAATACTCTCGCCTCCTTAAACATCTTATGATCATCTAGCTGCAAATACATTTTTTTAATTTAAGTTCAGCAAAAACACACTGAACAAAAAATCTAACTCAAATGAATAACCATATTCAATGAAGGATAAATTAATACAAAGATACAAGTGATTGCATGAGTAATGATTAAAAAGGTGACTACGAACAATATTGTTTATTTTTTATTCTTATTGAATTTCAGGCATAAAAAAACCGCTTAACGCGGTATCTTTTATCTCGACCATCTTGAAGGAGATGGTCGGAGCAGTAGGATTCGAACCTACGACCCCCTGGTCCCAAACCAGGTGCACTACCAGGCTGTGCTATGCTCCGATTTCAACTTTAAAAGTTGGGGTGAATGACGGGATTCGAACCCGCGACAACTGGAATCACAATCCAGGGCTCTACCAACTGAGCTACATCCACCATCATTTTGATTCTTAACATCAAGCGACCAAATGGCGCGCCTGACAGGATTCGAACCTGTGACCATCCGCTTAGAAGGCGGATGCTCTATCCAACTGAGCTACAAGCGCGTTACTGATGCAAACATCATTTGCCTTGAAGAATTGGTCGGAGCAGTAGGATTCGAACCTACGACCCCCTGGTCCCAAACCAGGTGCACTACCAGGCTGTGCTATGCTCCGATTCATCTCAGCTTTTGTATCGAACATCGTTCGGTACGGTGTGCATTCTAGGCGTGACGCCCGGAGACGTCAACACCTATCTTTAAAAAAAACCTAAAAAACGCTTCAAGCGTATATTTATCAAGCGCTTCAGACATTTTTTATACAAATTTTAACGTTTTAGGCCGGCACTAAAGTTCAGCATGCGATCTAGAGGCAGTTTTGCGCGTTCAGCCAGTGCAGGATCGACATGCACTTCCTGGTCCTTATGCTGCAATACATGCAAGATACCCTCCAGCTCGTTCATCGCCATCCAAGGACAGTGCGCACAAGAACGACAGGTCGCTCCCTCTCCTGCTGTTGGTGCCTCAATCAGGATTTTTTCTGGTACTGCCTGCTGCATTTTATAAAAGATACCGCGATCTGTTGCCACGATTAAGCGCTGATGTGGCAATGTCTGTGCTGCTTTAATCAGTTGCGAGGTACTCCCCACTGCATCGGCAATCTCAACTACAGACATCGGTGATTCAGGATGTACCAATACTGCAGCATCTGGATAGAGTGCTTTCATATTGGCAATGCCACGTGAACGGAATTCTTCATGCACGATACAGGCACCATCCCAAAGCAACATTTCTGCACCAGTTTTGTTCTGGATATAACGACCAAGATGCTGATCAGGTGCCCAGATAATTTTTTCGCCCCGGCTGTCCAGATGCTCGACGATTTCCACTGCACAGCTGGAAGTAACCACCCAATCGGCCCGGGCTTTGACTGCTGCTGAGGTATTGGCATAAACCACCACCGTATGATCGGGATGGGCATCGCAAAAAGCTGTAAATTCATCCACAGGACAACCCAGGTCCAGTGAACAAGTTGCTTCCAGAGTTGGCATCAGCACGGTTTTATTGGGTGAAAGAATTTTAGAGGTTTCACCCATAAATTTCACACCCGCTACCACAAGCGTCGATGCGGGATGATCGCGACCAAAACGTGCCATTTCCAGAGAATCTGAAACACAACCACCCGTCAGTTCAGCAAGTTCCTGTACTTCAGGGTCGCAATAATAATGCGCCACCAAAACGGCATCCTTTTTTTCCAGCTCAGCCTTGATTTGTGCAAATTTGTCTAATTTTTCCTGCTGGCTCATTTGATGTTCTTGAGGAATGCCTAAACGATCCAGATGCGCCTGCACAATCGATTTTGCTTCATTGGCTATTAATGTGGTCGCACTATTCATAACAAATTTTACTCTACCCTAATTATCCGTCATGCCACGGATATTTACCCTATACCCTGGTCGCAATTGACAAAGCACCATTTTGACCAGTCATTAAAAATCAAAAGATATAAAAAAAGCCCCACAACGGAGGCTTTAGAAACGATCTGAATTATGAGCGATAATCTGCATTAATCTTGACGTAATCATAAGACAGGTCACAGGTATAGACCGTATCTTTCGCTGTACCACGTCCAAGATCAACACGAATCGTCATTTCAGCTTGGGCCATCACACGTGCACCGGCTGCTTCAGTATAGTCTGCTGCCGCACCACCATCTTTACAGATTTGTACATCATCTAACCAAACCTGAATTTTTGCAACGTCTAAATTCGGCACTCCAGCATAACCAATCGCTGCCAGAATACGGCCCCAGTTTGGATCAGAAGCAAAAAACGCGGTTTTGACCAGTGGCGAATGCGCAATGCTATAAGCAATATCGCAGCACTCTTGAATGTTGCCACCACCTTCAACCGTTACGGTAATGAATTTGGTTGCACCCTCACCATCTCGCACAATCAGTTGTGCCAGACGTTTCATGGTACGTGTCAATACCTCGAGAACTACCGCATAACGTGGATCTTCAGTCGAGGTAATTTCAGCACCGCCCGCCTGACCTGTGGCAATAAAGATACAGGAATCATTGGTTGATGTATCACCATCAATGGTAATGCGGTTGAACGATACATTCACTGTTTCTGTTAATAACAGCTGAACCAGTTCACGGCTGATCGGTGCATCGGTTGCGACATAACCCAGCATGGTCGCCATATTGGGACGAATCATACCTGCACCTTTGGAGATACCGGTCATGGTGTAGCTAATACCATCCAGCTCGAACTGTTCTGAAGCACCTTTGGGCGTGGTATCTGTGGTCATGATTCCAGTTGCCGCATCCACCCAGGCATCATCACGCAGCGAGTCTAGAGCAGGCTGTAAACCTGTGAGCAAACGCTCCATTGGTAATTGCTCACCAATGACACCAGTAGAGAATGGCAACACTTCAGCAGCCTGTACACCTGCCAGTTCAGCCAGCTTGGCACAGGTGGCTTCTGCATTTGCCATGCCTGTAGGGCCGGTTCCTGCATTGGCATTGCCAGTATTGATCACGAGGTAACGTGGATTGGTTACTTTTAAATGTGCTTTAGAGACATGCACCGGTGCTGCACAGAAGGCATTTTGAGTAAATACCCCTGCAACATTGGAGCCTGCAGCCAGTTCAAATATCACCAGGTCACGTCGGTTCTGATAGCGTACATAGGCTTCAGCCGAACCAATTTTAACCCCTTTCACCACATGCATCTGTGGCATAGATACGTCACCAACTGCCATTTTAAAGTCCAATATTGAAGTTTTAGAAAAATACAGCTTAGTTGATCTGCAACAAAAAATCGAGCCAAAGCCTGAGCCAGCCTGAGATTTGTTATGGATTTTCACAATAAAAAACCAGTCATCAAGACTGGTTTCTAGATTTTTTTTTAAACAGATGTTTTTAATTTTGTGCAAGTTGCCCGATTTGATTCAGTAACGCCTGTTTCGCCTGTTGTTGACTTGCGCTTGAAAGTGCCGGATTTGTGGCAACAATCCGGTCTGCATTTGCCGCATTGGCAGCTGCAATCGCAGGGGTCTGCAACACAATCGGACGATTCTGGTTGGCAAAAGTATAACGGATTCCGGTTCGTGGACTTACTACAGTCACTTGTGTATCTGTCCGTTGCAATTGAGTAGTGGTAGAACCCACCGCTTGCTGAACCTTGTCAATTGTCGTGGTTGCTGCGGTTTCTGAGGTTTCTGCAAAACTTAAAGTAGGAATTGCCAAAGCAGCAATCATGAGCGTTTTTAATACTTTTTTCATTCAGGTTATTCCACTTCTAGGTGTTGAATGAGCCATTAAATAGCATTTAATTGATAAGACTGCAAACAGTATTCAATTTCTGAAAAATCTTCATACATAAAAAAATCAGAGCCATATGGCTCTGATTTTTTTAACACTGTTTAGATCTTGCCATGACACTGTTTGTATTTCAGGCCTGAACCACATGGACAAGGCGCATTACGGCTTGCCGGTGCTTCAAAGACGGGTGCCACCGGATTCGCCTGAGCATTTTGCTCGGTAGTGTCTTCATATTCGCCTGCCAGCAAACCTTCAAACTCTTCATGAGATAACTGCAAACGCATGGCCTCAGCCTGTGCCTGCTGCTGCGCTTCCATTTCAGCCAGCTCTTCAGGTGTTGGCACATGAATACGAGACAAGTCTGTCACTACATCCGATTTGATCACGCCGAGCATGTTCACAAACAGGTTATAGGCTTCTTTTTTGTATTCCTGCTCCGGGTTCTTCTGTGCATAACCACGCAAATGAATGCCCTGACGCAAGTAATCCATAGCCGCCAGATGCTCTTTCCAGTGACGGTCCAGAGAATTCAGCATAAAGTGACGTTCAAGCGATGCTGCAGATTCTTCACCCATTTGTTCACGACGTGAACGGTAGCGGTTCAGCACTTCATCGGTAATCCGTTCCACCAAAGTTTCTTCATCCAGACGACGATCCTGTTCCAGCCATTGTCCGATAGGAAGATCCATCGACAGGTCTTCACGCAAGGCCAATTCCAGACCTTCAATATCCCATTGATCATGAATCGACTCAGGTGGAATAAAGTTGGCGATCACACCCTGCATGACTTCACGGATCATTTCTTCAATATAATCCTGGAGTGAGCTTTCAGCCAGAATGTCGTCACGCTGACTATAAATAATCTTACGCTGTTCGTTGTTGACGTCATCGTATTTGAGTAGGTTCTTACGAATGTCGAAGTTACGTGCTTCTACTTTACGCTGGGCATTTTCAATCGAGCGGGACACCATTTTGTGCTCAATCGCTTCATCTTCCTGCAAGCCCATGGCACGCATCATGCCCACAACACGATCACCAGCGAAAATACGCATCAAGTCATCTTCAAGCGACAGGTAGAAACGCGATACACCCGGGTCACCCTGACGACCAGCACGGCCACGAAGCTGGTTATCGATACGGCGTGATTCATGACGCTCAGAACCGATAATATGCAAACCACCCGAATCCAACACGGATTGGTGATTGACATCCCATTCAGCTTTTAGACGCGCTTCATCTTCCGGTGTCGGGTTTTCAATTTTGGCCAGCAACGCTTTCCAGTTACCACCCAATATGATATCGGTACCACGACCCGCCATGTTGGTGGCAATGGTCACTGCACGCGGCGCCCCGGCCTGCGCAATAATATCAGCTTCACGTTCATGCTGTTTGGCATTCAGCACTTCATGCGTGATACCTGCTGCTTTTAGCTTATCCGACAGAATTTCAGACGCTTCAATTGTTGCCGTACCAATCAGAATTGGCGCAACACCTGCTTCGTGAACGCGCATGATTTCTTGAATAATTGCGTTATATTTGCCTTCACGATTTAAATAGATTAAATCGTTCTGGTCATCACGGATCATTGGACGGTGAGTCGGAATCAGTACCACGTCCAGACCATAAATTTCTTTCATTTCCGCTGCTTCAGTATCAGCAGTACCGGTCATACCGGATAATTTTTTATACAGACGGAAATAGTTCTGGAAGGTTGTCGTTGCAAGTGTCTGGTTTTCTGGCTGGATTTCCAGACCTTCTTTGGCTTCGACTGCCTGATGCAAGCCTTCAGACCAACGACGGCCCGGCATGGTACGACCGGTATTTTCATCGACGATAATCACTTCACCATCATTGATGATGTAATGTACGTTACGTTGATATAAATAATGGGCGCGAATTGCCGCAGTGACATGATGCAACAGGTTCAGGTTTGAAGCCGAATACAGACTCTCGCCTTCAGCCAGAAGGCCCATTTCAATCAGTTCACTTTCAATTGTTTCAAAACCAACTTCGGTAATTTCGACTGAACGCTGTTTTTCATCAATCCAGAAGTGGCCACCATCCGGCACTTTTTCTTCTTTCTGTCGTTTTAACTTTGGTGGAATATTATTAATGGCTGCATAAAGCTGCGAAGAGTCTTCACTTTGACCGGAAATAATCAGCGGGGTACGTGCTTCATCAATCAGGATCGAATCGACCTCATCGATGATGGCATAAATCAGGCCACGCTGCTTTTTCTCGGCCAGCGAGAACACCATATTGTCACGCAGGTAGTCAAAACCGAATTCGTTATTCGTACCGTAAGTAATATCGGCACGATAAGCTTCAGCTTTTTCCATCGGATTCTGCATGGAATAAATAATCCCGATGCTTAAACCCAAAAATTCGAATAATGGACGGTTCAATTCGGCATCACGTTGCGCCAGGTAATCGTTCACGGTGATTACATGAACACCCTGACCACTGATAGCATTGAGATAACAGGCCAAAGTACCCATCAGGGTTTTACCCTCACCGGTACGCATCTCTGCGATTTTACCTTCGTGTAAGGTAATACCACCGATCAGCTGCACGTCATAATGACGCATGCCCATTACCCGCTTCGCGGCTTCACGACAAACTGCAAATGCCTCGGGCAGTAATTTATCGAGGGTTTCACCTTTATTATATCGTTGTTTGAATTCTTCAGTTTTTGCAGATAAGTCTGCATCGCTAAGGGTAGATATCGTCGGCTCGAGCACATTAATCTTGTCTACGATTTTACGCATGCGTTTGAGTTCGCGCTCATTTTTGGTACCGAAGATTCCTCCGATCAGACTTGCCAACATGAATAGACTCTCTAAATCTTGCTTGTCAAATGAATATTTTCTTAGTCGTTATTATGGTGCTAGAAATTTGAACTACAAGGGTTTTGCTGTAAAACCGCTAAAAAAATCTGATCCTTAGTTCTAGCCCTGAGATCTAAGGCAAAGTAATGTAGCAAATTTTCCCTGTACAACATAGTCAATTAAGTGATTGATTTTTACGCTTCTAAAAAGACAAACATATTGCTTATGCAATTTATTCATAAAGAAAGCTAAAAACACTATTTTTAATTATAATAAAATTGGTTCATATTAAATCTCATCTCTACATTAAAAGACCAATTGAGGCAAAAAGATGAGTTTACGTCTAGGCGATACCGCACCGAATTTTGAACAGCAATCCAGTGAAGGCCTGATTAATTTTTATGATTTTCTGGGCGACAGCTGGGGAATATTATTTTCACATCCTGCCGACTATACACCGGTATGTACGACTGAACTCGGCTATACCGCAAAACTTAAAGATGAGTTTGTAAAACGTGATGTCAAAGCCATTGCCTTGTCGGTTGATGATGTTGAATCACATCGTGGCTGGATTAAAGACATCAATGAAACCCAGAATACTACGGTGAATTTCCCGATTATTGCTGACCAGGATCGTAAAGTTTCCGAGCTGTATGACTTTATCCATCCAAATGCCAGCGAAACTTTGACAGTTCGCTCATTGGTAGTCATCGATCCGAATAAGAAAGTCCGTTTAATTATTACCTATCCGGCATCGACGGGTCGTAATTTTCATGAAATCTTGCGTGTCGTGGATTCACTGCAACTCACCGATAGCCATAAAGTCGCAACTCCTGCGAACTGGCAGCATGGTGATGATGTGGTAATTGTGCCTTCACTGAAAGATGAGGAAGAAATCAAGCAGCGTTTTCCCAAAGGTTATACAGCAGTCAAACCTTATTTGCGCTTAACCCCACATCCTGAGCAAGGATAAGCACAGCACTGCTCTACCCTGAGGAATATATTCCGCAAGAAGACAAGAAGCTATGCTTCGAGTGACAACTTAAAGCAGTGCTTTAAGTTGACGCAAGATAAGCCGCGTAGGATAGGCAGAGCACCTATTAAAAGATAAGAGAAGCTCTATCACTCACAATCACAATATCCTCCAATTTTTATGCTTTTATTGAAACCGACATTGACGTGCCTCGGATTCAAATTCTCCATTCAGCCTGTCTCCGAGCAGGCTTTTTTATATTCAAAATCTCATATTCCCTTTAAACTCGAAATGATAAAAACAACGCATATGTCCTGTATGAAAATCTGCATATTTCCCATCCTGATGAGTAGCTGCCTCCTGACAGGCTGCATGACTACGCCTGCCCTGCCTGATCATCAACGTCCTCAGCATTGGGGTCAGTCAATTCATCAGGATCATAATTTTCATCAAATCAGTGCTTTTGTCTATCGTAGTGAACAACCTTCAACGAAACTCATTCCTTTATTAAAACAGCACCAGATTGATGTGATTATTAATTTACGTTCACGAGATCGAGACAGCAGAGTTTTAAGCACGGAAAAATTCCAGCTGCATCATGTACCTATACACACCTGGGCACTTGATCGGGGGGATTTATTGAAAGTCATGCAACTGATTCAGCAAGCACAACAAAATAATCAAAAAGTTTTACTGCATTGTTATCACGGCTCAGACCGGACAGGTGCAAGCGTAGCAATGTATCGGATTATTTTTCAGAACTGGAGCATTGAAGATGCGGTGCAGGAAATGAAACATGGCGGTTATGGCTTCCATGCAATTTGGCGCAATATTGAAAACCTGTTTAGCCCTGAAAATGTAAAATGGATTCAAGAGCAGCTCTCGAATCCATCGTTAAAACCATAAAACTGAAGGGATTAGTTACGTTTATCTAAAGGCACCCAATCAATCACCCAAGCAGATTTCATATTAAGGCTGGCATCTGCAGAGATCTTTTTACGTGATGCATCTGCAGTTTCACGGTCTTTAGATGGCCCCACCATAATGCGAATGCCTTTTGAAGTGGGGCTTTTGGTGACCTTATAACCTTTGGCACGCAGTTTGGCGGCAACAGCATCTGCATTGGCTTCATTTGCAGCCAGTGCCACCTGCACCATCCATTGCTTGTCCTCTTCACCTTCCAGTAATTTACGTGCCTGTTCAGCTTCTGCTTTCTTTTTCGCTTCGTCAGCTGCAGCCTTTTTCTTGGCTTCGTCCGCTTTATGCTTTTCTTCGGCTTTACGTTTTTCCTCGGCAGCTCTGCGTTCAGCTTCTTTCTTTTCAGCTGCCTTACGCTCTTCCTCGGTTTTACGTTTTGCTTCAGCCGCCTTACGTTCTGCTTCGGCTTTTTGCTGCTGCTCTAACTTGCGTTTTTCTTCAGCGGCCTTGCTTTCAACAGCCTTACGTTCTGCTTCTTTCTTGGCTGCATCAGTAGAATTATTGGCTTTTTGCTGTTCCAGCTGCTGCTGGGCTAACTTTTTTGCTTGCACTGCTTTTTCTTCAGCCTGGCGTTTCTGCTTAGCCTGTTCGTCTTCGATCAATTCTGGTGGAATATTATCCGAACTTTGCTGTCCCATGCGGTGTGCATTGAGTGCAGCGTATTCTTCAGCAGCTTTACGCGCGGCGTCTGCTTCAGCCTGCTGTTGCATCGCTAAAAATTCCGCCGCACGTGCTTCCTGCTCTGCAACCGACTTTTCCCGGTCACGGCGTTGCTGTTCAAGTAAACGTTTTTCTGTTTCTACATCAACCGTCAAAGAACCGAGCGAATGATTGGCTGCCTCTTTATTTTCAACTTCTGCGGCTTGTGCCGGGTTGTGCTGACGGTCCTGATTGATTTCGTCTTGACCTTTCAGGAGCAATGCTGCCAATAAAACACCACCACCGAGTAAAACAACACCGCCCATCCAGCGCTGTCTGTTATTCATTGACATTCTTCCAAATACTCCCATACCGCTTCTAAGGTATGAAATGATCCACATACCAAAATCAGCTGATTATTATCTGTTTGATCCAGTGCTGATTTAAAAGCTAATTTTACATTGTCAAATTGTTCTACCGCCTCACCGCTTAAAGCATCAGCCAAAACTGTGACCTCTGCCGCACGCGGAACGGATAATGGTGCAATTTTCCATAATTGAACTGTGTCTTTCAATAACTTGGCGACAGAATTTATATCTTTATCTGCCAACATTGAAAATACACAAATGACTTCATTATATTTTTGATGGTAATTTAAATAACTTCGCAACTGTTTCAGCAGAAATTCGACCCCATGCGGGTTATGTCCGGCATCAAAAATCACGGTTTTATTCCGGATTTGCCGGATTTCAAAACGTCCAGGCAATTTTGCCGCTTGAATGCCTTGTGCAATTGCCTCCTGACTGACGTTTAATCCACTTAATAAAATCGCAGCCACCGCAGTAGAAATATTATCCAGCGCCAGCGATCCTGTTGGGAGTTTTAAGGTTGTACCCGAAGAAGCAAAAGCCCAGCTCTGGCCATCTTCAAAGGCTTCATAAAAATAATCACGGTTGATTGCATATAAGGGTGCGTTGCATTCCTGGGATTTATCCAGAATTGCTAGCGGAATCTGCTGCTGTCCCCCAAACACCACCGGAATATCCGGACGGATAATTCCAGCTTTTTCGAAGGCAATTTTCTCAATGGTATCGCCAAGCCAGTCAGTATGATCCAGGCCAATATTGGTAATCACCGCAACATCCGGATTGACCACATTGACCACATCCAGACGGCCACCTAAACCCACTTCCAGCACCCAGACATCACACTGCTGATCTTTAAAAATTACAAAGGCAGCCAGTGTGGTGGCTTCAAAGAAAGACAGGCTCAAATCACATTCGCGACGAGCCTGATCAACCTGAACAAAAGCATCAATCAGCAACTGATCTTCCACTTCAATACCGCACAATTTGACACGCTCATTGAAACGGTACACGTGCGGAGATTGATACAGCCCGACCTTAAAGCCTTGCGCATTCAGGATCGCAGCCAGTGTGGTGGTGGTTGAACCCTTACCATTGGTTCCTGCCACCGTCAGCACTTTAGCCGCCGGACGTGTCACTCCCAACTTTTCAGCCACCGGAATGACGCGTTCCAGACCTAAATCAATACCCGTAACGTGAACATGGCTCCAATAATCGAGCCATGTGTTTAAAGAATCTGTTGCTAAGGGTGCTGTGTTCAATGCAAATTCATCAACTTCGTAACGATACGATAAACTGTATCACGTAATGCGTGACGGTGAACAATCTGATCGATTACCCCATGATCAAGCAAATATTCCGCGCGCTGGAACGGCTCTTCCAGTTTTTCACGTACGGTCTGTTCGATCACACGTTTACCGGCAAAGCCAATCATCGCTTTCGGTTCTGCAAGATGTACATCACCCAGCATTGCCAATGATGCAGTCACACCACCATAGACCGGATGAGTCAGTACTACCACATAAGGTAAACCTGCCTCTTTTAAGCGCTGGATTGCAGCTGAAGTACGCGCCATTTGCATCAAGGACAACATGCCTTCCTGCATACGCGCACCACCTGAAGCAGCAAAGCAGATCAGGGGCTGACGGGTTTCAATCGCACGTTCTGCCGCCTGAACAAAGCGGTCACCGACCACAGTCCCCATAGACCCGCCCATGAAATCGAATTCAAAAGCACAGGCAATCATCGGTACGTTTTTCAGCAGACCCTGAATCACGACTAAAGCTTCAGTTTCACCGGTTTTCTTTTGTGCTTCTGCCATCCGCTCTGGATATGCTTTGGTATCAACAAATTTCAGTGGATCTTTGGCTACAAATTCCTGCCCAAGTTCTGTTTGCACCTGATCAAAGAACCAGTTCAGACGCTCACGGGCTTTCATACGCAAATGTTCATCACATTGCGGACATACATAGGCATTGAATGACATGGCAGTACGGGTCACCAAAGCATGACATTCCGGACACTCAACCGTAGGCTCGGTAAATGTCGCTTTATACGCTGTTTGCTCATCGGGTACCTGAATGCCCGGAACACTACGCTCCGTCCATGGGGTCGATGGGCTCAGAATTTTGCCTGATTTCACTTGTTGACTCATACTAACTCATCGAGCGCTGCTCGAAGCTCCTTGACTTTATTCACCGTCGCGATAACGGCTTGTTCTGGTGCGAGCGTTGCAAACTCCTTCACAAACGCACTACCCACAATAACTGCATCGGCAGCAACACCCATCGCTTTCGCAGATGCAGCATCACTGATACCGAAACCTACGCCTACAGGAACATCAGTCACAGCTTTAATCTTTTGAATGCGTGCAGCGGCTTCAGAGACATCTAAAGTTGCTGCACCGGTTACGCCTTTCAACGATACATAGTAAATAAAGCCGCTGGCCTGTTTTGCTACATGTTGAATACGTGCATCGGTTGAGGTTGGTGCCAGCAGGAAAATCTGATCCATGTCATATTTTTCCAGGACTTCACCGAGACTTTGTGCTTCTTCTGGAGGTAAGTCCACCAGCAGCACACCATCTACTCCACATTCATAGGCATAAGCCACAAACTTTTCATAGCCAATCACTTCAACCGGATTCAGATAACCCATCAGCACCACCGGTGTTTCGCGGTCTTTCAAGCGAAATTCTTTCACCATGTGCAGTGCATCCAACGTATTGGTTCCACCGGCTAAAGCACGCTCAGCAGCCAGGGCAATGACCGGCCCGTCTGCCATCGGGTCTGAGAAAGGAAGTCCCAGCTCAATCACGTCTACACCCGCTTCCACCATCTCATGCAGCAAAGGCACCGTGACTTCTGGATGCGGATCACCCGCCATTACATAAGAAACTAAAGCTTTACGCTGTTGAGATTTAAGTTGTCCAAATCGTGTGGCTAAACGTGACATAGAGAGATATTTTCCTTAACGTGTTTCAAACTTGAGACATTGACTATGTAGAAATACAAGACATCACATTGTAACGCTATTTTTTGTCCAATGAACAGTCTGCGATACCGACCTCGAATACTTCATTTCCTGCGCGAAGATTTCAAAACAATTCGGAAGAGTCTATTTACGATTATTTTGATTTTTTTCACAATGATCAAAGATGCCTAATTTTGCTATTACCTAAAATCCTGAATATTTAGATAAACTTATTTTTATCATATAAAAATTAATAAAAATGCAGAAGTTAGCGCATTCATTTAAAGTTTTCTGAAATTGCAAAACCTGCTTTATACTAGTGCTATTCTCTTACTTTTTTATCTCCTATGCAGACTGATTCTGAGGCTACAGTGCAGGCACGCGCCATTGCACTGCTACCGCTTATTGTATTTTTAACCATATTTTTGGGTAGCGGGATCTATCATTCACTGATCGGAACCGAGTTCGCGTTTTATCAGGTGAAAGCGCCTGTGGCTGCCCTGCCTGCGATTATCTTGGCTGCATTAGTGTATCGCGGCAAACTCAACCAGGGCATTGAAGAATTCCTCAGAGGTGCCAGTCATCCGAACCTAATTCTGATGTTTATGGTGTTTATGCTGGCAGGTGCCTTTGCCAGCGTCAGCAGTGCCATTGGTAGCGTCGACGCCACAGTACAGCTTGGCCTATCGATTATTCCACCTGCATTTATTCTGCCGATGTTATTTGTGATCTCGGCATTTATTGCCACGGCGATGGGCACATCCATGGGTACCATTGCGGCCTGTGCTCCGATTGCGTTTGGATTTACCCAAGTCACCGATATCAATGTGATGTATGCGATTGGTGCGGTGGTGGGCGGTGCCATGTTTGGTGATAACCTGTCAATGATTTCAGATACCACCATTGCGGCGACCACCAGCCAGCGTGTACAACTGCGTGACAAGTTCAGGGTTAATGTCTGGATTGCGGTTCCTGCATCGATCGTCACTATTTTGATTTACGTCTTGAATACCGGCACTAGCAATGCAGTGGAATATAAAGATTTCAACTGGCTTCTGGTCTTGCCTTATATCGCGGTATTTATTTTGGCTTTTAGTCGTCTGCATGTCCTGGCAGTACTTACCCTTGGCATTCTGATCTCTGCTGTATTTGGCCTCTTTGCTACCCCTGAATTTGACCTACTGACACTGAACAATTCCATTTATGATGGCTTTGTCGGCATGTTTGAAGTGGCATTACTGTCCATGTTCCTGGGTGGCCTGTCGGCAATCATGCAACGTGAAGGCGGTCTACGCTGGCTGATCGAGCGCATTTATAGCTTGACCCGCCTGTTTAAGGTTGGACGGCAACGTGCCGGTGAAATCGGAATCAGCTTCCTGGTGGTATTTTCGAATATTTTTGTGGCCAATAATACCGTTGCGATTATTCTGTCCGGTGATATGGCACGTGAAGTGGCTAAGGAATACGGCGTAGATCCGAAGCGCTCTGCCGCACTGATGGATATTTTCTCTTGCGTGGTACAAGGTCTGATTCCTTACGGGGCACAGTTACTGCTAGCCTGTTCGATTGCAAAAATTTCGCCTGTCGAACTGATTGGGGGTGTGTACTATTGCTGGATTCTGGCCATTTTCGCGATTGCAGCGATTGCTTTCAGATTCCCTAAAATCAAGGCAACTGCTTAATCTGGGTACTATTATTAAAAACTTAGATTAGCATTTGAAGTGCAACACCATGTTGTTGCCATAATACCTGACTCGGACTTTTAAAGCCGAGTCTTTTTCTTGGACGATGATTTATACGGTCAGTGATTTCTGAAATGTATTC
>NZ_JAGFXZ010000051.1 GCF_019038395.1 Acinetobacter sp. BY419
CAATTACTTTTATGGCTTCAGCTTTAAATTCTGACGTGTAAAAATTTTGCTTTTTTCTCATGGTAAACTCCTGATGAGTAAGTATAGTTTACCAAGTTAAAGTCTCCGCTTTTTTCAGCACATATCAATTACTTCAGTTGCTCAGTCCATATAAAGAAACTATTAATCTGATTTTTAATCGTATATATGCAAATGTACTTCTAAATCTAGACATTCAATATGCTGATGAAGTGATAGAGTGGTTATTAGACAACCCAAATCAAAAATTTAAACTTGGGAATAATAATGAAGAACCAATCTGGAAGCTGGCTGGGAAAGTAATTGAAAAATTCTCCCCGCATTGTAGTCAAAATAAGTTTGAACAACTTGAAAATATTATCTATTTCTTTCCCCCGGACTATCATGTAGATCAAATTAAACGGTGTTTAGAATACACACGTGAAAATTACTACATGCCTTATTGGGGAAAAACACAATATCATTTACTACCTAAATTAGATGTAGCACGTATTACAATTGAGTCAGAGCAGTTAATTGCTGTCCTTAGACGCAAATTTGAAAAATATACTGAAGATGATTTCTGTAATCGTTCAAATGGTGTTGGAGGATTTGTAAGTTCTCCTATTAAAAACCCTCTCATGCTTTCAAACAAGGCTTGGAAAAAACTTATTACTACTGATCCAAGTAAGTTCAGCAAGAATAAGTTCAGAAGAGACCTTAGAGAAGCGAGTATTCATCAATTTTCAAATGCTTTTGAAAGTGCAGTAATTAGTGAACCTCAACGTTATGCAAAGTTTGCTTTAACCCTACCAATCGATATCCCTCAGGATTACATTAACGCCTTGTATTATGGGCTTAGAGATAATGATCTTAATCGAGTTCCAGATGAGTTAAAAGAAACATGGGAGCCTTGCCCTATTGAGTTGGTTGAACAAGTGATTGATCATTTTTCAGCTTCAAAGTATTCAAGACAACTTGAAAGCTTGCTCTCAGCAAAAATCAATGTGTTATCTCCCAAGTACATAAATTTACTAGAAAATATCGCGAAATCAGCAGATGACCCTTTACCTAATAAATTGAATATCCATACAGTAGGTTATCCAGATCAGTTGGATGAAATCTCAAGCCGTGATTTAAAAGGTAATACTATTAATTGTACACGAGGATCTGCATATACAGGTCTTGCTGGTAAATTTTGGGATGATCAAGAATATGCACTTTCACATAAATATATCATTGAGAATGCACTGAACGATGAACATGCAGCGGTGAGAATGGCAACTGCTGATCTGTTATTACCTATGTATAACTATGACCAGGACTATGCTTTCGATAAATTCATAGAATTATGTAAGAAAGACATTCGAAATACTCTAAGTTATGGCTTTCATTATTATTTTAACAATGCTTTCACTGGTCAGTATAGAGAGTCATTTATTTCTGTTGTCAAAACTATGCTTGAATCTAAGTATGAAGACGTAAGAAAAGAAGGTCATAAACAAATCATTGCTCGATGGTTATTCAATGATTTATTTGAAGCAGAGTTACAGCTAAGTCTAGATTCTAAAAATCAAGAAAGTCTTTGGGGCTATGCTTCCGTGATTAGCCAACTCTTAGGTGATGATACCAAAGGATATGATCACTCAAAAATGAAAAAAATATTTGAGATCTTAGTTAATTCAGAAAACGAGGAAACCCTAAAAAAAATGGGGAAATTCTTCAACCAAAAATTTTGGTCAAAAAGATATGCTAGAGAGTTTTTTGAAAAATATGTGCACTCAAATGCATTAAATCATAATGTTTATAATGTCTTGCACTCTATAGAAGAAAGCCCGACAGGAATGGGTCAATTCAGTGACCTTATTATTGTCATGATTCAAAATATTCTTAAGTTAAAAACTCAAGAGTTAATGAATAATTTAGATACAAATGCTATTACGAGAGTCATTCAGCAATTATATGATCAAGCAGAAAATGATGACGATGATGAAACACTGGGGTATTGTCTTGATATGTGGGATGAACTTTTGGCTAGTAATCATTCATTTATAAGAAATATGACTGAAAAATTGGATGGTGGATTGCTAGCATAGTTTATTAAACTTAATATGTTATGACGATTATTTACGAACCGAATTTGATCCTAGCCAAAATAATGGACAGTACTTCCCTCTAAAGATAACGTAACGTTAACTTTGGAGATCCAAGAAATGGCCAAACGTTTTAGCCCTGAATTTAAACAGCAAGCAATTGATTATGCACTTTCAAACTCACACGAGCCTATAGCTGCAATCGCCCAGAAATTAGGTGTGGGTTATTCAACTTTAGACAAATGGATTCGTGAAGCCAATCCAGTGGGTTCAAGCAAACGTCAACTTTCACCAGAACAACAGCGGATCTTGGAATTAGAGAAAGAAGTCAAACAGCTTAGGGAAGTCAATGACATCTTAAAAAAGCGCATGTGTACTTTCTGACAGATCATGCCAAGTGAATAGCCACCAAAATTCTAGACACACATAACCATCTTTTGATGGGCCTTTTCATAATCTAATCGAGAACGCTGACCATTGGAACCATGTCTGCGTTTTGAGTTATAGAACATCTCTATATATTCAAAGATATCCGACCTTGCTTCAGTTCTTGTCACATAGATTTTCTTCTTGATCCTCTCTCGCTTTAACAGCTGAAAGAAGCTCTCAGCAACAGCATTATCATGGCAGTTTCCACGCCGGCTCATACTGCTTTCAAGGTTGTGATGCTTGAGAAATGTCTGCCATTCATGACTGGTGTATTGGCTACCTTGATCAGAATGAATCAGGACTTTGTTCTTTGGGCTTCTTCGCCACAAAGCCATCAGTAGAGCATCTAAAACCAGATCTGTTGTGATTCTCGACTTCATAGACCAGCCAACGACTAGCCGTGAGAATAGGTCGATTACTACTGCAAGATACAGCCATCCTTCATGAGTGCGAATATAAGTGATGTCAGTCACCCACAACTGGTTGGGCTGGGTGGGGTTAAACTGTCTGTCTAAAGTATTTCGAGCCACAATCGATGGAGTACTAACATTAGCTCTAGGTTTGCGATAGCCACGCTGTGACTTGAGACCATTCGCCTTCATGAGTCGATGTACTCGATTGATACCGCAACTTTCGCCAACGTCTTTCAAATCACAATGAATCTTGCGATAACCGTAGACTCCGCCAGATTCCAACCAGAACTGTTTAATTAATCCTGAAAGCTGTTGCCGCTTCCTCGCAGTTATACTGGTAGGTTTCTTTAACCAGGCGTAATAACCACTGTGATGAACATCTAACGTTGAACATAAACGACGAACAGACCATATATGTTGGTTGTCCCGAATAAAGGCGTACCTCATTTGGACTGGCTTGCGAAGCGGCGTGAAAGCAGTGCTTTCACTTTAATATGTCCCTTTCTTCAGTGACCCTTTGCAGCTCTTTTTTTAATTTCGCTAATTCTGTAGTTGGATCACTAGATTCTGTTGTCTTGGGCTGCTGTGGATCATAACGTTTGATCCAAGCATACAGACTATGTGTAGTGGTTCCTAAACGTGTAGCAACTTCAGCCACACTATGACCTTTCTCAGTGACTTGTTTTACTGCTTCAATTTTGAATTCTTCAGGGTATCGTTTACTGCTCATAAGCACCTCGTTAATTAGCCATTTTATCTAACTAAAAGGTGTCTACAAAATCGGTGGCTATTCAGATTGATCATCTATTAGCTCCACATCTTCTGAAAAAGTATTTATCACGGGAGTAGATTTTTAGGATCAACTTCTAATGTTTGTGATATTTGATAAAGCTTCTCGACTGTTATATTGACTTCTCCCCTTTCAATTCGGCCTAGATAGCTACGATCAATTGCTGTTCGTAATGCCAACTGTTCCTGGCTAATCGATTTACTTTTCCGAGTTTCTCTTATTTTAGTGCCAATTAAAATTGCTAATTCCTGCTTCATAGTTCAACACCATAAATATCAGAACTATCAGGAATTGAAGTGTTTTAATCCACGGACTATAATCCTCATTTTATTTGTGTTTGATTCATGGAAATACAGAATTTACCAATGTTTAGAGAGCTTTCATCAGTTCTTTGTAGTTATAAGATTGAATCTTGGCAGACTAAAGATTTTTGGGAAAAAGTTAAGCTTTTAAACGTGGCCGACAATAATATAAATTATCAAAGTGTATATCGATTGATAGTTCGACTATCTAACGAAGGATATTTGGATGTTGATATCGTAAAAAGTAAATATAATCTAACTAAATATAATGAAAATAATAAATTACAAGAATTTCGTTCATCATTCTGTTTCGGGTCACTAACGATACTTAAGAAGATAAGTACAGAAAAATTGAAATTTGAAAGCGAGCTTATTAAATTAGAAGAAGAAATTACTGCATTAGAAGAGTTAAAAGATCAATTTTCTGATATTCAAACTAAAATCGAACAGCTAATACACTTAAAGATACATAGAATCAAGTATTTAGAAATAAAAGTGCGTGCAATAGTTTCATTAATTAATTATTTATCAAAGGCCTAATCTTTCGAAAAGCACCAGTAATCGTAAGCGATCATCTTCAAAGCATCAAATTATGTCGCCTTGTGCAAAGATATGCACATGGCTATTACTTATTTATAAGTTAACGTGGTCTCAGTCTTTTTGGGTGTTTCAAAAGAGACTTTTTCAAAAACTATTAAGCTAAAAACCAAGGCCCCAATAAGGCCAATTAGTCCCATAATTAAGAAAGTTGCTCTAAATATTAAGCCATAAGTTATAATTTTACTTAAAAGTGTTTTTCCCATATTTGCTTTAATAAGGTTACTTTCTTCATTACAAAATATTCCAATATCAATAGAAGAATTTCTTTCTAATCTTTTAAAAACTTCTTCAGACTGTTTAATTAAAAAAGATGTTCTTTGATCTAGCTTCCAGAAAACAAATGCGGTAATACTTAGGAAAATGGATAAAAATATTCCTATGTAAGCAAAGGTACTTGAAGACTGAATGGAGACACCTATAGCGGTGCCTAATCCAGCAACGATAAAAAGAAAATAATTAAACATTGTAATTCTTTGGTTTGAATGTAATTCAAAGTACTTCCAAGCATGTTCAACTGCTTGTTCAGAATTAATCCTATTTGTCATATTAATAATACCAATTGAAAATTATATTAATTATATAACTTATTCAATTGAATAAACTAATCTGAATAATTCAGCCTAATACTTTGCATCATGCAGAGTATTGGATCTCCTTTTAGAGTAGGATGTAAAAATTTATCTATTGAGTTTGACTTTGTATCGTACCAACTACATTTTTTAGCCCCATAAAAGAGCTTTGATGTCTATAGCTGATATGCCACTCAGGAAATACTAAAGGAACTGCCGTTGGATATAAACGAGTACAAATATCTGAATAAGTCCCACCTGGTTCTTCTCGTTGAGGAGCAGTTGCACTTACTAATTCGGCAATTTCATTTTCTGAAAAATTGATATCAGACAAATCTTTAGTAAAAAGCTCACGAATGAGCTTTTCTGTTAGATCAATTTAAAATATTTCTCAATTAGCCTTAGAGCTACTCTTGCACTTATAAAGCTACAATAACTTTGATAATTATCATCTTTTTCTCGATCTGCTAAATCAGAAACGGATTTGATACATATCATTTTGGTGGGCTGGCCATGATGGTTAGCACAACTGTAATAGAGGCCATAACACTCCATATCAATAGCTGCCATCTTTCTATGTTGGCTTCTAAAGACCTTTTGAATGTCTGCGGAAGCAACGACTGAACTACCTGAAACCATAGGTGCAGTTATTAATTTGGGATGATTTGCTGGCCTGCATCCAGTATATTGTTGGTAAAATGATTGCATATCAACATCAAGTGTTCTTGCTAAAGAAACTAACTCATTACTAGCTTCTTTAGGATCAGAAGCTGCTTGTAATGACCAATCCTCTGTCCATTTACCAGATTGCCAATCCCAACTTTTTTCAGCAATCACAACATCACCAACCGATACTGCATCCGAAAATCCTCCGCAAATACCTGTCATAATGATGACTCTTGGCTTGAAGAGTTTTAAAACAACTTCGGTAGAGTGTGTCGCTGCGATAGGCCCCATTTGATTTAAATGAGCACAAGCAATTTTTAATGTCTTATCACCGCTTAGTTTTAAGTATCCACTTTTACAGTTAATATTTGAACCTACAAGTTTTTCATCGGAAAGCTCAAGTGGCCAACTATTATATACTGCTTCCAACTCTGGCTTTCTTAATGCATTTAGAACTACTACATCATAAATGAAAGATGTATTTTCATTTTCCGTTCTTAATAAACGCTGAACATATTGTTGGAGTACACCTTTCCAATTATCTTGATCGGCTGACACATGAAGTACACTTGTTACTAGTTCTTTAAACTGATGGTCAACTTCATTACGAGTTTCTTCACTAGCCGTTACACCGAGAAGATGAGTTGGGGTTGGGAGAACTTCATCTTCAACTATTTGTCTAAGTAAATTAATGCTACTATCTGCTTGGGGTATAGCACCATTTCGAGCAGGTAGTAAAACATCTATCAACATTAAATCAATTTTATTTTTATTTAATTTTCTACTCGCATCGGCTGCATCTGTAGCAATTAATATATCATTTTCATCAATACCTTGATCGATCAAAAAAAATTTAAGCCGTTCAATCTTTGTATAATCATCGTCTACAAGTAATACATGCATTATTTATTTGCTACCAAATTGAGATTTTTTAAAACTTGAGCTAAAGCAGTTTGCCATGGCCCATATTGACCTGTGTAATGAATCACTCCTAAAAAGCGTTCATCCAACTCCTGTTTTAATATCTCTTGTAACCCTCTTGGATCATGCTTCTTTTCCATCTGTGGTAATTTAAATTCTTCATACTGCGTCAAAACAACAGTGTATGTATCATCTGTTTCACTATCTATGAATCTTAAAACATCTGCTCCCCCGAAACCTTGAGGCTTTCCACCTCCGAGTCGATCCTTTGCAATATCATATTGAGGGATCGACATATCCACTACAGCTAAAATAACTGTCTTCGTAGATAACTCATCAATGGCACTAGATAAGGATTCAACAGATATGATTTCAATGTCAGCACACAATGTTGATCGTAAAAAAGACATTATTGATTTTTGTTTCGGCTTGTCATCTTCAATTACTAGTACAGTTTTTCCATTATTCATAAGCTTCAAATCTCCCTTCTCGCTCATACAATGGAACTGTAACTTGTACAAACCAACGTGAATCTTTAAGACCAAAATTAAAAGGCGAAGGACATTGTGCTCTATTTACAAACCGAACTAATCTTGCAAGTTTAGCAAATCCTGAACCACCTTCTCGATTAACCAAATGGATTGGCAAAGTACGAATATATTTTTCTTTAAGACGCTGAATTTCAGTTGCATTCAATACTAACTTTCGCTCTTCGGATAGATCACTATAAATTATAAAAGTTAGAAGTTTATTGGACTCATCATATTGCGTTTCAATATCAATATATTCTAAAGCTGATCCAAGCCCTGAATGTTTCCAAGCATTTTCAAAAATTACGAATAAACAATCAGTCAAAACAGCTAGAGCTGATGTCGTGAGAGGAATTTTGATAGTGTTTTCATGTCTGAATATTGCATCTAAAGTTCGATAAACATTTTGTGTGGCTGCTTGTGCAATATCAATTGCATCAGGTAATTGGAAATCTTCATCGTCAACATGAGCTGGAATTCTGAACCAATCAGAAATCATATCACATTGTATTTGAGTATCAGTTGAAACACTTTGAAGTGTTGTTATCATCGGCAATAATGCTGACCGATTATTTAAACTACGCAATTTACCAATCAAATCATCAAATTCCTGCTTAATCTTATCCTTAAAGTCATTTGCAATATAAGAATTAAGGTCTTTCAAAGCTAATTCGACAATTTTCCAAAATAAGAAATAGCAATTAGCTAAAAATGCTGAGAATGATAAATTCGACTCTTCTATCAAGCTACTGATTATTCTGAGAAATTCAGGGCTCAAATTGTCTTTGAATGCACCTCTAGGTTTTTCGATTGAATGAATTTGAATTAACTCATTAATCAACTCATCCACCAAAAATTTGATCTTCTTAGAAAAGTCTTCTAGGAAACATAAAACTTCTTCTATATTAACAATATTAAAATCTACGATATTTCCCCATATTTTTATAAATTCTTCTTTGGATATATCGCTTGGGAAATAAAGTAATCTATTTTCTTCTAAAGGACCAAAAACAGTTCCTCGTAAGCTACCGTGTCTAATCCGTAAACTCAGATAACAATCTAAACCATCAGTAGGATCATTTAGAAACCGTTTATACAACCGATCTACAATTTCAATTAATAATGCAGATGAGATATTAGGCTGACCATCAGATATATCCAAAAGTAATTGTCGATTATTTGCATCAACTGCAAATTGACTAATAATATCGTCAATTATTCGAGTTCCTGATGATGAATCTTTTACAGTCATCCAACGTTTATAATCTGGCAGTATTTCAGATTCAGCCCATCTACTAATTGCTGATTCATTTACAAATACTCTTGTTTGGTCGATTTGACGTAAACCTTTCTGCAATGTCTGATCAAATGTTAAATCTTTGATTTCATCTGTATAAATGGAAGCATTTTCAGCATCCCATTGTAGTAACAACTGCAATATTTCTATACGTTCTTGTCGAACTTTTTCAGTTGTATCAAATTTAGTGCATAACGATAGGTTCTCATCAATCCATACATTTGCAAAGAAATGAATAATTTCATCTTGAATATCTAGATTGTCATTAAATATAGAATTAATGTTATCTCTCATTCCACTTTCGAGGATAGAACGACAAGCCATTTTGCAAATATATCCAATACCAGCTATATCAGTAGCTTGATATGAATGATGGGATATTAATCCCACTTTAATAAAATCTAATTCTTTAAAAAACCGCCACTTTCTGTTTTCAAAAATATTAGTGACATCAAACTCACTAATATATCTTGGGTTTTCAATTAACCAATTATTAATTAAATCAATTGCTTCAATTACATGGCCTTTAGAATTTAAAATAGATGCTCTAAATTTAGCAACCTCTCTTGACCAAAAATCACCAAATTTATCTAATTCACTCAGAAGTCTATCTAGATTCTCATATTGTTCTGTCGAATATAGATGTTTTGCCAACCATAAAAACAAAACATTTTTACTAACTTTACAATCATTAAAGTTTCCTTCTGATAAGTTAATAATATTTTTAATTATTTCATTATCATCATTCAAAATATATCGTTTTAATATTTTAATACCTTCTTCAAAGGAAAAGCTTGTTATATCTTCAAGTTTGAATTTATTATTGAATATAAAAAGATTAGGACTCTGAGTATATCCGATAGAACAATTTACGAAATGACATGCCGCATTAACTATAACTTGTCCTATATCTAAGTTTTTATAGCAAATACCCAACTTTATAAGTTTATCTATCTGAGTTTGAGCGGTATTTCCATGTATTTCACACTCTTTAAATAAGCTAATAATCATAGCCTTAAAAGTGTTGTCATTTTCAATACTTTTAGTGGAGCTAAAATTTAATGATTTTAATAAGTTATCTTCAATAGAATCATCTAAAACAAAGTTAACCTCTTCACTATCTATAAATAAATTTAAAAGCTTATTTAATCTACTATCATTAATTCCACATTCAATTAACTTTAATATTACTATTTTTGCAGTTGGCATTAGATGATACATACTTTTATCGACTGCTATATAAACCAAGCTATCAACAACAATTTCATAATAATCTATTAATGATGAAGTAATCTCTTTAGATATTATGATAGGTAATGTATCTTCAACATGATTTACTTGAGATAAAGCATGGTATTCCAAATAAGGAATTACCCAAGGTCCTAGATTCTTAAGACGTGGAAATGAGTTTTTGCACTTTGCATAGAAAGAATAAAAAGAAAAAGTGTCTTCACACCGATCACTTAGGATCTCGTATATCAATCCATTTAACCTATTTCCTGATGCTATCTTTAATGGTGTTAACCATTCTGTCAGGCCAGTCATTCCATTAACAGTTTGTTCCAGCACACATCTAATTTCTATACCCCATAAACTCCACCCATGATTCTCGGTAAAAGTATCAAGAACATCTATAGCTTGCTCAAATTGATCTTCTAAGATCAAATTTTGTATCTTATTTCTGGTTGTTACATAGATATTTATAGCTTCTGTTTGTAAGGACAACCAGTGAACAGCCCAATGCAATTCGTTTTTCAATGGTAAAGGATCTAAATTAATATATTGGCAAACTAAATTCTCTGGTTTAGCTTGACCTAATTTTAATAAATTAGTTGCATCGATGTTTCCAAAGATACAAAACTGATTGATACAATCTTTATATTCACCAATTGAGATACTGTTTCTTAAATTAATCAAAGTATTAAGTGGAAAAATTTGACGTGATTGCCCTTTCCTAAATTCAAGTTTAGCTTTGGATTGCTTTATTACTTTTTTTTTAGCCATGTTGAGTACTTGGTTTTCATATATTTATCAAATTTTATCATGAATTTTACAATTTATGTTTTTAGACTAAGTCCAATAAGATGACTAGATCAATTATCATAAATTTCAATTTCAATGATATAAACACCTGATTAATAAAGTTATAATTTCAAATTTTGAATTAAGATAACATTCAATCTCTTGGAATGAATTAAGCTATGATAGTCTTGGAACAGGGTTAGATGATAATTTCATAGAGGCGGGATCTTCTACTTTTCTTCTTTATTGCCATTAAAAAGATAAAATTTTCCTTCCCCCAGATAAGCTTTTAACATTTCTTTTAGATTTTTATTTTCTACTATCCATAAATTTATTTGTATTAATAAAAACTCATAACGATCTATTTGGACTGTTCATACAATCAAATTATTTTATATACAATTTTGCGACATATTGTGTCGTACTTTCCGATTATGAGTTTGTATAAACAGCCAAATCTTATAAGTTCATGAACTTAGAAAGTCAAAAAATTAGAATTAAGCCATCTAAGTTATTAAATTTTTTATTAATTATTCATCAATAAAATTATGAACTGGACTTTAGGTGAACATAAGTTAAGTAAATAACAAGTGATAATAAGTTCATTAATATTGATATAGAATAATGATTACTCCTTAGAACTGTCAAGCCTTCTATTATTAAAACTGATCATAGGCTTTAATTATTTCCCATAAATAATTGTCCATTTAGAATTATTTCTTTCTTAGAGTATCAAACTGAGAATATAGAAAGGAATAGAGAAATTTCTCTATTCCTTTATTGCTCTTGCTCTAGAAATCATACTTCGCCATGATTTCTATACGGTTATCATTTCCGGTTTTACCTTCAACTGTCTCACGTTCACCATAGACATATTCCATACCAAAAGTAATGGGTTTGACTGGGTTATACATAACTGATATGTGCTGAAAAAAGCGGAGACTTTAACTTGGTAAACTATACTTACTCATCAGGAGTTTACCATGAGAAAAAAGCAAAATTTTTACACGTCAGAATTTAAAGCTGAAGCCATAAAAGTAATTG
>NZ_JAGFXZ010000052.1 GCF_019038395.1 Acinetobacter sp. BY419
CCAAGCAGACGTGCACAGAAAACAGCAATCAAAGAACGAAATCTGAATCCTGTGCTTGACTTGGAAATGTCCATATAGGACATTTCTATTTGGTTATTAGGTAGGACATTTCTACTTGGGAATAACACAAAAATGGGAGCCTAAGCTCCCATTTTTATTGATGATTTTTTAAATCTTTTAACATTGCTTCACGTAGAATTTTATTCATGCGTGTCTGATAGCCTTTCCCTTGTGCTTTTAACCATGCCAGTACATCAGCATCAAGACGAACAGAGGTTTGTTGCTTCACTGGACGATAAAATTGCCCATGACGAATAGCATTACTCCAGTCTGTAATTTCAGGAATATCTGATAGATCTAGCTGATCGTCAGGAACCGTTCCCTTAGCAAGCAAGCGTTCAATTTCAGCATCTTGCTTGTTACTGAAATTTTCATTCAGCTCTTTGCGTGTATATCTAACCATGCTCATATTGATTTCGCTCCGCCTTAGTTACCTGTCTGGCACTAATTATTCGTATGATTTCACAGTCATCTTCATCAAAGATGGTGTGGGCTACTAGTAGCATTAGTATGCCTTTTACTTTTCCAATGGTCTGCCAACGTTCTTCACCATCGGTATGTCTGTCTTGGATTGAGATCCTCAGCGGATCTTCAAAAATAAGGCTTGCAGTTTCGAAAGAAACATCATGTTTTTTCTGATTCTTTCGATTCTTTGCCTCATCCCATTCGAAATACTGTTCCATAAAAAACATTCAAATTTGTATATACAATAATGTATCACAAAATTGTATTGCTCAAGTTGAGAAGCGTGATTTTTAGTCAGATTTATTGGCAAGAACTATCAAAACCGCTCATAAAAAAACCGACTTGTTTCAAAAGCGGCTTTTAGGTCATTTTGGGATTTTTCTGATTTTAATAAGTAATTGATATTCCAATTAATATACAAGTGTACTTCGTATAAGCTCTATTATGTTAAATCGAGTTGTATTTACCTAAAAAGTGTCTACAGAATTGCTGGCTATTCAGAAATTAATGCTTGCTTTACTTCATCTGTGGTAAGGGGGTTTTCTTTAAGCTCATTAATGGCCTTAGCAATCCTCTTACGGACAGCTTCATTCTCTGAAAGTGAATGCTTAAGTTTATGCTCTTTCTGAGTAGGTAGTGAAGCATTATGAAGAACACCAAAAGCTGCGATTTGAACCCTTGGATTTGTATTTTTTAAATAAGGAATAACAGCGTCTGCCACCTCAATTGGGTTTAATACAGTCAGTGATATAAGAATTGAATATAATGCATCGGGATTCGATTCATTTTGTTTCAACAAAGCAACTAACTTTGGGATTTTATCTTCTCGTGAATATGCAGGATTATTATTAATAGCAATCATCCTTTTCGCCCATTTAGGAGGAGTTCCATAAGGGAGACTTGGCGCATTGCCAGTGGCACGATCATTAGCATTAGGAGTATTACTGTGTCTATATTCGATTTTTGTGGTTTTTGCAGGGCATGGTCTTGTTTACTTAGCTTATAGTATTTTGACAGTACCTTTTAGCTTTATGTTCTCAATTCTTTTAAATCGTTATAGTACTCTTAATTTGCTAACTATCTGTATTAGCTCTTTAATTATTGCTATGCCATTTTTTGTTCTTTTTGGATGGAGCCATACAGGAGAAGTTTTGAAAGAATGGTAGAAGATGTATACCGACACTTGGACTATCTTTATGGCTCTAATTCCAGGCTTGTCTTATTGGTTATTTTTAACTGATTTTAAAGTTAAAGAATTATTTATGAAAAAGATAATTTATTTTAATTGTTTAGCATTTGCTTTTACTTATATATCTTTGTTTTATCAGAAATATATTTTAATTGACCGTATAGTAGTAGATAGACTTGGAAAAGTTGAAGTCATAGGAGGAGGATTTCCATTACAGTTTTTAGTAGATGGTGAAATATCTCCAGGCGGTAGTATAGGTATAGATCCTTTATCTCTTATTGTCGGTTTAGATCAATTCATTTTTTTATATTTTATTCTTGATTATTTATTTTGGCTTGTGTGTCTTTTAGTCTGTTATTTATTTCTTCGAAAGATAAAAGTGAAGTCATAATGTCTAAAATATTTATAAAAATTGGAATCTTACTTATAGGCCTATGCTTACTTCTAGTCTTTAATTCGTACAAAAAAAAGTCAACTCATGATAAAGAAATGGCTGCACAAACAACGACTTTTTTCTTAAATTCACTCTCCAAAAGCGATTCAAAATCAGCACTGAAATATGTTTGGCCCGATGAGCGATTATATGGAGAGTTAAAAAGTCCTGAAAGGTTTCTCTCTTTCAAAGACTCAAAAACTCTAGAAGTAATAAGGGTTAATTATGATTCAGCGAAAGGTAGACCTGAGTACTATCAACAGTTTTATAAAATTATTTCAGTGATGATAAAAATTAAAGTCTTGTATACAGATGATGCTGGCAGTCCAGTAGGTGACAATATTTTATTTATTACTCTTGTGAAAAAATCCCCTCACTCAGATTGGTTAATTACAGAATTGGGTAGTGGACCTTAAAATAGTAATTACTCAATTTACCTAAAATTAACATAATACACCTTATGCGAAGTCAAAAATGGGAGCTTATAGCTCCCATTTTTAGTCTTTAATACGCTTTTTTGCTTCGTCATAAACTATGCTGTCAGCTCGTTTTCCAACGGTGATAAGTAGGATAACTACTTGATCATCTTTGACTTGATAAACTAATCGAACTCCAGCCTTTAATAATTTAATTTTGTAGCAGCCTGCAAGATCGCCTCTAAGCATATTCTTTGGAATATGGGGCTGCTCTATGACTTTGGCTAGTTTCTTTTTAAATTGATCTCGTATAGCGCTAGGGAGTTTTTCCCATTCTGCTGTAAAGTCCTTGTGACGTAAAAGCTTATAAGTCATCTAATGTGACTTCCTCAAACATCTCTTTAGGATCATTAATGCGTTTACGGACAAGAGCCAGTAACTCTTCATCCTCTTCTGAAAGCAAAGCTTTTTTGACGGGCAGCTTCCCAGTCGTAGCAACATATTCAAGAATACTGGTGAAGAAATCCGTAGGTGCAATACCTTGCTCTTTAAGGATGGAATAGGATTTTTCTTTAAGGGCTTCATCGATCCTGAAGTTAACGGTAGCCATCATATCTCCAAGTGTTTAATGTACTAGGAGTACTGTAATGCAAATTGCATTACAAGTCGACTTCGCATAACAGCCATTATGTTAAATGGGAGTAGATGTAGAGCCTAATTAACAAAAATTCTCCAAACCCATTTAAAAATAGTGCTAACCATATTAGGAAATAAATAACCTATAACGAAGCAACTGATTACTGTAAAAATTACAATTTTAGGTGAACTGACCGTAGAGCCTAGATATAGAGAGGAAAATATTGCTAGTCCTAGACCTAGGATGATCCCACCCACGGAGTAGTAAAATGCTGTAATTAATCGTTCAGAATTATTCATTATTACCCCTAAATTTTAATTTTTGATTTTTTAATTAGGATTAAGAGGTTTAAAAATTTTATTAATAATAATTGCTTGAGATATATCGCAAGTATCACTTACCTCTACTTTCCATGAATAATTGCTTTTTTTAAGAGGAAAAGATTCTCCTCCACCATATGCAACTTTATCTCCTAATAAATAAGTTTCCGAGTTTACGTTTAAACTTTTATTCTTTTCATCCCAACTAGCGGTTTTTGTAGCAAAAATAGGAAAGACTTTAGACCCATCTAAAAATTCTAAATATAAGCACTGACCTTGTGTAATAATTTTGCCTTCAGTGTAACTTGCATTATCCGCATCACTTGTATGTTCAATACGTGGAATAATTATATTTGATTCACTTTTTTCATTAAGTGGATTACATGCAGCAAGCATACTCAAACAAAAGAAAATTCCTATTTGTTTCATTCTTAAATTTTCCTAAAATTAACATAATACACCTTATACGAAATGCATTTTTTTATTTCATATAAATCATAGTCTTATGTGCACTAAAACAGCCTAAGCAGTTACTCTTAGGCTGTTTTAGTGATTTTTCGTGTTCCACGCTCAATAAATAAGCAATGTTCCACGGTTTTGTTCAGTTTTATTAAACCTCATCCGGTTTTTTGATGAGTCATTATTTCATGTGCTTGCACTGAAATTGGCTCATCAAAAAATTGGAGTCCTGGCTAACCATAAGGAAGGAAAAAACGGCTCAGGAAGCCCCTTTTTTTAGGTTCAGGCTCAACATGTTCTGGAATAGGGATACGTTTGTTCTCTGTAGTAGTCAATCCGTCCTCTTTAACCTGCTTTAACTGAATATTTGTTGCCATATCAGTTGGGTTTGGCGAAATATTACTTTCAATATTCTCTTTATTAGGTTCACTACTAGTTTTAGGTGGCTTCATTTCAATTAGTGTAAGAAGCGTATCGATACGAGCATTAGCTTTAGCCTCTCTATCTTCTGATTTTTCTAATTGTTTCTTTAAAAAGTCGATCTGATTTTTTAACTCTACTACTGTTTTATCAGTGTATTCGGGTGTATCCAGATTTTGTATTGGAGATGTATTAATACGTTTTGTCTGTTTTCCAGAAAACGGTTCACCATATACACGCAATAATTCTGAAAAGTCTATAAAGCCATCATGATCACGGCTTAATACCCCATTTTTTATATCTTTATAAAGTGTCGCTCTAGATTTTTTATACAGTGTGGCAGCATCACTAACACTGTATTTTGTACTTGTTTTCATAGTGTATTACTGTGTATTTAAGATACGTATTGAAGAATACAATAAGTGTATTCTTCAATACACTCAAGGTTTGAAGCCTAAGTTCCGTAAGTAAGGTAAAAACTGCTTCTGTTGTTTTGGATCTCTAAGTTTTTCCTTGATTTTTGAAGCTAATATTTCATAGCTCTCACCCTCACGTGCTAGATGAGAAAGTTCATGTAGACGCGATAGTTGATTACCAAACATGTTTATCTGAGCATCTGTTAACTTATAAAACTCTTTCGGTATGTCTGTACTTTCCTGACCAATACTTTTTGTTTTTTCTTTAAAAGAAAAAGTAATGTGAGTAACTTTACGACCTGTTTTTTTCTGCTCATACGTCACACGTAAAGGGCTGTATTCATTTATTTGATCTACAGCAGTATCAATTACCCTTTTTTTAAAATCAGCAAATAACGGATACTTTTTACCTAGTTCCAGCATGGTTCGTAGATTATCAACAGAGATTTCACGCTTACCTATTTGTCTGTATTGCACCAGTAACTCATAGATACGGATACCGTACCCACTGTTGATACCTGCGATATCAGATAGAGCATATTTCGTAAATTCTCTACTTAGGTTGGATATAAAAGGCAAAATTGGTTTTGAAAAGCGAATACCAATGACACTTTGACTATCTAAAAACTGAACCTCTTGTACCCATCTCATTTTGATAGATTTATCGTCCACAGAGAGGTTGATAGACCTTTCATAAAGTCTATTAATTCCTTCTTTTAAATCTCTATAGGCTGTTTTCTCGTGTACTCCTAGGAGCTGTAATTCATTAACACTCACTGGGTATAACTCATCATCTGTGATGGGTTGATTCTTTGGAATACGTGAAATGGCTGCTAAGACAATACGTTGCTCTACGGCACTTAATTGATATGAAGCTTCTATAACTTGATTTGATTTTACAACTTGATTCTTATCCAAAATAAAACCATTTAATTTTTAATATATGACAAATATATACTTGTCATAGTTAGTAGTCAATCCGTCATAGTTAAGTAGTCAATCCGTCATAGTTAGTAGTCAATCCGTCATAGTTAGTAGTCAATCCGTCATATTTAAATGCTGAAACCATTGCTACTAAAGGCATACAGAGGGCTGAAAAGATTTAAAAGATTTAAAAATAATTAAAAAAGGAAATTTAAAAAATTGCCCTTGGTTTTCGCTTCGCTCAAACTCTATTGAATCTCGCTTTCGCTCGATTCGTCGGGGCAATTTTTGGTTAATGTTTTCGTGACTTTTAGAAAAAGCAAAAGCAACTCGGAATTCGCTTCGCTCATGAGCTTTTTTTTCTCGCTACGCTCGGTTTAGGAATCAAACTTGAAAAATTCGCACCCATTCGGGATGCTCTGTAAAGTAGGTGATTGATGGATAGGGAGCTTGTAATCAGGGAAAGGGATAAGCAAATTTTTTCAGTTCGCTCGTAGACACTCGCTCTGTTTATCGACTCATGTCACGAGATTTCATTTTTGGCGCATGTTGCTTTGCTTTGAGCTGTTGTTCTTGTCTAAGTTTCATTTGTTGTTCTGCTTTGATCTCATCCACACAGGTTTTGATGGTCCGATAGTTTTTATATAAGTTTTGGTATTGCTCGGCTTTGGTTGGGTGCTGCTTTTGGTACTGTTTCCAGGCATGTTCTTTGAATTTTTCGTTTTCCAATAAATCCTTCACACCATTTTTTTTCTGGTATTCATGTCTGCCTTTCAGTTGTTTATGTTCCTGGTAAATCGCATCACGTTGTGCTTCCCAGGCTTTTTTTCCAAACAGTAAGGGTTTGTTCTGGGTTAATTCGTTGTGTTGATCCACCAGGCTTTGCAATCTGTCATGACTTTGTTTGAGTCCGCTTTTCACGATGTCTTGGGCGAGCTGCTGACTAAACTCGTTTTGATGTTTTTGCATCTTGCCCAGGGTGTTTTCAGCCTTTTTTAAAACATCCTGCATAAAATCCAGGTCTAGATTCGTCTCTTTTGCACTTATTTCGCCTTGTAGCAGTTTGACTAGGGTTTCTCGCTGTTTTTGTTCAAATAGGAATTTTTCGTCAATTGGTGGCGTTTTAGCGCTATTTTTGATCTGAGTCTGCTGTTCTGTTTTCAATGTGCTGAGTTTTATTTCATTTTCAGCAATTAGCATGTCCATATTTTTGCTGTATTGCAGCTGAGCCTGATTTCTTTCTTTGATTTCATCATTGGTTCGGCTGATTTCTGTTTCGATGCCTCTTCTACGTAGTTCGGTGACTTTCGGTCCTTCGTGCAGGGTGGCTTCCAGGCCATTCTCCTGGTCTTTGTAGCTGCGGTGGTCGACCCGGGCGGTGGATCCGGCCAGATCCAGGTGCATATTGCAGATATCGGCAAAGTGTTCGCGCCAGTGTTCGATTTCTCCACTGTGTTTCTGATCCAGTTCCCGGGTTTTCTCGGTGAAGCCTTCTGGCGTAAGTTTGCGTGTGCTCATTAGGATATGGGCGTGATAATTGCGCTCATCACTGCCGGATCCAGTATGCGGTGCATGGATACAGGCATCAACGGCTACCTGATGTCTTTCCACGATGCTGGCACATAATTCTTCGAGCATGGCCAGACGTTGTTCCTGGTTCAGTTCACTTGGAAAGGCAATTTCAAATTCCCTGGCTACAGTCGAGTTTTTTCGGGTTTCCCGTTGTTCAACTTCGTTCCAGAGTCTTTCTCGATTTTTTAAATGCTCTGGTGCACCTTCGGGTAAATAAATTTCTTTGTATTCCACACCGGTTTTTCGGCTGTAGTCATGTTCTCGGCCTTCACGTTCACAATAGATCTTTTCACCTGCTCGATAGGCAATCGCAGCAGTGGCGGAACGCCCTGCTGATCTTGCTACGGTTTTAACTGAAAAGTGGTAAATCGCCATGCCTATTTTTCGCTTTTAAATTTTCACGTAGTGAAATACAACCGTGAATACGGTTGTCGGGGTATTGGGGAGACCCCAATCGGACTTGCAAACGAAGTTTGCATAAGTGCTTTCTTCGAGGAAAACATTACTATACATATAGCACCTTGAATGCATATTCAAGTGCGCTTATGTTAGGGATGGTTTCCCAGGATGATGGTATTGGATTAATGAGCGTTACTGAAACACTAGATAGCAAAATTAAAGCCCAGGAAGAAAAGCTGAAACAGCTTAAAGCTCAAAGACAGGCAGCACTGGCAAGAGAACGTGCTAAAGAGAAAGAACAGGCTCGAAAGGATGATACTAGACGCAAAATTTTAATTGGATCCTGTATGCTAAAAATCACCGAAGATGATGAACAAGCCAGAGCTAAACTAATTGCTCAGATGGATAAGTATTTAACAGATGAGCGTGACCGAAAGCTTTTTAATTTATAAATTTTGAGAGATGAATAGCCACCGATTTTGTAGACACTCTTTAGTTAGATAAAATGGCTAATTAACGAGGTGTTTATGAGCAGTAGCAAACGATATCCTGAAGAATTCAAAATTGAAGCAGTAAAGCAAGTGACTGAAAAAGGTCATAGCGTGTCTGAAGTGGCCACACGTTTAGGTACAACCACGCATAGTCTTTATGCCTGGATCAAGCGTTATGATCCTCAGGAACCTAAAATCACAGACTCTAGGGATGCAGTTTCAGAATTGGCAAAGCTAAAAAAGGAGCTGCAATGGGTTACCGAAGAAAGGGACATATTAAAAAAAGCCGCGGTGTACTTCGCAAGCCAGTCCAAATGAGGTATGCCTTTATTCAGGACAATCAGCGTATATGGCCTGTTCGTCGTTTATGTTCGACTCTAGATGTTCATCACAGTGGTTATTACGCATGGTTAAAGCAACCCACGAGTAAAACTACAAAGAAACGGCAACAGCTTGCAGGCTTGATTAAACAGTTTTGGCTGGAATCTGGAGGAGTCTACGGCTATCGCAAGATTCACTGTGATTTGAAAAACGCTGGCGAAAATTGCGGTATCAACCGGGTACATCGGTTAATGAAAGCGGATGGGCTTAAATCACAGCGCGGCTATCGCAAGCCTAGATCTTATGCAGGTACGCCAAGTATTGTTTCCGCAAACACCTTAGAACGACAGTTTAATCCAACTCAGCCTAATCAGCGGTGGGTAACTGACATTACGTACATTCGTACACATGAAGGTTGGTTATATCTTGCTGTGGTGATTGATTTATTTTCACGTCTTGTTGTTGGCTGGTCTATGAAATCAAGAATGACTACAGATCTGGTGCTAGCTACATTATTGATGGCGCTATGGCGGAGAAAACCAAAGAATAAAGTTCTGATCCACTCTGACCAAGGCAGCCAATACACTAGCCATGAATGGCAAGCATTCCTTAAACAACATAATCTGGAATGTAGTATGAGTCGTGACTTGCGCAGTACACTGCTCATGCCATGATAATGCTGTTGCTGAGAGCTTCTTTCAGTTGCTGAAGCGGGAGCGTATTAAGAAGAAAATTTACGTATCTAGATCAGATGCTCGAGCGGATATATTTGAATATATTGAAATGTTTTATAACTCAAAACGAAGACATGGTTCCAATGGACAACGTTCTCCATTAGATTATGAAAAGGCCCATCAAAAGATGGTTATGTGTGTCTAGAATTTTGGTGGCTATTCAATGACACTAAGTTATTGCAGTAGTATGTTGTTATTGATAAATTTTTTTATGGGAAAAAAATGAAAAAAAATGTAGGAATTATATTTGGAGGAAAATCAACAGAACATGAAGTATCCCTTCAATCTGCAAGAAATATTGTTGATGCTATAGATAAAGAAAAATTTGATGTGACACTGATAGGAATAGATAAAGATGGGATTTGGCATCTTAATGAAAGTACTCAATTTCTACAAAACTCAGATGATCCAAACCTTATAGCCTTACATCCATCTGGAAGAAATGTAGCTTTTATTCCTGGAAAAAGTGAAAAACAAGTTATTGAATTTCAAAATAAAGCCATATCACAGCTAGATGTAATTTTTCCTATTGTTCATGGAACACTTGGAGAAGATGGTTCATTGCAAGGGCTATTAAAAATGGTAAATTTGCCATTTGTAGGCTCTCAAGTATTAAGTTCTGCTATATGTATGGATAAAGATGTATCAAAGAGATTATTACGAGATGCAGGATTAAACGTTACACCATATATAAAATTAACCAAACAAAATAGAATAAATATAGATTTTAAAGTTGCTTGCTCCAAGTTAGGGTTACCATTATTCGTGAAGCCTGCTAATCAAGGATCATCAGTTGGTGTCAGTAAAGTAAATACTGTAGAAGAGTTTGAAATAGCTCTGGATACAGCATTCAACTATGATAATAAGGTATTAATTGAAAAAGGTATTGATGGTAGAGAAATAGAATGTGCTGTTATTGGAAATTACAAACCTATTGCTAGTGTCTGTGGTGAGATCGAATTATCAGATAGTTTCTATTCTTATGAAACAAAATACATTAATGAAAAAGGCGCAAAGGTAACAATACCAGCCAATATATCAACTGAGTTAAGTAAAAAAATTCAAGATATAGCTATCAGTGCATATGAAATTCTGGAATGTACAGGACTTGCAAGAATTGATGTTTTTTTAACAAAAGATGAAACTGTATTTATTAATGAAATAAACACTTTACCGGGTTTCACGAATATAAGTATGTTCCCTAAGTTATGGGAAGAAAGTGGATTGAGCTATTCAAACTTGATCACTTGTTTAATCGAATTGGCTATTGAGCATCATCGAGACCAGAAAAAAATTCAAAATACAGTATTTTAGCTAAAATCAACATAATACATGTTATATGAAATTATTTATTTTATCTTATATAAATCATATGCTTAACTTGAGTCTTTTCAGGGTTCAGCACACTGGAACGGCTCTTTATTGATTTTTTATGTTTTCCGCCTATTCCTTGAGCAATGTTCCACAATTACAATAAGATATTTTAATTATTTAACTATTTTGATAATCCTTTTAAAAATTACAACCTATCAGAATCTAGAAAATATTAATTTTCTAAAAAAGTCAGTGTTATAAAAAACCTGTCCTCTACTGAGAATTTTTTTATGACAATTTATGTTTCGTTCAATGACATTCTATGGGTCGCAAATGACAAACCTTGAGTCGTGTGACGCCTGGGAAGACCGGGAACATTGAAAAAACCCTCAATTTGAATAAAAAGAGATCAATTTTATTGGCGAGACATTACAAACATGATCAAAAAACAGATGCTTTAACAACTCGTGTGTTTTTTGATCTTTATAGTTTGGGGTTTATTTATTTAAGTATTTGATAAGTATAAATATTTAAAAAAGCTGTTATTCCCAAGTAGAAATGTCCTACCTAATAACCAAATAGAAATGTCCTATATGGACATTTCCAAGTCAAGCACAGGATTCAGATTTCGTTCTTTGATTGCTGTTTTCTGTGCACGTCTGCTTGG
>NZ_JAGFXZ010000053.1 GCF_019038395.1 Acinetobacter sp. BY419
TTAAAGTTTTTAAATGTTTTTATAAGTCCTGAAACCCTTTATACAAAAGGATTTCAGGACTTATATAGCAACGTTTCCTCGGTTATATAGCAACGTTTCCTCGGTTATATAGCAACGTTTCCTCGGTTATATAGCAACGTTTCCTCGGTATTAAGCAACAAATATATATTTGTTGCTTTAAATATTTTTTTAAATTGACAACTAGTATCCGATATGTTGTTATGACAACAATAATAAACTGTTGCTAAATATAATCATGGCTGACTTAGTCGTAAAATCAAATAAGCTTGTACAAGCTCTACAGACACTCTCTCTTAGTGAAACTCGTCTCTTACAGTTGGCAATTGTCGACGCTAGAGAAACTGGTCAAGGGCTTTCAACATACACACCTTTAGAATTGAATGCTCTTAGATATGCTCAAGCTTTTAATGTATCTCCTGATGCTGCTTATTTAGCACTAATCGAAGCAGAAGATTCTTTATTTAAAAGACAATTCACTATTACTAATGATGATGGAAGCACAACAAAAAGTCGTTGGATCCAAGATGCAAATTATAAAAAAGGACAAGGTTACATTTTAGTAACTTTGACACGTGTAGTAATTGAGCATGTCACAAAAATAGATGGTTTTGAACAGTACTTTACAAGCTATCATCTACAAAAAACTGCTGATTTCAAGAGTGTGTACGCTGTCCGTTTATATGAGCTACTCATGCAATGGAAGTCCATAGGAAAAACTCCACAATACGAATTAAATAAATTCCGTAGTCAGTTAGGCATTGGCATCAATGAATATACTCGTATGGAAGCCTTTAAAAGACGTGTTTTAGAAATAGCCCTTGATCAAATTAATGAGTTTTCAGATATTAATGTTAAGTATGAACAACACAAAAAGGGACGGGTAATCTCAGGCTTCTCTTTTTCCTTTAAACAGAAAAAATCGAAAGATAAACCTAGTCAAGATCAAACAAAATTAAAAAATTCAGATCTCCTTTCCAAAAAAATGACTGATCCTCAACGCTACTTATTTGCAGGTAAACTTTCTGAACTTCCTGAAATGAGCAGATATTCTGAAGGTAGTGAAAGTTACTCACAATTTGCAATCAGAATTGCGGAAATGCTTAAAGACTCTGAGAAATTGAAGGAGCTTTCTCCTATGCTTGAAAAGGTTGGATATCTTTAAAATGTTAATGTAACGTTACATATTCAAAATAATACTACTGGCATACATCTTTTTTACTTGGGTTACATGATGAAAGCATTATCTGTTATTGAACTCGCTGACCTCTATGGGATGAATCGACAAAGTATCTATAAGCGTATAAATAAAGGTGATTTATCTAAAAATAGTGATGGAAAGATAGATTTGTCCGAAGCTATACGAGTATTTGGAGAACCATCTAATAAAAATAAAAATGTAACTACGTTACAGTCTACTACGGTACAAAAAGAGACAGAAGTAGACATGCTTAAACAACAGGTAGAGATGCTTAAAAAGCAACTAGATCTTGCACATGAACGAGAAGTTTTCCAACGAGAACAATTAGCCGCAAAAGATAATCAAATAGATGCTATACAACGTCTACTAGAAGCCCCAAAACCACCAAAAATAGAAGATCCAATACCTTCTGCTGCACCTCAAGAAACCGTTGAACTCGCCAAAGAAGAAGCGCCTGTACAAGCAGAGATCCAAGCTCAGCCTAAACATGACGGATTGACTACTGACCAAGAGATCAAGAAACGAATTCCTGTGCCTGAGCACGTTGAACCTGAGCCTAAAAAACGTGGCTTCCTGAGCCGTTTTTTCCTTCCTTATGGTTAACCTGGGCTACACAAAACCTTGGAACATTGCTCACTTATTGACCGTGGAACGCAAATAATCATAAAAAAAGCCCAACTTGGTAAAGTTGGGCTTAAAAATAGAAACTACAGCCTTGATTTATAAGGAAAATTATAACACATTTCGTATAAGGTGTATTATGTTAATTTTAGGAAATCTTAAATTACTATTTTGCATTTAATATGTTCTAAGCGTAAAACATATTGTAAAAAGTATTACCATCTTATATTTTAGAGCAATTACTCTAAAATGAGCCAACAATAATGCATCATACAAAAATAGGGACCTATTCATGGGTTGTGAAAGCAAATGGGGAATTATCTTTTAAGGAGAAAATTAAATTATTTAACACCCTATTGATACCCAGCCTAATGACACCAATTAAAGAAAACTTATATAAAAAACAGTTAAATAAAAATATAAATCTCGACCAAATTATTGTTCCAGATACCAAAATGATTGAACTGGCTATAGAAGAACTCGAATCAAAAGCGAGTGCTCCGATCATTAATCATTCTTGGAGAACCTATTTTTGGGGAGCTGCTTTAGGCCAAATTCAGAATAAAACCTTTGATCCAGAATCACTGCTCACAGCGGCTTTGTTCCATGACATTGGTTTAACAGAACCTCATTTAGAAACTAAAGGCTGTAAATGTTTTACACATGAAAGTGCGGATCAATTTGCGTATAAAGCAGCACAGATCAATTTTGATGAAGATAAGACACTACTCATCAAAGATGCCATTTGCATTCATATGAATGGTTATATTGATCCATCACATCCCAATGAAGTCCTACTTTTACAGCAAGGTGCATCGTGTGATGTGATTGGTGAACAATTTCATAAATTACCTTCAACTTTTAAGAAAAAAATTATAGAAAATTATCCGAGAGAAAACTTTAATAAAACTTTTATTGAGCTCATCAAAGCTGAAAGTAAGAACAATCCAAATTCACGTACAGCCTTTCTAAAAAATCTAGGATTACCCTTAATGATTCATTTGAATCCATATAGGAATTAAAACGGATGAATAGTTTCTTTTTTAAAGACGTGTATGCAGTTAAAGTGAATAAAATTAGCCCAAGTAGTCAGGATAAACATTTAACTTTTATTATATTACCTGCGATTGGCGTGCCGATTAAAAAGTATGAAAGATTGATAACTGGTCTTAAAAATAAAGGTTATTCAGTAATTTATGCTGATTATCCATGTTGTGGAGAGAATATTCCTCAAATCTCTAAAGACCACGATTATGACTATGCGGATTTACTTCAATACTTTATACCGAATTTGATCAAAAGTTGTGATACACAGGATTTTGTCCTTTTAGGACATAGCTTAGGGGGGCATCTTGCCAGCTTATATGCCTTAAAAAATAATGCGCCAATCGTCGTGATTGCTTCAGGAAACATTCATTATAAGAATTGGAATCTGACAGGCAGGGCTAAAATACTAAGTGCAGTGTTATTATTTAAAGCGCTGACTAAAGCCTATGGTTTTTTCCCAGGTTACAAGATTGGTTTTGGGTATAGAGAAGCCAAAAGCCTGATGAATAATTGGTGTCACACTGTATTAACTGGGAATTATAGTTTTTCAGGAATAGAGTTTAAGAAAAATGCAATTAAAGGTTTGTTTATTAATATAAAAGATGATCGATTTTCCCCTCTAAAGTCTACTAAAAAATTAGCAGACATGTTTCATCATCATGTTTTAGAACAAATTGAATTACCCTCACATTTGAAGGGCAATAGACATAGTATTTGGCTAAAAAATCCAGATCAGATAATCAAAATTATTGATCGTGGTGTAAAAGAAGCAAAAATCCTCGCCTATTAAAAATAATCCACGTTATATAAATGATCAGCTTAATAGTGAGATGTATTATCCCTGTGGAATATTTACAACAGTGCCACTATTTTTCTCTAACTTATTAACATATAAGAAAAAATATGGAAAACCAATTAACATGTTTGGTAGGATCGTATAGAAAACGTGTTTCGTTCCAATGTAATGATGAATAAAAGCATAAAGGATCATGAGTAAAGCATAGGGAACAAAGGCAGAAACCATAAACTTATAGGGTGCAGGAACGACTCTATAAGAAAATTCAACTAAACCCGCAACCAAATAACCACCAATAAAACTATTGATTGCTTGCGTCCATGCAGACAGTAAGACATTATCCGCACCAAAGTTAATATAATACGTCCAAAGACCATAAATAAGGCCAGATAACAGCCCTGTAATCAGCATTCTTTTTTGAGAGGTCATGTTGTTCAAACTCCATAATTATCATTTTGATGAATCAGCGCAATCACGCCTTTTTTGGCGAAATCCACATGGTAATGCCCGCTTTAAAGACAACTTCATCAAGCTGATCTTTAACTTCAACATTGACCAGATATTCACTCGGTTGCGTTAAATCTAGTGCTGTTGCAGGTGTCGCTGTTGCCACCAATCCTGTTGTAGCTTTCTTTAAATATTCAACGGTCATGCCCTTAGGAATCCAGCGATGGGTTGCAGGGACAGTGACTTCAGTCATGGTACCGCCTGACAGCTCTGCCATATTGCACATGGCAATGGCATGCACCGTGCCTAAATGATTGGTGACTTTACGAGATTTAGAAATACTGACTTTGCAAAATTCAGGACGTAATTCCTCAAATTTAGGACTGATATTGGCAAAGTAAGGGGCCTTAAGACATAACGCTTTGGAAAATGCCCATTTCCCACAAGGTTTAGACGACAGTCTTTCCCATATGTTCAGTGTACTCATGCCTCATCCTCTTATTTAATCTCATTGTTGTTTTAAGGTTAGAACTATATTCTATTTCTGAGTTTTATTCTGTTTTAGCTAATTGTCAAGTGACTGGTAATTCATTTAAGATTCTGTTTTCTGCAAATTCTGTGTCTGAAATGAATACCATTGCGATTTTTGAAAAGCACTACGCTGGAAGACGGAAACAATTAAAAAAAGAAATCTTAGTGACGGCATTACAACTTTTTAATCAACATGGGATTGAAGCCACGACCATTGAGCAAATCAGGGAAAATTCTGATACTAGTGTGGGGGCGATTTATTATCATTTCGGTACAAAAGAAGGCATCATCGCAAATTTATATTTTTTAGCATTAGATGATCAGTCATTTGAGAGGGAAAAATATTTTAAAAATATCCATAATATAAAAGATTTTATTTTTGCACTTGTATATAGCTATCTTGATTGGGTAGAGCAAAATGTGGAGCTTGCCAGACTTCAAATGACAGCAAGATATTATGTTTCGAATAGTACCTATCAACACGAATTGAATGAGAAAAATAAATTAAGGAATAAAGCTATTTTTCAGCATTTGCAGTCTTTATACCCGTTAGAAGAACTCAAGAAATTACAGCTAAACCTGATTATTTCATTAATTATGGGGCCAGCTGAACATTATGCAAAACCCTGGTTACTCGAAAAAATTTCTGATCAGCCTTCCAAATACAGAGATGAATTCGCATTATCCGCTTGGTTGGCTGTTGAACGTTTTTTTATAACAAATCAATAGTTTCTTGCCCCACTTAACATAATGGCGGTTATACGAAATGCATTTTTAAATAATGTTATTTATCAAACAGTTAACTTAATAAATCCTAAACCCAAAAGATCAAAAAACAGACGTTTTAACAACTCGTGTGTTTTTTAAGCAGATTTGTAATATTTAGCCAATAAAATCGGTTAAAAAATGCTCAAATTCGACATTTCCCCAATATTCTCGGTCTTCCCAAGGCCAAAAATATCCCCAATTTCTGGGGATAAAATTTAGGCTATTTTGTACGTCTAGGCTTACATGAATTCCGGTCCTTTACCGCTATACGACCTGGATGTAATTTCCTATGATGAACTCATCAGGAACAGGACGTTCCATAACATAAAACAAAAATTATAAGTTATTAGACATGGATCAGCAGGTAACAAAGCACACCCAGTAATAATAAAAAACCTCGGCAGGATGCCGGGGTTTTTTATTATCTGGATTTCTTAAATCAGCGTTGGATGTGCGTCCAGAATACGAATTAAGGTCGCTGCAGGGCCAGTCGGATAGCGGCGGCCTTGTTCCCAGTTTTGGAGGGTTCTCGCACTGATATGCAAACGTGCAGCGAATTCTGCCTGGGTTAAGCCAGTTTTCTCACGTACTTCTTTAATATCAGGCAATTCAAGCTCTGTGACTCGACTTGCCATGATCTCATTACGTTTAATAGCACCAGCTTCTTTGATTGAAGCAACTAAGTCATCAAATAAGTTGTTATCCATGAAATTGCTCCTTAACTAATTGACGCAGGATCGAGGTCTCTTTGTCTGTCAGATTATCTTTCACAGACTTTGGATAAGCCACCAGGAAAAAGATCTGATCATCCTCTGTGACCCAATAATAGATCACCCGGATACCGCCACTTTTACCTTTATTGCCCTGAGCACAACGTACTTTACGAATTCCGCCACCATTTTTGATTAAGTCGCCTTTATCAGGCTGTACTAGAAGATCTTGCTGGAGCTGACGATATTCTTCATCGTTAACAAGCTCTTTGATTTGCTTGGTAAAAATACTAGTTTCAATGAATAGCATGAGTTGAAGTACGTCAATGGCGTATAATAATTTTAGCATTGTTGAGAAAAAAAGGGAAAAATCCTTAGCTTCTTTTTTAAGATTAATACTATAGTGAACAGGATAAATAATTTTTATATTACAAAACTTAAAGCGACTTATAAAATATGTCTGATTGGCCAATAGTCTTTAGAGAAGTTCACTTATTAGGTGGCGGATATGCCATCAACTCTCCAGAAGAAAAAGATAAAGTTTTTATTTTCCCTAATACCCTTACTAATCAAACAGCTGTATTAACATTAAAAAATTTTAACCAGTTGTATTCAAGTTTAAATTCTCGAGGGCATAAAGTTATTGGCGTAAATTTTCTATATCATGAAATGCATTTTGATGGTTCAAGCCTACCAGAATATCGTTTTTATCATGATTATAAAAATGAGACTTGGGCGCATACTGAAGCACGTCAAAAGTGGGGGGAAATATCTAATTCCGCTTATCGTATGCAAAAAGGACATTTATGGGATTTATCCAAGAGAATTCAATATGTCATTGATACTATTAATAATTCTTTTTATGATTTATCTATAATATATAGAAAGCAATTAAATGCTAAAGTCATTAGGAATGATTTAAAAATTGGTCAAAAGTTTGAAGATGCCTTTTCTTCATTAATCTACGATAAATTTCAGATTTTCTTATTTAATGCATGTATTCTCAGAGACTATATTGCTGAATATGTTTTTCATTATGTTGTTCCTAATGATATTAAAACTGATAAACATATGAATACCACATCAAAAATATATAAAAAATATTATGAAAAAAGGCCAGTAACATCCGATTTTGATAAGTATTTTAAGGACATTTGCTCTCCTACTGGTTGGCTCCATAAACTAGGGGTCTATAGAGATCTAGTAATGCATGCTTGTCCTCTTAGTATGCCTAATAAAAAAGCATGGGTTAGGCTAGATAGCATTAATTTAATTGATTCACAGCAATTACCTCGAATAATAGCTCCTATACCAAGAAATCCTGAGCTAATTAAACTTGAGAGAAATAATTATGAATTTTTCCAGGATTTCACTAAACAAGTAGACCAATTTTTTGATCGAAGTAATGATGAAGATGAATCTACTGATCTATTAGAGTATTCATTAGACGTAATGCAAAATTTCTCTAAACTTCTTTGGGAAACACTTTATTTATCCCCTGTTCAAGGAGAAATAATGGCATTTGGTCCTCACAATATTATTGGAGATATTAAAATTACAAGAAAATGATAAATCTTATAATAATTTAATGAATATCCATTTAACATAAAATCTCTTATGCGTAATTCGGATGTTAGAAACATTCAAAATTAAATAATTTTCTATCTCTATCTTCTGTCAAATACTCGTTAAGCTCAGCGAGTATTTTTTCTTTATTGGCTTCATGTTCCATTTTTTTGAGCAAATAAGATCCGAGTAAGATTTTACGTCTAGTCTCGTTGTTACGTTGCTGTTTAACTTGTTTCTTTTTTTCACGAGCTTCTATTACACGCTTTTGAGCTTTTAATTGTTTCAGCCTCTCATCTTGCTTTTTAATTTTTTGATCCAGTAACTCAATACTCATTAAATGATCCTCAAATATTTCTTTGATTTTAAGAAGTATCAACCATTTTTTTGATCTTTTCAGGCAACTTCATTTTTTTGGTTATAAATCATTGTAGTCTTTCTAATAGACGTTCTGGCCCCCTGCAAGGGTCCTCGAAGAGCGCACTTAGCCATTGAACTTTGTTCAATGGTGCGACAAGGGGAAAATCCCCTTTGTAATCCCCTAACCAACATGAATATGTTGGTAATTTCGATAAATCGAAATAAGGAGCAAAATCAAAATGGCCCTATATCATTTTTCAGTCAAAACAATAAGTCGAATGCAAGGACGTTCAGCGATTGCTTGTGCAGCCTATCGCTCTGCTAAGAAATTGATATGTGATTATTACGGTAAAGAGCAGGACTACACTAAAAAATCAGGTGTCGAATTTACAGAAATATATGCACCTGAACATACAAATGTTGAACTACTAGATCGTCAAAAGCTCTGGAATGAGGTGGAAAAAGTGGAGCGTAGAAAAGATGCTCTATTAGCAAGGGAATTCGAAATTGCGTTTCCGTGTGAGTTAAACGCTGAACAGCGAAAGCAATTATTACATGAGCTATGTTTAGATCTTGTTGAAAAATATAATGTCGTTATTGATGCTGCTATTCATGCACCGCATAAAAAAAATGGAAGTGATGAGCGAAACTTTCATGCTCACATCATGTTTACAACTAGATCTATAAATGAACATGGTGAATTTTCAGCAAAAAAATATAGAGACTTCAGTCGTGACTATGGCACCAAAACAGTGAGTAAGTGGAGAGAGTCATTTGCAAGATTATGTAATCAGCACCTAGAACTAAATGGATTTGATACACGTGTGGATCACCGTAGTTATAAAGTTCGTGAATTGGAACTAGAAGCAACTCAGCATGAAGGTCCAATAGTCACTCAGTTACGTCGAAAAGGGATTGATACAGAGATTAGCCTGAAAAATGATGCGATCAAAAAACGTAGAATTGAGCGAGAAAAAGATAATAAAAAGCTTATCCATGTTTCACAAGATATTGAAATTATTAGTAATAATATAATAAATCTAAAAGAAGAAAATAGCGCAATTAAAATAGCACAAAAGCGAGTGACCCTTTTTCCAAAAATCTATGAAAATTTTTTAAACGAGTGGAATTCTAATGAAGAAGTTCTGCAGCAGAGCATCGTTAAACAAATACAACTTTTAGAAAAACATGATATTTATGAAATTTCGATGCAATATACTAGAGACTTTGAGCTTCTAAAAAAATATTGTCTTGAACCACGGCCAACTTTTTGGAAAAAACTAAAAAATACTTTTAGTGTCTCAGCAGTAGAAAAAACATACATTGATATCGTAAATAATAATCTCAATGACTTTTTCCCGACTTGCTTTGAAGAATATGGCACTTGGTGTAAAGCTGAAGCTACTAAAAAAGAGCAATTAAAGCGCAAAAAAATTGAAGATCAAGAACGTATAGAACATGAAAAATGGTTAGATGATCAAAAACAAAAAAGAGAATTACAACTTAGGCAAGAAGTTGAGCTAATGCTCAATCAAAACTATGCGAAAAACTTAGATTATGAGTTAGAACAATCATCATATTTCAGCAATACAAATTATTTAATCAGAAATATAGAAACTGAATTACATTTTATTGCTAATAAAAAATTTGATGATTACAAGCGTTCAGTGAAAGGGCGCTACAGTGAGTTTAGTGAACTATTTTCTCTTAATAACAAAATCACAAGTCTTAATGAATCAATACGCATAAAAATTTTGAAGCTTGTAGATGATGATAAAAAATTTATTGAAAAGCATTGTCCTTCTGCTTTATCTATCATTGTAGAATTTCAAACTAAAGTTGGTGAAAAATATGAACGTAGGGTACTTTCAACACCAAATGTTTCGAATACCCCTACTTTAAAGCCAGAGCGAGATTATGAAAATGACTTTTCAATTTAAATCTATTCATAATTTGAAGCGTCAGCAAAAAAATTTTGTAACTCTTCAATTGCTGTTTCGCAACCTTCATTGATATTCAAAATAATATTTTGTTTATCAACATAAATATCTATGCAATTTTTACTGACACTAATCAAATTAGTGCTTTTTAACTTGATTAAAGCAACATCAAAGTGTAGAGAAATTAAGACTGTTTGATCAGCTAAAATCTCACTATGTGAAGACATCAAAGTTACAGTATCGAATGCTTGATTTATTTCAAATATGGTCATTTATTTCTATAAAACTCGTTTCTTAAGTAGTTATTAATTTTATAGAGTTGTGAAAACTCACTTTATCAACCATCTAGATTGGTCAAAAAAAGCTTTTTTTTTAATTATTTTAATTCTGAAAGCACTTTTCTAAATTCCACTCATTTGCGATTTAAGCTACTTAAATATTTAAAGCATATCTCCCTACATGAAAATCTGTAACTAGGGCTAAAAATGCAAAATATGACGATTCAGAGCAGGTTTTAGCGAGTGTCTAGGAGCGAAGTAATCTAATCGAAATTCTCGTTGTGTTTTTTCTCTGATTACAAACTCTAATTTGCTGCTAAGACTTAAATACAGAGCATCCGAAGGGTGCGAACAAGCTTAATTTGCTTCTAGATCGAGCGTAGCGAGCAAAAGAGCTTCTGAGCGAAGCGAATTCCTAATTGTTTTAGAGAATTCATTCCAGGTATTTGCTAAAAATTGCCCCGAAGAACTGAGCTTTAGCGAAGTTCAATAGAGTTTGAGCGTAGCGAAAACCAAGGGCAATTTTTAAAGAAGAAGGTTTTTAATATATTTTAAAGTTTTTAAATGTTTTTATAAGTCCTGAAACCCTTTATACAAAAGGATTTCAGGACTTATATAGCAACGTTTCCTCGGTTATATAGCAACGTTTCCTCGGTTATATAGCAACGTTTCCT
>NZ_JAGFXZ010000054.1 GCF_019038395.1 Acinetobacter sp. BY419
AATTACTTTTATGGCTTCAGCTTTAAATTCTGACGTGTAAAAATTTTGCTTTTTTCTCATGGTAAACTCCTGATGAGTAAGTATAGTTTACCAAGTTAAAGTCTCCGCTTTTTTCAGCACATATCAAATTTCATCGCTAAATTTTAAAACAAAAGATCAACAATTGTTTGTAAACAGAAAAACTAGACAGGCCCTAAGTAATTCAAATAAGGATTTACAATATCAAGTTGAAGCTTTAGAAAAGCAATTACACAAAAATACAGAGTTACTGATCAGAATCATCGATGAAGTAAAAGTAAAGTCTAGCGTTGAGATTGAACACATTTTGGCAAGATATTTATTTAAAAGATAAAATGTGTTCTAAGGGAGTAGTTGTTTTACATCTACTCCTAAGACTTTGGCTATTATGTAGAGCTTTTCTACAGTTAGATTGACCTCTCCACGTTCAATACGCCCCATGTAACTACGATCTATATTGCACTGTAAAGCAAGCATCTCTTGTGTTATATCCTTTTCTACCCGTATTTTACGAATAATACTACCAATTTTTAAAGATATTTCTGACATTCTAAGTCGTATGTATAAAAAATAGAAATATCCCTATTTGAGGATTATATATCCACGGCTTATAATCCTCTTTTAAGTTTATTGCTTGCAAATATGTTTGATTTTAATTTACCGCTAGGTGAAGAGTTTTTAGAAATTCTAAATTTGTGCGAAATTGTCGATTGGGAAGCTAAAGATTTCTGGAGTATTATCGATACTCCAGGACTTGCTTATCATGAAAGAAAAAAGCTCAGAAGTCAGACATATACCTGTCTTCATTTATTAAGAAAGCACGGTTATTTAGCCGTTGAACGTGCAAGCTATAAGAAGAAATTATTTTTATATAGTCAAACAGAAAAACTCAAAAACATAAAAAAAACATCAGTTAAAGTTGATAAAAAACATATCCTAGTTTCATTAACTGAAGAGTTAAATCTTAAAATAACAGAATTGGCATCACAAATTGAATATACTGCAGAGCTTCTGGTTTCATTACCTGAACTTGAAAGAGAGATCCTTAATTTTAGAAATTCTTTAGAGCATCAATTGAAAAAACATCAGATTGAAACTAATACTTTAAATCGGTTACTTGAATTCATATAACGATATGATTATTTGTGTGATTCATAGTCATCATTTCAATATAATTGGTATTTACGAACAGAGAAATTCAACAACGACTCGTATGGGTTAAATTATTTGAAGAGACCAATGATGCTGGCCTGGTTTGTCGGATATGCGGCAATTTTAGGCTAACGTTACGCAAATGGTTGAAACGATATTCTGAGCAAGGTATTAATATATTAAGTGGTCATAAGAATCATCTAGTAAAATCTCCAAATATTAACACTAGCACAAGTAAGTAATGCAACAGCGACCAAGCACTTGAATGATTATTAAATAAAGGATGTCTTCTTATAAAATTTGAAAGAGATGGACATAATATCTGTTAATAATAAACCCCTATAATGATCAATAATATGATCATTAATGTATGATTGTGGTAATAATGATAAAATATTTAATCTTTATGGGGGGAATCTAATACAATGGAATTCTTGTGCATGAGTTCTATTTTTAAAATTAGAACTTCAGTCTCAAATTTTCGGATACTTCAGCAATTAGTTTTTCAGGAACATTTGAAGCTTTAGCTAGATCCTTCCATCCTGACACAATCTCTATAGTATGATTTAAAACCTCTAGCACATATTTAGGAGTAAATTTTCGGCTTAAAGATTCTACAGAAAGAATATCTTCTAATACATAATCTCTGCGCTTACCATTTAGTGACATCCAGTGAGACTCTACCCAGATTGAACCTGGTTTATAACTAAATGCTAAGTCATAAGCAGGTGCCAACTCCCATTTCTGATCTCGAAGGATAAATGAGAAGTTTTTGGCATGATCATCGTGATTACGTGCCACAATATTGAAGATCATTCGCTTTAATAGTTGTTCAGCTTCAACAGCAGTCATTTTAAGCTCGCGAAGTACAAGAAATAGTTCTTCATAAGAAAATGATCCAGGCATCTTATAATCGACATGAGCCATTGCATTTAAAGTTTGCACATGCAGCTTTTCATTCCCGATTCTGTCATATCTTTGAGTTACGAAATGTTGTCTATCACCTTCATGCAGTAGATAACAAGGCATCATATCAATACCACAGGCAGTAGCCATTTGATAATAGACATATTCCATTGCACCATACCCTAAAGGATCACCAAATGTCTCTTTGTTGGTATTCCTCTCGGTTACACCATCAAATTTCATTAAGTAGTGTGTGTAACCCCTTGGAACATTCGCCTGCCCTGATCTGGCTTTTGTAAAATCCTCATTGAATGCTAAAACTGCTTTAGGTCTCGCTCCACCTGCACTTGTTCCTACGCTTAAGAGTGACAACATCGCTTCCTGGTCATCAGAGCCATCTGATCTCAGTTCGGCATCAAATTCGTTACGTGCCGATAAAACTTCCTGTGCAATAGCTACAAGTTCATCTATTTGAACAGATTCATTTGCATTTAATTCTCCACGAGCTTCAGCAGGTAAAAACCCTAATGCCCCCATACCACGCTTCCCTGTGTAACGAAGTCGTTCAATTGGGGTAATGCTATTTGCTGCACGTCCTTTTGAAGCTAGCCAGGTATTTAAGATACGATTACCAAAATCGTCTGGAAGGGAATCAGCTAGCATTCCAGGTAATCCTTTGAAAGTTTCAGGATTTAAAGCATTAAAGTTATATATGTAATTTTCCCGCAAAGGCATCATTAAAGGCGATAACTCTATACCAGCACTAACAAATTCTGGCATATATATAAACGCGCTTTGACCTGTCGTGGGATCAAAACTTAAAGCTCCAACATCTAATTCTTTGTATACAACTTTAATTACATCAACTTTATCTACCATCCTAAATCTTCTTCTCTTCTATTTGTCTTGTCAATTTTCTTGTTCGATACTGTTTTGTTGTGTGAACCAGATGCTCTCTTTCTCATCCGACCTCTTAGCTTCAATAATTCTATAGGCGATATCTGTTGCGGTGGCATTAAGTGGTCTAATTGATCAGTGCTTTCCAAAGCAATTAAAACAGCCATCAAATCCTGAATATTACCTCGCCCTTGTTCTAAATTTTTTATAGTGTAGCGACTCACGCCTGCCGATAAGCCGACTTCTTCTTGAGTAAGATCTAAATTAAGTCGTGCTTGTTTTAGTCGATCACCTAATTCACGCCCCATCGCTTCTGGTGTTTTCAATGCTCCAAATTTCATCGCTTCACCATTTCAGAATTTTCCTAATATGAGTTTACTTTATCATTTTTAATATTTAATGTCATTAGGATAATAAAAATCATCATTAAGTCTAAAATTACCTCTATATGATTAAATATTTAGTCATTATCAATGTTGGTTATAAACTAATGTTACGCACTCGATTGAAAAAGTCTTATAATTAGTAGCATGAATAAAAATTTATTAGACCTTAATTTATGAGTTTATCAACCCAAAATATTCAAAAAAATAGGGTCTTAGTTTATCTATTTAACCCTATTCTTGCTGTCATCTTAATATGCCATTTTTCGACTATTAAAGTCGTGAGCTGTCAACAAAAACTCACTCTCTGCAACACCCACTATGCCAACTTTATATCTAAACTTTTTAGCGATTCGAAGTTTACGCTCTAAATCACCAATTGATTATTTAATCATTTTGAAATTGAGCAGCCAACAATCCCCTTTCGATTTCACGAAAGCTTATGAAATTTTCTTAACGAATAACTTTTTAGTGTAAAATGAACCAACATCAATATAAAAACAATTATCAATTTGCACAGGTTCTCTTACGATTGTATGCCCTAGATAGATTTCATCAATTTTTGTAACAACATCATATTGATCAGAATAATTTCTTAATCTACCTCGTCCCCAAAGTGCATTTTTATAAGCAGATGTTATCCCAGGAATAGAATAATTACCTTTCTGAATATCCTGTTTGAGAAGTTCCCAATCATTGATTTCTACGTCAGCATGGACAAATCCAATTTTTTTAATACCAGTGTTAATTTCAATTAATAGTGGCAATTCGGAAAATTTTTGAGCGATTTGTTGTTGTTGATGTTCGCTTAACTTATAAAACCATTCGCCCCCATTCCTAGAATGCATATCTCGTATTGACTTATCCTTTCTTCCTAAAATACACATTTCTTCATGATTTCCCCTAATCATATGGAACCATGGATAGTCAAGTAAAGTAATGCATTCCAGGTTCTCATCTCCACGGTCGATTAAATCACCGACACTTATTAAAATATCTTTTTGAAAATTAACTCCTAATTTATCTAACTCTTTAAATAAAATTGAATAACAGCCATGAATATCCCCTACTACAAAAATGTTAGTTCCACTTGTAAAGGTCAGAGATTTAACTAAATTATTTGGAATATTCATGCCCATACTCATTTTCAATGATCACATAATTTTACACAGGTAAGAAATTTTCACTATTTTTTTCTGACCTCATAAATGATAATTTTTGACCACATAAAATTTATTTTGGTTATCTGAATAGCCACCAAAATTCTAGACACACCTAACCCATCTTTGGACTGAATTACTTCAAACCGTTAGACGATTGGGTAGAACCATTTGGAAAAAATGGTCGGGCTATCATCAACGAAGTTTAGTTGAAACCAAAATGCACTGTATCAAATTGTTAGGTGATAAATTGACATCAAGAAATTTTCAAAGCCAGTTTAATGAACTTCATGCACGTGTGGCAGTACTGAACAAATTTACCTAATTAGGCAGACCTCATACCCAAGTTGTCTCTTAAATTTGAATGATTTGGGAGAAATCCAGCTTTTGAATGTTTATGCAACAATGCCGATATAAACTATGCAAAAACATCAGTGTTTAAGCGAACCGAAGTTTGTTGCTTCACTGGGCTATAGAGTTGATCGTGGCATATAAGGGCGATTTAACATTTTAAATGTTTGTGCAACAAAGCCATACTTATTGCTGAAAAAAATATCTCATAACTTTATAATTATTCGCAAATATTTCATTATTTTAATAATTTTTCTTTAGGACATTATGGAAATTCGACCAAGTATACTTAGCTATATTTTTGCAGGTTCAACCAAATGGTGCATAAAATATGAATTTCCTGAGCTTACACTTTCACTCGATGGCGCTATTGTAAAACTGAGCCCTGAGCAGGTCTTAGAATCTTATATCCGTAAAGGATGGATGTGGTCTACAGTCACACTGAAAACACAGGATCAGAATTATCAGTTCAAAGGTCTGTTTAATGCTCAAGCAGAAAAACTTCAGACTGAAATTTACAATGATGCTGAATTTCTAAAAAACCAAAGAAATGCTGAACAGATTAAAATAACACTGCTCCCCTATTTATTCGAATACCAGAACTTCATTCAACAAAACCGTTATTTATCCCATCATTTTACGCAACTATTCAAATCAGATATTACTCAAAGATCAAAAGATCAAGTTGATCGATTCAACAGACTAATTCAACGAGACAAGTCCTTTGTCTTTGAACCACCTCAACAAGGTTTGTTTGAACAGCTAAAACAGTTTATCGAGCTTCCCATCAAAGCAAACCATGCGATTGATGCCAAAAATAAACGTTTCATTGACAGTGAATTAGTAGCATTTAAGGATTTTTTTGATCAGGTTGAAACTACGCCTCTCACTGAGGAACAGCGTATTTCTTCAATTATTTTTGAGGATCGCAACTTATTGGTCGCTGCGGCAGGTTCGGGCAAAACCTCGACCATTATTGGGAAAGTGGGTTATGCCCTTTTAACAGGTCTTTATAAGCCTGAAGAAATATTGGTTTTAGCATTCAATAGAAATGCTGGCGAAGAACTTAACGAGCGAATCAATTCAAGACTAAAAGCTATTCTTGAGAAGTTTAATACGAAAATCGATGCACTAAACTTTCATCAGCTTGGAGTAAGAGTAATCGGTAAAGCCACCTGCAAAAGCCCGTCCGTATCTGACCATGCAGGCAAGACTCAACCATTACTTAATCGAATTATTCAACAGTTGAATGAAACTGATCCTGATTTTCAGGAAAAATATCTTTTATTCAAAACAGCTTATTCAAAAGCACCACTATCGCCTTTTGCATTCAAAACTCGAAGTGAATGGGAAAAAGCACAAAAACAATCTTTTGACAGATTCAAAGATGGTTTTGTCACCTACCAAGGTGAACTCGTTAAATCTCATGGTGAAAAAGCCATTGCCAACTGGTTGTACAGCCAAGGAATTCCCTACGAATATGAACGTGCTTATGAACATGAAACTGCAGATGAAAATTATCGTCAGTACAAACCCGATTTTTATTTCCCAGATATTAATCTGTATTTAGAACACTATGCCGTGGATCAAAACGGCAAACCGCCTGCTCATTTCGGACAAAAATATTTGGATGAAATGAAATGGAAGTCGGAAATCCACCAGAAGTATAAAACTGATTTAATCAGTACCACCTTTCATGAATTTATTACAGGTTCTTTGTTCAAAAAGCTTGAACATGAACTTCAAACACGTGGGCAAATATTTCAACCGCGTAGTCTAAATGACATTAATACCAAAGCATTCTCCATCTACGAACAGAATGCTGATGACCTCTACGGCAGTTTTTTAAGCCACTACAAGTCCAATCAAGCCAGTGTGCTTAAACTATTGGAAAACCCATCCCTCACATTACGTCAAAGCTTATTCTTGGAATTATTTTCAAAAGTTTATGCAAAGTATGAAGAAACTTTGAGCTCAAACAAAGAGTGTGATTTTGATGACTTACTGATTGAATCTGCCAGACTGGTCAATGAAAATAAATATAGAAGTCCATTCAAACTGATTATTGTTGATGAGTTTCAGGATACATCTCAGTCAAGGGCACGTTTTATTCAGGCTCTATTAAATCAAGTTCCTGAAGCAAAACTGTTTTGTGTTGGTGATGATTGGCAAGCAATCTATCGTTTTGCAGGTTCAGACATCAGTATTTTCACTCAGTTTGAAAAAGTCTTCGGCTATACTAAACAAACTCAGTTGACTCAAACATTCCGTTCTAATCAGGGTATTGCCAACATTGCCAGTAGTTTTATTCAAAAAAATAAAGCACAAATGCAAAAAGTGGTCAAAGCCATTGACCAAACCACCAGCAAAGTGGTTGAAATAAACTTTTCTACAAAGAATGAAGATATACATAACTATTTGATTAAAATCATTTCAGATATCAATGAAGCTAACTTAGATAATGCGAAAAAAAAATCTATATATATCTTAGGTCGGTATAACCACCATAAGCCTAATTTAGATAATGTACTGCCATTATTCAGAAACTGTAATGTCCAATTTAAAACAATTCATTCATCTAAGGGGTTGCAAGCAGATTATGTAATTTTGGTAGGTTTGAATAAAGGTGGTAGTGCATTCCCTTCTGAAAAGGAAGATGATCCTCTTTTGAACTTAGTTTTACCACAACCTGAAACATATGCCTTTGCTGAAGAGCGTCGCTTGTTTTATGTTGCATTAACACGTGCAAAGGAAAAAGTTTATTTAATTGGTGAGCGTGGTTCAGTTTTTTTAGAAGAAATTTGCAAAGACCAAAATTTCAAAGAATTTATTCATATACCACAAGATGAACATAAACCAATCAACAGTGATATACCACCTGAATGGTTGTGTCCGAAATGTAGACAAGGAAGGCTTTGGAAAAAGAATGGTAGATATGGACCATTCATGGCATGTAATACCTATCCAAATTGCGACTATACAAGAAAACTGAAAATGTAATTATTTCTCTTTGGTTTAAATTTTACTTACTTAAGATCAACCCTAGAAAACGGCATTTTATAGATAGTAATATAATGTAGCCCTGTACGTTTTGATGTACAGGGCAGTTTTGCAATTAGCTGTTCATAGATAAAGATTGCTCTAGAACTTCAAGAATTTTTTTAAGTTCTTGTTGTGTTCCACAAGAATAACCATTTTTTCTACTTTGTTGCTCTAACATCTGCAGTGCTTCAGAATTCTCAATCAGATTTTCAACCAATTCTAACGGTGTGAATCCAGCATGATCTTTTTCCCAAAGTTGTTTTGGTGCTAATTCTACTAACTTTTCGACAACATAAATATTTCCAGACCAACAAGCAGTATGTAACGGTAATCTTCCATCCATTGTTCTCAAATTCCAATCAGAAGAGTCAGTACAGAAGGCATCAAAAACTTTTGGAGATCTAATTTTACAAGCTGTATGTAATGCCGTCATCCCTTGATAATTTTGAATATTCGCATCGGCTCCAGCTACTAGCATCTGTTCAACTAACATCGTTTCACGAGCCTCGACAGCCAACATTAATGGTGTTTGACCTTTTAGGTCTGGAATATCCAGTTGTTTTGGATATTTTTCAAAAATATCTTTTAATAAGTTTTCCCAAGCTTCTACTATCTTAGCATCCATCACTTTTTGAACTTTGAGAAATAGCTTCAGCATCAGCATGAGCATTGAGTTGCCTTCAACGTCAGGCAGATTAGATTTGAACAAAGCTTTATTAGAATTTAGCCAATCCTTCAATCCTGCTAAATTATGTTGTTCTAGCAAAGGAAAAAGTTTATCCAAAGCTGGTTTTACCAGAGTTTGACCAAGTGGTTGTTGAGACTTGATTCCAGGATACGGTTTATAAAGATCTTCCCAGAAATAAGAATATGCCCAACGTGCTACTTCCTCTATAGAAGGAATTTGATCACTTTCTATCATTCCACCACTAAGCATTTCACGATAATATTTTTCGTGATTGTTTGTGATAAGTTTTTGATTCGCTACTGCTACAGCTAAACAATCTCGTGCAATTTCTCCAGTCATTAGGCCATAACTGCCTTTAAAACTCTCTTCTAGTGCATCTCTGAAATATTTTGATGCCTCATCAAAATTATTTTGTGCCAATAAGTGCTTAGCTTTGTACTGTAAAATAGCAAACTTCCATAAATCATATCCTTCGGTTTTTTCTGCTTGATCAAGTAAAGCTTCAACCTTATTTTTACAATCTTTAGGTCTGTTTTTACTTTCACCATTTAAATAGTAAGCAAGCTCGGAGATAACAACTAGAATTTTCTCTATAGGCGTATTAGCTAGTTCTCTCATACGCTTAGCGGTCATTTCTTTCAAGTGAATAGGTAGCTCTGGTGACTGAGCTACGCCACTTACTACCCAGTAATTCTGTTCATTATGTAAAGCTCTCCATGGTGAGCTTTGTTGCATGCGAGCTTTCAACTCTTGAGTTTTGGTTTGTTCTTCATAAAAGTTATGGAGTTTACGTACAGTGCGTTCAGCAATTTCAGCACATGATTCCGGATCATGATCAATTACATCATCAATTACATCGCTTGCATCGATACGGAAGCTATAGCTCAGATACGTTGCTAGCTCATCAATACCTGTTTCTTTACTAGAGGGTAGAATTGAAAGAAATATGCTTTGTTTATCCCATTCAGGTAAATGAGCTTCAAACCACATATCTTCTGCAAATTCACCTTTATCTCTACAATTTCTCCATGCCTCGATAGTAAGGTTATAAACACCTTTATATAATGCAAATAGTTGTAGGACTTTGTTTTTTTTGAGGTCAACACAATACTTATCTACGTCAGGACACAGAGATTTGACTAATCGGTGATAAATATCCTGCACTGTACTAGCAACAATTAGGCGTTGGCGAATAACTTCTATAGAAGGTGCTGAATAGCGATTTAATAAGCATTCAATTAATCTAGTTTTTTCTTCTTCATTTACGTTCCCCTGCAAAATATGAGTAAGGATTTCCTCAGACAAAGGAATTTCAAATTTAAGCTTTTGAGCATTTAGTTCCTTTTTGTTGATAAAAGCTAATGCTTGATTAAATTGCTCATCCAGAGTGATAGTTTCATTTAGGGTAAAGGCACCTTCAAAATCTAAACATAGCCCTTTTGGGAAATATTCATAAATAGAGCTGTAACGAATAGTATTTGTACCATTCTTCCAGTTATAGAGAGAACGTCGTAAATTTTGAATGTCTATATCTAGGCTATGGTTGGCAACATTGTCTACATCTGTTCCTAGTAGATCTGTTAACCAGTCAATGACTTGTGGTACAGGTAGAATTAGCTTTTTATCACCATCACTTTCAACCACCTCTGGTAAATACCAGAAACGACCACCTGGCATACCTTTATCAAAAGGAGTCTCAATAGCTTGTGATGTGTGCTGAATTAACAGGATACTTCCACTTGGTAGATTCTATGCAGCCAACTTGTAAAAGTCTGCTGCCATTTGATTTGGTGTTTTAAAATCTAATCCTTTTTGAATTCTCTGCTGATTATAA
>NZ_JAGFXZ010000055.1 GCF_019038395.1 Acinetobacter sp. BY419
ATACTGCTTGATCAGTGGATGGGTTTTCCAGCGCTGCATTTCCATAAATGGATACATATGCGGGTTTTCATACGAAAGATCCACGATCATACCCAAGGTCACCTGGTGGTTTTCAGCGTGATATAACCACCAGCCGCCTGAAGAACCGGTTTCATTCAATGGCCAGCCGGCACCGTGCATCACCAGACCCGGTTTATGCTTGGCAGGGTCGATTTCCCAAAGCTCTTTAATGCCAATACCGTAATGTTGTGGATCAGCATCTTGGTCCAGATTGAATTTCTGGATCAGGCGTTTACCCAAATGACCACGGCAACCTTCAGCAAATAAAGTGTATTTGGCATGCAGTTCATAACCCGGAGTAAAGTTATGTGTCGGTTCGCCATCCTTGCCAATGCCCATGTCACCGGTCTGGATGCCTTTGACCGTACCATCTTCATGATAGAGGATTTCAGCAGCAGCAAAGCCCGGGAAGATCGACACTTCGAGTTCTTCAGCTTTAGTTCCTAACCAGCGCACCACGTTACCGAGTGAGATGACATAGTTGCCATCATTGTGCATGGTTTTAGGCACCATCCAGTGTGGTGCTTCCTGTGATTTCTCATCTGAAAGCAGGAAGAAGGTTTTATCTTCAGTCACCGGTACATTGAGAGGTGCACCCTGTTCTTTCCAGTCCGGGAACAGTTCATTCATGGCACGCGGTTCAAGTACCGCACCAGAAAGAATATGTGCACCCACTTCGGAGCCTTTCTCTACGACACAAACGGACAAATCATTTAAGTTGTTTTCAATTGCAAGTTGACGGATTTTGATCGCAGCAGAAAGACCCGCAGGGCCTGCGCCTACGATGACAACGTCAAACTCCATCGACTCTCTTGTGATATCTTCCATAAATAAAACTCCATTTCGCTATGCGATATTTTATCATTATCTCTAGATGTTATGAAGTTTAATTTTTATTTTTTATAAAGAACCAAAATTTAAAAAATTTATGATTTCTATAGGATAAATAGAACGGAAAATATCCAAGTTAAACGAGATAGAGGCCAACTGCATAAACAAATAAAAAGAGCGACCTAAGCCGCTCTTGTAATTAATCTCTTATATGCTATTAAGATTCATCGCAATATTATTCACCATATGAATCAGACGTGGTCCAATTTCATTTTCAAGTTTTTCCTGATTTAACAGATAACTTGGTGCACCACAGTTAAACGTTAAAATTCCATGTTTAGGATGAATCAGGGGAACTGCCACGGAATTCACATCTTTCGCCCAGTCGCCTAAAGACAGACAGTAACCATAATCTTGATAATCACGGATCGCACGTTCCAGATTACGCTTGATGGTAGGCCACTGGTCTTCGTTTCGTTTCTTGATCGCATCAAATAGATATTCGCGTTCTTTTACCTCCATCGCGGCCAGACAGGCACGTCCCATGGCACTAGAATGAATGGGCAAAGTTGAACCGACTGAACGACGCATCGTTAGTGTTGTATCCGTATGCACCACTTCTAGGTAAATCATATTGAGACGGTCACGTGTTGCCATAGCGACTGGTGCCTGCGCATAGCGTGACATTTCTTCCATAAACGGATAAGCCTGGGTGCGTGCAGAGATATTGCTTAACGCAGAGTAGCCCAGAGCTAGCACACCGACATCCAGTAAATATTTAGTCGTATTTGGAAGCTGTTTTAGATAGCCTAAAGAAACCAGGGTACTCGTAATGCGCGCCACAGTCGGTTTTGGCAAATTGGTCATTTGTGCAATTTCTTGATTGCCTAGTAACTGATTGGTTGCAGAGAAACATCTTAAAATCTCCAGGCCACGTGCAATAGACGCAATAAACTGGGGATTGTTTTCGCGATGAATATGCGAGATTGGATCTAAGCGAATTTCATCGAAGTTAGGTATTTCACCTGTTTTATTTTTTGTCATGGTCTACATAAGAGAGTAAATTAATGAATATCATAGCAACTTAGTTTCACGATACAAAATAAAACACTTGAATTATAGATAAATTATATAAATAACGATCATTTTTATTCTGTTCCATGCCCAAAAATTACTATACACGGTAAATAACTGCAAAAAATAGCTGATCTACTTTTGAAATAAATCATCTAATGAAACAATGAATTTTATAGAGTTTTGATCCTCATCAGCTTATAAAAAGTGCTATTCGGAATGTAAACTTTAAAAAGAAATAATTTCGCATTGTGAAATAATATTCTATATTAAATCAATTTTAAATCTAGAAAAATTTCATTTTTTATAAAAAAATAAATTTTTTAATGAATTTGCTTGCTGATTTTCTGGTTTTATGGTTATTTATTTCGTAATACGAAACAAAAATAAAGGTAAAGGAATTTACCCAAACTATATCCATGGAGATTCATATGATTCGTGATCCGGAAATGTTAGAGCAACTTCTGTCTACTATTCGCGATTTTGTAAAAAATGAACTGGTGCCTCTTGAACATGAAGTTGAAGAGAACAATGCCATTCCTGAACATATTGTGGAACAGATGAAAGAGCTAGGCTTGTTTGGCCTGACGATTCCAGAGGAATATGGCGGTTTAGGCATTACCATGGAAGAGGAAATTTTGGTCGCGATGGAATTAGGCCATACATCGGCTGCCTTCCGTTCTTTAATTGGTACCAACAACGGTATTGGTTCAAGTGGCATCGTAATTGATGGTACTGAAGAGCAAAAACAAAAATATTTACCACGTTATGCAACCGGCGAAATCATCGGGTCATTCTGTTTGACTGAACCAGATTCAGGTTCAGATGCAGCGTCTTTAAAAACCAGTGCAGTCAAAGACGGTGATTATTATATTTTAAACGGTACTAAACGCTTCATTACCAATGCACCTCGTGCCACCACATTTACCGTGATGGCACGTACCAATCCGGAGATTAGAGGTGCGAGCGGCATTTCAGCATTTTTGGTAGAAGCGGGCACACCGGGCTTAAGTCTGGGTAAGATTGATAAAAAAATGGGCCAGCACGGTTCTTATACCTGCGATGTTATTTTTGATAACTGTAAGGTGCATAAAGATCAGCTGATTGGTGGTGTGGAAGGAATTGGCTTTAAAACCGCAATGCGTGTTCTGGATAAGGGCCGTCTGCATATTGCTGGCTATAGCGTCGGCATGGCAGAACGTATGCTGGAAGATGCTTTAAATTATGCGGTTGAACGTAAACAGTTTGGTCAGGCTATTGCAAATTTCCAGCTGATTCAAGGCATGTTGGCCGACTCTAAAGCTGAAATTTATGCGGCTAAATGTATGGTGCTGGATGCGGCTCGCCTACGTGATGCCGGCCAAAATGTCACCACTGAAGCGTCTTGTGCAAAAATGTTTGCGACTGAAATGTGTGGTCGAGTTGCTGATCGCTGCCTACAGATCCATGGCGGAGCAGGTTATATCAGTGAATATTCAATTGAACGTTTCTACCGTGATGTGCGTTTGTTCCGTTTATATGAAGGAACTACGCAAATTCAGCAAATTATCATTGCGCGTGAAATGATTAAACAAGCAACGGTCTAAACTCATAATATTAAAATAGGGAAATATTAAAATGACGACAAAAAATAGATTTGATTGGCAAGATCCGTTCCTCATTGAACAGCAACTGAGTTCAGAAGAGCGCATGATTCGTGATGCAGCCGCTGCGTATTGTCAGGATAAGCTGATGCCACGGGTATTAGAACAGTTCCGCCATGAACAGACTGATCCGGCTATTTTCCGTGAGATGGGCGAATTAGGCTTGCTGGGTCCCACCATTCCAGAACAGTACGGTGGTGCCGGTTTAAATTATGTCAGCTATGGCTTAATCGCACGTGAAGTTGAGCGTGTCGATTCAGGTTATCGTTCCATGGCCAGTGTACAAAGTTCACTGGTGATGGTGCCGATCAATGAATTTGGCTCTGAAGTGCAAAAGCAGAAGTATTTACCAAAATTGGCCACCGGTGAATATATTGGCTGCTTCGGCCTGACTGAACCCGATCATGGTTCCGATCCGGGCAGCATGATTAGCCGTGCCAAAAAAGTCGAAGGCGGTTACAGTTTAACAGGTGCAAAAATGTGGATTACCAATAGTCCGATAGCAGATGTATTTGTGGTCTGGGCCAAAGAAGTATCCGCTGAAGGCAATGTCGGTGACATTCGCGGATTTATTTTGGAAAAAGGCTGGGAAGGGCTTTCAGCGCCCGCGATTCATGGCAAGGTTGGCTTACGTGCCTCGATTACCGGTGAAATTGTGATGGATAATGTCTTTGTACCGGAAGAGAATGCATTTCCAGAAGTACGTGGCTTAAAAGGTCCATTTACCTGTCTGAACAGTGCCCGTTACGGGATTGCCTGGGGTGCCATGGGAGCTGCAGAGTTCTGCTGGCATACTGCACATCAATACACCATGGATCGTAAACAGTTTGGCCGACCACTCGCGGCCAATCAGCTGATCCAGAAAAAACTGGCGGATATGCAAACTGAAATTGCACTCGGTCTACAGGTTGCTTTACGTTTTGGTCGAATGAAAGATGAAGGCATTGCTTCAGTCGAAGGTACGTCTTTAATTAAGCGGAATAACTGTGGTAAAGCTCTGGATATTGCACGTCTGGCACGTGACATGCTGGGTGGTAACGGGATCTCTGATGAATTTGGTGTAGCGCGTCATTTGGTGAATCTGGAAGTGGTGAATACTTATGAAGGTACCCATGATGTACATGCCTTGATTCTGGGACGTGCACAAACCGGAATTGCCGCATTCTGTAATTAAATCTCTTTATAAACCCTAGCCAACTTCTGTTGGCTAGAACCCCTGCTGTTGGTCTCACTGTAAGTGAACCAGACTATTTCTGAATGAATGCCATTGATGAAATAGCAGGAGGGAAAGAGAGCATCAAAAGAAGAATTCTCCTATTTTCTAAATGAGGGGATCATTGCAGTAATCTATTTTATTTTTCATATAAATAAGTATTTGAAAAAGATCAGTACTGAAAGCACCGGAATGCTAAAAAATATTTAAGGACGTTATGAATACAATCAGTGCGCAACCACACCATCTGGAAGGTGAAGACGAACCCAAGAAAAAAGTCTGGATTCTGGCTTTTATCTTCTCATTTTTGGCATTACTGGTTGATGGGGCCGATATTGCCTTATTGGCTTACAGTCTGACCAGTTTAAAACAAGAGTTTTCATTAAGCAGTATGCAGGCCGGTGCTTTAGGGAGCTGGACGCTGGCAGGTATGGCCATAGGTGGCTTCTTTGGGGGTTGGGCCTGCGACCGCTTTGGTCGGGTTCGTGTGATTGTGATCGCTATTGCACTATTTTCTTTATTAACTTTCGGTTTAGGTTTTGTTGAAAGTTATGATCAGTTCAAATGGCTGCGTTTTACATCTTCGATTGGCTTAGGGGCTTTATATATTGCTTGTAATACCCTGATGGCAGAATACGTACCAACTAAATACCGCTCTACCGTATTGGCTACACTTATGACGGGCTGGACCTTGGGTTCAGTCGTGGCTACTGTTTTAGCTGGCTGGCTATTGCCTGAATTTGGCTGGCGCTATCTCTATTACATTGCCATTATTCCTATTGTTCTTTCGGTCGCAATGTACTTTTTAGTACCCGAACCTAAAGCGTGGTTAGACTCGCGTCAAGCTCGCTTGGATGCAAAAGCCAGTGGCATTGCACAGGAGAAGCCAAAAAATACCTTTAAAATGGTCTTTGAAGATGCGCTAAGTCGTCGCATGTTTATTCTCTGGTCATTCAGTACGGCATTTCTACAGTTTGGATATTACGGTGTCAGCAATTGGTTGCCTGCCTATTTAGAGTCTGATCTAGGTATCAAGTTTAAAGAAATGACCATGTATATGATCGGAACTTTCCTGATCATGATGTGTACCAAAGTGATTGCCGGTTTTATCGCTGATCGGATTGGCCGTCGTGCAGTTTTTGCTTTTGGCACCATGGGGACTGCAATCTTTATTCCAGTGATTGTCTTTGGCAATACGCCGGACAATATCCTTTGGCTGATGTTATTTTTCGGGTTTCTTTATGGTATTCCCTATGGAATTAATGCGACCTACATGACTGAAAGCTTCTCCACCAAAGTGCGTGGAACGGCCGTAGGGGGTGCTTATAACGTTGGCCGACTGGGTGCTGTTTTTGCGCCACTGACGATTGGATACTTTGCTCAAGGTGGCTCAATAGGTACTGGTCTGCTGATTATGGGCATTGCCTATTTTCTTTGTGGCCTGATTCCAGCTTTCTTTATTAAAGACCGCTTATTTGATCCGCAAAAAGCAGATTAATCTGCAATCGCAATATAGATAGAACATGCCAGGAAGCAATATGATGAATAAAATCACGCAGGATATCGAGACGGTACTCAAACAAATTCCCGATGGTGCACACATTATGACCAGTGGTTTTGGTCTGGCAGGCCAGCCCGTAGAATTAATCGAAGCATTGATTGACATAGGTCCGAAAGATTTAACCATTATCAATAATAATGCTGCTTCTGGAGATCGTGGTTTAACCAATCTGCTGTTGTCCGGACTGGTCAAAAAAATGATCTGTTCATTTCCACGGGCCAATAATTCAACGGTATTTGAAGACCTGTATAAGGCCGGTAAGGTTGAACTGGAACTGGTACCACAAGGAAATCTGGCCTGCCGTATTCAGGCAGCGGGTGCGGGCCTGGGGGCTGTGTTCACCCCAACCGGATTCGGTACCAAGATTGCGGAGGGTAAAGAAACCCGAAATATCAACGGAAAAGACTATGTACTGGAATATCCGATTCATGCTGATTATGCCTTGATTTATGCCAATCAGGCAGACCGCTGGGGCAACTTAACTTACCGTAAGGCAGCGCGCAATTTTGGTCCAATTATGGCTAAAGCGGCAAAAACTACCATTGCTCAAGTCCACCAGATTGTGGAGCTGGGAGATCTTGATCCAGAGATCATCGTGACGCCTGGGATTTTTGTACAGCATGTAGTTCAGGTGGGAGATATTAAATAATGAATATTCAAAAGCGGACACGTGAACAGATTGTGGCTAAAGTCGCACAAGATATTCCAACCGGTTCTTTTGTGAATCTGGGTATTGGTTTGCCTACACGCGTGGCAGGTTATTTAAAACCTGAACAGCAAGTAATCCTGCACTCGGAAAATGGCGTTTTAGGTTTTGCTGCATTGAGCGATCCTGAACAGGCGGATGATGACCTGATTAACGCTGGTAAAGAGCTCGTGAGTATGCTGCAAGGTGGCAGTTTTATGAATTCTGCAGACTCCTTCGATATCATGCGAGGCGGACATTTAGATATCTGTATCCTAGGTGCTTTTCAGGTCGCGATAAATGGTGATTTGGCCAACTGGCATACTGGTAATGCTGATGCTGTACCTGCCGTAGGCGGTGCGATGGATCTGGCTGTGGGCGCTCGCTGTGTTTATGTGTGCATGGAGCATATGACCAAAAACGGTGAGCCTAAAATCGTGGAAGAACTGACCTATCCGATTACCGGTAAACATTGTGTCAACCGTATTTATACCGATCTGTGTGTGATTGAGTTAAGAGACAGCCAAGCTCAGGTTGTTGAAATAGTGGATGGCTTAAGTTTTGAAGAATTGCAACGGCAGACTGGCTGTAAATTAGTGGACAGTCGTCAACAAGCAGCCTAAACATAAGGCATCAAAAATTTGATCAAGTGAAACATAATTTTAAATCACAGCCTTGGCTGTGATTTTTAAACTTTAAAATTAATATTTTTTACACCTAAAATGAGGCATTTTTCACATTTTTACGATGTATATATAAACTTTTGCTAATGATTATCTTAATAATAACCTGAATCCTGCTTAAGCCGATGATTTCATAATTTGAATTTTTGGCTTATTTCGATGGGTTAATTGATATGCACATAGCGAAGCATAAATTCCGCTGAGAAATCCATGAAGACTACGTGCTT
>NZ_JAGFXZ010000056.1 GCF_019038395.1 Acinetobacter sp. BY419
AGCACGTAGTCTTCATGGATTTCTCAGCGGAATTTATGCTTCGCTATGTGCATATCAATTAACCCATCGAAATAAGCCAAAAATTCAAATTATGAAATCATCGGCTTAAGCAGGATTCAGGTTAATTTAATAATAAATTTAAACTAATGTAAATTTAACACAAAAATAACTCATTCTTTTCTTGATATTGTTTAGATAAATTGGGAAATTAAGTCTAGTTTTAGCGTTTGTTTAAGATAAAGCCAGAAAAACTCATTAGATATAATAAATAAGATAAGGATAAGATCGATGAAACGTCATGTACTGACCTGTACTCTTCTCACATTAAGTTTAGCCTTAACCGCTTGTAACGATGATAGTGATAATGATCTTTTTTACGAGGCCAAACCTACTATTCCGGTAAATAATATAGATAATCCGGTGGTGGCAACACCTGCAGCTTATACTCAAACAGATTTTTCAGGGATCACTGACGAAAGTGTGATCATGACCTATAAGATGTTAGGGGTTAATGGTAAAGAAACACAGGCCACTGCTTTAGTTTTTACACCCGAGGGAACGCCTCCAGCAAAAGGATGGCCGATCGTCGCATGGGCACATGGCACGACTGGTGTAGCTGATCAATGTGCACCAAGTCGAAATGAACTGAATCCTTTTATCAAAAATATGATTAGTGGATTCCTTCAAGCTGGCTATATCGTGGTTGCACCTGATTATGAAGGATTAGGAGAGCCGAGTGGCAAAGAACTCCATCCTTTCTTGAATCTTAAGAGTGAGGCATATTCGCTGACCGATGCAGTGGTGGCTGCAAAAGATTATTTAGGGTCAGAAGCTTCTAACCAATGGATGGCAGTTGGACATTCTCAGGGTGGTCAGGCTGCTTTAGGTGCTGCCCAGTATGCTGCGCGCGCTTCTCAAATGACCTATAAAGGTACGGTGGCTTTAGCACCGGCCTCAAATTTCAATTTGATTTTGACAGGAGGGGAAGCGCAGGCTGAAAAACAGACAGTTTTAAGTGAAAAGATTGGAACATTAGCGTCTTTAGATACCTTTACTGCACTGATTGTTGCCGGTTTGCGTAATCCGAACCCAAATCTGCAATATAGCCAGATTTTTAAAACACCAACCGTTGATATCGCGAAAAATGCAGAAACTGACTGTTATGATGTACTTGGTGCAAAATTTGGCAGGGAAATGTATGTCTATGCGCAAAAAAACAATAACTCAGTAAATAATTATCCTCGGACTCAGACTGAGTTTATGAGTATTCCAATTGTGAAAAGCTTCCTGGAAAAGGATTCTCAGCCTTTACTGGTGAAAGTTTCTACACCGGTCATTATTTATCAGGGTTCAGCAGACAGTACCGTTCCGAAAGCAGCAACAGATGTTTTAGTTCAATTAGCGAATCAGAAAAAAACCTCAGTACGTTATATTACGGACGAATCAAATACGACTAAATGGGATCATGGCAGCGTCTATGCGCTGAATATTACTAATATTATTTCAGATGTAAAATCTCTAATGCCAATTCAATAACTTATTTTTATCTAAATGGCTCATGTTTTTTAGACATGAGCCATTTTTATTGCAAAGTGGAGAAAGTTCATGACCGAAAATTCAAAACTTCATGCTACAATACGCGCCAATCTTAGCACGGCTTAAAAGCCCTAAATCAATAGGACCTCGCTAATGTTTGCCAATATCTCTATCGCTGAATTTGATCCAGAATTAGCTCAAGCAATCTCGAATGAAGATGCTCGCCAAGAAGCTCATATTGAGCTAATCGCTTCTGAAAACTACTGCTCACCAGCAGTAATGGAAGCTCAAGGTTCAAAACTCACCAACAAATATGCGGAAGGCTACCCAGGTAAACGCTACTATGGCGGTTGCGAGTATGTAGACGTTATCGAACAATTGGCGATTGACCGTGCTAAAGAACTCTTTGGTGCTGATTATGCTAACGTTCAGCCGCATGCTGGTTCACAAGCAAACTCAGCGGTTTACCTGGCACTGCTTAACCCGGGCGATACAGTTTTGGGTATGAGCCTTGCTCACGGTGGTCACTTGACTCACGGTGCAAAAGTAAGCTTCTCTGGTAAAACATATAACGCAATTCAGTACGGTTTAAACCCTGAAACTGGCGAGATCGATTACGAGGAAGTTGAACGTTTAGCGTTTGAGCACAAGCCACGCATGATCGTTGCTGGTTTCTCTGCGTACAGCCAAATTGTTGACTGGCAGCGTTTCCGTGAAATCGCGGACAAAGTTGGCGCTTACCTGTTTGTTGATATGGCACACGTTGCAGGTCTGGTTGCTGCTGGTGTTTACCCAAGCCCGGTGCAAATTGCTGACGTAACCACTACAACGACTCATAAAACACTTCGTGGTCCACGTTCTGGTTTAATCCTTGCGAAAGCAAACGAAGAAATCGAGAAAAAATTACAGTCTGCTGTATTCCCGGGTAACCAGGGTGGTCCTTTGGTTCACGCAATTGCAGCGAAAGCAATCTGCTTTAAAGAAGCAATGGCACCGGAATACAAAGCTTACCAGCAACAAGTCGTTGTTAATGCAAAAGCAATGGCTGAAGTATTAATCGCTCGTGGTTATGACGTTGTTTCTGGTGGTACTGAAAACCACTTGTTCTTGTTGTCTTTGATCAAACAAGACATCACTGGTAAAGAGGCTGATGCCTGGTTAGGTGCTGCTCACATTACTGTGAACAAAAACTCTGTACCAAATGACCCACGTTCTCCGTTCGTGACTTCAGGTATCCGTATCGGTACACCTGCAGTAACCACTCGTGGTTTTGGCGAAGCTGAAGTACGTGAGCTTGCAGGCTGGATCGCTGATATTCTAGATTCGAAAGGCGACGAAGCTGTTATTAATGCAGTTAAAGAAAAAGTTGCAGCTGTATGTGCTAGATACCCAGTTTATGCATAATTGGTTTTAGACGGAAAGGAGCTCCCAACCGGGAGCTTTTTTTATAGCTGTAAAAATAACGACATTAAAGATGTTTGGACTTGATGGAGCTTATTTTGGTTGAGTTCAATATGTATAGAATGATGTTTCAAACTCAATCCGTGCTTGGCTGATGTCTATGGCTCAAGAGAGTAAGTCATCAATAAAATCATATTGAGTTTTTCTAAATCTGGCTTAAAGTCTTTTATATACTCATTTTTATTTTTAAATGCTTAAAAGAATGAATACATGCATTACAGGCTTTTCTTGGTAAACTACAGAAATTATTCTCGGTATCCGACCCTTTAAAAGTGTCAGAGATATTAGCTGAATATTATGGTAGATGAAGCTCTTGAGTAAATCCCATGTTACTGTAAGGTGGTGCTGAAATAAGCGCTGTGAATGTCATCATTCTTATTTATTTAAACGTTATATGGATCGGTATCATTTGAATATAGGTAAATCCTGTATTTAAAGATGCTGATGGCTGTTGATTGATTTTTATTTATGAATTAAACAAGGTAATAAGGATGACTAAGCCCAACATTATTTTATCTGAACAAGACTTGCATCGTCTGGAAACGATGCTTGAGCATCAGACCAAGCTCAGCGAAACCATGATTCGCCTGGAGGATGAACTGGCACGTGCCGAAGTGATTGATCCAAAAGCGATTGCACGCAATATTGTGACCATGCATTCACGTGTGTTGTTGACCATTGCACCTTCACCAGAGCCGGTCGAAGTGACGCTGGTGTACCCGCATGAATTTAAGGGTGAAAAGGGGCAGGTCAATATCATCGCACCGATAGGCGCAGCCATTCTGGGCTTAGCTGAAGGTCAAACCATTGAATGGCCGCAACCAGATGGCCACACCATGAAAGTGACCATTGAAAAAGTACTGTTTCAGCCGGAGAGCGAAGGGGATTATCTCTAAGCCAGCGTTGGATCATCCTTGAAAGCCATAGCAATATGGCTTTTTTTGTATCTGGGCTCTCAGTAAAATTAAGCTTCTATAATCGTTTAAATCCGATTAAAAACTTTTGCAATTTTGAATGAATAAAATTAAATAATCATCAATATGCTATGTGGTCTAGCTCGTATCTAGAATTTGATTATGTTTCAAAAATCATAATTAAAATAAAGTTAAAACATAGATTTAGTTAAAGTGATGTAACGAATTTCTGGATAAATATACACAACACGGTCAGTTTTTTTGCTACATTCAAAGATGTTCAAGACTTCTTTGTTTCACATTTTAAAAGGATATCGCCTCCATCATGTCGCGCTTTGAAGCTCTACCTGCCTTGACTGACATGACGCTTGATCGTGAGGAAATTCTGGCGATCAAGCGAAATGAGCTGGTGCCTGTACTGGATAATCAATATGGGCTGAATCATTATGCAGATGCTTTGATTCAGGCACAGTCGGTGCTGCTCAATGGGGTTGATCCACATTTGACCCAACAATTGAGCCAGACTATTGAGCAATTGATTCAGGCTTTGGCTGAGTCCAAGAAATATCTGAAAAAACGTAAATTCAATACACTACAGAAATGGCTGGGCGTCGATCTGGATTATGGTTCGAGTCAGATAGAGTATTATCAACGACTGGATCGTTTACTTGATCAGGCCGATCACTTAAGCCGTAAACTGCAGATTGAAATCCAGAAATCGCAGTCGCGTTTTCAGCAGCTTCTGGGGTTGCGTGAACAGATGGCGAAACACATTGTCGCGGCTGAAGAGTTTTTATCTGAATATCCGCTGTTCGTCAAAAACCAGCATCCACTAGATAATTTTTCTGAGCGTCTCTCCAAAAAAATCAATACCCTACGTACCTTACAAAGCAGTAATGACATCGCCATTACCCAGATGCAGCTCTCGCAGCAGCTTTCCTTTAGCTTGCTAGATCGCTTTAAGGAGGCGCAACAGGTGTTGATTCCGGCTTGGCAATATCATGTCAAACAAAGCCAGACGAAATACTCGACAAGTGATCTGGAAAAACTTGATAATAGTCGTGAGAGTCTAATTAAAACGTTAAAAAAATCCCTCGAGAAACCCTCGAAAACATAACAATATAAGGTGAACTATGACCAAGTCTGATTTAGTAAATTTACCTGTTGAAAGCTCGAATGAACTGGTCGAACAAAAATTCCAGCAAATGGACCTGAAGGAACTGGGCCTACAGCCTGCTGACTTTCAGGAGGTGCTGGCTGCACGCAAAGAGCTGCAGAACATGAGTCATAATAGTGTGGCTGAATATGGTAAAAATATTGCGACCAAAACTTCGACCTATACCGATGAATTGCTGAATCTGGTTCAAAATAGAGATCTGGATGCGACAGGACAGAAGCTGAATCAGGTGGTGCAGGTGGCTCAGCAACTGAATACCAGCAGTATTCTCAATAAAAAGAAAAACTCGGGTTTTTTTGGCAATATCATCAGCAAATTCAAAGGTGCCAAAGATAATTTTGATGCAAATTTTAATACCACCAAAGAGCAGTTGGATGTACTGGTCAAAGAAATTGAAACCTCGCAATCCGGTTTAAAAGCACGTGTGGATACCTTGGATAAAATGTTTGATGGGGTGCAGGATGAATATAAACAGCTCGGGATACACATTGCCGCAGGCCGTTTACGTGAGCAGGAGCTACAGCAGGAAATTGCTGCTTTAACCGCCTTGCCGCAGGATCAGACCACCACACAGAAAATTTATGACCTGAATCATTTAGCCAACAATCTGGAAAAACGTGTCAGTGATTTACAGGTCTTGCAGCAATCTGCCATGCAGACCTTACCGATGATCCGGATTATTCAGTCGAATAATCTGATGCTGGTCGACAAGTTCTATGCCATTAAAAATATTACTTTGCCGGCATGGAAAAACCAGATCAGTCTGGCGATTTCGTTGAGTGAACAAAAGAACAGTGTACAGCTGGCCAATACCATTGATGATGCCACCAATGAGCTGCTGCGCCGTAATGCAGACCTGTTACATCAGAACTCGGTCGATACGGCTAAAGCTAACCAGCGTTCGGTTATTGACATTGAAACGCTTGAACATGTGCAAAACACCCTCATTAAAACTGTAAATGATGTGATTCAGATCCAGAAAGAAGGTGTACAAAAACGTACAGAAGCAACCGTGCGTTTGAAAGCTTTACAGGATAATTTGAATCATTTGGTAATTGAGTCAAGTACCAGTGGATCCAAGCCCAACTAATTCAAGTAGGGCCGAGATCTGAAAAAAGGAGTAGAGATTGCCGCCCTTAGATGAATATGCCATTAAGCCTCAGGACATCAAGCAGGGGGTAGTTGCACTCAAGAAACGTCAACGCAATTTGATGTTATTGGGTTTGACCACCTCTACCGTATTTATAGCCTCAATCATTGGCCTGTTTTTTCAGCAGGAAATCGTTTATGGATTTTTTGGCCTGAGTACTCAAGTACAGCAACTGCATTTACCCGTCAGTGTAGACGCGACACTGGCCAACATGGGGGATAGTCCGGATTATTTTTATAGTTTGCTGAGCTGGTTTGGCTGGCTGATTATTAAAATTTTTGCTTCTTTTATCGGTGCATTTTTTATGATCGGCCTGCTGAAAAAGTTCCGTTTCTTTTATGTGCGCTTTCAGTCTTTTGTGCTGAAATTTGTCGGCTGGCTGATTGCTTTTATTGTTATCTGGTCAGGATTAACTTACTGGCAGCATGATTTACGGAATGATCGGGATGATGCTTATCAGCAGGTGGTGTATTACGACAGTAATATCAATGACAGTGAAATTGCCCGTTATCTGGCCGATTCAGAGATTGTTGCGCCTGTGAAGTCTTATTTACTGGCGCAGACGGCACTGTTGCATAAGCCTCAAGATTTATCTGCCGCAAAACCCTATGTTTTAAACTTGGTTGAAGCAGAAAAACAGGATCCTAAATTTGGACAATATGGTTTCAAGCCTGAGCAAATCTGGACTATGCAGCAACAGGTCTATGGTCAGGCCATGACACCAGTCGCCAAGAGTGTCAATACGCAGGTGCAACAGGCGAATCAGTTAAGTCAGATTGCGAATCTAGTCATTATTGGTGTTGCCATTTTATCGGCTCTGCTCAGTCTGATCTTATTTTTTCTGGCCAACTCAATCAAAGGTCGATCACTCCGTATCGAACAACGGATTCATTAATGTTTAAAAATGCTCCTGAACAGGGAGCATTTTTTTTGATAGAGCTCCCGCATTAGTTTTAAGTTATTCCGTTTATTCCGCACAGACCAAAAATCATAACAAGGCAGCATAAAATCTATGATGGGATTTATAATCTAAAAAATCGATTGATTAGATAAATACAAACTGTTTTAACTATTCAATCGGTTGGCTTATCATGGCTGTATCAAATAAATACTTACTCCTCTGGAGACGTTAGCAATGTTAGATCAAAATACT
>NZ_JAGFXZ010000057.1 GCF_019038395.1 Acinetobacter sp. BY419
GTGGACCTAAAGCTGTAGGTATGTCAGCACGATTGATAAATCGTCAAGGTGGACAAAATTTACATGATGTACTTTCTGATCTATTTTAGATTTTAGTATGCACTGTGTTTATTTCCACTTTTATGTTTTAAGATATTGTTTTTTAAAATAAATATTTATATTTTTTTACTTCAGAGTGAGACTGAAAAGGGGTGAATCTCTACACCTATAAGTTTGATGTGCTCTAGTAAAAACACAAATTTTCCGACTATGAATATCTATCTTTAAAATATTAAATATTTGATTTTAAATTAATTTTAATTTTGGCGTAATTTAAGAAAAACTGTAAAGAATTCCACTTCTTGAATATATTTAATTGATTTTATAGATGTTTTTCAATGAAAACATCATAGTCGGAAAAGTTCACTACTAACTAAATTTCGTATAAGAGGTTTTATGTTAAATAAGCTCAAAATAGATTTGGGAATGTGTCAAGACGGTGTGTGAATCGTAATCTCAGCCCAGGAAGCACAATTATCTACTGTCGTGGACGACCGATGCGCGGATCCGTCAACCTGAATTGCTATTCGGCAGTACATTATTTGGATTTTTTTTCTTTTTCTTCCAACAATGCTGTTAATAAAGCATCTAAGTCTTCATCTTCAATTTTGTTAATTTCATCAGTGATAATTGCTATATTGAAAATAGCAAATGTAGCAGCCAGCATTGTAATAATTGAATATACAAAAATTAGAAATCCAAAACCATGTGCAAATACTTTTAGAAAATCTATAACTACTTCGGTACAATGACTATAATTCAATGGATAATTTAACTTTATATAATTCAGAAGCTTACCTATAGAGTTCGCTTTCAAAATTAATAAATAAATGAATGATATAACTTGAAGTATTATAAAGTGAACAAAAGTAGCGTTAACGACTAAAAAGTCAGAATGATGACTATTTTTTTCAAATGATAAGCTTAATAATTTCTTTAACTTAGGATTGCCAACGGATAGCCATACTCCATATCCACCTAACGCGAATCCTAATAAACTAGGTAAACCTGATAGTGGAATTAAGAACCAATCATTCTCGGTAGACCAAAATGAGTAACACAGTAAAGTTATGAGAATAGATGCCCAAAAATAGAAAGATTTTATGATAGCTGTAAAACCACCATATGCTTCCCAGTAAACTAATAAAGCAGTAGGATTTTTTGACATCTATTGTCTCAATTAAATTTCATCTAAATACTTATTTGCCATTAATAGCAAAAATTCTTTCTGAGAAATTTCTTTAGGATAGTAAGCATCTTTAATGATTTTTGGATACTCAGTGGTACTTACAGTTTTCCTTTCTCCATTAGTCATCATAACAGCTTCTACTTCACCATTATCTGCTGCAACACGAGATAAATCTTCCAGTTGTTGATCAGGGTCTAGATATGAGCTTTCTTCAGCAGTTGCGATTACTTGTAACTTTTTTGCTTTGATATCTGCTAAGTGTCCCATGATTCTACCTTTTAAACTTGTTAGATCATCAGGATTTGGCTTATATAAAGTAATATCTAATTTTAATAGTTTTTTAGAAGCTAAGATGCTTTCTACTTGTTTATCATCGGTTACTGCCGTTACATGTCCTGATTGGAAGTTTTCTAAAAAGTCTTCTCTTTTAAATATCGTTTCAAAGTATCTTTTAAAAACAGATATCTGAACGGATCCTGAACTATCTCTTATCTCTGTAACCATCAGATGTTTCTTAGGATAAAAAACAAAATCAAAAAACTTTGCATTTGCTAGGTAATTAGGTGGAATTTTTACTTGAGTATTCGCAGAACTTTCATCAACTATTTCTTTTTCATTAAGGTCAAACCACTCCTTAATATCAATATCAGTACACTTTAAGAGTGTGCCAGTTACACCTTCTAGAGGCTTTCCTTCACTTATTTCTTTAATATCATACAAGTAGATAGAAGTATTATTGCCTATTGAAATAGGTTTCTGGATTTTGTTTTGAATAAAATATAGAAGATCTATATATACCATTGGTGTTTCGTGGGGATGTACCACAATATTAAGACCAGCATAGTAAACTGAACGAGCTCTACCACGTCCTTTAATTCTAGTTTGTTTCCCCATTTCTGTAACTCCAGAATATTTATGAATAACAATAATTTAATTTCAATAAAATACATCAATTTTTATAATTCAGTTCAATTAATATTGAATTTTTAGAAATATAAAAATATTAAGAGCATTTAAAATTAACATCAGACACATTATGCGCAACAAGAGCCTACAGCGCTCGTTTTTTAATTCTAAAACTGCTAAAATCCTTATACGCCATTGACGTACTTCAGCCCATGCTATTCATTGAAACCAGTATTTTTACCAAGCAAATTAAAGAGCTTGTTAACGATGAAGAATATCGTCAGCTCCAGCAAGATCTTCTAGTACAGCCTGATAAAGGCGACTTGATCAAAAATGGTGGTGGCATTCGTAAAGTACGTTGTGCTCAGGGCAATAAGGGGAAAAGTGGTGGTATCCGTGTGATCTATTATTGGGTCACAGAAGATGATCAGATCTTTTTCCTTGTGGCTTATCCAAAGTCAATAAAAGATAACCTGACTGATAAAGAAACATCGATCTTGCGTCAATTAGTGAAGGAGCAATTTCATGGATAACAACTTATTTGATGACTTGGTTGCTTCGATTAAAGAAGCTGGTGCCATCAAACGCAATGAAATGAAAGCAAGCCGAGTGACTGAGCTTGAATTACCAGATATTAAAGAAGTACGTGAGAAAACAGGCTTAACCCAGGCAGAATTCGCTGCACGTTTGCATATCAGCGCGAGAACGCTCCAAAACTGGGAACAAGGCCGCCGCTATCCGACTGGCCCTGCAGCGACTTTAATTCGTATTCTAGATGCTCACCCCACTTTAATTTAAGAAGTCTAGAAAGTAAAAAACCCCGGCATCCTGCCGGGGTTTTTCGTATTGGGTTGGTAGGTATGACTCCTGTCGTACCTCACGATCCTGGTGTGTAAACTTATTATTGTTGTTTTCTGTTCTGGAACATCCTGTTCCTGTATGACTTCATCATAGGAAAATTCCACTGTTCCAGGTAGTAGCAAAGGGCCGAGATTGATGTGCGCCAAAGCGTACAAAATAGCCTAAATTTTATCCCCAGCAATTGGGGATAGTTTTGGAACCTGGATCCGCATGAAATGGGCACTGATTACCAAATTGATCATTTATTAATCAATTTTCTTGGCAAAATGTTACAGATTCGCCTAAAAACTCACCAACTTATTACAAAAGCCATTTTTTGTGCATTTTGTGATCATGGTTAAAATTTTAAGTTATTGATTATTATATTAATATACAAGTGTACTTCGTATAACCGCCATTATGTTAAATGGATTTAGAAATCTGATTTTTATTTTCCTAAATAGTCACAGGCTTCCAACAAAAATCTCTAACAATAATCACATGGTTATTTCCATAAATTATATAAAGATCATACTTCTTTAGATGGGATGAAATCTTTTCCATAATTACATCAGCAAGTCTATCTCGACCACATATATGATAAAATTGATCCCATTTTAGCGTAATTCCTTCATTACCATTTCTTCTAATTAACTCATTGATATCAGATGATATTGATTGTATTGATTTAGCCATAATATTTCTTACAGTAACCTTGCAATGATCTTAAATATATATTAAAACTTTATTAGAGTGAATAAGTTTTTTTAATAAGAAATGAAAAGGACTAAAAAATGAGTAAATGTAAATACTGTAATTCTTCTAACTACGGATCAGGATGTCCAAACAGTCCTACCAAAAAGCATGAACATAATGATGACGAAAAAGCATGTGAATATTGCTCAAGTCGTAATTATGGATCGGGATGCCCATATAGCCCTACCAAAAAACATAGACATGGCAGTGGAAGTAATAAGTGCCGTTGGTGTGGTTCAACTAATATTGGATCAGGATGTCCATATAGTCCTACCAAGAAACATGAAAAATAAAAAATACGACTAATTTTGTTGCTATTACAGTTTGTTATATAGGCTTAAAAAATGAATATCCCTAAAGTAACGCGTTGGGTTGATTTTGTAGTGTCTGAATTGACACATAATGAACTTGAATACTTTGAAAAAATGATTCAACAAATCATTAAAGAAAAGAATCGAATTTTTCTCGAGGAACCTTTAACAGCTAATCCAAAAAAATTTAAAGGAATAAAAATCGAAGATGCAGAGTTAACACTTCGCTCAACTAGAATACTACTTTCTAGAAAGTATAAAACTCTTGAGCAAGTTGCTAAACTTTCACGAAGTCAACTCATTGCGCTAAGCAAATATGGTTTTATGAGAAAATCAATGATCGAAATTACTGATTTATTAGCTGATAATAAAACTATAATTTCTAAAGAATTGTATGACTCACTAAAACTTCCAACAGATTGTTATGAACCACTAAAATAAACCAGATTTTAAAGCTAAGTGTTGATTGATATATGTCAAATTTCTCTAAAATTAACATAATACGGATTATACGAAACCCCGATATTGGATATGTTTTTTAAATTACGTATAAAACAATTTACTACTGACTTAAAAATTACCTCAAAGGTTACTATGGATCCGTAAGGCTTTAAGAGTAAGTACTACCAGTATGGTGACTAATAAATACAAAACATAATGGCCTATTCCATTTGATGGGCTATTTTTTAAGTAAATTGATAAAATAATGATGGTAATAAATAGCAAAAAATATTGCATGTTATCCTTAAATTAATTGATATCTCGAAAAATGGGAATTGTTTAACTTCCCTAAAATTAACATAATACACCTTATACGAAATTAAAAAATGGAGCCTAAAGCTCCATTTTTTAATAACTTTTTTTAAATTACTAAGCGTAAATTCAGTGCTTTTACAACTTTAATCACAGTATCAAAACTAGGGTTAACATCACCAGAAAGTGCTTTATAAAGACTTTCTCGGCCTAAGCCTGTATCTCGTGATAATTGAGCCATTCCTTTAGCTTTTGCAATGTTACCTAAAGCCTTTGCAATGAATGCGGCATCGCCATTAGATTCTTCAATACATGCTTGTAAGTAAGCCTGCATATCATCCTCTGTTTTAAGATGCTCAGCACTGTCCCATTTGCGAAGTTTAATAGCCATTTATAGCTCCTCCTCTAAATCTTGTGCCAATTGCAGGGCAAGTTTTATATCTTTACTTTGCGTAGACTTGTCTCCGCCTGCTAAAAGAATAACGACCCTTTGCCCTTGCTTACAGTAATAGATCCTGTAGCCAGGTCCAAAGAAGAAACGTAATTCAGAGACACCCTCACCCACGGGTTCAGTATCTCCAAAGTTTCCATCTTCAACCCGATCAATTCGGACTTGTATACGTCTTTTTGCCTGCTGGTCTTTTAACTTGGTAAACCAGTCATCAAAGACTTCTGTGGTATATATTGAGTACATAAGAGTAATGTATCCCATAGGATACATTTATGCAAGAAATAAACTTGATATTTGGGGCTCGAAACGGTGAATTTCGTATAACAACCATTATGTTAAATGGAAATTTAAATTCCTAATTTATACTATGAAAAAATTAATTGAGTAGATTAAATGAATATTGATGTAAGCAGAGATCATGGCCTAATTGATAGAAAAATTATTGAAAATTATGCTAAGTCTATTGGTTATAAATTTCCTAAGTCTTATGTTGAATTACTCAGTAAACACAATGGATTAACACCTCAAAAGAACTATTTTGAGTTTTTAGATCATAACAATGAGATCACAGATAGAGACGTATATTTTTATAGCTACGGATATGAAGAAATCGAAATTTGGGATGAAGAAGATCGTAAAAAGTATGAGGATTCCATCAAAAAATATGAAGCAATTGAATTAAATCAGCCTGATGAACACATGTATGAATTTATGGATAAACACATAGTGATTTTTGGAGAATGTGCAGGTGGTGACTTACTAGCTTTTGATTACAGAGACGATCTTAATACTGATGAACCACCTATTACTCTGATTTATCATGATGACCTTATCGAAATATCACCAACTGAAAATAAGTTGAGAACTATAACATTAGCAAATAACTTCACTTCTTTTATGGCGTTATTGAAAGAGGATAATTTTTAAATTTCCCTAAAATTAACATAATACACCTTATACGAAATGCATTATAATTTTCTTTAGAAATCAGTGCTGTAGGTTTCTATTTTTAGCCCATCTAGACTTAGATGGGCTTTTTTAATGATTTGTCACGTTCCACGATCAATTATTGATCATTGTTCCACGACTTTGTGTAGTTCAGATTAACCATATGGCAGGAAAAAACGGCTCAGAAAGCCACGTTTTTTAGGCTCAGGTTCGACATGCTCAGGAACAGGAATACGCTTATTCTGCGTTTGGATATCGCTTTCAACCTCATTCGGCTTTACAGGTAGTGGTACTTCAATAGTCT
>NZ_JAGFXZ010000058.1 GCF_019038395.1 Acinetobacter sp. BY419
TCATTTAACATAAAATCTCTTATACGAAATTTAGTTAGTAGTGAACTTTTCCGACTATGATGTTTTCATTGAAAAACATCTATAAAATCAATTAAATATATTCAAGAAGTGGAATTCTTTACAGTTTTTCTTAAATTACGCCAAAATTAAAATTAATTTAAAATCAAATATTTAATATTTTAAAGATAGATATTCATAGTCGGAAAATTTGTGTTTTTACTAGAGCACATCAAACTTATAGGTGTAGAGATTCACCCCTTTTACAAAAATCCAGAACTACTTAAGAGTGGAAAAGTAGCACAGTTAATTTTTATATAAAAAAATCAAACACTTAAAAATTATAATTTTTTTATTTTATTAGAAAACTCTTAATTTTTTTACATTTTGAGGAGTATGGGTGTAGAGATTCACCCCTTTTCAGTCTCACTCTGAAGTAAAAAAATATAAATATTTATTTTAAAAAACAATATCTTAAAACATAAGAGTGGAAATAAACACAGTGCATACTAAAATCTAAAATAGATCAGAAAGTACATCATGTAAATTTTGTCCACCTTGACGATTTATCAATCGTGCTGACATACCTACAGCTTTAGGTCCACAGACATCAGCTAATAATGTATCACCAATAAAAAGGACTTCATGTGCTTCACAGCTAAGTTTCTCAAGTACTACTTCATAAACTTTTGGATTGGGTTTAATCGCTCCGACTTCGTAGCTCCAAATATACTCATCTAAAAACGGAAGCATCGAAAAGACTTTGTCACCGTAAGGTTTTGCGAGGTTTGAACATACAGCTACCTTAAAACTAGCTTGTTTTAATCTAGCCATAATCTGAATAGTATCTTCATATAAAACTAAATTCTGCAAATCAAAAGATAGATCTATTTCTAACTCCTTTAAAATTTCATCAGAAAGAGAATATCCCCAAAAATTTGCCAACTGTTTGAAGTTAAATGGCAAAGACATAATGCTAACTGCATCATCTGGCATATAGTTACGCCCTTGAGTTTTGAGCTGCTTGATCAGTTTCTTATATGGAGAACGCCCTCGATGAATTTGAACAAGCGTACCAAATACATCAAATACAATAACTGAGATCATTTACTCTCCTAAACTAATAAATAGCTTTAGTAGAAATGCATACATATCGAGTGCTCTAAAAATATAAAGAACGTAACAACAACCGATAAAAACATCAAATTATTGATTTATATACAAAAGAACAATTATTGATATTATAATTATTCAATTATTTTTTTTAATCCAGAGGTTAGTCCTTTCCAGGGTACTAATCCCCAAAAAAAAGGCAAATTCGTCCCTTTTTGGGCACTAACCGTCCTATAAAAATGAAGGTTGTTGAAAGCTAAAGATTAAATAGTTTTCTATCTCGATCCTCTGTTAAATATTGGTTGAGTCCAGCAAGTATCTTTTCCTTATTCAAATCATTTTCCATTTTCTGAAGCAAGTACGAACCGAGTAAAATTTTACGTCTAGTATCATCCTTCCTTTGCTGTTCCGCATTTTTCTTCTTTTCACGAGTAATCACATCTTGCTTTTGAGCCTTCAACTGCTTCAATCGCTCTTCATGAGTTTTAATTTTTTCATCTAAATTGCTCACACATAATCCTCTTTTAAAAAAATCTAAGAACAGTATCAACCATTTTCCTGACCTAATCCGCCAACATCAAAATTTCGGTTATAAGCGATATATATTCAGTGTTGTAGCTCCATGCAATGGTCCCCGAAGGGCGCACTTACGACTTGGATTTCATCCAAGTCAAGTCCGTCAGGGATTGCATCACTGAACACGCAAAAAAATTGCTACGCAATTTTTAAAGGGAAAAACAAAATGGCGATTTATCACTGTTCAACAAAGACAATCAGTAGAGGTGTTGGTCGATCAGCTGTTGCGGCCGCTGCATATCGAGCAGGTGAAAAACTTATTAATAATAGAACCGGATTAACACATGACTTTAAAAGAAAGAATGGTGTGATTCATTCAGAAATTATTTCTAACTTGGATATTGAAATTGACCGTGCTGAACTTTGGAACTTGGCTGAACAGTCCGAAAACCGCAAAGATTCTCGAACCGCTAGAGAATGGGTAATTGCTCTACCTGACGAATTAAATGCTGATCAACGTAAAAAATTAGCAAAAGACTTTGCCAGGTCCTTCGTTGATCGCTATGGCGTGATCGCAGATATAGCTATCCACGAACCCAGCAAAGGTGGTAACGATAAAAACCATCACGCACATATCATGCTCACTACTCGAAGAGCAGAATTAGACCCGGACAATAATTTAATTCTGACAGCCAAAACGAATATTGAACTCAGCAACGAAAAGCGCAAAAGCTTAGGGCTAGGCACATCTCAAAATGAAATCAAAGAAATTCGAAAAGTCTGGGCAGACTTAGCAAATACAGCACTAGCTGCAGCTGAACAAGAACAACGTGTAGACCATCGAAGCTATAAAGACCAAGGCTTAAACTATGAATCGGCCCAGCATGAAGGCCCACTAGTAACTAAGTTACGTAAATTAAATATAGATACAGAGGTGAGTTTAAAAAATGATGCGATCAAGCAACGTAATGCAGAGCGTTTAGAACTAGAGCAAATTATCAATGGACTTAATCAAGAGATCATAATTGAGGAACACGTACTAAATAAATTGAAATCTCAATTAGAACGGCAAAGCAATTTAATGGATCAATTAGAACAATTAACGGAAAAATATTGGGACTTCATGCGGTTTTATAATCATAGACTTAGTAAACAAAATGAAAATCTAAATAATCTTGAACAGAGATTTAAACAATCTCAAAAATGGCTACGTAAAAATAAAACAAGTGAGCAGGAGATGGACGAGTATAGAGAGTGTACAGGGTTTAAACTATTTGATTTACCTAATTTTTATCTATCAGAAGATAATTACAATCAAATAAGACTAAGCGAGATGACTAAGTTTGAAATAGATATTGCTGAAAAAGCAAATAGTGAAAATATTCCAGATTTAGTTTTTGAATTACGCACTGTCGCAAAAAAACTTGAAGCAAATGGCGAGCGCATAAAAGCCTACGAAATTGAACAACCCACCGTTTTCACAAAGCTTAAAAATATGATGGGCTTTAAAGAGCCTGAGCGGTCGATTTTAAGCGACTTAGATGATTATGATGAATACATAGCACCAGCGATTCAAAAGTACAACAGAGAGCAAACAGCGAAGCACAAAGAGTATGTTGCTAAGCGCAATGCTGAAGAAAAGCAAAAATATGAAAAGCAGAAACAGAAAGAAGAGCGCGAACAAAGAAGAGTTGATGAAGAACTCAGATTGAAATTTGAGCTTGAGAGCTATGAGAATAAGCATGTTCAACCCAAACCCAGACCAGTTTACAACTCCCATATTGTTGAACAAAAGAGAGACGAGAGTTTTGATCTCGATATGTAGCTATTAGCGAGTGTCTACGAGCGAGGTAATTTAATTAAAATTTTTGGAATGTTTTTCTCTGATTACAAGCTTCCTTTTTTTAATGAGAATTAGGTACAGAGTATCCCGAAGGGTGCGAACTTACTTAATTTGAGTCTAGATCGAGCGTAGCGAGCATAAAAAACTTATGAGCGAAGCGAATTCCGAGTAGTTTTTGTTTTTTATAATTTATACCTGGTATTAACCAAAAAATTGCCCCGACGAACTGAGCGAGAGCGAAGTTCAATAGAGTTTGAGCGTAGCGAAAACCAAGGGCAATTTTTCATACTCAATGCTTTTAATTGTTTTAATACTTTTAAATGCTTTTAAGCACCTTGTAATACACTTATATCAAGGCTTATAGATGTAATTAAACTAGGTTTATCGACCTATTAAGCTAGGTTTATCGACCTATTAAGCTAGGTTTATCGACCTATTAAGCTAGGTTTATCGACCTTAAAACTAGGTTTATCGACCTTAAATCAAGAAGGTTGTTTTTTAAACAAATAGATATACTTAACATACAACAATTTGTTTGTGTTCCCCTTCTTTAATAATTACTTAACCCCTAAATAACCTAGATTAATTCAAACTACCCACAGCAAAAGGCTTTGAAAATAATTTATAAAACTAGGTTTATCGACCTATATATATTGAACTAAATCATTTCCAAATTAAATTTAAAATTGTTTTTAAAATCAAATAATAATAATTGTAAAATTCCTGGTTGAATCTTTAAATAAGATAGTCTAAGTTATGACCTAGTTTATTTGAAAAATACTAACAATGTCAGAATTGGTTGTTAAAGATAATGTCCTGATTCAAGCTAGTTATACATTAGATACCGTTGAACAGCGTTTAATTCTTTTGGCGATTACTGAAGCAAGACAAACTGGACATGGAATAACAGAAAATAGTTTATTAGAAATTCATGCAAGTAGTTATATCAACACGTTCAATGTTGAGAAGCATACTGCCTATACGGTGCTCAGAGACGCATCGAAAAGCTTATTTGATCGCTATGTTACATACCATGATATCAACCCAAAAACAGGTAAAGATCGTAGTTTCCATTGCCGTTGGGTTGATAAAATTGGTTATGAAGCTCACTCAGGAATTGTTTTCTTAAGGTTCACTCAAGATATCGTTCCTCTCATTACAAGACTAGAAGAGAACTTCACTAAATATGAGCTAGAGCAAGTTTCAAGATTGACTAGCTCTTATGCTATTCGGCTCTATGAATTGCTGATTCAATGGCGATCAGCAGAAAAGACTCCTTTATTTGATCTGTCTATCTTTAGACAACAATTAGGCGTTGAAGCTCACCAATATAAAACTATGAGCAACTTCAAAACGTATGTTTTAGATTTCGCACTCAATCAAATAAACGAGTTCACCGACATAACAGCTAAATATGAACAACATAAAAAAGGACGTTCTATTTCAGGATTCTCTTTCTCTTTTAAACAGAAAAAAAACACCTCTGAAAAAGTCATTCGAACAAAAAGACCTGCTGATTTATATGCAAAAATGACAGATCCTCAACGTCATTTATTTGCCAATAAACTTTCTAGACTTCCTGAAATGAATACATATTCTCAAGGTACAGAAAGCTTTGAGCAATTTGCTATTCGTATCGCTGAAATGCTTAAAGATGCCCAAAAATTCGAAGAATTATTCCCTTATCTTCAAAAAGCTGGCTTCGCATCTGCCTAAAATTTAAACTTGATCATTTGCCTATTAGACAGTCTAATAGGCAGTAACTTTTTACAAGTTTAGGCATAGGTTTACAGGATGAAAACCCTTACAGTTCTTGAACTTTCCAAGCTTTACAACATTAATAGACAAACGATTTACAACAACATAAAGAAAGGAATTTTAAGTAAAAATTCTGAAAATAAGATTGATCTAGCTGAAGCTATCCGTGTTTTTGGGGAACCGATCAAAAAACAGGATGTAAAAGAATCTGTAAAAGTAGACAGTCCAAATTCGGCAGAAGTTTTACTACTTAGACAGCAGATAGACATGCTAAAAAATCAGCTTGATGATGCCAAAGATCGTGAGTCTTTCTACCAAAATCAGATCGAGACTATGCAACGCTTACTGGAGGCTCCAAAACCTCCAAAAATGGAAGATCCAACACCTGTTGCACCACCTCAAGAGACTATTGAAGTACCACTACCTGTAAAGCCGAATGAGGTTGAAAGCGATATCCAAACGCAGAATAAGCGTATTCCTGTTCCTGAGCATGTCGAACCTGAGCCTAAAAAACGTGGCTTTTTGAGCCGTTTTTTCCTGCCATATGGTTAATCTGAACTACACAAAGTCGTGGAACAATGATCAATAATTGATCGTGGAACGTGACAAATCATTAAAAAAGCCCATCTAAGTCTAGATGGGCTAAAAATAGAAACCTACAGCACTGATTTCTAAAGAAAATTATAATGCATTTCGTATAAGGTGTATTATGTTAATTTTAGG
>NZ_JAGFXZ010000059.1 GCF_019038395.1 Acinetobacter sp. BY419
TGAGGATCAGAAAGCTTGTTTGAATCGATGTATTTCATCCGCAGATTATGCACGAATGCTAAGAAATCTGGAGTGCAAATATTAACCAAAAGAAGATCGTTTTTTGATTTATGAAAGAGATCTATTACCCAACTCAAAAATTTTAACGATTTATAATGGCCTGGATATAAAATATATTGAGCAACAAAAATCAATACAACCCCAAAAGATTTGGGATTGTATATTTGTTGGCCGCTTAAGCCATGAAAAACAGCCAGAACATGCTATTAGGGCATTTGCAAAATCTCAAAAAGCAAAAAAGCTGCTTATTGTTGGAGAGGGTGATTTAAAACATGCGCTACAAGATTTGTGTAAACAACTGAATATTGAAAATTGTGTTGAATTTATTGGATGGGTCAACAATCCATATGCATATATCCAGCAAAGTCGTTTATTAATTTCAAGCTCGATTAGTGAAGGTTATGGTTTAGTGATATCAGAAGCACTTTATCTTGATATTCCTGTAGTCGCCTATAATGTAAGTGATGCGATTTATCACCAATTAAGTATCGCAAATCTAGAAGAAAATTTGGTTACACCCCAAAATATAGATGAATTAGTAGAAAAAATAGATCAAAATCTGAATCAAACATATCATGCTCATTTTGAGAAAAAACAGCTCTCGAATGAAACTATGATTGAAAAATTTTTAAACCTTATCAAGAAAGATCATTATTAAAATGCTTAATTTAACTATCATCATCCCCATTTATAATGTTGAGAAGTATATCATTGACTGTATTCAAAGCATCATTCATCATCTGGATGATCGCATTGAGGTTCTATGTATAGATGATGGATCAACAGATCAATCTATTGATATTTTAAAAGACTATTTGAATCAGCAACCCGAAGCTCTTGTAAAAAATATCAGAATCTTTCAACAGAAAAACTCAGGTGTAAGTGCTGCCAGGAATCTGGGTATTTCTCATGCACAAGGCACATATCTTACTTTTCTGGATCCAGATGATGTCCTTTTAGATGCTTACTTCAAAGACATAAACTTAGCTCTTTTAAGTAATGCAGATGTGATTACTTTTGGATATAAAAAACTCTCTGAAGATTTAAAACCAAGCACTCAGCAATTCATTCCTCACTTATTGAATGAAAAGATTAATGGTCTACAAAGCAATCAAAATGCGCTTATCGAAATTTTCAACTATAATCGCTGGTTTTCTGGCATTCATGTATATAAAACAAGTCTCTTCAAAGATATTAAATTCCCAAAACTAACTCACTATGAAGATGCTGCAACCATTCCAAATGTAATGCTAAAAGCAACCTCATTTTACACGATCCATAAAGCCTTATATGGATATCGCATACGCTCAAGTAGTGCTACAAATTTCAAACAAGCCTCTAATATTGATAAATCATTGACCTGTCTCGAACAACTAATTCCAATATTCATTGAGAAAACTAAGGTACAGGCAATTTTCATAATTCCATTAATGCATTTTTTTTATATTTATATCTATCAAAGTACCAAATTCAAAAACAAGCAAACTGCAAAATTGAACTGGAAAAAATTCTCTCATCAGATTCAGCAATTACCTCTTTCTGGGACATTAATTAAAAATGAACATAATCGAATTTTATATCATTGCTTAAATTTAGGGCTACATGGTTATTATGTATCTAAACTAATTAGTCGCCTTTTACGTTCGCTCAAAAAACGCTTAGGGAAACCTTATCATCAATGATCTACTTTAGATAATTAGATCTAAATATCTACTGGCCGCATAATCAGGTAAAAACTTTCTATCCAACGTGATTGGAGCATTGCCTGATTGCTGTAAAGCAATAGAAATTTTATCTGATAATGCTGAAATTTCACCAAGTTCAACCAAACAATCTGACGGCAAAATTTCATTTGGTCCCGATGGACAATCAGTACTAATTACAGGTGTACCCAAAGCTAAAGCTTCTAGAATGACCAAACCTAACCCTTCAAAATCAGAAGATACCACCATTAATTTTGCATGTTTTATATAAGGATATGGATTCTTTTTAAAACCTGTAAAAATAACTTTATCTTCAATACCTAAATCTTTAGCTAATTTTTTAGATGCTTCTAATAACTCACCCGTACCGACCAGAACCAATTTTTCCTGAACATTCGCTTTTGCATAAGCTTTAATTAAAATATCATGTCGCTTCTGTTGTTTAAATTTTCCAACATTAACAATGTAAAGTGCATCAACATCTGGCACATATGCATTTGCTGTTGAAACAACCTGCTCAACATCAATCGGATTATAAATGGTTGTTATTCGGCTTTCAGAACCAAAAACCTCAATAAAATCTTTTTCAACACCTTTACTGACTGCCACGCATGGTTTTGCTAAATAAATTTTAGTCAGCTCTTTTCGCATCCCTTCCAGTCTCTCGCCATATTCAAGACTAGTCGTGTTATGAATCACTAAATGTACATTCGGCAACTGACTTTTAGACAAAATAAAATCGACTGGAAATAAATTTGAAAGCACTAAATCAGGCGTACCGATATTTTTTAATACAAATTTATCAAATGCTTTTGCTGCAAAACCGGCACGCATGAATTTAGGAATTGCACGATATTTTTGATAATCAAAAAAGTGAAGTTTCACCCCTTCAGGTACAGGCAAATCAATAATATTTTTAAAATAAACTATATGAGCTTCATGACCTGCATCAACTAAACCCTTTGCTAAAGTTAAAGCAAAACGTTCAGCTCCATTTCCCTGCAAAGTAAAAATGGCCAATACAATTGTTTTTTTCATGCAGTATTAATCCCGAATAAATTTTTCTTGATTGAGTTTAATCAATCTTTTTTCTGCTTTTCCCATGACCTGAAAATATCGTATAGCCATCGCAATCTGCCCAACTAACCGTCTTTTCTTGAACGCAATTTTTTCAGCGAATGAATTAAATTCAGCCTTAAAATTTTCAGAGCGCCCAATGGTCGAATCAAAACTTTTTTGTTGAATTAGACCATAAGCAGCAAGTTGATCTTCTTGGATAATCACTGCAGGTTCGACTTGTAAACACTGCAATTCATAAGCCGAAAATATAAATCCATCTGCAATCGCCGGTGCTGTCCGCGCTAAACGATTTAATAGTTTTTTCGCACCACTTGGATATAAAATATAACCTGCTGCTCCGGTACGATCTTGATATAAATTATATAATTCGACCTGAGCCTGATTTAGAGTAAATGCAGGGGTTCGACTAATAATTTTTTTACGACTTCTAACTTCCAGGTTAATTAAATCCACATCTTGAATTTGATGCTGTTCGATTTCATTTAAAATTTCTTTTGTATTTGAGGCGAGTACCGCATCATCCTCAAGAATTAAACAGGGTTGATTTCTATTCAGTACTTCTTCCCAAGCTTTTTGATGACTTAAAAAGCAAGCCACCTCAACTTTACGCAAAGGCCGTTGCCAACCAAAACCTAGTTTCTGGTATTGTTCTTCACTCAGATTGGCAACTGAAAATGCCTCTAATACTTCAAAATTCAAGCCTAGTTTTTCAAATTGTTTTTTTTGAAAATCAAGACGATCCCGTGATGTTTTTAAATTAACAATTAAAATATTCACGCTTACCACCATCTCGTTTTTTCACGAGTATGACGCTGTTTAAAGCGTGAGTACACATTGTTATTCTGGTCAAGCTGCAATCTGTCAAAAACTTCCACCACAATTTGCCCAAGCTCATGGGTCTCACATATTTGTTCTAGACGCCAGCGCATATTACGCAAGGTATCATCTGTTCCTACAGCAAATGCGGAAGTACCATCAAACAAGGCATAGCGCTGTTGCTGTAATAAATCCTGATGCTGGGGATTGACTTCGAGTGACTGATCACATAAAAAACGTTCGGTTTCTTGAAGCTTGATTGTATTGATCAGTATCACTGCGTTCATCAAAATTGCTGGTAATAGCGGATCATCTTCTAGATCAATAAAAGTATCACAGGCAGAAATCAACCAACGAGTATTTAATGAGGCCAATAGATAGTCTCGTTCAGTCATCCATAATGCTTTAAATTTCGAATAGTTATTCTGAACATCTACTTCACGACGAATGAGTACAATCAAACTGGCATGATAATGATTTAGCGCTGACTGACCGACGAATTCCTGCTCAAGCTGCTCAATATGTTCATTTAAATCTTTAGCTGAACCATGGGTATAATAAGCTTCTTTCCCTTCAATAATCTGATTTTTAAGAGCATTGAGGTCTACGTCATTAAACTGAGCGTAGACCTTATCTGCTCCAAATCGACGTTGATGGCGACTAAATGAAAACCATTGTTCGAATTTACTTTTTTTTCTTACCGGCATTTGAAATCAAATCTCATTCAATCCTACATTTATTCAGCTTACTGCCAGGCATCCTTAATCCATTGCGATGGCAACACATAACGGTACCATTTACCACCACCACCATTCACCGCATCTGGCGGATTAATCTCACCATGAAACACAATAATCTTGGCACCTTCGGGCTTCACAGGTGGCTTGAAATAAGCCATTGGTATTTTTTGCAGGCAGTGATATTTATAACTCTTACACCAGCTATCCGGCCAATAAGAAAGTTTTTTCTCTTGATCTACGTACCAAGATAAATAGGCCTGTTCATTCCGGAATTTCTGACGGATTTCATCAAAGTTTTCACGAAAATAAGGCAAAAGCCCCGGAAAAGCACCCAGCTTAAAACGGTAGACCGAACTGTTGCCGGTAATCCGCCAAGGACGTTTCCAGTCATGAATAATCAGAAAATCACCTGGGTAGGTAAAGAACTCATCGATGTTATCAACAATGACCACATCAAGATCTAAGAATAGCGCATTACCTTCTAAACCATATAAATCTGGTTCAAAAGTAGAAAGCTTGTTCCAGCCACGCTCAGGCGCACCTTCAGGCAATGCCAGAGGTGGAATTGGGAAACATTGCACCGCAGGATCAATTCCTTCAGTACGATCCGTCAGACAGACCATTTTAAAGTCGACTGTCGTATGTCGTTTAACCATGTTGTATAAACGATTGACGTATTCAGAACCGTATTTGGTTCCCCATTTCATACAAATAACGATGTTACTCATTGCGTATGCCTAAGCTCATCTTAAAATCTTCTAGATACCGAATATGATGACATAAGTTCGGCAGAATAAGTATATCCCTTAAAAAAAACCTCTCAAATGAGAGGTTTTTTCAAACAGTAAATTATTACTTATTTCACGTACGTTAACCAATGTGCATATTTAGGATCTTTGCCCTGAACTGCATCAAAGTAAGCTTTCTGGATTTGAGTCGTGATTGGACCACGGACACCTTCACCAATTTGGCGGTCGTCATATTCACGAATTGGCGTCACTTCTGCAGCAGTACCGGTAA
>NZ_JAGFXZ010000006.1 GCF_019038395.1 Acinetobacter sp. BY419
GTTTAATATTGCTTAGTGCCTTAAAGGGCACCAATCTTGGCTCATCAATTTTCTGACAAATATTTCTCAAATAAACTTCGAGTAATTTCTACCATCAATCAATGAAAATAATTTCGATCAATCAACCGGTAAAAATCCACACAAGTTGTTCTTCATAAGCTCTTAATGATCTTCTTGCGGGTTCGTCACCAGCAAGCTAGGTCGGCTATATTACTCTCTATCTCTAGAAAGTCAACCAGTAATGCAGACTATTTTTAAACTTTCCTGCTAAAACCCAATCTCAACACTTCGTGCTAAGTTGCTGTTTTATCAGAAGTTTTAATCTTCATCACCGCCGATGGATGTGCATTCTACAGCATTTCACACCCCTTGCAACCCCCTTTTTTAAATAATTCGGCAAAAAACCAACGACTGTTTATTTATTCTACAGAAAATACGGTTTTTTCTATTTCTTGAGCATCAATGGTACAGAATTCGATAATTGAGCCAAGGTTTTATCTTTTTTATCTTGCTCTTGAAAGCGTAAAGGTCGGCAATCAATGTATTCACAGTAACCGCCTTCTCCATTTTCGGTATTGTCATTTATTTTCACCTGATAATTAAAACTTCCAACATAGCCTGCGGCCACACCAAATTTAAAATCCCCACGACTCTGACCTTGCACCCAAATACAAGTGCCATCTGCACCTTCATAACACCATTCAAATTCACGCGGCAAATACATATTTTGCCCATTGGGGGTCGTAACACGCGGATAGACACGATGAACCTTAAAATAAACGTTGTGATCGAACATGTGGGTCTGCATGCTTTTCAAATCTCGCAGATAGATCCGCGACTGAACAATACTATTGAAACAATCCCGTATTTGCGCCAACAACAGTTGCCGGTTTTCACTGAGATTAATAATCTGATAAGTCAGGAAGGCCAAAGGCAGATAAGGAAAGTTAAAGCTCCGCGCATATTCAAAGCTTCCGAGACTATCTATCGTATATTGCTGCGCTTTATAGTTCACTGTTCCCTGACAGCGACACAACAAAGACCAGTGATCCGCCAAGGAAAACCGCATTTGGGTAAAGTGAGAGATCAGCTGCGTAGTATGAATGTTTAAATCAAAACTGAGTTCAGAGTCACAACGTTGCAAACGAAAGTTTGGAAAACCCCCACTCAATTGCTCACGATCCAAAAACTGAAACAGGCCAGATTTAAAATGGCAGTCCCTCTTGACCGAATAGTGATGCAACTGTCCCACCATGTGTGGACTCGCGCTGCAAATCACGGTGGCGGTATCTAGAGCGGTAGTTTCGATGGCACTCGGGTTGGCCAGCATTGGTGCATTGGGCTGCCCGATAACACTCATAAAATTCAAATAATAGAGCGGTGCTGGAAGCCCGGGAATCATCAAGCCCTGATGAATAATCTTATATTTTGAGTTGGGGCCATGATAGGCAGGATAATGCGAAACAGTCGGAGTCTGATTCAGCTGTTTCGAACGATCTAAAAAATCTTGAAGAAACCGCATCTCAGACTCCTTATATTTTTATAATGTACTCGATCTTTTGGCCATAAACGTGGTCACAAAACCAGATAAGGCATAAAGAATAGAAATCACCAGAATGCCAACAGGGATATTATAAGTCATCGCTGCAAAGACGAATACGGCAATTGGTAGGACAAAAAACGGAACTCGTTTACGCTCTACGGTTTTAAAGGAGTAATATTTGATATTGGAAATCATCAACAAGCCTACGGCAATGATGACCACTGCATTAATGATCTGAAGAGAAGGTTCACGGATATCAAAGATGTCCGGAAAATCCAGACCGACCCAGACCAATGACACAATCATGATGGCAGCCAGAGGACTGGCCACACCAATAAAATAACGTTTGTCGACTACGCCAATCTGTACATTGAAACGCGCCAGACGGAAAGCCGCACAGGCAGTATAGACAAAACAGGCCGCCAGACCGATTCGCCCCAAATCGCTCACTCCCCAGCTATACATTAAAATAGCGGGAGCCACACCAAAAGCCAGCATGTCAGAAAGCGAATCAAACTGCTCACCGAATGGACTTTGTGCACCAATGGCACGTGCCACTCGTCCATCCAGACCATCTAATAATGCTGCAATAAAGATCGCATAAATGGCTTGCTGAAAATTTCCATTCATACTGGCAATAATCGAATAGAAACCTGACAGCAACGCTGCCGTTGTAATCAGGTTCGGCCATAGATAGATGCCTCGACGCTTAACTTTTTGCCCTTCCTGGGTATGCTCCTCTTCTTCCACCTCAAAGGTAATACCATCAAAAGGTACTTCGGTTGAAGAGTCACGTTCCGGTTTGCTTATATTTGTCATTCTTGTCGATCCTAGCTATGACCTGATCTTTAAAAAAATTATTCGCCCACTAACCAGCGAACTGCAGCATGACCACCATTTTCACTCATACGAAGATGAGGGAATAGCCACTGCAGTGCTTCATCTGCATCTTCAGAGAATTTCCAAGGCGGGTTAATCACCAGTAAACCACAACCATTCAAGCCTACTGGCGTGTCATCCGGCCATACACAGACTTCACACACCAGCTGACGACGGATACCGGTCTTGAACATTTTCTTCTCGAAGCGTTCAATCATGGCCCGGTCTTTAATTGGATACCAAACGGCGAATACACCTGTTGGCCATTTCTTATAAGCAGCAACCAGCAGTTCTACCAATTGTGGAAAATCTTTACGTTCCAGCTCATATGGCGGATCGATCATCACCAGACCACGTTTCTCTTTCGGTGGAATAACCGCTAGAAGACCTTCGTATGCGTCACGCTCATGCAAGCCTGCACGCTTGTCAAAAATATTATGGTGAAGCTGCTGAAAGACATCACGCTGCATTTCAAAAATGGTCGCTTTATCAATCTCACGCATGCCTTCCAGTGCAAACCACGGTGAACCCGGATAAGCACCCTTACCAAAGTTTTCACGCATGTTTTCAACAATTTTCAAATATTGCTGTACACCTTCAGGTGCATTACGCTTGATCGAATCATCCAGTTTAATAAGACGATGAATACCGTTTAAGAACTCACCTGATTTTTGCGCTTCAGCAGTCGATAAATCATATTTACCCGCACCACCATGTGTATCTACATAGCGATATGGTTTGTCTTTTGCATTCAGTCGAGTCAACAACTGAAGCAATAAAACGTGCTTCATGACATCGGCAAAGTTGCCTGCGTGGTAAGAGTGACGGTAATTCATGTTTCATTAATTCCTAATATCAACAGCTATTTTAACATGAAAAATAGTTTCGTTCAGGCACGATTCTTACACTAAAATAGTGGACCTCTTTTGCCACACTATCGAGAATTAAAAAAAATGGAAGCTGTTATCATCCCAGGGGACTGGAATGTTGATCAAATCTTAGATGATTTAGATCAACATGGCTTTAGTATTGTTGACGATGCTTACTCTAGCGAATATCAACATGCGGTGAGTCAGGAATGCTTAAGCCACTTAAACGAATTTCGTAACGCAGCCATTCAAAAGGGCGTCGTCAGCAACATCCGTAGTGATCATATTCTTTGGTTACGACCTGAATTTCAAATTTCCCACCTACATACCCAAACCCTTCAACAGTTTTCTCAAGTTTTAAACCGCGCGTTTTATTTAGGCATCAAAGATGTCGAAGCACATTTTGCCTGCTATCACGCTGGCGAGTTTTATGCGCTGCATCGCGACAATCCTCAAGGTAAAAATGGCCGGATGATTTCCAGTGTGTATTATCTGCATGAACAATGGCAGGCGGACTGGGGGGGTGAACTGCGCCTGCAGGATAAACATGACCAGTGGCATATTATCCAGCCCCAACCGAACCGGATTGCGCTGTTCCAAAGCGACTTATTACATGAAGTCCTGATCTCTAAACAGCAACGTCTGTCAATTACAGCCTGGCTAAGAAGTGATACGTCATTGCTCTAAGACGGTGTGTCGCTTTAAATTTTAATTTTTAACCTCATATAGCCATTATTGAGAAATGAGGATTGCGTTGATGGGATTAACGACCAAACAGATTATTCAACGTCTGGGTGAAACTGACCAATTGTATTTAAAAGGCAATACGCCGGAATTAACGCTTGAACGTGCTGATCTTCGTTTACAGCTGGTGACTTTAAGTGAACTGCGTCAGGAACAGCGACATTTCCTGCAAGAAGCCGTGGTGTTACTGGAACAAGGCCGGGTAGAATTTGAAGAAATGCCGCTGCGCATGTATATCAATTTATCTTTACATCTGGCCAAGGCCTATATGATGTTCTTTGAGTTGACCAAAGAGCCGCATTTTGCCCTGATTACCCAGCAAATTTTAAAACCGATGGCAAGTTATGAACATGGGGATATTTATTTCTTCCTGGCCTATGCCAGCGCCAGTAAAAATGAGCCGGCCCTCACCCGCCACTGGTTAGGTAAGTACACCACTACTGCCGAGTTTGAACTGGAATTATTACAGCAGCATCATGCTTTTAGTGATTATCGTCAGCATGAATGGTTTAGCAAAATATTAAAAAGCAAAATGCACTAAGCCGGATTGCAAAACGCCTCAAATGAGGCGTTTTTTAATGGAGAAATCATCAAGCAGACTGGCGTTGACGTCTATAGGCATCCATATGCAACTGCTGATTCAGTTCATCGACCCAAATTGCCCAATCATCATCCTGTACCAAATGACTGATCAATAATGAACGCTGGGATTTATTCCAGAATGGTGCCTCATGCAAGGACAAGCCTGCTGGAAGCTGATGGGTACGGATATACAACTCAATGGCAGCAGCACTATTGGCCAGACCGAGTTGAGAAAATAACAGTTCTAAGGATGGTTGGTTCTTCATGAGCATCACGCCCTCCTTATATCAGATTAATTGTAATTAGTTATAGATCAAACTTATAAGATAAGACAAAAAAAACCTAGTCATTTGACCAGGTTTGTTGTTTCTTTTTTGTATGAAAGTATTTAAGTGCTCTGTTTATCGCTTTCTACATGTAAGAGCTGATTCAGCTTGTCAATAATCACAATCCACTCATCATCCTGGTGCCAATGCTCACGCAAAAAGGCACTTTGCCCTTCACTCCAGAATTCGGCATCCGGTAAGATAACTTCAGATGGCAACTGATGGGTATGGGTAAATTGATTAATTGAAGCTTCATCCGAAGGCAGACCCAGTTGTTCAAATAGTAGTTCTAAAGTTAACTGTTGTTCCATAAGCATAAGTAGACTCCGCTGTAGCGTTAAATTATGAGTGTGTTGGGATCAAAATTTTTAAGTTGATTTATAACCAGGCATGTCGCAAGAACCTGAGCCCTCTGCTTCAATGTGCAATTGTTCATTTAGCACATCGACAAAAATGGCCCAGTCATCATCTTTCTTCCAGTGTCCGATCAGAAAGTCATGCTGTGATGCGCTCCAGAATGGTGCTTTATGTAGGGGCACATCCATACCGATTTGATGGGTGCGAATAAACTCATCAATGGCTTCGGGGCTGGAATCCAGACCCAATTGTTCAAAGAAAAGTTCGAAAGTGGGGCGTTGCTCTAACATCGGACTGACCTCCATCTTTTTATCTATAATTTAATCTTGTTTCTACCTTAGATTGCTCATCATCAAAACTCAGTTGTCTCTCCTTCACAGCTTGTTATTTTTTGTTCAATTAAAGTGACAGGTATAAAAAAAGCACCCCAAATGGAGTGCTTTTCAACTTAATCTTTTCAGATCAAATTATTTAAGCATGTCAGCAATCGCTGCACGCTCTTCTTCAAGTTCGTTCAATGTAACGTTGATACGCTCACGGCTGAACTCGTCGATTTCTAGACCTTGAACGATTTTGTATTCACCGTTCTCAGTAGTTACAGGGAAACCGAACATTACACCTTCAGGAATACCATAAGAACCATCAGAAGGAATACCCATCGTTACCCATTCGCCATTTGTGCCAAGAGCCCAATCGCGCATATGGTCGATTGCAGCGTTAGCAGCAGAAGCAGCAGAAGACAAACCACGAGCTTCAATGATTGCAGCGCCACGCTTACCAACTGTAGGAAGGAATGTGTTTGCATTCCAATCTTGGTCGTTAATCATGTCTTTAACGCTTTCGCCATTGATTGTAGCGAAACGGTAGTCAGCATACATTGTTGGAGAGTGGTTACCCCAAACTGTAAGATTTTTGATGTCTTTAACCGCTTTACCAGTTTTAGCAGCAATTTGAGATGCAGCACGGTTGTGGTCAAGACGTAACATTGCAGTGAAGTTTTTCGCTGGAAGATCTGGAGCAGATTTCATTGCGATGTAAGCATTCGTGTTTGCAGGGTTACCAACAACTAAAACTTTAACGTCGCGGCTCGCAACTTCGTTCAATGCTTGACCTTGACCGATGAAGATTTCACCGTTCACTTTAAGAAGGTCAGCACGTTCCATACCTGGACCACGTGGACGTGAACCAACTAATAATGCGTAGTCAGCATCTTTGAATGCAACTTTAGGATCATCAGTACCGATCATGTCTTCCAGTAGAGGGAATGCACAATCTTGAAGCTCCATCATTACGCCTTTAAGCGCTTGCTGAGCTTTCTCAAAAGGAACTTCGAGCAATTGCAAAATCACTGGCTGATCTTTACCTAACATTTCGCCGCTAGCGATACGGAATAATAGGCTGTAACCAATTTGACCTGCAGCGCCAGTAACGGCAACACGAACTGCTTGCTTCATCTAATTATCTCCAATTGAGGATATTCAATGCGATTAAATAGTTAGTATTTAATCTAATAATCGTAAACGCGAAAGATTGTACTCCAATCCTTTGCCAGATGCATATAAAAGAGGACGGATTTCATCTAAAGTCTGATAGGAAATATAAATTAAATCGGCAAAAAAGCTCAGTATGTTCCTTTTATTGTGACAGTTTTTGGGCATGTATTAATAATGTTGGCAGGACAGGATTTGTAGTTGCCATTGGAGCGATAACAGACTTTGATCGAAATAAGTATACTGGCGGACGGTGTCTGCAGGCAGTTAAACCTCAAGGCATCACCCGGTAACTGCGGGTTGATTTTCAGAAATTTGGCCCGCAGCGTATCCACAGAAATCGTAATATTTTCCTGTTCAGTCAGCTCTGAAGGCACTTTCAGACGATCCGCATAATTGATAATTGTCCGGAAATACTGGCTGGCATTCATCGGCACACAGCCGCCGACATTGCGCCATAAAATTGTACGGGCATTGTCATCCGGCATGATCCTGGCCACTACTTTGGATTGAAGTGGCGAAAGTTTCGCGGAGCTATTGGTCGTGCAATTTTGTGACGTGGTTTGAGGATATAAACCGGAGATATTCAGCGAATAGCCTTCCAGACATTTTCGTTTCTTGGCATATTCCGGGTACAGGCTGCATAAAGCCGGAACCATTTGTACATCCATGACATAGTCTGCTGGCGCAGCAAACGCTGCCGGACTGCTGGCCAAAACCACAAGCGCAACCGATCCAGCCCAGACCCGACGATCCTTCATTATTTTCATGAATAAATCACCATCCCCCAATAATTTGAATTTTATTGTGTATTACGTAATGGTATCAGTTGCATGCGCTTACCCACCGACTGCGCTCCCTGTCCTAACAAAATACCGTAATGTGTGGCATTGGTCATGACATGTTTCACATAATCTCGGGTTTCGAGTAAAGGAATAGTCTCAGTATATTGATCTGCGGCAATTCCCTGAAATTCTGGCTGCCAACGGCGGGCACGGTTTGGACCGGCATTGTAGCCTGCGGTTGCCAGAACCGGACTATCGCTGAGCTGGCGCTGAATCGTAGATAAATAGAAAGTACCGTAGCGAATATTAGTATTCATATCGGTAAGTGCCGCCGGATTATAAGCTTCACCCATTTGACGTGCTACTAGCTTGGCAGTATCCGGCATAATCTGCATGAGACCACCCGCGCCTACGTGTGAGCGTGCCGAAGTATTAAACCGGCTTTCCTGGCGCATCAAACCATAAGCCCAGGCCGGATCTATACCGGCGTTGCGGCTATGACTGACCACGTAGTTCTGGTGCGGCATTGGATAACGATAATTGTAGTTATGTTTATTCACGGTACGGTCAGCAGCATAAATGGCCCGATCATGCCAGCCCATATCCATGGCCTGCTTTGCCGCGGCCAGCAACAGGTCATCATCCTTTTTCAGATAAGCCTGACGCACTGCCCAGTTCCATTCACGGTTAATGTAGTTATCCGGTGCACTGATATTGCGTAGCGTGAAAGCTCGACGAAAATGAATGTCCTGATTCAAGCGCTGCATCGCCTGACTGGATGGCTGCACTGGATTGGGTGTACTTGCAGTTAGCTGTCCCAACTTGTCACGTGCCAGCAGGTTGTGATAATCGTCACCGGTCGCCAGTTTGCGATAAATACTTTCCGCTGCCTTTTTGGACGCGCGGTCAGAACGCTGTTCGCTGGCACGTGCCAGCCAGTATTGCCAGCGATCTTCCTGTTTCTGGTTGACGCTCATACTGTCTATGGCACGGATCAGGCTTTCCCAGGCGCTAAAACGAATTGCCTGACGCGCATAGATTTCAGCTTCTTCCGGGCTAAATGGCAGGCCATAGCTGGCATCCAGTGCATTCAACACTTCGCGGTTGAAGTTGTTTTTCATTACTGTCGTGCCGCCAATATAACCGACAGCGCGATATAAGGCGCGTTGTACCGGTAGCGGGGTACCTTCGGCAGTCCGTTTAACAATGGACAAAGCCGAGTCCAAATCGCTATCGGCCAGACGTCCCAGTGCATAAATCAGGTAGGCATGCTCTGCTGGAGTGCTTTTAGGCGCAGACCATAAGTAACTGGTAGGATTGGCCTGAATCGAGTTCAATTGTGCCAATGACAGGTTTAAGCCAAGGCCTTGCGCTGTCGCGATGGCCTGCCCTGCCTGCCCGGCACGGAGTTGTACCCAGAGCCGCTGCTGGCGGTCTTCTGCGGTCATTAAAGGACTAGAAAGCATCATCCGGCCAAGTCCAGTACAAGACTCGGGCTGGCTATTGGTGGTTAACCAGACTTCTTTAAACTCGGCATAGACCAGCTCATCACCAGCTTTGGCACGCACTTGTGCCACTGCACAGGCTTCGGCCGGATCGGCATTGGTCACATAAGGCAATACTGGCTGAGCAGAGCTGAAGTCGGCCATTTTGACTTTTTCTTCGACATAGTCCGCTGCCAGCTTTTCAGCCATGGCAGATTGAGGGTAACGCTGGGCAAAGCTGAGGATCTGGCTGACAGGCTGCATGGCAAGATTCTGGTTTAAAATCCAGTATTCCGGATAATAGCCCAAGGCATCATTCTGCATAGACAGACGATATTGCTGTAACAGTTCAGTATTACCGGCATTGGCTGCACGCAAGGCATCATTAAACTGTTCTTCTGCTGCCTGCGTACCCGCTGAATAAATACACGCCACACTCAAAGTCATTAATTTATAATATTTATATATATTTTTAGTGCGTTTCAACATCCCTTTGCCTTCTGTCATCGATTTAGTGCCTAGCTCATGTTGCCTATCATAAGAGTTAGTTTAAATATTATAACCAACTCTATTGTTCAGTTATGTAACCTTATGATTAAGCAATATTAATCTACAGACAATTTTTGCCCATAAATCAATATTTTTCCATGTTTAATTTAGGCTATAAGTTTAAGCGACTTTCCTGCTAAAATATGCGCCTTTCCAAGATTTCAGTCCGTGAATTGAATTTTTATTCACCTGTTTGATGCTTCAACCAGGCTGTTCGTTCACTCTTTCAACGTATTACCTTGTAGGAGCCTACATGACGGTTCAAACCTTCATTCCGAATGGTGCCCCAGCTGCCTCAGAAAACACTGTTACCCAGCCAGCGCACACCCCAGCCAATGATGTTTCAGTAAAAAAGCTGTACATCGAAACGCAAGGGTGTCAGATGAATGAGTACGACAGTCACCGTATGGCAGACCTGTTAGGCGATTCCCATGGCTATGTACTGACCACTGATCCTAAAGATGCGGATATTCTGCTGATGAATACCTGCTCGATCCGTGAAAAAGCACAGGAGAAAGTATTCTCCGAGCTGGGTCGCTGGCGCAAACTGAAAGACAAGAATCCGGACCTGATTATTGGTGTCGGTGGTTGTGTTGCTTCTCAGGAAGGCGACAACATCCAGAAACGTGCCAATTATGTCGATATGATCTTTGGTCCGCAAACCCTGCACCGTTTGCCGCAAATGCTGGATCAGCATTTTGAGCAGATCGGAAAGCCTAAAAAAGAAAAAATCAAACTGGTGGATATTTCCTTCCCGGACATCGAGAAATTCGACTTTTTACCTGAACCGCGGGTTGAAGGCTACAAGGCCTTTGTTTCTATTATGGAAGGCTGTTCAAAATATTGTTCATTCTGTGTAGTGCCATATACCCGTGGTGAAGAAGTTTCCCGCCCACTGGATGATGTACTGGCAGAAATTGCGGGTCTGGCAGAAAAAGGCGTACGTGAAATTTCCCTGCTTGGCCAGAACGTTAATGGTTATCGCGGTGAAACCTTCGAAGGCAATATTTGTACCTTTGCCGATCTGTTGCGTCTGGTTGCAGATATTCCTGGCATTGGCCGTATTCGTTATACCACCTCGCATCCACTCGAATTCAATGACGACCTGATTCAGTGTTACCGCGACCTGCCACAAATGGTTTCACATCTACACCTACCTGTACAAAGCGGTTCCAATGATGTACTTCAGGCCATGAAGCGTAACCATACCATTGATGTCTATATCGAGAAGATTAAAAAGTTACGCGCAGTTCGCCCCGATATGCATTTATCTTCAGACTTTATCATTGGCTTCCCGGGTGAAACCGATGAAAACTTTGAAGAGACTTATCAGTTTATTCAGGATCTGGATTTCGACCATTCTTATAGTTTTATCTATTCAAAACGTCCGGGTACCCCTGCGGCAGAACTGGAAGATACGATTCCCGAAGATGTCAAAAAAGAACGTCTGGCTAAAGTTCAGCAATGGATTAAGCGTTCAAGCATTGACAAGACTGATGCCATGCTCGGTACCATCCAACGTGTACTGATTGAAAAAGTTTCTGATAAAGATCCGAATATTCTGGTCGGTACGGCGGACAATACCCGTTATGTCAACTTTATTGGTGACCCTGTCTGGGTAGGCCGCTTTGCCGAGATCGAAATTACCGAAATTAAAACTTTGAATTTAGTTTACGGTGAGCTCTTGAATCTTGAGCCTGACGTGGCGTAATGTAGAGCATATAACGTACACTTCATAAGGAATACTCTTTGACTGCAGCGATTCGACGTACAGTAGCTTTTCCTGGAATTTCAATGGACCGTATACAAGCCATGTTAGGTGCCTATAACGGTCATTTGAAGCAAATTGAACAACGTTTAGACGTTAAAATCTCCCATCGTGGAGAGAGTTTTATTGTGGATGGTGGAATCGATGCCGTTGAGAGAGCCGAAATGCTCTTGCAGCGTCTTCATGAAGAATCTGAACATATTCAGCAGATTAGTGCTGACACCTTGCATCTGATGATTCAGGGCAGTCAAACTGATCGTGAGCTTCAGCAAGATCTGGATGATCAGGAACATACCGGTCTCGAGAATGTCTGGTTACAAACCCGTAAGGGCCGGATCAATCCACGTGGTGCTAACCAGAAGCGTTATGTACAGCGTATTCTGCAAAGTGATATTTCTTTTGGTATTGGCCCGGCCGGAACAGGTAAAACCTATCTGGCTGTGGCTGCCGCTGTGGACATGCTGGAACGCAATGAAATCCAGCGTATCCTGTTAGTCCGTCCTGCGGTTGAAGCCGGTGAAAAACTTGGTTTCTTGCCGGGGGATTTATCCCAGAAAATCGATCCTTACTTACGTCCATTGTATGATGCCCTGTATGAAATGCTCGGCTTTGAAAAAGTGGCCAAGCTGATCGAGCGTCAGGTGATTGAAGTGGCTCCCCTTGCCTATATGCGTGGCCGCACCTTGAATCACTCTTTCGTCATTCTGGATGAAGCGCAAAACACCACACCTGAACAGATGAAAATGTTCCTGACCCGTTTAGGTTTTGGTTCACGGGCGGTAATTACCGGTGATGTGACGCAGGTGGATTTACCGCGGGGTCAACAGTCTGGTCTTTCACATGCCTTGCGTGTGATTGATAAAATCCCTGAAATTCATATCACCCGTTTTCATTCGCGTGATGTGGTACGTCATCAACTGGTACAGAAAATTGTTGAAGCCTACGAAGGCTGGGACAGTGAACAGCAGCGCTTAAGTGCTGAAGTACGTGCCGAACGAAAAGCGCGTCAGGATGCTTTGATCTCTGAAAATGATGCTGCGGCAGATGCACAGCATTAAGCTTTAAACTTAAGGATTTGTGTTGAAACTTAGTCTTTCCTTACAACAGGACTTTCAGTCACCTGAACTGGTGCTGAAACGGGCCTATATTAAAAAAGTTGTAGAAACCACTTTACGTCATATCGGCACTCAGAGTAATTGCGAAATCGGAATTGCCTGTGTCGACAATGACGAAAGTCATAAGCTTAATCTGGAATATCGTGGCAAGGACAAACCGACCAATGTCTTATCTTTCCCGAGTGAGCTTCCAGATGAAATGGCGCAGTTTCTGGATGCATTTCCCATTGGTGATCTGGTGATCTGTATTCCTGTAGTGCTGGCCGAAGCGCTGGAACAGCAAAAAGTGCCATTGACGCATTTCACCCATATGCTGGTACATGGCACTTTGCACCTGATGGGCTATGACCATGAGACCTCGGATGAAGATGCCGAAGAAATGGAAAGCATTGAAATTGAAATTTTAGCCAAGCTGGGTTTTGAAGACCCTTATCTGGAACAAAACTAAAATATCTAAATTAAAAAAGCGGGCTGAGGCTCGCTTTTTTAATTTAGATATTTTATTTCACCTCTCCCTAACCCTCTCCTGCAAAGAGAGGCAACTATCTTATAGCTAAAAATATAAACTAAAGAAAGTTCTCCTTCCCTTTGGGAGGGAGTTAGAGTGAGGGTCAGTTGTATAAATTAAAATAATTAACGTACTTCAAACTCTGCTTCAGCCGGATCAAAACGCCAGGTACGAATGACCCGCAGTTCGGAAATTTCCTTCATTTTGCTGTCAAAAGCACCAAAGGGAGCTGCCTTACGCACGGAAGATTTAGCCGCTTCATCCAGCATGGCATGTCCTGAACTGTCAATCAGTCGAATCGCTCGAATCCCGCCATTCTGGTTCAGGATCACCATCAGCCGCACTTCCCCTACCAGGTTCTGTTGCTTGGCTGCTTCCGGATAATAACGATTACCATAAAATTCCACTTTCTCACGGAACTTTTCTAGATATGCGGCCGAAACATCCTGCTTGGACTGAATACCATCTACAGTTTTAATTTTTTGCTGACGACTAAAATTTTGCTGACGCTGTAAATATTGCGCTTCCAGACTTGCCACCATGGCTGCCTTAGCCTGAAACTGGCTTTGTAATTGCTCCTGCATTTTTTTACGTTGATTTTCTTCAGCCTGCTTTTGCCAGCTCAAAGTGGTCATCAGGACTTTTTCTTCAAAATTGAGTTCCTGTTGCTGTTGCAGCATATCCAGACGTTCTTGCAGTTCCTCTCCTGCCTGTTGCTCCATTAACGGTGATGGCATATCACTCGACATACGATGTGCCTCTCTAAACTGACCAGAACCCTGCTGATCGGTTTGAGCCAGAAAATCGGCATGTTCAATTTTTTCATCAGTCTGTCGCAAACTGACCGCGATTTCTTTGGTGCTGGTATCCTGATCTTGCGGCAGACCAAATTCTAGTGTCAGCAGGATCAAATGCAGAATTCCGGCAGCAAGCACCGCACTGCTAAACACTGGATCTTTCCACCAAGTTCTGACCAGAGGCATGAGTATCATCGTTTTTCACATTCACCCAAACCCAATGCTGAGTTCAGTTCCCCAAAAAAAGTATTTTAAAGATTAAAAATAAACAGATTCGACATTTATCTTTTTAAAATGCCAAATCCATCAAATCTTCAACGTTACATAACTAAAACTATAAAAATGGTGCTATTTATTTTGCTAAACTTCAAGCATGAAAGCTTGTATTTTTCATACAATTCGACAAGATACATCCCGAGTCAAAAATAAAGTTGCCAGGACGCTTCAATATGCAAACGCTAATTGCCAGTATTTCCAAACGAATCCGTCAAGTGTATCAGAGGGCGGAAGGATTTATTGAAGATGAGCGTGAATTTCCCTTATCGCAAGTCTTCCTGAACGCAACCTTTCAGCGCTTTGTCACAGACAATGTCGATGCACTAAAAGACTTGCATGCAGACCTACATGACGACTGGCTGCGTCTTTACGCAACACTGGATTATAAAGGTCTGAATGTCACTTTGTCGGTAGATTTGAAACTGGTACAGATGGAACTGAATAAAACCACCCAGTTGATCGTTTTCGAGCAGATTAGTGATACCCAGCTGATTGAAGCCAAATACCCGAATATGCTGTATAAACTTGGCGTACGTTTTGGCCTGTTCTTTTATCAACGGGTCTTGGACAAAGATCCTTTGGGCATGATTCTGGAAAAACTGGGTGTGATTAAAGTCATCGATGACTTACTCTATCTGGATTTAAATCGCTGGTTAGGCAAAAGCCGATCCGTCATTGATACCTTGGGCAAAGTTCATGTCAATCATGCGGTGCTTCGTGAAGCGGAACTGGTGGTGATGGGTAATGTCAATCTTGCAGCCCTGTTTAAAAAACTGTCTCAAGATCAGGAAGACTACTGGGATGAAGAAGACATGGACGACAACCGGGTCACACCGATCAAACAGAAAGATCCCTCTTAAATTGTGCCGCATCTAGTTTTTGAACAAAAGTTCAATAAAACTACATGAAATATACATTTTTGCCAGATATGTCCCTTCAATATCCATATTTTTCCCAAATAATAATGGATACAAGAAGTGATATGTTTTGCCCGTTTAAGCAATTATAGGAAAATAACTGATGGCGAAGACTGTATTCAAAACTTTAGTGATGACCACGGGTCTGAGCAGCGCAATACTGTTCACTGGTATTTCTAGCCAGGCTTTTGCCATGACTCCTTTCCAGGCCAGTTATCAATTTAGCTATAATGGCAAGAACATGGGTTCTGCAACACGGACTTTAAGCAAATCCGGCAATAACTGGACTTACGTCTTTGCGGCAAAAGCTGGTGGTGTAGCCTCGGCAACCGAAACCAGCCGTTTTACTATTAATAATGGCAAGATCGGTTCAAGCAGTTTCAGTCGCAGCAGTAAAGTCCTGGTGCATAACAACACCCTGAGTATCAATTTCAATCCTGCGGCCAAAACCATCAACACCAAAAAGGACAAGGAGACCCATTCATTTGCCTGGAGAGCAGATGTTCTGGATGAACTGAATGCAGAGCTACAAATTCGTGAAGATTTGAAAAGATCAGGTTTGAAAGCAAATTACTATATTGCCGATGCCAAAGAAGTTGAAGCTCGTAAGTTTGTGAAACAGGGTTCAGAAACTGTTAATACCAAATATGGCTCTTTCAACACCATTAAAGTGGTGATGAAACATAGCAAACCGGGTCGTGAAACCATCTTCTGGCTAGCACCAAAACTTGACTACCTCCCAGTCAAAGTTTCGCATGTAGACAAGAAAACGTCCTATGGTTTGCTATTAACCGATTATAAAGGTGTAAGCAACTAAGATTTTGTTGAATTTCGCTTGATTTTTTCCGGGTGCTTTTTACAATACGCTTTTGCTTTAAAAAGCACCTGCTCTTGAGGATTCTCCCGTGCATGCACTAGAACAGAAAATCTTGGCCGAAGGCATCGTTCTTTCTGAAGAAGTTTTGAAAGTAGATTCTTTCTTAAACCATCAGATCGATCCAGTAATGATGCAGCAGATTGGCCAGGAATTTGCCCGTCTGTTTAAGGATGCTGGTATCACCAAAATTATTACGATTGAAGCATCAGGTATTGCACCTGCAGTGATGGCAGGTTTAGAACTTGGTGTGCCTGTAATCTTTGCGCGTAAATACCAGTCGTTGACCCTGAAAGATGATTTATATCGCTCCAAGGTATTTTCTTTTACGAAACAGACTGAAAGTACCATTGCGATTTCAAACAAACACATCAGCGCAAGCGATAAAGTTTTAGTGATTGATGACTTTCTGGCTAACGGTCAGGCAGCTCTCGGTCTGGCTGACCTGATTCATCAGGCAAATGCGGAAGTGGTCGGTATTGGTATCGTGATTGAAAAAGCATTCCAGCCTGGTCGTGACTTGCTGCTTGAAAAAGGCTACCGTGTTGAGTCACTCGCGCGCGTGAAGTCTTTGGCGAATGGTACTGTTGAATTTATTCGCGACTAAGTTTGCCCGTAAATCTCTAAAAGAGCGCTTATGCGCTCTTTTTTATATATGGTCTTTGCAATTATTCACTTCATCATAAATCCAGATCATCATCTTCATTAAATCCCGGCTTGCACAGCCTGTTCCAATTTTCTGATACATGAACCAGATCGGTTAACTTATCGTACATATCAAGCTGTTATAAGATACATTAATTTTTCTATCCGACGAATAAACAACAATTTATTCTAATGTTCTTATAGAATAAAGAGGCCTAACTATCTGCCAATAGTTAGACCTCCCTGTTCTGGGTGAGATTAAAACTACTTCACGGTGACTGTGATACTGCCCGTATTCACAGCGCCCATAGCAGTCGTTTTGATACTATTGTTGATAGAAGATTCTGTTCCGCCTGTAAGCACATTTACAGAGGCATTAACAGCACCGGCATTATAGGCAATGTTCGCTACACTATAATTACTTAACGTTTGATTGATTTCTTCACTATAGTTAGTACTTAGTGAAGAACTCACAGTTTCTGAAACATCTGAAGTATCCGCAACTTCTGTTAGCTCCTCTAGAGTTTCAGAATTATTCATTGCACTGGTTGCTTCACTGAAGTCATAGTTATATGTTTCATCTGATACGTTTGATACAACCTTGTTGAAATTGCCCTGTTCGATACTGATACTACCTGTATTCGCAGCACCCATGGCTGTAGTTTCGATATCACCTGTAGTTGAACTAACCGCGTCCGCAGCCTCTCTTGTAGCAGTCGCTGTTGCATCTAGATTGACACTGGCATCAACGTCAGCAGTATTCACTGCCAGGTTCAGCGCAGAGCCATTTTCTACCTGTTGGGAAATAGAGTCCAAAGTAGCCTGTAAACCACTATTTACCTCTACATTTGTATCACCGTCAGCAGCATAGGCCATACCTGCACCAGATAGCAAGGTGACGGATAAAGCTAGTGTTTTGATCGTGTTATTCATCGTTATTCTTCCTACTTTTGTTTTAAAGTACCTCTCGCCCGGTACTTCTTTTTAATCAAGGGAGCGAGCCCGTCGTTACTGGCCAATTAATCTCGTTGATAGCTGGACCAGTAATTTTCTACTACCTCTGGATTGACATCCCATAAGCTGGATGACTTCTCCTCGTCTTTTTCTTTGTCCGCTTTTTCTTGAATCTCTTTTTTGTCATTCATTTTGCTTGTCGAAGATGAACGCTTCGTCTTACTGATATATTTAATCAGCTCCTGTTTGCTCATTTCAGGATCCGCTTCAGGATTCTGAATCACCTCAGATTCTTTGTTTTTGGGCGACCTGGTATCTTTACTGGGTGTGTTGGTGGATTTATTTTTTTCATTGGACGAGTCTGCTTGAGACGAGGTCGTTTGTTGAGCCGAACTGTTTGACGCTGTATTTTTTTGTTGCTGGTTTTTCTTGTATTTATGCAGAGCAACAGAGCTGCGGGTTAAGTTCAATTGACCGAACTCAGGCGGTATTTCCGCACGGCAGCTTTCAAATACTGCCGGTGGGACGACCTGACTCAGCAATTCAAAAGTTGCCAGATTCAGCATTTGGCGCAAGGCAAAATTGGTGGCTTCCCGCTCGCCTTTCCCGATCTGAATATTTAATAATGTACGTCCGGCAAATCTGCCCGCCCCGATTCCGTAATCCTGCGCAGCAATTTGTTTTTGCAGCGAAACATTACCCACCACCCTACTGCTACGCGTGTCGGTAAGAGATAAATCCAAACCGACCATAATCCGGGTTTGACCGTAATTCGGGCCGACCCCTGCAATCTGCATGTCAAAACCGCCCCCTGGAATAAAATCCAGGCTGTTAATACTGCCCGTGACATAATAATCAGATGCCTGAATCTGTTTGGGGTCACGAATCCCCCATTTGGCTTCACTTTCGATAATACGGGGATCACGCCGGTTCATTAAACTGACGCCCGCCTGAAACAGGGCAGACTGCACCATGTCTCCGGCACCCTGGGTCACCATTTTGCCGCTACCGCCATTGGTCACTACATCTTTACCGGTCTGATCTAGAATTGCACCCACAGAGAAACTGACATCACTACGTAATTGCCCTTTCAGGCAGGACAGGGCCATATCAAACGGGGTAAAAATATCGGTAATCGGTGGACCTTGTACCAGTTTGACAGGCTTTTTATTGGAAGCCGCCAAGCCCGTACAGCCTGTGAGCAAAGAGCTGAAAAGAACTGTAACACTCACCCCGCATATCATTTTTCTGCTTAAGGGAGAATTCAGCATGATGACTCTCCCTTCTGATTACTTAAATTAGGACATTTCTGCTGATTTTGACTGGTATTTGAACTGACCGGGGCTTCATTCAACAGTTCACTGGATATGTCTACAGTGTTGCCGGAACCATCGACATTAATGTTATTGGTTGGGGTATTGACCGTACCGATAGAGCTTGTAGAGGTACTGTAGATCGTGGTTTTGCCTAATCCGGAATAATAATCTGACTCCTTGAGCTCAATCAGGTTTGCTTGGGCCAGGTTTTCGGCGGAACGCGAGGGAGAGGCTTTCCAACGCTGACTCCACTCATCAGAGGTTGCATAGGCATTGTTTATAAAACATAAACAAAATAAACCCATATTGATCAATAGTATTCGCATCATATTAATATCCTCTGACCCAAGATGCTTATTCAATTTTTAATTTAGTAATATTTAATTTATCTGACAAAATATTAAATCACAGAAAAATAAAAAATGTACCGCTTATCCCTACCGGTCTATTTTTTACTTATATTTACACAATATGTAATTGTTTTTAATTAATATTTTTTGATTTGTCTATAAATTGTGATTTGTAAGAAAACATTATAAAAATAATTTTTAAATAAAAAATTTATTTGAAAAACTTTATTTAAATAATATTTTTTTTATCTTAAAAATAATAAAGAAATCCTCTTATAAATTCCGAAATTAATATTTTAAAATTATTTAAAATGCCATAAATTTTGATTTTATTAGAACTTCTAAATAATTATGATCAAATTCAAATATTATTTAAAATATGATTAACCGATCACACTCTAAATTATTTATAAAGAAAGCTGCAAATAAAGGCACTTTTTAGAGGCAATATCTCAAATTGGCTATTGCAGGCTTTTGCTCTGCAGAGTTCTCTGCCGCTCCATCTTGTAGGATTCAGTTACTTAACCTTAGGCGAGATCCAGTCAATCCTGTCCATATAGGGAGAATATCAAGGAGGAACAGATTCGATGATCTGGTGGCTTTTTATGGCTTCAACTCACCCAGCAATCTACCCAAACAGATTAAGAAAAAATTATTTACAGCTGAAATACAATGTTTTAGCTTTAATTCAACTAAAATCGGGCAAATGGAAAATCTCCCTGATAATAGAATTCAAAAAAGTCATACGAAGTAACTTGAATGGACTGAATAACTGTTTATAGGGAGGACAATCTCAGATCACCTATGAGCTTAAGAAAAGCAAATATCAAATGTTGATGGAACAAATCTATGCAATGTCCTAAATGTGGCTCAACAAACATCGAACAACGCAATCACGAACAGAATTTAAAGAAAATTGGTGGCATTCTCATGAGTTCAGCGGGTGCAACTGCGGGAACTGTGGGTGGCGCTGCTTCAGGTGCCTCCATTGGCGCTGCGATTGGTACGGTAGCCGGACCTTTAGGTGTAATTTTGGGTGGAACGGTGGGTACTTTCGTAGGTGCGATCAGTGTGGGCATTACCGGGGGTGTGGTCGGTAATTTTCTGGGGAAAAAAGCCGGGGTTTCCGTCGACCGTAATCTGTTTCAGGATTATCAGTGTCTGAAATGCAAATTCAGATTTAGCCAAAAAGATCAAAAAGATCAAAAAGATCAAAAAGATCAAAAAGATCAAAAAGATCAAAAAGATCAAAAAGATCAAAAAGATCAAAAAGATCAAAAAGATCAAAAAGATCAAAAAGATCAAAAAGATCAAAAAGAAGCTTAATAAAATTCAGGAAATGAAGTTCTTACTTCATTTCCTGTGAGTGTTTGATCAGGCTCGATTGAGTTTCAGCACGACTTCACCCAGACGTTTGCCCTGCTCTTCACACAGAATTTTTTCATCCTGACTTAAGCCCTGATCATGCCGTGGCCCGCTAACATGACTCGCACCATAAGGCGTACCGCCAGTTTTGGTATTCGATAATGCCGCTGTGGCATTGCTGAGCCCCATGATCATCATGCCATGATGAAACAACGGTGGCAGCATAGTCAGCAAGGTACTTTCCTGTCCGCCATGCATGGAACCTGATGCTGTAAACACGCAAGCCGGTTTGCCATGCAAAGCTCCATTCAGCCACAGACTCGTGGTCTGGTCCCAAAAATATTTCATTTCAGAGGCCATGTTGCCAAAACGGGTGGGTGAACCCAGCGCCAGGCCAGCACACTGTGCCAGATCTTCCAGACTGCAGTAAATATCACCTTCTGCCGGAATACTGGGTTCCGCTACTTTTACCATGCTGAAAATATTCGGAACTGTCCTGATTTTTACTGCCACCCCTGCCGATTCAATTCCATTGGCAATCAGATGTGCCATTTCTCTGGTTGAGCCATATTTGCTGTAATATAAAACAAGGACATAAGGTTGCATAATGGTTCGTATTTATTACTTAAAAAAATAAAACTATACGATACTTTGCAACTTTTTTGGTTAAGCTGATGATGAAAATTCATGATGATTAAAAAAATTGAGATTGGATGCAGATGATTGTTAAGTATTTAAAGAAATTACCTTTCTATGAAAAACACTGGTTTCAATTTGTTTTATTTGTACTTCGACGCTTTGAAGCAGACCGCTGTCGCGAACAGGCAGGTTCCCTGACCTATACCACCCTATTTGCGGTGGTGCCGATGCTGACGGTTTTCCTGGTGATTATTTCTTCAATTAAAGCATTGGAACCTGCACGGCAGCAATTGCAGCAGTTGATCTATAGTAACTTTTTGCCCAAAACCACCATTGCCTTTGAGAAGGCCCTGAATGCCTTTACCGATAAATCCAGTAATTTAACCATCATTGGTATTCTGTTTTTGTTCGTGACGACAGTACTGATGCTCAGCAGCATTGAAACTGTTTTTAACCGCATTTGGCGCGTAACTGAAACGCGGGGCGGGATTATAGGCTTTATGCGTTACTGGACCATCATTTCGCTCGGACCGATTTTACTGGGCAGTGCATTTGTGATTTCTTCGGCCGTTGCCTCCCTGAGTATTCTGAGCAACAACTTTGCCGGTTATGAGCTAAATGGAGCCTTTGTCCTCTGGGCCATTTCCTTTTCATTAACTGTACTCGGATTTTTCATTCTAAACTGGACCATTCCGAATCGCAGTGTGCCGATTAAATCTGCTTTTATTGCAGGCCTGTTTAGTGCCGTGGTGTTTGAACTGCTGAAACACCTGTTCGGGTATATCATGTCCAACTTCACCAGTTACGAAATCGTCTATGGTGCCTTTGCTGCTGTGCCGATTTTCCTGCTGTGGATTTATCTGTCATGGATTATCGTGTTATTGGGGGTAGAGATCAGTTATGCTCTGACCGCTTTTGAATCAGGTAAGGACAATAAGCGCCATCCAATCATTATGTTGCTGGATCTGTTAGAACTATTTTATAAAAAGCAGAAAACAGGAGAAAGCATCAGTGAAGCCGAAGCGCTTGACGTCTTGGGTCGGGATGAAATTGGCCGCTGGCCGAGCTACGTCGCCATGTTCGAAAAGCAGAATCTGATCAAGCGCACCGATGATAATAAATATGTGCTGGTTCGTGATCTGGATCAGGTCAGCTTCTGGAATTTCTATCTGCAATTGCCTTATCCACTACCCCACAAAGACCAGCTCACCAATGTGCAGACAAATGACATCTGGATGAAAAATTTCTCGCCTAAATTACAGGAAACCGATCAATATCTGGAAGAAAAGCTGAGTTTTCCATTATCCGAACTGTTCCAGCATAAATAAAAGAAATCCTCTCACTTGAGAGGATTTTTTAACTGGTAGCTGTAGATTTCCAGCAGACTATCGCGCCTGCAGTCACCAAGCCAGTACCCATCCAGAAACTGAAGTCAGGCCTGATATTCAGAATCAACATGGACAGGACTGAAGAAAGAATCGGCATAAAATAGGTGGCTAAAATCAGCACCTTGATGTTGCCAAACTGCAGACTCTGATTCCAGTTACTATAGGCGATGCCAATCAGGCTCCCCACCACCGCAGTTCCCAGCCATAGCTTAACTGATGGCATGATAAACGGTTCATCCAGCCCCAGATGCAAAAGCCATAAGCTGATCACGGCAACTACAAAGAAAATCGGTACACCATTTTGTCCCCGGCCATATGTTCTGGTCAGGACGCAATAGCAGGGCCACAATAAAGCACCGAGAAAAGCGAAACCATAGGCCCAAGGATTTTCAGCTAAAATCCGCAGCAATTTTGGTAGATTGGTGATATCTGGATTGACCCACCAGCATCAGCCCTACCACGGCAAGCAGAAAGCCTGGAATCACCCAGAGGCGGGCCTGTAACTGCCGGGCAAAAATCGAAAAGACAATCATCAAGGGAGGCTATAGATAATTAATAATGGCAATCAGCATGACCTGTTCACAATGATCCGCCCCATGCTACAGCAACCAGAAACAGAATCTCATAAGCCACAAATAAAGCCCCACAACCGAACAGATAGCGCTTGGACATTTGCGTGATTTTTGGAATACCGGTGAGTGCCAGAATCGCCAGACTGCTAAAACTATAAATTAAGGCAACCCCCTGCACGGAACTGGTGGATTCGGTAATCAGTTTCACTACGGCCACCAGACTGGCCCAGATCAGTATTGATGACAAGCCAATCCAGGTGGCCAAATTTACAGACCAGGTTTTCATGCTTGCTCTTGAATGCGTCTATTGCTATTTGGTTTTTTCAGCCATCCCTGCAAGCTGACTAGAATCACGCCCAGCATGACCATACAGGTACCAATAATAAAATTGCTTTCGATATGTTCATCCAAAATCAGCACCCCGAATAGCATGCCAAATACAGGGGTCAAAAAGGAAAACACCCCAAGCCGTGATGCCAGATAATGTTTTAACATCCAGAACCAGATCAGATAACTGGCAAAGGAAATCACCACGGTATGAAAAATCAGACTGGAAATAAACAATGCCGTCCATTGAATGGCTGCTTGCCCAGTCAGAACAGCCAGAGGCAGTAACAGGATGCCGCCCATCAATAATTGATAAACAGTGTCTGGGTCGCAGGTGCTTCCGCCAACCGGCTCAGACGTACACTGACTGTAGTGGCTGCCCAGAATATGCCACCGAGTAAAGCCAGGAAATCTCCCCATAAAGCATCGCCTTGTAAAGCTGATGCTGTTTGGGGACGCAACAAAAAGCTGACCACAATGCCGCTAAAGGCCAGAAAAATCCCGCCCCACTGCATGGCAGACAAACGTTCTGCCGGCAATTTCCAGCTCAAGCCCAAAGCCACAAAAATGGGTGCGGTATAGAGTAAAACAATGGTATGCGAGGCTGAGGTATAACGCAGTGCTTCTCCAATCAGATAAAACTCGGTCGCAAACAGCACACCCACCAGTAGTCCTGCAGGCAAATAGCTTACATTCCAGAGTTGACAGCGTACACTTTGCGGAATCAAGGGATAAACCATCAGCGCAGACAAGGCTGAACGCAAAGCAATTTGCATCAAGGCTGAAATATCACTGGCAGCCCACTTCAGCACCACCTGTTGCAAACCCCACAACATACACAATACAAACATGGTGGCAGATGCTTTGGCATCTAGCGCCTGACGCTGTTTCACACTTCCTCCTGTGACCGCTTAAAAATGCTGACCATAGTCTTCTCTGCCACAAAACAACATTTTTCCATTATCTTGCAAGGCATTTAAAAGGCTTAACGAAAGATAAAAAAGGACTGCATTTGCAGTCCTTTAAATCGAACAATAAAACGTCCGGCTTATTTAACAAAGGTCGTCCAGACATAATCCTGAGACTGGCCTTTCAGGGTCATTTTCAACTGATCGCCTGCGTGCAATGCCGCCACACCTGCGGGTGTACCCGTCATCACTACGTCGCCTTCTTCCAAAGTAAAGACCTGACTGATATCTGCCAGCAAGGTGGCAATATCAAAAATCAATAAAGCGGTATCACCTTTCTGACGCAGTTCATCATTCACTTCCAAAGTGTAGTGCACATCTTTCCAGTCTGTGATCACATCGGCGACCGGAATCCAGTCTGACAACAGGCATGAGCCGTCAAAGGCTTTGGCACGTTCCCAGGGCTGGCCTTTTTTCTTGAGATCATCCTGTAATTCACGCAAGGTCAAGTCCAGACCTAAAGTCACGGCGCCCACAGCTTCAAGTGCTTTTACAGGGTTGTTTTCTTTACTTAAGGTCCGGTCAATACGCAAGCTGAGTTCACATTCATAATGGCAGTTACCCCATTGCGGATTCCATGCAATCCCTGCCTCAAGTGAACTTAAGGCACTCGGCGGTTTGATAAATAATACCGGACGATCAGGAATCGCATTTCCGAGTTCTTTGGCATGATCGGCATAACTGCGACCCACACAAACGATTTTGGATGGACGTGTGCTCATGATCAAAACTTCCCTTTGCTAGATATCTGAATTATTTTTTAAATGTATTCTCGAATATGCTTTGTTCAGTACTGTCCTTAAAGGCACGTTTTGGCACAATGATGACGGTACGGTTTTTCAATTCCAGCATATAGGTCAGTTTTCCGACAGCAAAATTCTGCACTTCACTATACGGCACCAGCTTGCTACGCTCATTATTAAAAATTTCAGCATAGTCCTGATACAGATCAATGCCCTGTTCACTTTTACCAAACTGATATTTAACAAACTGGCGCTTAAACATCATCGGCAGGAACCAGTAACGCATAATGCCTTGCAGGAGCAGAAAGAATGCTCCCAAAGCCACGTAATAACGTCCGACCCCATCAAAGCCCATCGAGAAACCCCAGATAATAATTCCAATACTGACCAGCGGTGTCAGAAAACGTGAAATCTGCTTTTTGCCAAAAGTCGCCAAGGCAAAACCATCCTGAGATTCCTCTAAAGTCAGAAAATAACGGGTCGATAAAGTCGGTGCTGACTCAGTCATAGCATCACATCAAAAATAAAATCTTGCCCAATACTATAGCAAAATATACAAAGCGCTTACGGCCTGTTGCATCAATTACATAACTTTGCTTTGGAAATACGTGCATTTGGTTTTAAATAAACAGCAATTAAAACAAAAAATATGCAACAGGATGCTGAATGAACGGATTAAAGCAATGCATAGTCATCGGTACCCTTTTGGGAACAGCGGCCACAGCACTGGCCAGGATTATCCCCTGGAATGCCGAACTGCCGAGCAGTCTCAGTGCGTATCAAGGCAATGCTCAACAATTGGCAGAGTTAACCGGTGAGCGGATTCTGATTTATGCACATCCATCAAGTCATACTCGGCTTCCCACCTTAAATAGTAATGCAGCCAGCAGGGCTCAATATTATAGTGCCGCTGTGGTATTACCTGTGGCTGAAGCTCAGGTTGAGAAATTACTGCAACATTATCCCAATTATGTAGGTCTGTTTCCGACCTTAAAGTCGGCCAAGGTGCTGGAGCAGCAGGGTTCGATTCAGCAGGTCAAATATCAGGTACATATTCCGACCCCAATTCCGGTCTTGAACTTTAAAGAAACCGTGGTGATGCAGCATCATCTGGGTGATAACAGTATCAGCACCCTGATTATTGATGCCCCGATTCCCTATGGGGCAGGAAAACTGGAATGGTTTGCATTGGGTTCGCACAAAACCTTGGTGACAGTCACCCAATGGGGCGACCTGAATCAACCCAAAGGTTTTCTGTTCAGTAAAATTCTCAATGCACTACCAGAAGCCAAACTTGGCATTCCTCCCAGTACCAATGCATTCCTGCTGGAAGCACTGCAACAACGCTTTAAAGCCGAGCATGCTGCTGCACTAGCGACCTCAGTTCCACAGCTGAAATTCACTCCTCAACAGCTACAGAAAATAGCCCAGCTCAGCCAGAAGTCCGGCCAACCGGTCAGTTTCATTTTGCCGAACTATCAGGTCAAAGAAGGAAAAACGTCAGAAAATTTAAGATTTAGCAGTACCTATCAATATTTTGCGCATCCGGTCGAAAAATTGCGGCCCTGGTTAACGGCTGAAGCGACCCAGCAACTGTTTCCTCGGCAGATCAAGAAAGTCGAACTCAATCCGGTGAATACCCAGAGTGTGGATGCCAATTATAAGGTTTCGGTGGGCTTAGGGGTGATTCAGATTCCATTTAACTTCAAGATGCGTTTTTACCAACCCGATTCCCTGCAAAATCAGTTTAATGCCAATGGCGGCGACTTAAAGTTTGTCAAAGGTGGCATGCGCTTATTGCCACAATCACAAGGCACGTTATTTCAAATCACCAGCAGCATGAAGATTCATGATCAGGCACCGTTCTTATTAAGAGCCATGCGCAGTATGCCTTATCACGACGTTTTGCCTGCAGTGGGTGGCAATACCGTTTATGCATTGAAAGTGCAGCAAAAATTAAGATGATGAGGAAACAGGCAGTTATTGGTTTTTTATATGAAAAATTTAAAAATCACAGACGTAAAAAAACCGCATCACTGTGCGGTTTTTTCAGAATTCTTCTCAAGATTGGTGCGCTCAGAGAGATTCGAACTCCCGACCCCTTAGTTCGTAGCCAAGTGCTCTATCCAGCTGAGCTATGAGCGCGACGTCTTGATGGGGTGCATTATACGAGTTTTTTCATCCTTGTTAAGTGTTTTTTAATAAAACCACAACTGAATGTACAGTAATTAAACGATGCAGCAATATTTACAAATTTCTGCTGAAAACTTCTGCGGATTTAGAGTTAAAAGCACTTAATCAATTCAAGCAGCAAACCGGATTTTCTAAAGAATCACAGCATGGCGCAATAAGTCCGCTATCAAGATTCTAAACTAGGCATCTACCTAGAGTAAAATTCAAACATAAAAAGACCTTCGGTCTTGCATGATTTATCACTCGGCTATTGTTCCAGTTGTTACCTCTCCTGCCTTTTGATAATGCGTAAACACAACACCATTTGAACTGGCCAGGTGATCTGTCAACTGAAAAGCTGCGGGTATTGATTCATCACTAAACAAGCGTTTGCCAACCCCCAGGATAATTGGAAAAGTCAGCAGACAAAGTTCATCCACAAGCTCATATTTAAAAAGCTCCTGTACTACGGCAGCACTACCATAAACGCGAATATCCCCATCTCCTAATGCTTTAAGATTGATCACATCATCAATACTTTTCAGAAAAAGGGTATTTTGCCAGTCCGAGTACTCCAGACTGCTAGACAGAACATATTTATTGACGTCATTAATTCCTGGCCAGTCTTCAGTGTGCTTGGGCCAGTAAGCTTTAAAAATCTGAAAGGTATTTTTTCCCAAAAGAATATCGCCGGGCTGCATCCATTTTTGCATAATGACATCAAATATGGGATCAGGTTCAACCGTAAAATACGGTGCCACCCAACCACCATATTGAAAACCACTGGATGTATCTTCTTCTGGGCCGCCGGGCGCCTGCATCACGCTATCTAGGGTCAGAAATTCCTGGACAATGATTTTTCTCATCACGATTGCCTTTATTTTTATTGACTGGCTTGGACTTATTTTTAGCACGTGCTGTATATGGTTTCTGTAAATTTTAGGCACAAAAAAACCGCAAGATATGCGGTTGATTGTTCAAGTTGGTGCGCTCAGAGAGATTCGAACTCCCGACCCCTTAGTTCGTAGCCAAGTGCTCTATCCAGCTGAGCTATGAGCGCGTAACTTGTGTGCCTAGGTTGGCTATACGTTTTTCTGCTTAACTTACTTGGTGCGCTCAGAGAGATTCGAACTCCCGACCCCTTAGTTCGTAGCCAAGTGCTCTATCCAGCTGAGCTATGAGCGCGTGATATAAGTAAGCGTGGCGGTGAGAGAGGGATTCGAACCCTCGATACAGTTACCCGTATGCGTCCTTAGCAGGGACGTGGTTTCAGCCACTCACCCATCTCACCGTAACGTGCGGCCATAATACAAATTTCGGCATGGCACTGCAAGCGCAGTATCAAAAAAAAGTGCATATTTTTGCTCGTTTACATACTTTTTAAACGATTTCGGTATTTTTCGTGCATTTTGCTGATAAAAAAACTGCAGAAATGTCCAGTTATCGAAAATTAACAGAAAATTGAAAACTTAAACGGATTATTGCAATCATTTACGTGCAGTCTGTGCACACATGTTTTATGCTAATCCTATCTCCTAAGATAAATTTAAAGACATGATGAAAAACTGGGTCGATCCTGAAGCAAAAGCTGAAGCCGAACGTTATGACAACCCTATCCCAAGCCGTACGCTAATTTTAGAAATCATCGAAAAGAACAATGCCCAGTCGCATGCAGACCTGGTGGAACATTTCGAAATTGCAGATCAAAAAAGTATTGATGCGCTGAGTCATCGTTTAATTGCGATGGTTCGTGATGGTCAACTCATGAAAGATGGTTATAAATTTCAGATTGCCGTCGAACAGCCTGAATATGAAGCAACGGTTTATATCAATTCCCGCGGGATGGGAACTGCCAACATTACTGGCCAGGACGATCTATTATTGGCTGAGCGTGAATTACGCCAGGTCTTTAATGGTGACCGTGTCAAAGTACGTCAGACTTCGGTAGACCGTAAAGGCAAGGCCTGGGGTTATATTACTGAAGTTATACAGCACCGCGTTAAAGAGATCATCGGTAAGGTATCTCTCTATGATGGTGAATACTTTATCCAGCCGGCCAGCCCGAATGCGCATCAGCCGATTACCCTTGAGAAAGAACTGATTGAACATGCCCAAGTCAATCTGGGTGATTCAGTTCGTGTGGCGATTGATCGCTATCCGACCCGGGAAGAATTTGCGACGGGTCATATTGTGCAGTCCATGGCGGACAAGGCCGATACCGAAATCATTATTCCGCAAACCATTTTAGAATATGGTCTGCCTTATGAATTTCCGGAAGAAGTCATCAAAGAAGCCGAAAGCTTTAAAGAGCCAACCGCAAAAGACCGTGAAGGCCGGGTTGATCTGCGTGATTTAGCCTTGGTCACGATTGATGGTGAAGATGCACGTGACTTTGATGATGCGGTTTATGCCGAAAAACGTCCGGGTGGTGGCTATCGTGTGGTCGTGGCGATTGCCGATGTCAGTCATTATGTACGTCCAGGCAAACCACTGGATGATGAAGCTCAAGAACGCGGAACTTCTGTCTACTTCCCGCATTTCGTTTTACCGATGCTGCCTGAAGCACTGTCAAATGGCCTGTGTTCTTTAAATCCAGCGGTTGACCGTTTATGTATGGTCTGTGATTTAAAACTGTCACGTGCTGGCCGCGTTACCGGTTTTGAGTTCTATCCGTCTGTAATGCACTCCAAAGCACGTCTGACTTATGATCAGGTCGCACAGTATCTGGAAGGCGACAGCCAAGCCATTACCGAAGACCGCGAAGTTCGCAAGTCAATCAACACCCTGTTCCAGCTCTATCAGGTCCTAAAAGGTTTACGTGCTGAACGTCATGCCATGGAATTCGAAACCGTTGAAACTTACATGACCTTCGACGAACTTGGCGGAATTAAAGAAATTTTGCCACGCACCCGTAATGATGCGCATAAGCTGATTGAAGAATGTATGTTGCTGGCCAACGTTGCAGCCGCAGAATATGCATTGAAAAATGAAATTCCGATGTTGTACCGCGTGCATGAGCCACCTGAGTTCTCGCGGATTCAGAAAGTCCGTGACTTCGTCAAGCTGCTCGGTTTGAAATTCCCTGAACAGCCAACTCAAGAAGATTATCAGGCGGTCATTGAAGCGACCAAAGACCGGATTGATGCGCCAAGCATTCATGCAGTGTTATTACGCTCCATGATGCAGGCCTATTATGGTGCCAACAATGCTGGCCATTACGGTCTGGCTTATGAAGCCTATACACATTTCACTTCACCAATTCGCCGTTATCCGGATCTGTTATTGCATCGTGCGATCAAAGCGCATTTAAATCACAAGCCATCTCCGCTTTCAGGTGGTGCTTTAGAGGAAGCCGGTGCACATTTCTCTGCCACAGAGCGTCGTGCAGATGAAGCATCGCGCTCGGTGACGACCTGGTTAAAATGTCATTATATGCAGCAGCATCTGGGCGAAGAATTTGTCGGCATCATTAGTGCGACGGCAGAATTTGGCCTGTTTGTGACGCTAAAAGACCTGTATGTCGATGGTATGGTGCATGTCAGCCAGTTGGGTGATGACTTCTTTGTATTCGATCAAAGCAGTCAGAATCTCGTTGGCCAGAACCGTGGACAAGTCTTTGGTTTAGGCGATGAAGTCAAGATCAAGGTGGCTGGCGTCAATCAAGAAGAGCGCAAGATCGACTTTGAACTGGTGCAGCAGCTCAGCCATGGCGGCCGTGCCATTCGTGCCCGTGCACCGCGCGTGAGCGAGAAAAAACCGGTTGCACGTCCCGCCGCGAAAGAAGAAGTGTTTGGCAATAATGAACGTGAGTCTAAATCTAACCTGAATGCCGATGGGGAACAGCCCATACGACGCAAAAAAGGTAAAGGAAAGCCCAGCTCTTACAGCAAACAGCCTGTTAAAAAATCTACAGCAAAGCCTGAAGCAAAGGTTAAAGATAAAGTAAAGAAAAAGGCCAAGGTCAAAAAGAAAAAGGCGAACGCGAAAGCCAAGACTGAATAATTTTGACTGTTAAAAAAGAGCGCTACGGCGCTCTTTTTTTATTTAAACTTTACGGCCACAAATAGCATCAAGTTTTTTGGTCTCATTCTAGCGACTCTGCTTTATTTAGGCCTATCATTTTACTTTGATGTATTATATCAAAGCCAAGATTGATAATTGCATGCTCGTCGAACAAGATACGGTAACGACCTAGGTTCTACTTTTTATTTTTATCCTCCCTACTCTTTATTTTTATCCTCGGGATTAATCCCATTTTATCTGTCTCGGTTTCACACCTTGATTTTCGGTGATTCAAAATCCATCCCAGCGACAGCCATCCGATCGAATGCATACAAAAATAGCGTGGCCTATTATTAAAACGCCCTCTGCCAAAACGCGTATCTTTAGACTTAATTTTTCCGAATATCAATTCTATAAAGATGCACTACTTAAAATAAAACTATCGATTATCCAAGGCCGCCTCGGAACTTTGGCTCAAGATATCCGAACCATAGAGCAAGTACAAACAATACAGAGTAAATAGCAACTGAGGCTTGATTTCTCTATCAAGAAGCCTTACTTGTAGAACTAACACTGAAAATTAATTTGGCAGACCAACATGACTTTAGAAAAGGCAACTTTGCCTGTTCCACAATTTGATCAGATTACGCTGGCAGAGCTAAAGCAAAAAATTGAAAGCTGTATCGCCGAAGGACAAAAATTCCTGAATGAACTCACTGAAACCCCTACTTCTGTACAGGAGCAGCTGGCTACACTGGAACATGTCGACACGCTCGAAAACAATATGAGTGAGTCTTGGGGCATCCTGTCGCATTTAAATGCAGTGATGAATAACGCGGAAACCCGAGAAGTCTATCAGGCACTCTTGCCGAGTCTAAGCGAATACTATACGCAACTGGGTCAACATACGGCGCTGTATCAGACCTATCAGCATATTCATGACGCGTCGATTTTTAGCGAACTCCCCGCAGCACAGCAAAGCGCGATTAAACTGGCCCTGCGTGATTTCAAACTGTCTGGTGTGGCTTTAGAAGGTGAAGCTAAAAAACGCTTTGCAGAAATTTCTGCGCGCCTGTCACAATTGTCTTCAGACTTCTCCAACCATGTGCTGGATGCAACTCAAGCTTATTTCAGACCGCTCAATGAAGATGAGTTAGCAGGCTTATCTACAAGTAATATTGAGCTGTTAAAACAATATGGTCAGCAACGCGAGCTGGATCAACCGGTGGCTACGCTGGACTTCCCGTCTTATCTGGCGATCATGACCCATGCAGAAAACCGTCCTCTGCGTGAAGAACTGTATAAGGCTTATACCACTCGCGCATCGGATCAGTCTGAACAGAGCGAGTTTGACAATACCGCCTTGATCGAAGAAATCCTCAGTCTGCGTCTGGAAATGGCAAAACTGCTTGGCTTTAATAATTATGCGGAATTGTCGTTAGCCAGCAAAATGGCACCGGGTGTGGAAGCAGTCGACGAATTCTTGCGTGATCTGGCAGAGCATGCCCGTGCACCTGCAGAGAAAGAAATTGCTGAGCTGAAAGCGATTGCTGCTGAAGATGGCATCAGTGATCTGCAACCTTGGGACAGCAGCTATTATTCCGAAAAGCTGAAAATGCAGCAGTTTAACCTGTCACAGGAAGCGCTTAAACCTTACTTCCCTGCACCGAAAATCCTGCAAGGCCTGTTCAGTATTGTCAATCGACTGTATGGCATCCAGGTGATTGAACGTGCCGCACCGGTTTGGCATCCAGATGCACGTTATTTCGAACTGGAAGATCAGGGTCAGGTGATTGGCGGTTTCTATTTCGATCTGTATGCACGCCAAGGCAAACGTGGCGGTGCCTGGATGAGCGGTTTCCGTTCGCGCATGCAAACCAGTGATGGCCTGCAAAAACCGATCTGCTATATGGTGGGTAATTTTACCCCACCCGTCGGTAGCCGACCTGCGCTACTCACTCACGACGAAGTGATTACCCTGTTCCATGAATTTGGTCACGGCCTGCATCATATGCTGACTGAAGTGGACAATATTGCGGTCGCAGGTACCCATGGCGTGGCATGGGATGCCGTCGAGCTGCCAAGCCAGTTTATGGAATTCTGGGCTTGGGATCAGGAAAGTCTGGATCTGCTCAGCGAACACATCGAAACCAAAGAATCCTTGCCAGCCAAGTTACTCAAAGCCCTGCTCGATGCACGTTTTTTCCAGTCTGGCATGCAAACCCTGCGTCAGCTTGAATTTGCCCTGTTTGACCTGAGTATTCACCGTGCCAATCCGGCTCTAAATGCCGCACAAGTTCAGGCTACCCTGAACGAGATCCGCCAAAAGTATTCGGTTCTACCCACTACTGACTATAACCGTTTCCAGCACAGCTTTAGTCATATCTTTGCCGGTGGTTATGCAGCGGGATATTATTCTTATAAATGGGCCGAAGTTTTGGCCAGTGATGCCTTCGACCGCTTCGAAAACGAGGGTATTTTTAACACCACCACCGGAAAGCAGTTTAGGGAAAATATCCTCGCAGTTGGCGGAAAAGATAAAGCACTTGACGCATTTATCAATTTCCGCGGACGTGAGCCAAAAATAGATGCATTGCTGCGTCATCAGGGTTGGACGAATAGCTCTAAAAACGCTTAAACTAGCTTTTTAAGTTGATCACAAGGTGAGTATGATGACCATTAAACGTCGTTTCATTGCAGGCGCAAAATGTCCAAAATGTCAGGCGTTGGATCGCGTCGTCATGCTAACCTCTGGTGCAGATGAATGGATCGAATGTATTGAATGTGGTTATGAAGAAAATCGTCCCACATATGTTGACCAACCAGAAACACCAGCTGTTCCAGATGAAGTTGGCGTGATTCAGTTTAAACCTCGTTCTGTAAAATAAAAATCAAGGTTCAAGCTATGTCAGTAGAACAAAGAAATAACCCCAAACTTTTAATGGGGATTATGGGGGCTTTAGTTACTGTCGTTGTATTGGTGTTGCTATATCAATGGTTGAATGCATCTTCCGGTGAAGCTGAAACGGAACGCATGCATCAGCAGGATATCGCGGCTGTTCCGACGGTCAAACCTACGGCGAACACTAAAGAAGATACGGCGGCAGCGAAAGCAGTTGAGGCTAGTGAAAGCAATGCACTGGTATCAGATCAGCTGTTAGATGCACCCGTACCCGAGAATGCCAGTCTGGCCAAAGAAGAAGTGGCCAAATTAGAGGACATTCAAGTTCAGCTCAATGAACAAAAGGTGACACTGGATGCGCAGCACCAAGATGTCGACCAGTTGATCCAACTAAAAGAGGAACAGATCAAGTTACTTGAAGCACAACTTGCTCAAAGCCAGTAAATCTCCACAGCATTTCAGCTAGAATCTCATGAGATCTTCTAGCTCAGTTGCTTTCATGTCTGTCTCTACCGCTCCACATCTGCTTAAAGCCATTCTTTTACTGACCTGCTCTGCTTTTCTATTTTCAGTCATGGGCGTGTGTATCCGTTATGCCTCAGCAACGGTTGATAATACTACCATAGTGTTCTTTCGCAATTTTGTCGGACTGTTTATTTTCCTGCCCTTCATTTTCAATAAAGGTCTTGGCTTTTTTAAGACTGAAAAACTGTGGATGCACACCTGGCGCGCAGTAGTTGGCCTGATTGCCATGTACGGCTTTTTCTATGCCATTGCCCATTTGAAACTCTCCAATGCCATGGTCTTTACCTACTCTTCCCCGATTTTTATTCCGCTAATTGCCTGGTTATTTCTCAAGGAAAAAATCACAGCAAGTATCTTAGCTGCCGCTGCCATTGGTTTTGTGGGAGTACTCTGTGTCGCCAAACCGGATTCGGGTTTATTCGATCTGATGTCAGTCATTGGTTTGAGTGCTAGCTTTCTGGCAGCAATGGCTTTTGTTACGGTTCGAGCACTGACCAAAACTGATTCACCGGAAAAAATCGTATTTTATTTCTGTTTTATTGGCACCCTGATTTCAGTGATTCCGATGTTCTGGTTATGGCGGCCTTATACTCTGACAGAACTCGGCTATCTGATCACTGCTGGCCTTTTGGCCAATTTCAGTCAGCTCTTCATGTCCAATGCCTATAAGCTAGCTCCGGCAGGACAGATTGGACCCGTCAACTATGTGGCGATTTTCTTTGCCGGCATGTGGGGCTTTCTGTTCTGGCATGAAGTTCCGGACCTATATAGCCTGATCGGGCTTGGTCTGATTTTCTGCGCGATTCTGCTGTGTAGCCCGATACTGCAAAAGCGCCTAGATTCATCCAAGATCTGATCAAGAAATTCAAATCAAATAAAAAAGCACCCGTAGGTGCTTTTTTATTGTTTCTCTTTTATGAATACCAGCCGAACAGCTTAAAGATATAAGGTACATAGGCAATGATCAGCATCGCAGGCAGCAGCACAATCACCGGCAAAATCCAGCGTTCATAACGGTAGTAGAAGGACAGATGCCGTACTTCTGCATCCGCTTCGGCCACCTCGGCATCGCCAATTGACTGTCTGGCCAGCAGATGATTCAGTGCAACCGGAGGCGTCACATAACCCAATTCAAAGCCAATCAGGGTAATCATCCAGAAATGTACCGGATGAATGCCATATTGGTAAGCCACTGGAGCAACCGTCGCCGAGATCAGAATCACCGCGCCGAATGGATCCATGATCATCCCGACAAAAATCATCAAACCGACAATCAGTGAAATCACCAGAATGGTACTGCTGATATCAGTCGGGAAAGCTTCCATAATTTCCATACGTTCCAGCAAGCCACCCACACTCACTGAAAGTGCCATCAGGATGACCAGCGCACCAATATGCCCCACGGTCTCACTGGTAGAAATATGCATGGATTTCCAGAAACCGACATGACGCAAAATTTTGGTCGCTTTTGAACGCTGTACACCATGATCAACAGCCAGTTCTTTGCCCTGTTGCTCGCTATGTTCAGCTTCACGATATTCTGCATTCGCCGCAGCACCTGCTGTCGCCAGTTCAGGGATTGTTCGCGAATTTAAAGATGCGGTCAAGGTTTCATCCCAATGCCCCACTGCCGGTAACGGCGCAGGTTCATGGCGTAACTTGTCGAACAGAACAATCATCAGCAGAATCACGGGCATCATCACCGGTGCGGTAAATTCATTCAGATTAGTCGACAAGGCATATTTGTAGAATAACCAGATCAGAATAAAAATCACGATATAAGGAATAATCGCAATGAAGGCACGACCAGATTGAGGAGCTGCTACAGTTGGCGCAGCAATGCGGAATTTGTTTTCTGCAATGAACAGGGAAATTACCAGAAATAAAGACGAGCTGAGCAGGAAGACATAGATCCCGTAGTGATATAGCAAGTCGGTGGTCACTTCTTTATTCAGTGATGCCACCACGACAATCAGCAGGCAAGGACGTAAGACCACGCCCAGTGAACCGGACATTGCGGTAGCGGCCAGTGCAAACTGACGGCGTCCACCCGCATTCCAGACCTCCTTGTAAATGATTGCACCTGCGGCAATCACGAAAATCCCTGATGCACCGGTATAGGCAGTCGGTAATGCAGCTGCCAGCAAGATTAACCAGGTCAGGGTTTCAGGAGCCAGATTCCAGGGACGCAGAATGTTCAGGAACATATCCACGACACGGGTCTGTTTCAGCAGCATCCCTGCCCAGATAAACAAGGCCAGATTCAGGAAGATACTGGAAAACTCTACCAATTGACCAAGGTAAATCCCCTGTCCCATTGGATAGTCCATAAAGAACGTGAAGTTTATTCCGGTGATAATGGCCATATAGGCGTACAGCGGCACACTTAGAAAGGCCAGACCAAAACTGCCACCCTCACGCGTCGGTTTTGGCTGTTTGATCACTTGATACAGGCTGATCAAGGTGAGCGTGCTAAACAGAATCATCCACAGCCAGTAGATGTACTTCATCTCCCCCATCGGCACGCCCGAGTTCAGTACAGACTGATACTGGCTATAGGAGGAAAATGCCAGAAAAGCATTACCGGCCAGCATCGCCACCGAGTAGACTCTAAAATCGATACGCGTGCTCGGACTGCGTAAACCAATATGATGGGTTTTTAGGGTGGCGCTGATTGCAGCAAAAACCACCATGATGACCAGGAGCAAAGCCCGGTTTTCAGTACCGAACTTGAAGATTCCAAAGAAAGAAGTTTCAAAAGTCCGATAAGCCCGAATACTTGGATGTGCTTCCACATGCTGAATGGCTTTGTCATAAAACAGGTAGGATTCTTCACAGACCTGCTGTGCCTGTAACACCGCAGCACGGACATCCGCTTGCGAACGTACCCCGAAGAAATCGGCATATTCATCGGCCGCATCGGCTTTCATCTGTTGCTGAACACGCTGATCGACATTGATATTGCGTTCACATTGTGGGCGTGTCGGTTCAGCACGTAAAAATGAATATTGCATTCCGCTTGCCTGATCGCCGTAAATACGCTCGCCCATACGCAGCAACTGGCCGTGAATCATTTCCCCGGTGCCGATAATCAAAGTGAGCAAAAGTAAAACCAGCACGACAAAGGTCGAGATCCACTCTGTCCATATATAACGCAACAGACCTAATCCTGATCTGTTTTGATCATCATTTTGCATATGTTTTCCTATTATTGTTTTAGCGGCCTGACGCTTGGTCCAGATCGCTGATCTTGCCTTCTGCTCCCGAAAATTCCTTTTCAAAAGTCAGGATATTTATTCTATGTTTTGAATCTGCATGAAAACCGGCACAATAAAAATGACAATTTATATTTTCTTTCAGTTTTTTCTGCCAAGTGGCTGTCTATTCCTACACTTTAGCTATCCCTAAAATAATTGGTCACAATATAAATGAGTGCCAGAATCACCCCCCAGATCACCCCCAGTAAATGTGCTTCTACCAGCACTGGACTACCAATGAGTTGGGCTGTTCCGGAATTACCAATGGTATTTTCCCAGACCAGTTTGGCCAAGATGAGAAACAGCACCAACGCCGCAAATCCACGTTCCCGCTTATACTGCAAATGCACACAGGCTACTGCTACATAGGCCCCGTGTAATACTCCTGACAACCCTGCATATGCCTCAATATTGGGCAAGAAAAAATAAAAACTCAGACTGATCAAAGGTGACAAGATCAGTAAAATGGCAGAAAAATGCCAGATATTAACGCGTGGAAAAATAAAAGGCAGACAGATAAAGGCAAGAATATTGAGAAAATAATGTGTCCAGCCTACATGGACCCAGTGCGCCGTCCACAGTCGCCAGAATTCACCAAGCAGACTCTCTCGCCAATAAATGAAACTGTCCTTGAAGATTTGCAGACAGGCACAAAGAGAGACAAAAGCCGCTAGAAAAATAATTTTTCGACGAAAATGTTGATCTAACATCGGCTTATTGCCTCTCCCTCGCTATCTTGTGTGACTTCACTCCTGAAGCTTATATGGTATCTGCTTACAGATCTGCACTGAACAGATCATCAAGTTCGGAAGAACTGTCTGATTCATCCCAGAAACGTTGCATGCCATCATCGCCACTGCGTACACCGGTATTTTCTGTCCAGTAACGATCTGATATGCCACTGACCATAATCGCAGCCATACTGTCAATCAGCTTGAATTGTGGATTGACAGGTTTTTCTTGGGTACGGGCCTGAGCAAAAGTTTTCAGAGCATCGCGGACTTTGGCATCATCGCCACTGGCCTGAGCCGCTACGGCATACAAGGCATGGGATAAACGTACACCTTTTTGCTCACCAATTTGTGTAGATTGTTTTAATGTTTGGTAAGGGTCCGGCTTACCGTCCCCTGCACCTGGTAATAAGGTCCAGATCACCGCACGGGTGGCATTCGGAGCGCCCCAGAATTTCACGTTATCCAGACAAACCATGCCCCGCTCGACCACGGCAGCAATATCTTTCGGTACATGCACTGCACCACCCGAGTTAATATCATTGGTCATGGCTTGCAAGCCGCTCAGCATACCGAGCAGATAAACCGTTTGCTCCATATCACTGTTCATGCGTGGGCATTCTTCACCCAAGGCTTTTTGATATTTCTTTTCATAACGGCTTTGAAACAGCTGATAACCGGTATATTGACGCTGCGCTGCCAGTGCCGCCCAGCGCTTCTGCTCGATCCGGGCATCCTGTGCTTCTGCCACCTGATTGGTTTTTGAAGCACGTAAATAGCGTAACTCGGCTTCCAGTGCTTTCTGCTCGGCACAAATACCGGCAGCCGAATACATCAGTACGGCCACCCGGGTTGGATCTGCACCCATTTCTTTGGTCGCCATAATGGCAGGAGTTAAAGAATTCCCTGAGTTGCACACCATTTCAGCATCATCCATCGCTAAAATCGGCGGTACGATATGGTTTTCGGTAAAACCCAGTGCAACATTGGCACCGGTTTTAATGACCTGGGAACATCCCGTCAAAACTGTTGTTGTTATTGCAATAGTCGCCATACCTTGGCATATTTTACGGACGCCTGACATTTTCCTGTCCTCTATAATTGTGATTATGTCCATCTTTCTACTAAAGATATCAGAAGCATTTTGTGAATAAAAGAGTATTTACTCTAATTTAGACGAGACACTTTGCCATTAAATGGCCGCACTGCAATTGACTGCATTCAGGAGAACCCTAAATTTTGGGCAAAAAAAAGTAGCATTGCGACGGTTCAGCACATGCTACTTATTAACTGTACAAGCAGAGAAGTGGTTTAACCCTGCTTGATTAAGATGAAAATTTATCCTTCAGCACCGTCCCGAGTCGTCCAATTACCAGGGCCAAAACAATCGCTACGATCAGAAACATCCACACTGGAAATTCCATCAAGGTCTCCCGTATTTGCTGTTGGTGTGATCAATGTACAGGCTAAAAATAAAACACAGGGGATAAATTGTCAGACAATTCATATTAATGATTGATTAATAGAGTCTTTTGTCCGACAAGCAGAAAGCAGATATATTCTAAGTGACTGTTTTATCGTAATTTTAATTTATTCTTATATGCCCATTTGTCTGACAATTAGATTAATTTAGTCAATACTTTTAAAGATTTCCATTGCTTGAGTGGCAATTGATCACACCAGATCAGTAAAGGTCTCGCCTTGGCATGCTGGAAATACACCACAATATAAGCCTGATGATCAATTACATGACTAATGCATACCCGACGGAGAGGTCGTGCTTTAGCAGTCAATGACCACTCGCGTCCATCCAGATATTCAAACTGCTCAATCTGGGGGGCCTTGCGATAAAACAGCTGATAAATCACCAGTCCAATGACGGCACACAGCAGCCAAAGCACAATCGGTAACAACTGATATAACAGATACATCAGTAGTGCAAAAATAAAAAGCTGAAACGCCAATGCACACAAACTGCGTTTCAGCTTGAAGCAGCGATTATCCATGAACGTAAAATTTAAGCTTCTGGATAAAATCTTTCAGTTCAGGACGTGGCGGCTCGGAAACTTCCATAAACCAGTCCAGCAAATCCGGGTCTTCCTGCTCAATCAGCTCTGCAAACATCTGCTTTTCAAAAGGCTCGGCATTCAGGTAGTAGTTTTTGACGTAGGGATCAAAATATACATCCAGTTCTTTTAGACCACGACGTGCACGATAAATCACTTTGCGCTCTTCCAAGCTAATATCATCAGTCATCGAATTTCCCCAACTCGTTATAAACCCGGACAGTTTACCTGAAGCGCCTGCTGAATTTCGAGGGATTTCAGAGAAATGACCAAAAGCATCAGCAGATTTAGCTCATTTGAACATTTCGCTCATTGCTGCCGATCTTGGCTTGGCCTAACTTTAAGGCCAAAGCGATCAGAATAAGGAAATAACAAGATGCAATCTGCAGCCATTCGTCCGCTTGCCCCGATGCTGCCTCGGCAATTATTTGCTGCCGAACATGAGGCCTTTCGCGAGACGGTACGCAAGTTTTATGAAAAGGAAGTCATTCCACATACCCAGCGTTATGAAAACCAGCAACATGTAGATCGAGAGCTCTGGAATAAAGCCGGTGAGCTGGGGTTGCTCTGCGCCACTATGCCAGAGCAATATGGCGGCTCCGGGGTGGATCGGCTGTATAGTATGATCTTGATTGAGGAACAGGCCTATGCCGGAGATTCAGCCACCGGTTTTTCCCTGCATTCGGATATCGTCGCCAATTATCTGCTGAACTTTGGTAATGAAGTCCAAAAGCAGCAATGGTTACCGAAAATGGCATCTGGAGAAGTAGTTACCGCCATTGCCATGACCGAACCGGGAACCGGCTCTGACTTACAGGCAGTGCGTACCTCTGCGGTACTGGATGGCGATGATTATGTAATCAATGGATCCAAGATCTTTATTACCAATGGCTATCTCTGCGAGATGGCGATTGTGGTCTGTAAAACGGGGAATAGTGACAAAGGCTCGGCCAATCTTTCATTGATTATGGTCGAAGCCGATCGAGCCGGATTCAGCAAAGGTAAACCGCTGAATAAAATCGGCATGAAAGGCCAGGATACTTGCGAGCTGTTCTTTGATAATGTCCGTGTTCCCAAAGAAAATCTGCTGGGCCTGCAGGGCATGGGTTTTATGATGCTGATGAAAGAACTGGCCTGGGAGCGCCTGATTGTGGCGATTATCTGTCAGGCAGGCGCTGAAGCCGCTTTCGCGCATACGGTGAAATATACCAAGGAGCGTCAGGCATTTGGCAAGAGCATCAGCCATTTTCAGAATACCCGTTTTAAACTGGCAGAACTACGTACCGAAATTGACGTCTGTCGCGCTTATCTGGACCGCTGTATGGAGCTGCAACTTAAACAGGCACTAGGCGTAGATGCTGCTGCAGCAGCCAAGTATAAGATTTCAGAAATGTATAGCAAGGTCGTAGATGAATGCCTGCAATTGCATGGAGGCTATGGTTATATGCTGGAATATCCGATTGCCCGTGCCTATATCGACAACCGTGCCAACCGGATTTATGCCGGTACCAATGAAATCATGAAAGAACTCATCGCACGTTCGCTTTAAACTGAATAAAGAAAAAAAGAGTCCCTAGGGACTCTTTTTTTCTTTATTCAAAAATCTAAACTTAAGAAACCAGACGCGGTTTATGCTTTAGAGCATTGCTGTTTTTTTTAAATTTTAGCACAGCATCTTCAAACGAAGCCTGCTTGAGTTCCTTGCGGTCTGCCAGATAATTATTGCTAACTTTCCAAGGTGCATGTTTACCCTGCTTTGGCATTACGTCCGCAGCACGGGCGATATAACCGGAACTGAGACTTCCCATGACGGTATCCTGAAGTAATTCACTCTGATCTCCCTGAGCAATCACTTCCGTATAGCCTTGCTGATCCATATAGTTCAATAGGCGGCAAATATACTCAGCGGCGATGTCGACTTTAAGCGTCCAAGAAGCATTAATATAGCCAATAATTAACGCCTGATTTGGTATGTCACTGACCATGATTCCTCTATACAACATATGCTGTGAGGTATCGACAGGCTGACCATCTACCGTGGCCTGAATTCCGCCGAGAATCTGGATATTCAAACCGGTAGCAGACACAATAATATCAGCATCCAGATGTTGACCTGATTTCAGCTGGATTCCCGTTTCTGTAAAGCTATCTATCTGATCCGTTGCAACCGATGCCTGTCCTTCACGTAAAATTTTAAACAGATCACCATCCGGGACTACACATAGACGCTGATCCCAAGGCTCATAATTTGGGGTAAAGTGCTTCATGTCCACTTTACCTTTGAGCTGAAATTTTACCGATTTAAGCAAAAGCGTTTTTAATAATTTTGGCTGTTTTTGTGCCAAGGCATAAATCCCACGCTGCAGGCCAATATTACGCGCACGCGTTAGCTTATAGGCGACCTCTTCAGGCAAATATTTACGCATTTTTGAATAAATAAAATCAACCGATGGCACAGAGGCAATATAGGTCGGAGAACGCTGCAACATGGTGACATGCCCTGCGCCACCTTTAACCAGCGCAGGAACTAAAGTAATTGCAGTTGCACCACTGCCAATAATCACCACTTTTTTGCCTTTATAGTTTAAATTTTCCGGCCAATGTTGCGGATGAATAAATTCACCTTTGAATGCCTTCTGATTGGGAAACTCTGGCTGGAAACCTTGGTCATAGTTGTAATAACCGGTACAGCCCAGTACGAAATTCGCAATCCAGGTCTGCTTCTTGCCTTGTGCGTCCTCAATCTCTACCGACCATTTGCAGGTCGCAGAATCATAATGAGCACTTAAGACACGATGCTGAAAATGGATTTTCGGCTGAAGCTTAAATTCCTCTACAACTTCAGTCAAATAGTTTTTGATGGATGCGCCATCTGCAAGCACACTTTCTTTCTTCCATGGTTTAAAATTAAAGCCAAAAGTCGACATATCCGAATCGGAACGAATCCCCGGATATTTAAACAGATCCCAAGTGCCGCCAATACTTTCACGACGTTCAATAATGTCAAAAGAGCGTTGTGGACAATGTTTAGAAAGATGCGTTGCCAGACCAATCCCCGAGATCCCCGCACCCACAATTAAAATATCTACCTGCTTTTCCATATTGTTCTTTTACCTAAGCGATACTATCTGTTTTATTAAATCACAAAATTGACAATACACAATGTCAAGTTTATTAAAAAGGCGCTATTTTTTTATCTTTTGAGGCCAGATCCAGTTATACGAGATTAAAAGTCAGACTAAAATAAAAAGTACAGACATTAAAAAAGGCCGGTTTATTCAACCGACCTTTTCGAACAACTTGCGTTATTCTTCACGAAATTAGTTAACTTCGCGATCTACTAGCTCAACGTAAGCCATCGGTGCAGCATCACCTGCACGGAAGCCCGCTTTAAGAACACGTAGATAACCGCCGTTACGCTCTTTGTAACGAGGGCCAAGAACGGTAAATAATTTACCAACAGTTGCTGCTGAACGAGTACGAGCAAACGCCAAACGACGGTTTGCTACTGTATCGTTTTTAGCTAAAGTGATTAAAGGCTCAGCTACACGACGTAACTCTTTAGCTTTAGGCACAGTTGTTTTGATCAACTCGTGCTCGAACAAAGAGTTAGCCATGTTTTGGAACATCGCTTTACGATGACTGCTTGTACGGCCTAATTTCACACCACTATTACGATGACGCATGGTGATAGTCCTACTTAATTAACGGCTACGATAGGCGAAACGATCGTCCATACGGAGACTAGCCGGTGGCCAGTTCTCTAAACGCATGCCGAGTTGTAAGCCTTTAGAAGCCAGAACATCTTTGATCTCAGTAAGCGATTTTTTACCCAAGTTAGGAGTTTTAAGCAACTCAACTTCGGTACGCTGCACAAGATCACCAATGTAGTAAATGTTTTCTGCTTTCAAACAGTTAGCAGAACGAACAGTTAGCTCTAGATCATCTACTGGGCGAAGCAAGATTGGGTCAACTTCTTCACGCGGTTCTTGAGCCACAGGTGCTTGATCTTTCTGAAGGTCAACAAAGATTGCAATTTGTTGTTGCAAGATTGTTGCCGCTTTGCGGATTGCTTCTTCAGGATCAACAGTACCATTGGTTTCAAGATCAATGATCAGTTTATCAAGGTCAGTACGTTGTTCTACACGCGCGTTTTCCACGGTGTATGAAACACGTTTGATTGGGCTGTAAGAAGCATCTAACTGCAAGCGACCCACTGGGCGAGTTTCGCCTTCCGGGAAGCGTGAGTCAGAAGTCTCGTAGCCACGACCTTGAGCAACTTTCAGACGCATTTTCAATGAGCCTGAGGCACTTAAAGTACCGATCAAATGTTCAGGGTTAACCACTTCAACATTATGAGGTAAACGAAGGTCAGCCGCAGTTACGTCGCCTGCACCTTGTTTTTCTAATGTCAAATATGCTTCATTTTGATCGAACAGCTTAATCGACAATCCTTTTAGGTTCAGCAAGAGCTCGACGATGTCCTGCTGCAAGCCTTCCAAAGTACTGTACTCGTGCTCGACCCCTTCAATCTCAACTTCTACCACAGCTGCGCCAGGTAGAGAAGAAAGAAGGATGCGACGTAAAGCATTACCAAGAGTATGACCAAAGCCACGCTCTAATGGTTCTAGAATAACTTTTGCCGAGGTCCCGCTTGCCGCTTCGACCTTGATCGCTTGCGGAGTTAGAAACTCATTTGCAGTACGCGTCATATTGCTTCCTCAAGGATTATTTAGAATACAATTCTACAATCAAGCTTTCGTTGATTTCAGCAGGTAAATCAGAACGATCCGGTGCAGCTTTGAACGTACCTTCTAATTTAGAATGGTCAATTTCCATCCAAGAAGGCATGCCACGTTGAGTAGCTAATTCAATTGCGTTTTTGATACGTAATTGCTGTTTAGCGCCTTCGTGAACTGCGATCACATCACCCGCTTTAACTTGGATAGACGCAATGTTAACACGACGGCCATTCAAAGTGATGCTACGGTGAGATACTAACTGACGAGCTTCTGCACGAGTAGAACCGAAACCCATACGATAAACAACGTTATCAAGACGGCTTTCAAGTAGCTTCAACAGGTTTTCACCAGTTGCGCCTTTAACACGAGCAGCTTCTTTGTAGTAGTTACTAAATTGACGCTCTAAAACACCGTACATGCGACGTACTTTTTGTTTTTCGCGTAATTGTAGTGAGTACTCAGATTGTTTACCACCACGAGCCCCGCCGTGTTGGCCAGGAACTTTCGCATGTTTTTTTGTCTTAACATCAAACGGTTTAACGCCTGATTTAAGTTGCAGGTCTGTCCCTTCGCGACGAGAGAGTTTGCATTTTGGACCAATATAACGAGCCATGAATGTTTCTCCTTACACGCGACGTTTTTTAGGTGGACGGCAACCGTTGTGCGGGATTGGCGTCACATCGGTAATGCTGTTAATTTTATAACCCACTGCACCTAAAGCACGAACCGCAGATTCACGACCAGGACCAGGACCTTTTACAAGGACGTCCAAGTTTTTCAAACCGTAGTCTAAAGCAGCTTTACCAGCAACTTCAGCAGCTACCTGAGCAGCGAACGGAGTTGATTTACGTGATCCACGGAAGCCTTGTCCACCTGAAGTGGCCCAAGCCAGTGCATTACCTTGACGATCGGTAATAGTCACAATGGTGTTATTAAAAGAAGCGTGAATGTGTGCGACACCTTCAGAGACGGTACGAGTGACCTTCTTGCGTGCGCGAGTATCTTTAGCCATCTTTTAGCTTCCAGAAATCTTATTTCTTAATAGGTTTGCGCGGACCTTTACGGGTACGAGCGTTAGTTTTGGTGCGTTGACCGCGGACAGGCAAGCTGCGACGATGACGAAGACCGCGGTAGCAGCCTAAATCCATTAAACGTTTAATGTTCATGGAAATTTCGCGACGTAAATCACCTTCGGTCGGAACCTTAGCAACTTCTGCACGAATCGCATCAAGCTGAGCGTCATCTAATTCACGGATCTTAGTAGTCGGTGCAATACCAGCAGCAGCTAAGATAGCTTTTGAAGTATGGCGACCAATACCAAAGATATACGTTAGAGAGATAACAGCGTGCTTGTTATCCGGAATGTTTACACCGGCAATACGAGCCATTCAATTTTCTCCAAAAAGGCAGTAGATAATCAACCGCCCCACAAAAATCTTGAGGGGCGGATAATAACCTAATTCGCCTACAGAAATCAACAGGTCTTAATCAGATTAACCTTGACGCTGCTTATGACGAGGTTCTGCGCTACAAATTACGCGGATAACCCCATTACGACGGATAACTTTACAGCTACCACAAATTTTCTTAACAGAAGCTTGTACTTTCATGATGAAACCTCAAGTGCGCTTATCCCTTAGGATGAGCAGTCGTTTTTCTCATTAACGTTTGATTATCGTATTGGTGCGAAGTGAGGTGTGATTGCAGCTGAGCCATAAAGTCCATCACTACTACCACAACAATCAGCAAAGAGGTACCACCCAGATAGAATGGAATACCAAATGAGCTTTGCAATACCATCGGCATCAAACAAATGACTGCAATATAAATCGCGCCAATAAATGTCAAACGATTGAGAATATGATCTAAGTAACGAGCAGTTTGCTCACCTGGACGTATACCAGGCACGTAAGCTCCGCTGCGTTTCAAGTTCTCTGACACTTCTTTAGGACTAAATACCAGTGCTGTATAGAAGTAACAGAAAAAGATAATTAACGCACCAAAGAGCACCAAATACAACGGCTGACCAGGCGACAACACCAATGCCAAATCTTGCAGGCTACGCTTAATAAATCCAGCATCTGGATCTGCACTACCGACCCATTGACCCAAGCTCGCAGGGAACAAAAGCAATGAGCTGGCAAAAATTGCCGGAATCACACCCGCCATATTAATTTTCAATGGCAAATGTGTCTGCTGTGCAGTAAATACACGACGACCTTGTTGTTTTTGAGCATAGTTTACCGGAATACGACGCTGCGCTTTCTCGATAAACACGATAGCTGCCAAGACACCCAGAGACAACAGACCAAAAATCACCAAGCCAATCAGGCTAGTCTGGCCATTATCTACAGATGACAAAGATTGCATAATCAGATTAGGCAATCCGGCAACAATACCAGCGAAGATGATCATGGAAATACCATTGCCCACCCCACGTTCGGTAATCTGTTCACCCAACCACATCAAGAACATGGTCCCCGCAACCAGTGAGGTCACCGCAGGAACATAAAAAGCCAAACCAGTATTCAGGGTAATCCCCTGACTGATCAAGCCTGCACACATCCCGATCGCTTGTACAAGCGCCAGGAACAAAGTGCCTTGTCGTGTGTATTGATTTATCTTACGTTTACCTTGCTCGCCTTCTTTCTTTAAAGCTTCCAGCGAAGGAACCACGGTGGACATCAACTGCACAATAATTGATGCAGAGATGTATGGCATGATCCCGAGAGCAAGAATAGACATTCGTTCTAATGCACCACCAGAGAACATGTTAAACAAACCAAGGATAGTTCCCTGGTTTGCATTAAACAGGTTCTCTAATGCAGCATTATTGATGCCTGGTACTGGAATATGCGCTCCTAGTCGAAACACCAACAACGCACCAATGAGAAACATCATTCGACGAATAATCTCACGGTATTTCACGTGAAATGGTTGGCCTTTCATCATGTTGACATGACCTGAAGAACTAGGAGTCATAGACACTGGGGATTACTCCTCGACTTTGCCGCCAGCAGCTTCAACAGCAGCTTTAGCGCCTTTAGTCAATACAACACCTTGAATAGTGAATGCACGAGTAATTTCACCAGAAAGTACGATACGAGCACGAGTCATGTCTTTACGTACAACGTTCGCAGCTTTTAAAGTTTCTAGAGACACGATGTCGCCTTCAACTTTAGCAAGCTCAGATAAACGTACTTCAGCAGTTTTCAAAGCTAATTGGCTAGTGAAGCCGAATTTAGGCAAACGACGATAAAGTGCTGTTTGACCGCCTTCAAAACCTGGACGAGTACCACCGCTCTTACGTGAGTTTTGACCCTTGACACCACGGCCACCGGTCTTACCAACGCCAGAACCAATACCACGGCCTAGACGAAGGTTGTCACGTTTAGCACCTTCTGCAGGTGCAATTGTATTTAAACGCAGAGTCATGGCTTATTCCTCTACACTAACCATATAGTAGACTTGGTTGATCATACCACGGTTAGAAGGTGTGTCTAACACTTCTACAGTATGACCAATACGACGCAGACCTAAACCTTGCAGGCTAAGCTTGTGATTTTTCAAGCGGTGCGATGCAGATTTAGTCTGGGTAACTTTAATCGTTTTCATGATTGATTACCCTTGAATTTGTTCTACTGAAAGACCACGTTTCGCAGCAACCTTTTCAGGAGTAGTCATATCACGCAAACCATTAAAAGTTGCGTTTACTACGTTAGCAGCGTTAGTAGAACCACGGCATTTAGTCAACACGTTACGTACGCCTACAGCTTCTAGAACTGCACGCATAGCGCCACCAGCAATTACGCCTGTACCTTCAGAGGCCGGCTGCATGAACACGCGGCTAGCGCCGTGACGTGCATTAATTGGGTGCTGTAACGTACCATCAACAAGGTCAACAGTAATCATATTGCGACGAGCAGCTTCAAGTGCTTTAGAGATAGCAGCTGGAACTTCACGTGCTTTACCACGACCAAAACCTACGCGACCATTACCATCACCCACAACAGTTAATGCTGTGAAAGAGAAGATACGACCACCCTTAACAACTTTGGCTACACGATCAACGGCAACCAGCTTTTCAACAAGACCTTCGTTTTGTTCAACTTTAGCCATGATTAGAACTCCAAGCCGTTTTCACGAGCAGCATCAGCCAAGGCTTTGATACGACCATGATATTTAAAACCAGAACGGTCAAATGCAACTTTAGTAACACCAGCTGCTTTAGCGCGTTCTGCGATTAAAGCACCTACTTTTTGAGCTGCTTCAACGTTACCAGTTGTACCCGCACGTAGAGTAGCGTCTAAAGTAGAAGCTTGCGCTAATACTTTGCCACCATCTGCAGAGATAACTTGAGCATAGATGTGACGCGGAGTGCGGTTTACACACAAACGAGTCGCACCCAATGCACGGATGTGCAAGCGTGTGCTTTTCGCACGACGCAAACGGGATTGTTTCTTTTCGTTCATAAGAACCTCGCGCCTTATTTCTTCTTAGCTTCTTTACGAAGTACAACTTCATCAGAATAACGAACACCTTTGCCTTTATACGGCTCTGGTGGACGGTAACCACGGATATCTGCAGCAACCTGACCTAAAGCTGCTTTATCAGCAGATTTAAGTACGATTTCAGTTGCAGTTGGAGTTTCAGCAGTTACACCTGCAGGAAGTGCATAATCGATCGGGTGAGAGAAACCAAGGTTAAGATGAACAACGTCACCTTTAACCGCAGCTTTATAACCAACACCGATAAGCTGTAACTTACGTTCGAAACCTTCGCTAACACCTTTTACAAGGTTGTTAAGCACAGCGCGAGCAGTACCAGCTTGCATCCAAGCGTCTTTCGACTCTTGTACTGGAGCAATAGCTAGAATACCGTCTTCCTGTTTAAGCTCGACCAGCGCATGCAGGTTGAAAGACAATGTACCTTTAGTGCCTTTCACTTCGACCTGCCGGCCGTTCTGAGTAACTGTTACACCGTTAGGCACAGTTACTGGGGCTTTAGCCACACGAGACATGAGGAATCACCTATTAAGAAACAAAAGCAATAACTTCACCACCAACGCCTGCAGCACGTGCAGCGCGATCAGTCATGATGCCTTTGCTTGTAGAAACAATTGCAATACCTAAACCTTGCTTAACGCTAGGAAGTGCATCTTTACCGCGATACTGACGTAGACCTGGACGGCTTACGCGTTTCACAGTGTCAATCACTGGTTTGCCTTCGAAATATTTTAAAGTCAAAGTAAGCGTTGGTTTGCCTTCAGCATCCGCAACTTCTACATTTGAAATATAACCTTCTTGTTGAAGTAAGTTAGCAATTGCCACTTTCAACTTAGAATTTGGCATAGAAACAGTTTGTTTCTTCGCCATTTGTGCGTTACGAACACGTGTTAGCATGTCGGCAACGGTATCTTGCATACTCATCTATAGTGCTCCTTACCAGCTTGCCTTAACCATACCAGGTACATCACCTTGCATTACTTTTTCACGTAACATGTTACGGCTTAAGCCAAACTTACGGAAATAGCCATGCGGACGACCAGTTAAACCACAACGGTTACGTAGACGTACTGGAGATGCATTACGTGGTAATGCTTGCAATTTCATCATCGCATCGAAACGCTCTTCATCGCTAGCATTTACATTAGCAATCGTTGCTTTTAATTCAGCACGTTTTGCAGCAAATTTAGCAACAGTAGCTTCGCGTTTCAATTCGCGATTAATCATACCTTTCTTAGCCATATCGACCTCTTATTTGAACGGGAAGCCGAATGCACGCATAAGCGCACGGCCTTCGTCATCGGTGCGAGCAGTCGTAGTAATGGTAATATCCATACCACGAATACGATCAATCTTATCAAAATCGATTTCAGGGAACATGATCTGTTCCTTAAGACCCATTGAGTAGTTACCACGACCGTCAAATGATTTCGCAGAGAAACCACGGAAGTCACGGATACGAGGGATCGCAATCGAGATCAAACGGTCTAAGAATTCGTACATACGTTCGCCGCGTAAAGTAACTTTACAACCGATCGGCCAACCATCACGGATTTTAAAACCAGCGATTGATTTGCGAGCTAACGTAAGTACTGGTTTTTGACCAGCGATAGCTTGCATATCAGCAAGAGCACCATCAAGGAGTTTTTTGTCAGCAGCAGCTGCGCCAACACCCATGTTGATCGTGATTTTAGTAATGCGAGGAATTTCCATCACATTTTTAACACCTAAAGTCTCTAGTAACTGAGCTTTAAGTTCTTCATTGTAACGTGTTTTAAGTCTGGCCATGGCCTATATCAACCTATTACTTCGCTACCGCCACTGATTCACCATTTGATTTGAATACGCGAGTTTTCACGCCGTCAATCACTTGGTAACCAACACGGTCAGCCTTTTGGGTTGTAGCATTAAAAACTGCCACGTTTGAAATATGAAGCGAAGCTTCCTGAGTTACAACACTACCTTCAGTGCCTGTAGCACGGTTCGGCTTCTGATGCTTCTTCACCAAGTTAAGGCCTTCAACCTTAACACGGTCATTAGAAACAGACAGAACAGTACCCTGTTTGCCTTTTTCTTTACCTGCGATCACAATTACTTGATCGCCTTTTTTAATCTTAGCCATGATCGCCTCTTATAGAACTTCAGGAGCCAATGAAATAATTTTCATGAACTGTTCAGTACGAAGTTCACGAGTCACTGGTCCGAAAATACGAGTTGCAATCGGCGCTTTGTTGTTGTTCAAAATAACAGCAGCATTATCGTCGAAACGAATCACTGAACCGTCTGCACGACGGATACCGAATTTTGTACGAACTACAACCGCATTCATCACGTCACCTTTTTTAACACGTGCGCGTGGAATTGCTTCTTTTACAGTAACTTTAATAATGTCGCCAACAGAAGCATAACGACGATGCGAGCCACCAAGTACTTTAATACATTGTACGCGGCGTGCACCACTGTTGTCTGCTACGTCGAGCATAGTTTCGGTCTGAATCATTGCCCTACTCCAAAACCGAGCAACACCGGTCGAAATTTCGAAAGGCTCAAAGAGTACTCGAAATTGACCGATGATGCAACAAGAACGTTAATTACTCAGCAGCTGCTTCAACAACTTCAACTAGAGTCCAAGACTTAGTTTTAGAAATTGGGCGGCTTTCTTTAATGGTTACAACATCACCAGCTTTCGCTGTGTTGTTCTCATCATGAGCATGTAATTTTGTTGAACGGCGGATTAATTTGCCATACAACGGGTGTTGAACTTGGCGTTCAATAAGAACAACGATAGATTTATCCATCTTGTCGCTTACAACTTTGCCAGTTAACGTGCGGACTGTTTTATCACTCATTGTCCGTTCCCCTGTTTTTCGGTAAGGAGGGTCTTGATACGAGCAATTGTCTTACGAGTAAGCGCAACTTCATGCGATTTACCCAATTGACCAGTTGCTTTCGCCATACGAAGACGGAATTGGTTAAGCTGTTGCTCATCAAGCAAAGCTGTCAACTCTTCTACCGACTTTTCACGTAGATCTTTAGTTTTCATTACATTACCGTCCGAGTCACGATAGCGGTTTTAAACGGAAGCTTAGCAGCAGCAAGAACAAATGCCTCACGTGCCAATTCTTCGCTAACACCATCAATTTCGTACAAGACTTTACCTGGTTTGATTTGACAAACCCAATATTCCACAGAACCTTTACCTTTACCCATACGCACTTCTAGAGGCTTAGAGGTAATCGGCTTGTCCGGGAATACACGGATAAAGATCTTACCACCACGCTTAATACGACGGCTAATTGTACGACGTGCTGCTTCAATTTGACGCGCAGTCATTTGACCACGTTCAATTGATTTAAGTGCAATAGTACCGAAAGATACTGTGCTACCGCGGTGTGCTAGACCAGTGTTACGGCCTTTCTGCACTTTACGGAATTTAGTACGCTTAGGTTGCAACATGGATTATTCTCCTTTTTCAGCAGAACGATCATTGCGACGACCACGACGCTCTTGACCTTCACCACGACCACGACCGCGTTTAGCTGGACGATCTTCTGATGGAGCTGGGTTCATGACTTGTTTCATGCCGCCCAAGATCTCACCACGGAAGATCCAAACTTTAACACCAATCGTACCGTAAGTAGTCTCAGCACGCATAGTCGCATAGTCGATATCTGCACGAAGCGTATGTAGAGGTACACGACCTTCACGATACCACTCAGTACGAGCAATCTCAGCACCACCTAAACGGCCTGAAACTTCTACTTTGATACCTTTAGCACCAGCACGCATTGTGTTTTGTACCGCACGCTTCATAGCACGACGGAACATTACACGTTTTTCTAATTGAGAAGCGATTGCTTCAGCAACTAGACGCGCGTCTAAGTCTGGACGATCAATTTCATTGATACTTACTTGCGCAGGAACACCCATAATAGATGTTAATTCACGTTGTAGTTTCTCAATATCTTCGCCTTTTTTACCGATTACGATACCAGGACGCGCAGTGCTAATAGTTACTTTAGCAGCGCCTGTAGGGCGTTCGATAAGAATATTGCTGATCATCGCATTTTTAAGTTTTTTAATTAAAAACTCACGAACTTGAAGATCTTTAAGCAAGTATTCAGCGTATTGTTTCGGATTCGCATACCAGTTAGCGTTATGACGTTTCACAACACCTAGGCGGATACCGATTGGATGAACCTTCTGACCCATATCAAACCCCTACCTTAACGGTGATGTGACAAGTACGCTTAGTGATACGATCTGCACGGCCTTTAGCACGTGGCAAAATACGTTTCAGGCTAGTGCCTTCATCAACGTAGATCGTAGCAACTTTAAGATCGTCTACATCTAAACTGTCATTGTGTTCAGCGTTTGCAATCGCAGATTCCAACGCTTTCTTAACTAGAACTGCAGCTTTTTTGTTGCTGAAGTTCAGGATGTTAAGAGCGTGCGCAACAGATTTGCCGCGGATAAGATCTGCAACCAAACGAGCTTTTTGTGCCGAGATAGCGGCACCGCGTAATTTAGCAGTTACTTCCATCATAGCACCCATTAACGTTTAGATTTCTTGTCAACACCGTGACCGCGATAGGTACGAGTTGGTGCAAATTCACCAAGCTTGTGACCAACCATGTGTTCAGAAACGATCACAGGAACGTGGTTACGGCCATTGTGTACAGAAATTGTTAAACCAACAAAATCCGGGAGGATCATCGAACGACGCGACCAAGTTTTGATCGGCTTACGGTTATTAGCCGCGATAGCCGCTTCAACCTTAGCGAACAAGTGCGCATCGACGAATGGGCCTTTTTTCAGAGAACGAGGCATTGTCAGATTCCTTTACTTGTTACTTAACGCGACGGTCGCGAATGATCATCTTAGTCGTACGCTTATTGGTACGTGTTTTGTACCCTTTAGCTTTTTGACCCCATGGGCTTACAGGTTGAATACCTTTGTTACGCCCTTCACCACCACCGTGTGGATGGTCAACTGGGTTCATCGCCATACCACGAACGGTAGGACGAACACCACGCCAGCGTGATGCACCAGCTTTACCTAGTGAACGAAGGTTGCTTTCTGAGTTAGATACTTCACCTAACACAGCACGGCATTCAACGTGAATTTTACGCATCTCGCCTGAACGTAGACGAACGATAGCGTAAGAACCGTCACGACCCAACAGCTGAACTGAAGTACCAGCTGAACGAGCTAACTGCGCGCCTTTACCGATTTTAAGTTCGATGTTGTGAAGAGTAGAACCGATAGGCATGTTGCGAAGCGGCAAGCAGTTACCTGGACGAATTGGAGCATCGTTACCAGACTGTACTTTATCGCCAGCGCGAAGACCTTTAGGAGCGATGATATAACGACGCTCACCGTCAGCGTACAATACAAGTGCAATGTGTGCAGTACGGTTAGGATCGTATTCGATACGCTCTACAGTTGCAGGAATACCATCTTTGTTACGTTTGAAGTCAACTAGACGGTAGTGCTGCTTGTGACCACCACCAACGTGACGAGTCGTGATGTGACCGTTGTTATTACGGCCGCCAGTACGTTTTTTAGCTTCAACCAACGGAGAGTATGGTGCGCCTTTGTGAAGGTGATCATGAACCACTTTCTCTACAAAGCGACGTCCTGGAGACGTTGGCTTACATTTTTGAATAGGCATAATTCTCGTCCTTATTCCGCTGTGCTTTCAGCGGTATCGCCCAAGTCAGCCATTTCAACATCTTGGCCAGCTTTCAGGGTGACGTATGCTTTTTTAACATCAGAACGACGTCCTAATGTTTTACCAAAGCGTTTAGACTTACCTTTAGTGATAGTAGTGTTAACTTTAACAACTTCCACACCAAAGAGTTGTTCCACTGCTTTTTTGATTTCAAGCTTGTTTGCATTGATAGCAACTTTAAACACTTGAACACCAGCAGTTTCACCTAAAACTTGTGCTTTCTCTGAGAATACAGGTCCTTGCAGGACTTGATAGATACGTTCGTTGTTCATCCGAGTTCTACCTCAATTTTCTTAGCAGCAGCTACAGACATAACAACTTTGTCGAACGCAATCAAGCTAACCGGATCAATTGCAGCAGCATCAACCACATCTACGTGTGGAATGTTGCGCGCAGCAAGATACAGGTTCTCATCAACAGCATCAGTAACGATCAATGCACGAGTTGCATTCAAGTCGTTAAGCTTTGCAAGCAATTCTTTAGTTTTTGGAGCTGTAACAGCAAACTCATCAACTAAAATTAGGCGATCTTGACGAACAAGTTCAGCCATGATGCATTGCATAGCACCGCGGTACATTTTACGGTTTACTTTTTGAGACCAGTCTTGTGGACGAGCAGCAAAAGTTTTACCACCGCCAACCCAGATTGGGCTACGAATAGAACCAGCACGAGCACGGCCAGTACCTTTTTGACGGAATGGCTTGCGGCCACCGCCAGAAACGTCTCCACGTGATTTCTGAGCTTTTGAACCTTGACGGCCACCAGCTAAATAAGCTGTAACCACTTGGTGAACAAGAGCTTCATTAAATTCACGACCGAACGCAACTTCTGATAATTCAACAGCAGAGCCGGAAACAGTATTTAAATTCACGTTATTTCCCCTCAGGCCTTGATCGTAGGACGAACGATTACGTCGCCACCAGTAGCACCAGGAACCGCGCCTTTAACAACTAGAACTGAACGTTCTGTGTCGATAGCAACGATCTCAAGACCCTGTGTAGTTACGCGTTCAGCACCTAAATGGCCAGCCATTTTTTTGCCTTTGAATACGCGACCAGGAGTCTGGTTTTGACCAGTAGAACCTAAAACACGGTGAGATAGTGAGTTACCGTGAGTTGCATCTTGCGTACGGAAGTTCCAACGCTTAACACCACCTTGGAAACCTTTACCTTTAGATTGACCAGTTACGTCAACAACTTGACCCACTGTGAACAATTCAACGGTAAGCGTACCACCAACTTCACGACCTTCAAGATCAGCTTCTGTAGCGCGGAATTCTTGAACTAGACGACCAGCTGCAACACCCGCTTTCGCGAAGTGGCCTTTCTGAGCGTTAGTTACGCGAGATTCGCGACGTTCACCAGTAGTGATTTGAATCGCTTGATAACCATCAGTTTCAAGCGTTTTGATTTGAGTGATGCGGTTAGGATCAACCTCAATCACTGTAACAGGCACAGAAACACCAGCATCTGTAAAGATACGTGTCATACCGCACTTGCGACCGACTAAACCAATAGCCATGTGCATAAACCTCTAAAAAAGCGGCCTAATTAACTTAGAGTGTTAATTAACCCGAAAGCCTTAACCCAATGCGATCTGAACATCAACACCAGCTGCAAGATCTAACTTCATCAATGCATCTACAGTTTTGTCTGTAGGTTGAACGATGTCGATCAAACGTTTGTAAGTGCGGATCTCATATTGGTCACGCGCATCTTTGTTAACGTGTGGTGATGTTAAAACGTTAAAACGTTCAATGCGTGTTGGCATTGGAATTGGACCACACACTTGTGCGCCAGTACGTTTTGCGGTTTCTACGATCTCTTGAGCAGATTGATCAATCAGACGATGATCAAAAGACTTAAGACGGATACGAATTCTCTGGTTAGACATACCAGTAAACTCCAAGCCAAATATATAAAGAATCACTCCTGACGCATCTCACCCCACTTTATGTGGGCAAGTGTCAAGAGCAGTGAAATATCACTAAGGTCATGATCGATGCCACGACTGTAACGATAGTTAACCACTTTATTCGCAGTTAACCCCCTTCCTATTGAAGGGTCGCTTATTATAGCCACTGTTTAATGCATAAGCAAATCTCTTTTAGGGTTTTCTCCAAGTTTTCAATTTAACCCCTAAAATAAGAGTTTATTTTCTGAACGCTGGGCTGTTTTCGCTAAAACGTATTCTATGGCACGGTTTAGTATCTGATTTCCCTCAATAAATTTATTCTTATGGGTCTTTTTCAGTTCAGACAGATCCTGAACATATTTTCCTGAATATTGTGCAAGCTCGTCCTCATCTTCCAAAAACAAGGACAGGGTTTCTGGTGTAATCTCTGGATGAAACTGAAACCCGAGTACATTCCTGCCTAACTGGTACATCTGATTACGACAGGCTTTGTTTTCTGCCAGATGGACTGCACCTTTGGGCAATTCAAAGGTTTCATTATGCCATTGAAGAATATTGAACTGTTCCGGCAAGCTAAAACATTCTTCAGGAGGATTAGAGACTTTACGTACTGTCGTCCATCCCAGTTCCCGTTCTGGATTACGACTCACCCCTGCCCCCAAGGCATTTGCAATGAGTTGCCCCCCCAGACATAAGCCGATAGCGGGTTTTCCATGTGACAGATAGCGACGTAACCAGCGTTTCTCTATTTTTAACCAAGGGAAATTAGCTTCATCATTGACACTCATGGGTCCTCCCATAATGATCAATAAATCCACCTCCTCAACCGTAGGCAATGCCTCAATTTCTAATGGACGATCCACAGGTAAAGCAAAAAATTCAGTCGCTGTAATATGCGCCTGATGCTGCTTTAAAAATTCATAACAACTACCAAAACCTTCACCAGCAATATGCTGAAAATAATGCACTTTTAAATGCGACTTCATGCTCCTCAACCTATTTTTTTAGCTATATATATTTAGGTTTTGCAAAAATGAAGCCAACTTTTTCCAAGACTTGCCTTTTTTTAACAATTTACAACGCAACTGGCGGTGAGTCACAGATTCTCTTAAGCTAGAGTAATATTTGATTACATTTGAGCGCATTCACGTGAAACAAGACTCTCAAACCCGCCTGATTCATGCACCACGAAAGGCCCCTCAATCGATTTCTACAATTCAGCCTCCCCTCTATCGTGCATCCACCATTATTTTTGAGAATACGGATGCGCTATTTAATCGTCACTGGACCGATGATTATGACTATAGCTACGGCACTCATGGCACACCCACGACATTTACCTTAGGCGATAATATTGCCCAAATTGAAGGGGGTGAATATTGTCTGCTAGCACCTAGTGGCTTATCCGCGATTAATCTGGTGAATTCCTGTTTTTTAAATCAGGGAGATGAGGTCTGGGTCGCAGATAACATTTATGGTCCAAACATGGAGCATCTGCGCAATTTGGAAAAACGCTATGGCATTCAGGTTAAGGTCTACAATCCGCTGGATGTCGAGACTTTCCAACCTTCGGCAAAAGCTAAACTGATTTGGCTTGAGGCTGCAGGTTCAGTCACCCTGGAGTTTCCAGATTTGGTTGGTTTAGTGAAAACGGCTCAGGCACATCATATTCTTACCGCACTGGATAATACCTGGGGTGCCGGTCTGGCTTTTAATGCCTTTGATTTCGGCGAAGAGCATTTGAGTGTAGATATCACGGTTCATGCACTCACCAAATATCCAAGCGGCGGCGGTGACATCTTGATGGGCTCAGTGGTTACACGAGATAAAACCCTGCATCAGAAACTGTTCCGTACCCATGCCATTCAGGGTATTAGTGTTTCTGGTGATGATGTAGCGCAAGTACAACGCAGTCTGGCTTCGATGCAACTGCGATATCAACATCAGTCAAACAGCGCACTGACCTTACTTCCATGGCTCGAACAGCAAGCTGAGTTTGTGCAGGTGCTTCATCCTGCCAATCCTGACAGCGCAGGCCATCCATACTGGAAAGAAATTTGCAAGCAAGGTCAAAGTGCCGGCCTGGTCAGCGTGATCTTTGACAGTGCCTATACAATGCAGGATATTCGTAATTTCTGTGACAGTTTAGAGCTGTTTAAGCTTGGTTTTAGCTGGGGCGGCCCTATCAGCCTGGTCATGCTCTATAACTTACGAGACATGCGTGTGCTGAAACACTCTCACCTGAAAGACGGCTTACTGGTACGCTTCTGTATTGGACTGGAACATCCACAAGATTTGATTCAAGATATCCAACATGCATTAGAACAAATGAAAAAACTCAAAAATGAATAATAAAAAATAGGAACAGTTATGGGTACACCAATTGTTATTGCTAAAAAAACTGAAGATACGACGCAGGATATTGTTTTGCATTCCCAACTTGCCAATCGGCATGGCTTGATTGCAGGTGCCACTGGTACCGGAAAGACCGTGACCTTAAAAGTATTGGCGGAGAGTTTTTCTCGAATTGGTGTGCCCGTTTTCCTCGCTGATGCCAAAGGCGATGTCTCCAGCCTGGCCAAAGCAGGGGAAAGTAACCTCAAGCTTGATGAACGAATGAAGAATCTCAATATTCAGTCCATTCCTTTTGAGGCTTCACCTGTGATGTTCTGGGACTTGTTTGGCAAACAGGGCCATCCGATTCGTACCACGGTTTCGGAAATTGGTCCGCTACTGTTGGCACAAATGTTGAATCTGAATGACACTCAGGAAAGCGTGCTGTCTGCAGTATTCCGGATTGCCGATGATCAGGGTTTGTTGCTGATCGACATTAAAGACCTGAAAGCGATGCTGAGTTATGTGTCTGAGCATGCGGCAGACTTTAAGGCTGAATATGGCAATTTATCTCCCGCCAGTCTCGGCGCAATTCAACGCAACCTGTTAGCTCTGGCTGACCAAGGCGGTGACCAGTTTTTTGGCGAGCCGGCGCTAGACTTGATGGATTTTTTGCAGACCGATAGTCAAGGTCATGGCAATATCAACCTGCTGGCAGCCGATAAACTGATGAACACACCTAAACTGTATGCCACCTTTTTACTGTGGATGCTCTCCGAACTGTTTGAACAGCTTCCGGAAGTGGGTGATCTGGACAAACCCAAACTGGTGTTCTTCTTTGATGAAGCCCATCTGCTATTTGATAATGCCAGCCCGGCCCTGAAGGAAAAAATTGAACAGGTGGTGCGTCTGATTCGCTCTAAGGGCGTGGGGATTTATTTTGTGACGCAAAATCCGCTGGGCTTACCTGAAAGTGTATTAGGACAACTTGGCAACCGGATTCAGCATGCTTTGCGGGCTTTTACTCCCAAAGATCAAAAAGCAGTGAAAGCTGCAGCAGATACTTTCCGTGCCAATCCTGAATTTAAAGTAGATCAGGTCATTACTGAGCTAGCCGTGGGTGAAGCTCTCATTAGTTGCCTGGATGAAAAAGGCATTCCACAAATTGTAGAGCGTGGCTGGATTATGCCACCCCACTCCTCTTTTAATCCCATTTCATTGGATGAGCGTCAAGCCTTGATGAAGCAAAGCATCATGGCAGGTATTTATGAACAGAGTGTCGATCGAGAAAGCGCGCACGAAATACTACAAAACAAAGTTGCAGAACGCCAGCAACAGGCGCAGAAAGCAGAGCTTGCCAAACAACAGGCTCGCGAACAGGAGCGTCTGGCACGTGAACAACACAAGGAAGCAGAACGCGCTACCAAGCAGCGTGCAAAACTCATAAACGATACCGTAGGTACCTTTGCGAAAACTGCTGCACGTAGCTTGGGCGGAAGTACCGGTCAAAAAATTGTACGTGGTTTATTAGGTTCGCTGTTCGGCCGGAAATAGCCCTCCTTCCTCCGATCACGATCATTAGTTTTATGGGATATCTTCATATCCCATAATTTTTTTAAGGTTTTATTCATGACAAGGATTGTAAAGCCATTTTAAAAGATGTATTTTACATACATCTTTTAAAACCCATCTGTAGAAGGTTTTCATGACTCCACAACATATTGAACTTGTACAATCGACTGTTCCTGTTTTACGTGAAAATGGCGTAGCACTTACCACGTATTTCTATAACCGCATGCTGAACAATCATCCAGAGTTGAAAAACACCTTCAACATGGATCATCAAAGTACCGGTCGTCAACCTCGTGCCTTGGCTGCTGCAGTACTGGCCTATGCCGAGAACATTACCAACCCGAGTGTTCTGGCCAAAGCGATCGAACGTATTACCACTAAACATGTCAGCCTGGATATTCAGCCGAATCAATACACCATTGTCGGTGACAACCTGCTGCACTCGATCAGTGAAGTTCTAGATGTACCGATGGATTCAGACCTGATCGCAGCCTGGAAAGAAGCGTATATGCAACTGGCAGATATCCTGATCGGTGTGGAAAAATCTAAATATGCGACTCTCGCCTCTGAAACAGGTGGCTGGGCGGGCTGGCGTGAATTTGAAGTAGCGGCTGTAGAAAATACAGATGCGGGCAAGGTGTTTACCCTGAAAGCCAAAGATGGTGCAGCTATTGCAAGTGCTGAAGCAGGTGAATATATTTCAGTGCGTGTACAGGTGCCTGAACAGGACATACGCCAACCGCAACAGTTTAGCTTTGATCATGCGCAACATGATCAATATCAAATTACCGTAAAAGCTGAAGAAAATCCAACTGCCTTCTCGGTTGCGCAGACCCTGATTAACCATTACCAGGTCGGTGATATAGTTGAAGTTTCTGCCCCGCTTAAGCTTTAATTGCAAAAACGGTTTAAACTAGCATCAGATTCTGATTAAAAGCTCCATACGTGGAGCTTTTAATATTCCACTCTTTCATTTTCCAGCTACTGACCCTATGCAACTCAATAAATTCACTGACTATGCGCTTCGGATCCTGATGTATGTAGCACAGCCACGTGATCTTCCCTATACCATTGCAGAACTTGCCGAACGCTTGCAGGTTTCGCAAAATCATGCCATGAAAATCGTGCATTTTATGGCGAAACAGGACTGGCTGATCACCACACGTGGTAAAGGTGGCGGGATACGTTTAAATCCAGCAAGCCTGAAGCTTCAGCTGGGACAGATTGTGCGGATTCTGCAGCACGACAGCAATGTAGTGGAATGCAATAACCCGCCCTGCGTATTACGTCCGATTTGTGGTTTAAAAAGTATTTTGGATGATGCGGTTGAACAGTTTTATCGCAGTCTGGATCAATATGTGCTTGAAGATGTGATCAAGCCACAAAATACACATTTCAGCACCCAGTCTCCCATTAGCCTGATTAATCTTTAAAGTCCTTCAAGCCCACCTCTTGTGAGTTATTCTTGCGGCAAAGTTCGCTTGCCTGTGCGACTTCCTTTATAATGTTTCATTGTAGATCATTTATTGAAGTTGAGTTATGCACCACAGCAGAGGAAAATCCAAAAACAGTAAGACAGCCCAAGCGCCTAAGCAAAAGATCAGCTACGAGAAAAAAGTTGATTCTGCCATTACTGAATATTCTGTGCGCGCACTCAACTGGTTACGCAAAGCCGAATTTTTAATGAGTGCACCCAAGCTCAGTCTTTGTGTAGAAGATACAGGCTATGAAATTGCTTTTGCCGGCCGTTCAAATGCGGGGAAGTCTAGTGCGATCAATGCCCTGACCAACCAGAAACAATTGGCACGTGCATCGAAAAAACCTGGCCGTACCCAGATGATCAACTTTTTCAGCCTGGGTAATCCGGATCAGCGTCTGGTCGACTTACCCGGTTATGGTTATGCGGCTGTGCCTGAAAAAATGAAACTGGTCTGGCAAAAAGAACTGGAAAATTACCTGATCCATCGTCAGAGCTTACAGGGTCTGGTGCTGTTAATGGATATTCGCCACCCGCTGCAACACTTTGACGTGATGATGCTGGAATGGGCTTATTCTCGCCAGTTGTTCGTGCATGTCTTGCTGACCAAGTCAGATAAGCTTAATCGTGGCCCAGCCTCTAAAGTACTGCAAGAAGTGCAGCAACAATTGAGAAAAATGAAACTTATGTTCTCGATTCAATTGTTCTCGTCGATGAATAAACAGGGTCTGGAAGAACTTGCCAGCGTCATGGCCGGCCGCTTGAACTTCACCTTGGAACAGGCCACCGAATATGATTTAGACAGTATTCCGGAAGCCTCGATTCATGATTTCAATGAAACTGATGAACCGCTGGAAGAACTCGAGCTTAGCACTGAATCTGATTCAGAGCATGTTGCTGAAGTATCGATACATGATTTAAATGAAGCTGAAGAACCTCTAGAATTGCTTGAGCAAAATGAATTCGAGCTGAAAGCGGCAGATGAGCTGAATCTGAATAAGCGCTCAGCTGACTAAGCAGATAATAGAGTTGTTTTATTGAGTGTCTAATATCCCCGATACTGAGTATCGGGGATATTTTTTTGATTTCCACCCAACTCTATGCTGCAGTTGAAACCAACTGCTTTCGAATTCATAACGATATTATTTCTGTCGGAGACTCAATCAGTCAGATGATATCTAAAGCCGGCAATCCCATCAGCCAGCATTCTTATATGTTGGACACTGGCAACAATACTTTAATTACCGCAACCGACCTGGTATATCAGGTGGGCAATGAAATCTATACCCTGAGCATGCAAGAAGGCCGTGTGACAAGAATTATCTGGGATCGTTCTTGATTTATTGAAAATCAGCCAAAACTTATCTTCTACAAGCAGGTCACTGACCTGCTTTTTATTTGTCTTTTAACTGGTTTAGCTGTCCGTAGCCTCTAGATCTGGTTCACGGGTATATCGGTCTACCACGACGCTGATCATCATGTCACCCTGAACATTTACCACTGTACGTACGGTATCCAGTAAACGGTCGATCGGCAAAAGAATGGCAATCGCCTCGGCAGGCAAACCAACTGATTGCAAGACCATAATCATGGTCACCATACCAGCACTCGGAATTCCAGGTGCCCCCAGGGATGCAATCATTGCAGTTGCACAGACCACCAGCTGCTGCCCCAAACTCAGATCCAGCCCCATTAAATTGGCAATAAACAAGGCGGCAGCCGCTTCATAGAGTGCTGTGCCATCCATATTCAACTGTGTACCGAGTGGAATCACAAAACCTGCCGTATGTGGACGTACCCCTAAATTTTCCTGGGCGCATTTCATTGACAAGGGCATGGTAGCCGAACTGGAACTGGTAGCAAATGCTGTAATCAAAGCAGCTCGTGTGCCTTTAAAAAACGTGACCGGATCCATTTTACCAAAAATCCACAGCAATAAAGGCAAGACCACGATGCCATGGAAAATTGTGGTTCCGGTGACCACCGCAGCAAACTCAGCCAGACGACTCAATACCGAAAGATCTTCAGTGGCAATCAGCTTGGCCAATAAAGCAAAGATACCGAAAGGTGCCAGTTTCATGACCCAGCCAATCATCAACATCATGATTTCGAAAAACTGGAGACTCAGTTTGCGCACAGTCCGGAATTTGTCCCCACCTGCAACCAGTGCCCCACCCACAAATAGCGCAAAGACCACCACCGCCAAGACATTGCCATCCGAAAATGCTTTAAACGGATTGATCAGGGTATTTTGAATAAAGTTGGTGAAGAAAGAAGATGGCGTTAAGGTATCCGGGGTTTGATGTTGTGCCATGGCATCCTGGAACATCAGTACATCCACGCCCTTGCCTACATCAAACAGATGTGCACACGCCAACCCTAAAATAAGTGCCAAGGTGGTGGTGGTTACGCAGCACATCAGAGTGATTTTCCAGGTACGACCCAGTTGTCCCCCGGCCTGCAAATTGGAGACACCGACAACAATCGAAGTAAAAATCAGCGGGACTAACAGCATTTTTAATAAGCCAATAAAAATGCTGCTGACAATGCCGATGCCGTATAAGCTGACATCAAAAAATGAGGTTTGCGGAAATATCGTCAGTAGAAATCCAAACAGCACCCCGAATACGGCGGCAATTAAAATTTGCGTATTTAAACTCATTTTCATGCATTTTTAATATTGATCTTAAGCGGCACTATGCCATGCCGATTCTACAGAATCGAGTAATATTTTATAAATGCATCGTGACACCATGGCATTAAATGATGATTTTTATAGGACTTAAAAAAAAAAGCCGAATCTGGGATTCGGCTTTTTGGGCAAGAATAAAAACTATTGTGTTTCGATTTCACGCAAACGGATCAGACCTTCTTGAGACGTACTGCAGACCAGCTCTCCATTCTGCCACATCCGTCCAAAATTCAGCCCACGCGAACCAGCGCTCTGGGTCGCATCCATGTCATAGAGCATCCATTCATCGGCACGGAACGGTTTATGGAAGTACATGGCATGGTCAATACTGGCACATTGCAGGCTCGGCGAAATATAACTTAGACCATGTGGACGCAGCGCCGTGGTCATCAAGGTAAAGTCTGAATAGAAAGCAGCAATAGCCTGATGCAAAGAGATCTGATCCACTTCTGCAGCAATACGGTCATGCGTGCGGATATAGTGCGCATAAGACGGTGCTTCAGGTTGAGGCTGGAACGGGTTTTGCGGATTTACCGGGCGAATTTCCACATGACGATCACGGGTGAAAGATGCACGGACATTTTCCGGAATAAACTCAATCATTTGCTTGATCAGTTCTGCTTCATTTTTCAGGCTTTCTGCAGGTGGATATTCCGGCTCCGAAATCTGGTAATTCAAACCTTCTTCCTGATGCGCGAAAGACACCATACACATAAAAATGGTACGACCATGCTGAATGGCGCGCACTTGACGGCTGACAAAGCTCTTGCCGTCACGGATACGATCCACTTCATAAATAATCGGTGCGTTGACATCTCCACCAAACAGAAAATAGGCATGTAATGAATGCGCCGGACGGTCTGTGGTATAAGACGCAGCGCGTAGTGCCTGCCCTAAAACCTGCCCACCGAACACGCGCTTGCCCACCAGATTCCGGCTGATTCCCCGAAAAATGTTTTCTTCTAACTTTTCCAAGCTGAGCAGCTCGACCAGTTCCTGTGTTAAGGCATTCATAAGCAACCTACTTAATATTGGAGATATCCCAAAATGGAAAAACAGATCTAAATAATTAATCTGGAATATTCTGCCACAAAATCAGACCAAAACTCTAAAGATTGCATGACTGTTCTGTCATACTGATGTCATAAGTGACTAGGAAAAACATCTGCTTTCACGCTAAAATTGAACTACTTCTGTTGAAGTTGTTAAAAAAGATATATTGTTTCGCTTTAGAAACCCGCAAAATAAATCCCCTCAGAAGTCCTGTGGTTTTGGTCAGTAAAATTAGGAGCATCTATGTCCAAGAATGGCTTTGGTCAAATGTATCGCAAGCTTTCAAGTAAGTTACTTGATCTTGTGGTTACCCCTCATGTTCTTGGGGAAGTACCAAGTGAAGTGACAGCACCTGAATCTGATCAGACTGCAGCAGAATCTCGGAAGCTGGTCTGCTATGTTTTACAGAACCATTCGCGTAGTAATGCACTGGTCGTCGATGCAGAAACGCGCCGCTTAAAGTTGCCAGCTGCACTTGACCCAATGCAACTGGGAAACAGCAAGGAAAAAGCATCTCTGCTGTTTTTGCAGCATCATGATGAAAACAACCTGCTCAGTTCACCCCCGCATGCTTTTCCGCCACGCCTGTTACGCCTGATAGAAATCCTGGAACAGGATCCTGAACTGGATGTAGAACTGGTACCAGTAACGGTGCTTTGGGGGCGCGAACCGGAAAAAGAAGATTCCTGGTTTAAGCTGTTGTTTACCGATACCTGGTCTACCCCAAGCCGGGTCAAGCAACTGGTCAATATCGGCCTGCATGGTCGCCAGTCTTATTTAGAGTTTCACGAACCGCAATCTTTACGCGCTTTAATTAACTTTGCCAAAGAGACTTACCCCAATTCAGCACCGGCAACCTATATTGTCAGCAGCTTAAATGATTATCTGGATGGTCAGCGCGAAGTGATTCTCGGGCCGGATCTGTCCGACCGCCGCAATGTCATGCATGGCCTGATCAAATCACCAGATGTACAGGCTGCCATTCGCAATGACAGTCTTCGCAGTAAAATCTCGATGCTGGAATCCGAACGTCGTGCCATTGGTTATCTGAACGAAATCGTTTCCGATTATTCTCATTCTACCGTACGTTTCGCCGACAAAGCACTGACCCGCTTATGGACCCAGCTGTATGACGGCGTAGAAGTACATAATTTCAGTACCGTGCGTGAACTGGCCAAGGATTATGAAATTGTCTATACCCCATGTCACCGCAGTCATATCGACTATTTGTTATTGTCTTATGTGATCTATCGTCGTGGTTTGATGGTGCCTTATATCGCTGCGGGCGATAACCTGAATATGCCTTTTGTCGGGCAGATTTTACGTGGTGGCGGTGCCTTCTTTATTCGCCGTACTTTTCGCGGCAATGCACTGTATACCACGGTATTTAAAGAATATCTTTATAGCGTCCTGTCACGTAATACCCCGCTGGAATACTTTATTGAAGGTGGTCGTTCACGTACCGGTCGTTTGCTACCCCCAAAAACCGGGATGCTGGCGATGACCGTACATGGTCATTTACGCGGCAAGGCCAAGCCTATTGTCTTTGTACCAACTTATATCGGTTATGAACGTCTGATGGAAGGTGGTACTTATGTGGGCGAGATGAGTGGCAAGCCAAAAGAAGCCGAGTCTATTTTTGGTATTGTGAAAACCCTGCGCAAGATTGAACGCATTTTTGGCAAGGTGCATTTGAACTTCGGTAAGCCGGTATTTCTGGACGATATCCTGAAACAGCATGACGCAGAAAATATCAAGATCGAAAAGAATGATGACCCTATTCCACAAGCTGTTTCTGATGCGGTGAATAGCGCTGCTCAGGCCATTCTGGAAAACATCAATAGTGCGGTCGTGATCAATCCGGTATCGCTATTGTCTTTAATCTTGCTGGCCACACCCAAGCATACGCTGGATGAAGAAATCTGTATCAAACAGCTGGATACCTATCGTACCTTGCTTACCGCCCTACCTTATGATGAACGCATGCAGGTGACACCGCTGTCAGGCAAAGAAATTATTGCCTATGCGATGAAGCTGAAACTGATCAAGCGGGTTAAGCATGTACTGGGCGATATCATAGCCATTGAAGATAATCAGGCAGTTCTGCTGACCTATTTCCGTAATAATATTGTGCACACCTTTGTGCTGCCATCTTTGATTGCAGCCCTGGTTGAACATAACGGTACCATCCGCCGTCATGATGTCGTCAATATCAGCAGTACCCTGTATCCATTCCTAAAAGCCGAACTGTTTTTAAAATGGCATGAAGATGAAATTCAGGATCAAGTCAATGCCCATATTGACAACTTGATTTCCTCAAAACTGATCACGCAAGATGGTAAAAATCTGGTTGCATCAGCACCGAATACCGAAGCGTATCATCAGCTGGAAGTTCTGGCTGCACCAGTAACCCAAAGTCTGGAACGTTATTACATGACTTTGGCACTGATTACCCAGCGTGGTTCAGGCAATATTTCGACCCGTCAGGTTGAGGAATTAAGTTATCTGGTCGGTCAGCGCCTATCTGTGCTGTACGAGTTCAATTCGCCTGAATTCTTTGATAAAGCCCTGTTCCAGAGCTTTATTAAAGTCTTAACCCAAAAAGGTTATCTGTGCACCAATGGAGACAATGCAATTGTCTTTGACGAACAGCTGACCAACGTGGCGCAATATGCAGATCTGGTATTGGATGAAGTGAAATTGCAGATGCTGCATCACATTACCGCCTTTACCGATGAAGAACTCAAAGAAGTTCTTGATGCAGTTGCAGCTGAACACGCCAAGAAACGTGCGAAGCGGAAGAAGAAGTAATATCTTTTAAGCTCCTTCTCCCTCTGGGATGAGAAGTACTGCTTCGCAAGGGGATGAGGGAGAATGTTCAAAAAATCCTTCACCTCTCCCTGGCCCTCTCCTAAAAGGAGAGGGAACTCAGCTTTATTCAAGATGAATGGGGCTGCATCAACTCCAAATAATCCTGATAACAGTCTGGATGCTTTAATTCAAATCTCATTTTTTGCATTCGGGTTGCATAGAGCTTTTTACCCGTGACCTGCTCGCTCTCAACTTTAAGTAAAGGCAGTCCCATCTGCTGCTGAAACCATTGCAAGACTTCATGTAAAAGCTGCGGCTGGTTATTACTACAAATATAAGACTTTTCAGGATGTTCCACGTGAATCATCTGTGACAAGAAACGTGATAAATCTTCGATATGAATCCGGTTGGACCAGTGCAGATTCGGATAGCGGGTGGTAGATAGTGCCATTTTTTGTAAGCGCTCTACCGATGCTCCATAAATCCCACTTGGGCGAATGATGGTACATTTCTCAGGATAAGCCGCTAAATAAGCCTGCTCCATCTGATACAGGATTTCTCCTTGTACATCATTGGGCTGTATAGGCGTTTCATCATTTACGCTTTCTCCGGCATTTTGCCCATAGACCCGGGTTGATGACACTACCACAATCCGTTTCACCGGATGCTGTTTCAAGGCAGCAACAATCGGCTGGACCGAATCCAGGTAAGTCCGTTGATAACCATCGATACTACTCTGTTTCGGACTGAGTAATACATAGACCCAGTCAATCGGTGCGACCGTCGTTAAATCCAGATCATGCACATCCTGAATCAGATGAGTTGCAAATGAATCTGTTTTGGGACTTTGGCTAAGTGTGCTAATTTGATGCCCTTGCTCAAATAGTTGTTTAGCAACACGTCGGGATGTTTTACCATAGCCGATAAATAAAATATGCATTGAGCACCGAATCACGAATCTGGTTGAGGGGACATGGCTGCAGTCCATCAGTTACAAGGCGTTGGCAATGCCGCCGCTGCATTACTTGAAAAATTAAATATCTTCAATACTGATGATTTGCTTTTTCATCTACCACGTGACTATGAAGACCGTAGCACGATCATCCCCATGAATCAATTGAGCGTGGGGCGCAGTTATTTGCTGGAAGGCATCGTCAAAGGCGTGGATTTCCCGCCAGGTAAACGCAAGTCCATGGCGGTGCTACTAGATGATGATTGCGGTAAAGTGACGCTACGTTTTTATCATATTTATAAAGGCATCACCGATCGCTGCAAACTCGGTAACCGTTTAAGAATTTTCGGAGAGGTTCGGGTCGGTGCGCGCGGCCTGGAAATGTATCATCCCGAGCTGCAAGTCATTACTGAAGACACACCTTTACCTCAGACCCAACTCACCGCGATTTACCCTGCAACTGAAGGTCTGACCCAGCCAAAAATACGGGATTATATTCAGCAGGCCCTGGCTCAGTATAGCGATCATCTGCCGGAACTGCTGCCAGCAAAATTTAGCAATGGTTATGCGCTAAAACAGGCACTGGAATATATCCATCATCCGCCAGTCAATGCCAATATGCTGCAACTGGCACAAGGCTCGCATCCTGCACAGCAACGCCTGATTTTTGAAGAGCTGGTAGCACATCAGATCAGCTTATTGACCCGGCGTGCCTTTATTCAGCAGGTCGAAGCACCTTCTTTTGTACCAAGTAAAACCTATGCCAAACAGCTTTTAGCCGGTCTGGCTTTTGAAATGACTGATGCACAAAAACGCGTATCCAGAGAAATCGCGCAGGATTTAAAAACCAATAAACCAATGTTGCGTCTGGTACAAGGCGATGTCGGCGCCGGCAAAACACTGGTCGCCGGTGTAGCTGCCTGTCACGCCCTGGAAGACGGCTGGCAAGTGGCGTTGATGGCACCCACCGAAATTCTGGCCGAGCAGCATTATCTCAACTTTAAACGCTGGTTTGAGCCTTTGGGCTTAAATGTAGCCTGGCTTTCCGGCAAGCAGAAAGGCAAAGCCCGCGCCGCAGCGGAACAGGTGATTCGGGACGGGAGTGCCCACCTGGTAATCGGGACTCATGCCCTGTTTCAGGAAAATGTCGAGTTTGCCAAGCTGGGTCTGGTGATTATAGATGAACAGCACCGCTTTGGTGTGGACCAACGTCTTGCACTCAGAAATAAAGGTCTGGATGGCATGTGTCCGCATCAACTGGTAATGACCGCAACCCCGATTCCGCGCACCTTGGCCATGTCTGCCTATGGCGATCTGGATACCTCGGTGATAGATGAGCTGCCACCGGGTCGTACCCCGATTCAGACCGTAACCATTCCACTGGACCGGCGTGAACAAGTCCTGCAACGTATCGCCAGCAACTGTGCCGAAGGCAAGCAGGTCTACTGGGTCTGCACCCTGGTGGAACAGTCCGAAACTTTAGATGCCCAGGCCGCAGAAGCCACTTTCGCTGAAATTCGGGAGCGCTTTCCTGCATTAAATATTGGTCTGGTACATGGCAAAATGAAAGCCGATGAAAAACAGGCAGTCATGCAGCAATTTAAGAACAATGAATTGCAGTTACTGATTGCCACCACCGTGATCGAAGTCGGGGTCGATGTACCCAACGCTTCCATCATGGTCATTGAAAATGCCGAGCGCTTAGGGCTTTCACAATTGCACCAGCTACGTGGCCGGGTCGGTCGTGGTGCCAAAGCCAGTTTCTGCGCCCTGCTGTATAAGCATCCGCTGTCGCAAAATGGTCAGGAACGCTTAAGAATCATGCGTGAAACCAATGATGGTTTTATGATTGCAGAAAAAGATCTGGAATTGCGTGGCCCGGGGGAGCTGCTCGGCACCAAACAGACTGGAGACATGAATTTCCGTGTAGCTAAGCTTGAACGGGATGATCACCTGCTCAATCAGGCACATTATGTGGCTCAACAGATACTCAAGGATTATCCGGATCAGGCTGAAGCATTATTGCAACGCTGGCTACCGGAAGCACCACGCTATGCCTATGTTTAAACTACTGGAACATGGAAAATCCTGGCTGACTCGCCTGCAACCCTGCCAGCTGTGTCTGACTGATCATCAGGCCATCCATTCAGTCTGTCAGGACTGCTGGCAGCAATTGCCGTGGGTACATCAAACCATTCAACGTCAGGAAATGCAGTTCCAGGTCGCCTGCGACTATGCCTACCCGATGGACCGGTTGATTCAGCTGTTTAAATATGAACAGAAATTGCATTTGCAAAATTTACTGGCCGGTGCGCTGTTAAGTTTAGAATTGCCAAAAGTCACTGCGGTGGTACCGATGCCCATCTCGACTGAACGTCTGGCCGAACGTGGTTATAATCAATCTCTGGTGCTGGCCAAACATGTGGCGAAAAAACTCAATGTTCCCATCTGGCAACCTGTTAGTCGGCTGAAACAGCATTCACAAAAAGGCTTAAGCCGCCTGGAACGGATCGAGGATATCCAGTCACAATTTCAGATCAACACGTTTTCCAGAATTCGTTATCGACGCGTGCTGATCATTGATGATGTGGTGACCACAGGCAGTTCAATTCGAGCGCTCAGCCAAAAACTAGAAGAACTTGGCTGTCAGAAAATTTATGCAGCCTGTCTGGCAGGGGTGCAAATCTGAAAATTCACACCTGAGCGAGTAAATGGGACTTTACCCATGGAATGACAATTTCCGTGGTTAGGGGTGCCAGCAGGACCTCTTTTTCATCCAGATCCACCCATTTCATTTCAGCAATTTCAGCTCCAATTTTAGGCGCTTGATCCAGACTTACCCAATACACATAACTCACCAGTTGGTGATCAGGCTCATTGGCTGTCTGGGTTTCAAAGCGGCCAACAAATTGCTGAATCTCTGCCTGCACGCCAATTTCTTCCTGAATTTCACGCAACATCGTCGCTTCTGGTGCTTCATTCGGCTCCAGCTTGCCACCGACCTGCATAAAGCAGGAGGTTCCTTGCTTGCGAACCACCAGTAGTTGCTGCGCTTCATTTAAAATAATGGCTGCAGCCACCGTAATCACTTTCATTTATTTTCTACAACTTCATGCTGTGGGCGGCTTATTTTACAAGATCGGTCTGATCCGCCATACCCCATTTCGCTTCAGGCGGCTGATAACTTTCAAACTGGCACAAAATTTCATCCAGATCATCACTGACAATTAAAGCTTCGCTAAAGCGCGCCTTAGTAAACCCTTTCTCGGTGGTCATATGAATAAATTTAAGTAAATCATTATAGAAACCATCGACATTTAGAAAAGCACAAGGTTTTTGATGAATTCCCAGTTGTGCCCAGGTCCATTGTTCAAAGATCTCTTCCAGCGTTCCTGCCCCGCCCGGAATGGCAATAAATCCCTGTGCCAGCTCCGACATCCGGGTTTTACGCTCATGCATATTGCCCACCACATACAGTTTGGTAATATGCGGATGTGCCAGTTCACGATTGACCAGCTGTCTCGGAATTACCCCAATCACCTTGCCACCAGCAGCCAAAGCACTATCAGCGATAATCCCCATTAAACCAGAGCGACCACCACCATATACCAGCGTCTGATGCCTTGCTGCCAAGGTCTGGCCAACCTTTTCAGCTATCTGGGCATATAGAGGATCCGAGCCTAGTGCCGAACCACAAAAAATTGCGATCGAATTCATCATTTCATCCTCCAATTGACGCTATATTGTACGAAATCGCTGCAAGCGCGCTTTTTCCAAAAATAACTGCTTAATATCAGTGTTTTTATTCAATTCCTTGTCTAAAATACACCCATTCCAATTCACATACTGCGCCAGGGAGAAAAGACAGCATGCTTGAAGCCTTTTACGCCACAGAGCGCGGTAGCTTAGAAGATATCACGATTAATGGTGATTTCGACCTGCATCCAGATTTAGTATGGCTTGATCTGATTGCGCCTTCACAAGAAGAGCAGCAATGGATTTTAGATGCCTATGGGCAAAACTTGCCGACCTTAAAATCGCTGGAAGATATTTCCTCCAGTGCCCGATTTTACCGTGATGATGACGGTATTTTGCATGTCAGTACATATTTTTTAACCAAAAATAAAAACTATCAGGTTGAGAACGAAAACGACGATGAATCCAGCATGTTGGCGACGGTCCAAACCGTGGCATTCATTTTGCATAAGGACCGGCTGTTTACCTTGCGTGGCGAAAAGCTGGTGGCCTTTCGTGCCTTCCGTGCCCGTGCACGCCGTAATGATTATGAAATCGATTATAAAGATCCGACCTGGATTTTATTGGGCCTGCTCGAAGCCAAACTGGATGAGCTGGCCGACATTCTGGAAGATGTACATAAAGATTTAGAAAAATATTCCACTGAAGTATTGAATAACCGTCATCGTGAGCAAATTCTCGATCTGGATGACATGATTACCCGACTGGCCCAACTGGAGGATATGCTGGGTAAAGCACAACTCTGTCTGATCGACTTACGTCGTGTTCTGACTTTTTTGTCGCGCCCTCGTGCTTTAGGAAGTCATATTTATGATGCAGATATCCGAGAGTTGAGTGAAGATGTGCGCTCGCTGGTTGAACACGATGCCTTCCTGTTTCAGAAAGTGCGCTTCCTGCTCGACACCACGTCCGGATTCATTAACACTGAACAGAATGACACGATCCGTCGATTCTCGATTCTGCCAAGTATGCTTGCGCCCCCGATGCTGATCGCCAGTATTTATGGGATGAATACCGAGGTTCTGCCTTTCGCGCAAGGCTCAATGAGTTTTGTCATGGTCAGTATTATTTTGATCGGTTTTTTGATCGGTCCACTGATTTACTTTAGATGGAAGAAATGGATTTGAGCAAGCTTTGCAGCATTGCTTCAAAACGTAGCACAAGAAACGCGCTCTATTTTTTAAACACCTATTTGAAACCAATAAAAAAGCACCTTTCGGTGCTTTTCTGTTTACTGAATGATTTTTAAATCACCTTGGAGATGGCTGGCCTGAATGATATTCATCATTTTCCCAGGAACAGCTTTAAAGTGCAGTCCCTGTGCTTGCGGCGTCTGGCGCAACCAGCGCACCAGTACCGCCAAAGCCAAAGTACTGCCACTTTCAAGCCCGGCCAGGTTTACCACAAGCGGAAACTTGTTCTGTGACTGGATCACACGCAAACCATTTAAGTAGTAGTCCTGCGCATTGTTATAGTCAATCTTGCCTGAAACCTGCAACTCCTGATCCTTGAATACAATCACGGCTCACCTATTCGATTATTTCTTGTCGATTGCAGCTTCTGCATCTGGTTTAAAGTTGGCAATGGCTTTATCTATGTTACCGCCATTGCGTTTGACCGTCGCAGCAAACTGGTTACGGAACTGCAAACCTAGATCAATACCAGATACGTTGATATTACGGATTTTCCACTGTGAACCTTTGTCCACCAACTGGAACGCTACCGGAACTTTCTCGCCCTTGTTATTGAAATCAATGGTCACGACAGGGTTGCTGCTGCTGCTCGCCTTGTAAGGACGCACGCTATAAGTTTGATTGCTGAACTTGGAAAATGCAGAACCATAATTTTCAATCAGGGTTTCACGGAAATTCTTTTCGAACTGTGCACGCTGTGCGGCCGTACTATACTGATTGGTCGCATAGGTACCCATCACGATACGCGTGAAAGATTGCGAATCGATGTATGGATCCAGATTCTGGCGCACAATGGTTTTTACCAGTGCCGGATTATTTTGCAATTTCGCATTGTCAGCTTTGAGGCGCTCAATCAAACCATCTGCCACTTTTTTAATAAAAGCAGGTGGTGCTTCAGACGGTGCAGCAAACACTGTACCAGCAACCATTGTTGAAAGAATGCTTGCTGCAAGCGTTTGTTTTACTAAAGTCTTCACTGAAATCTCCTCAATCTATTATTCAACAAATGCAGGTTCTGCATCGGTCGATTCTGAAACTGTCGCCTGTTCCGGGCCAGTTTCTTGACTATCCGAAGATTTACCGGCACCGCCAGTAATGAACTTCGTCACTAAATCTTCAATTTCCATAGTGCCTTGGGTATTGGCAATCTGAGCGCCACGTTGCAAATAGTTCAGACCACCACCTGGAATAATTTTCAGGTATTTTTCACCCAACAATCCATTGGTCGCAACCATAATATAAGCATCTTCATCAATATTAGTGATGGATTTCATGTTAGCTAAGAGTTGTTTTTCCATGTCTTTTTGTTGCTCAGGAGTGGCCGCAGTATAGTCCGAACTATAACGTAACTCTTCCAGTGCTTCCTGCTGGACCTGCTTCAACTGCTCAGGATTAAACGAGGTCAATGAGCCATCCAGAGTCATATGCACGGTCGCCAGACGGGTTACAGGGTCTAGGGTAATTTCATCCACCTGCCCCACTTTCACTCCACTTAATGCCACTTTGGCACGTGGCTTGATGCCATTCACATTTTCAAAAGTTGCCGTCATTTTATAGCTGTCAGAAATATTGCTTCCGACTAGGCCACTGACGCGCATCGCGAGAAAAAACAAGGCAATACCAAACAAGATAACAAAAATACCAACGGCCAGCTCACTAGTACGTGATTTCATTAAACACCTCCGAACATGACCGCAGTCAACACAAAGTCAAAGCCTAAAACGCACAGTGAAGAATATACGACTGTACGCGTGGTAGAAGTTGCAATACCTTCCGATGTCGGGACGCAGGCATAACCCTGGTACACCGCAATCCAGGTGCAAATTAATGCGAATACAAAACTTTTAATAATGGTGCCATTAAAGACATCTTTATAGAATTGCACGCTGCTTTCCATGCCGCTCCAATAAGAGCCTTCATCGGCACCCAGAAAATCCACACCGACCATTTTACCGCCCATAATGCCGACTGCAGCAAAGATGACCGAGAGCATCGGCAGGCTAAAAATCCCCGCCCAAAGGCGCGGCGAAATCACCCGTTTTAAGGGATCCACCCCGATCATTTCCATACTAGACAATTGTTCAGTGGCTTTCATCAGGCCAATTTCAGCAGTCAAGGCGGAACCGGCACGTCCTGCAAACAGCAAAGCAGCGACCACAGGTGCCAGCTCACGCAGCAAGGTCAACGCCACTGCTGTACCAAGCATGGATTCACTGCCAAAAGTCGACAGAATACTGAACATCTGCAAGCCAAGCACGGCGCCAATAAACAGACCAGAAACTACGATGATCAGCAGGGATAACACCCCGACCCGATACATCTGATACACAAACAGTCTTACCCCAAGCCAGGTCGGCATTGAAAATAAAATCTGCAACAGCATCAGGGTTGCGACCCCAATCCCCTGTACACGTTCAATAACGCGTCTACCTAATGCGGCAATTGCATTCATGAACGTACCTCATCACTTAAATAAGCCCGATGACTAAATTGATAGTCGACCGGCCCTTCCACTGATCCAGTCAAAAATTGCTGCACAAATGCTGAAGGATGGGCTTTTAACTCAGCAGGCGTGCCCTCACCTTGTACTTTACCTTCTGCCACCACATAGATGTAATCGGCAATTGATAAGGTTTCTGCCACATCATGCGACACCACAATCGTGGTTAAATCCAGTGCTTCACGCAAAGAACGAATCAATCGCGTCAAAACGCCCATCACAATCGGGTCTTGTCCTGCGAAAGGTTCGTCATACATAATCAGCTCTGGGTCCAGCGCAATGGCACGTGCCAAGGCCACGCGGCGGTTCATCCCGCCCGACAATTCAGCCGGCATCATTTGTTCTGCCCCGCGCAAACCCACAGATTCTAGTTTTAAAGCGACAATTTCTTTAATCAGATGTTCTGGCAGTTTTGTATGGGCCCTAATTGGGAATGCGACATTTTCATAGACGCTCATATCGGTGAACAAAGCACCGCTTTGAAACAGCATGCCCATACGGGCACGTGCTGAAAAAAGTTCGGAACGTGACATCGAGGCAATATCTTTGCCGTCCAATAAAACCTGACCGTGCTCCGGGATCAACTGCCCACCAATCAATCTTAATAAAGTGGTTTTGCCGGTACCTGATGGCCCCATGATGGCGGTAATCTGTCCACGACGAATACTTAAACTCACGTCGTCATAAATCACACGCTCACCTCGTTTGAAGCTTAAATTCTTGACTTCAATCAACGATTGAGAGTCTCGCGCTGTTTGATTTTTCATAGCTGAGTGTATTCCTGCATTTTTTCAGCATGCATACTATAAAGGAACGAAGTTCAAAATGTTAGCATTAGAGATAGATGGGTCAATATCATTAAAAATAGCAACACCTGATGATTGAGTATATTTTTTAGAATAAAAATTTGATCAGACTGAAGTTTAGCAAACTCTGTTCAATTAAAAAAACTGTATAAATAATAAATAATATTACACAAAATCAAAGTCAAGGCGATATAGGGCATAAACACCTCCATCCGTTGAAATCCTAAAGCTAAGCCTTTCATATTATTAATTATCATAAAGCCGAGAAAAGTTGATTTAATAGACATTTTACGTTAAAAAGCAAAAAACTCAATGCATAAAAAAAACCGGTGTTTCCACCGGTTTTTTTATTTCAATCTAGAGATTGAATTAGTCGTTAAATTTACGACGTGGACGGTCTTCACCACCAAACGCTGGACGTTCAGTACGTGGTTTGTCATCAAAGCTACGACGTGGACGATCTTCACCACCAAAAGTACGCTTAGGACGATCATCAGCAAATGAACGTGCTGGACGATCACCGAAACCACCTTCACGACGTGGAGCTGGACGATCACCGTAATCACGACGTGGAGCTGAACGCTCACCTTCACGCGCTGGTTTGTAATCTACACGGTTGCCACGGTTATCATCACCCGCTGCGCGTGGTTTGTCACCAAACGAACGTTGTGGACGATCGCCGAAGCCACCTTCACGACGTGGAGCTGGACGATCACCGAAATCACGCTTAGGACGATCATCAGCAAACGAACGTTGTGGACGATCACCAAAACCGCCTTCACGACGTGGAGCTGGACGATCACCGAAATCACGCTTAGGACGATCATCAGCAAACGAACGTTGTGGACGATCACCGAAACCGCCTTCACGACGTGGAGCTGGACGATCACCGAAATCACGCTTAGGACGATCATCGCCATAAGAAGGACGTTCGCCACGTGGTTTGTCATCGAAGCTACGTTGTGGACGATCACCGCCACGACCGCCGCCGAAACTACGACCGCCGCCATCACGACCACCGCCGAAACCGCCACGACCGCCATCACGACCACGACCGCCGCCATCACGACCACGACCGCCGCCATCACGAGCACCGCGAGCAGGAGGTGGAGATGGCTCAAGACCTTCAATTTCAGACACGTTTAAACGTGCATCTAGGAAGTCTTCAAGCGCACGAATCTTACCGCGCTCACGGTAAGTCGCTAATGTAATCGCGTTACCAGTACGGCCTGCACGACCTGTACGACCAATACGGTGTACATAGTCTTCGTTTTTCATCGGAAGACCGAAGTTAATCACGTGAGAAATTGTTGGTACGTCAAGACCACGAGCAGCAACGTCAGTCGCAACTAAGATCTTTGCACGGCCTTCACGGATACTGCGTAGACGACGGTTACGTACAGTCTGTGGCATTGCACCATGAAGTGCGACAACTGATAGACCTGCTTCAGCAAGTTCTTCAGCCAACATATCAGTATCTTCTTGAGTAGAAGCAAACACGACAGCTTGATCTACAGACTCATCAGATAACCAGTGAGTTAACAATTTTTTCTTGTGTTCGAAACCATCAGTCCAGTGAAGGGTCTGAGTGATATCGGTGTTGGTAGAGTGACCAGTTTCGATCGCAATACGCAATGGATCATTCATCATGCGTTCAGCAAGCGTAACAATACGCGGTGCAAAAGTCGCAGAGAACATCAATGTTTGTTTACGGTTAGCTGCCAATTCACCAATTGCTTCTAGGTCTTCAGAGAAGCCCAAGTCAAGCATACGGTCAGCTTCATCGACGATTAATGCATCAACCATGTCAAGTTTAAGTTGACGACGGTTTACAAGATCAAGTAAACGACCTGGAGTCGCAACGACAACTTGTGCACCTTTTAATTGTTGAATTTGTTTAGCGAAAGGCATACCACCCATAATCGCAGCAACACGAACACCTTTCATATGACGAACCAATGCAATCGCATCTTGACATACTTGTTGTGCTAATTCACGAGTAGGAGAAATCACTAGGATATTCGGTTGAGTTACCGCTTTCATGCGGTCTTTAAATGAGATAAGCGAATCTTGATTTGCTAAAGCATTTAAAGTAGGTAGTAAGAATGCAGCAGTTTTACCAGAACCTGTTTGGCTTGATACAAGAAGGTCTTTACCTTCAAGTGCAGCTGGAATTGCTTGTTCTTGTACAGGAGTTGGTGTAGTAAAGCCTAAACCTTCGATCGCTTGGATTAAAGACGCATCGAGGGAAAAATCAGCAAAAGTTTTGCTCATAGAGAGTGTTCACCCTGAAGTGGGTGCTCCATTAAATAAATTACAATATGGACATCGGCAAAAAGCGGCACAGCAAATAGAGCTGAAAATTTAGGATTCAGCAGCGATCCGAATAACGTCGATGTGGATATAACGCACGTATATGATTACGGCCGCAAACCTGAAGGGAATCGCTTAAGCGATTGGGCGCGAAGGATATGTCCTCTCTATGGACAGAACGCGCAGACAATGATTAGAAGATAATGTTCAGGTAAAGAACGGAAAATTAAGTGCGTGACGAAATTATAGCAGAATATTCCACAATGTCATCAAGTTTTAAAACTAATTTGCTTTATTTGAAATTTAAATATAAATTTCATAAACTTACACATAAGAAATAAATGTAATATCTGGTATAAAAAGTCTATTTCACCCGCTTACTTGTTATTCCAAACTTTCATATCATGTTAAAAATCACTCTATGTTTACCCTTTCAGCTATTCCACCTAGCTAAAAAAGGCATCCCGAAGGATGCCTTTTTTTCAATATTAGACGCAATTCATCTAAACCCGATTATTTTGCTGCTTCACCCCAAGCAGGAACAACTGCTTGCATCAAAGGCTTAAGCATTTTCATTGAACAAGCCAAAACTTGACCATTTTCCATAGAGTCGCTACCACCACGTGCATCAACTACAGTACCGCCTGCTTCTTTCACAATCAGTTCACCCGCTGCGATATCCCAAGGCTTCAAACCAAGTTCAAAGTAAGCGTCGAAACGACCGGCAGCCACATAAGCCAAATCCAATGCTGCAGAACCTGAACGGCGATATTGCGCACCGGCTTCAGTAACATTTAACAAAGACCGGAAATGATTCTTGGCATAAGACACAACTTCGCCATTACGTTTGGCACGGTAAGCATGACCAACAGCCATAAAGGTATTTTCCATGCTGTCTTTGACATTCACACGAATACGGCGCTGGTTCATCATGGCACCACGACCACGACTGGCAGAGAATAGCTCATCTTTCACCGGGTCATAAATCACCCCGTGTTGAGTAATGCCTTTGTGCTGAACTGCGATAGAGATACAGAAATGCGGGAAACCATTAATGAAGTTTAAAGTACCATCCAGTGGATCGATCACCCAACACCAATCGGCGTCGTGACCATTACCTTCCTGATAACCAAACTCTTCACCAAGGAAACTGTGATTTTTATAGCTTTTACGTAGGGTATCGATGGTCAACTGTTCCAAATAACGGTCTACACGCGTCACCGGACCATCAATTCCTTTTTCTTCGACTTGTAGATCAAGTTTATGACGATTCTGATGCGCTTTTAAAAGCTCTTGACCAACTAACTGAGCCGCACGCGCAGCCATCACCACCATAGGTTCCATTGAACACCCACTACAAATTTAAAGAAACTGATAAAGAATAATGCATAAAAGCCCCGATATCTTAGCAAATATCGGGGCTTTTTTGGGAAAAATGTGTCTAAAATTTTTAAGAACTTATGACAAAACGCTTTGCCCTAGGGTGGACCATGCTTTATTCATCGATTTTTCAATGCCTTGTGCATCCAAACCGGCCTGCTGCAACATTTGTGCATGCGTCGCCTGTGCCATAAACGTGTCGTCCAGCCCCAGATTCAGCATCGGTTTCACAATCTGTGCTTCTGCCAGATATTCATTTACTGCACTGCCAGCTCCGCCCATCACCGCATGTTCTTCAACTGTCACAAACAGAGTGGTGCTTGATGCCAGATCATCCAGCATTCGAGTATCCAGAGGTTTGACAAAACGCATGTTCACAACACGCACCCCAACCTCATGTTTCACTGCAAAGGCTTCAGCAGCTTCTACAGCAACCTGTACCCGGCTGCCAAAAGCCAGAACAGAAATATATTCGTCATATTGTCCATTAAAACTGGCCACAATTTCCGCCTGACCGATTGGAATCTCGGCCATCTGTTGCTGGATAGCTACCCCTACACCATTGCCACGTGGATAACGCACAGCTGCCGGCCCAGGATATAAATAAGCGGTATGCAGCATTTGACGACATTCATTTTCGTCTTTGGGTGCCATGATTACGATATTTGGGATAGTGCGCATATAAGCATAGTCATAGGCACCGGCATGCGTCGGACCATCTTCACCCACCAGACCAGCACGATCAATACCGAAAGTGACATCCAGATTCTGCAAGGCCACATCGTGTACCAGCTGGTCATAACCGCGCTGCAGGAAGGTCGAATAAATCGCGACTACCGGCTTTAAGCCTTCACAGGCCATGCCCGCAGCCAGCGTAACTGCATGCTGTTCTGCAATCGCGACATCAAAGAAACGTTCCGGGTATTCTTTGGCAAATTTCACCATGCCTGAGCCTTCGCACATGGCCGGTGTAATCGCGAGCAGGCGTGCATCTTGTGCCGCTTCATCGCAGAGCCATTGGCCAAATACATCCGAGTATTTCGGCGCAGTATTGGCAGTAGCCACGGCATTAAGCTTGCTAATCGCATGATATTTAATTTGATCCGATTCTGCCGGAGCAAAGCCCTTGCCCTTTTTGGTATAGATGTGAATCAGGCGTGGGCCTTTACGCTTTTTCAGCGCTTTAAAGACATGCACCAGTTGTTTGACATCATGACCGTCATAAGGACCAAAATAATCAAAACCAATGGCTTTAAATAGGTTATCTGCTGCATCGGTCGCTGCACTATGTAAACGCGAGTTATACAGCCATTCAGGATGTGGCTGTACATAAGCCTCACCCTGCTCAGTAACATTGACGAACTCACCACGCTCCCAGATGGCCGCCAGATGCTTGGCAAAACCACCGGTGCTGCAAGAAATCGACATGTCATTGTCGTTCAGCACCACTATCAGGTCAGCCTTGTGTGCTACCGCATCATTCAAGGCTTCAAAGGCCATACCCGCTGTCATGGCACCATCGCCAATAATCGATACCACTTCACAAGGATTGTTCTGGTAGCGACGTGCCAAGGCCATGCCCAGACCGGCAGAAATCGCCGTTGAAGAGTGTCCTACCCCAAAGGTATCAAATTCAGATTCTTCACGTGCCGGAAAGGCTGCCAGACCCTCTTTAGCCCGGATAGTCGTCAGCTGTTCACGACGACCCGTCAGTGCCTTATGCGGATAGGCCTGATGACCTACATCCCAGATCAGACGGTCATGCGGGGTATTGAAGCAATGGTGCAAAGCCACTGTAAGCTCAATAACACCCAGATTGGCACCAAAATGTCCGCCACTTTGCCCGGCAGCATACAAAATGAATTGACGTAACTCATCTGCCACTTGTTCTAGCTGGCTTTGCTCGAGTAAACGTAGTTGCTCAGGATGATTGATCGTATCAAGCAACGGTGTTACAGGGCGTTGAGTTGGAATTTCTGTATACAGCATATTATGGCAAAGCCTTCTAAAGCCTGGCAATCTAAAGCTAGGTCAATGGGGAGTACCCGATCATATAGCTGAATTGTAGCAGCTTCAATTCAGCTACGCTTCTAGCGATGCAATATTAAACAATGATCTCGTCGGGGTGAAAAAATTGCAGGCTACGATTATCCTGAATAATCTTACTATTTATCAACTATTATCGTTCGCTTTCTACAAAAAAGAAAATCTAAAGCAGAATTTCGACTTTGCAATTCTACCAATGTTCAATCATTACGCTATACTTTAGCCAATTTCAGGATTTAACGGGTTCAGCTGTGCCAATCGAGTTTGTCGCAACGTCAAGATTACCTACCGCTCACGGTGAATTTAAAATTACTGTATTTCAAGACCCTAAGACTGGCGAAGAACATGTCGCACTTTCCAAAGGACTTGAAGAAGTATCCGATGAGCCTGTGGTGGTTCGTGTCCATTCTGAATGTTTAACCGGTGATGCCTTTGCTTCACTCAAATGCGACTGTGGCCCGCAATTGCAAGCAGCATTAAAGCTGATCAATGAATTAGGCCGTGGAGCCATTCTGTATTTGCGTCAGGAAGGGCGTGGCATTGGCCTGACCAATAAAATTCGTGCCTATGCCCTGCAAGATCAGGGACATGATACGGTAGATGCCAATCTGATGCTGAACCTGCCGGCAGATGCACGTCAATATGACATGTGCAGCATTATGCTGGATCATTTACAAGTGAAAGCCGTACGTCTCGTGACCAACAACCCTTCAAAAATAGAAGCCTTAAAAGCACAAGGCATTAATGTGGTGGATCGTGTTCCCCTCACAGTGGGTTTAAATCCGTTCAATGAGCAATATCTCAAAACCAAGCACGAACGGATGGCACATCTCTATCACAAGGATGATTTTTAAGGGTCTATAGCAAATCTACCCCTATCCCTCCTTGGTTAAAGGAGGGATATTCCCCTCTTTTTTAAAGAGGGGTCAGGGGAGATTAGATTGTCATTGAAAAAATCCGGTTCTCCGGCATCCGCCGCTTTAAACGTAAATCAAAAGCCATACAAATATTGCGCACAAATGGTTTCCCTTTCTCCAGAATCATGACTGACGAGTCTGTAATTTCAATCAGACCATCCTGCGCCATTTCTTCAAGCTGTTCCACCACCTCATCGATTTCAGGGAAAAGCAGCTCCGGATTTTCCCATGATGTGCTAAAGCCGCACATCAAATTCAGAATATGTTGCCGAATAATCAGATCTTCCTGGTTTAATACATGCCCTTTAAACACCGGAATTTCATTGCGCGCCAGGCATTCATAATATTCTTCAATGGTTTTCACATTCTGGGCAAAGCTGTACCAGCTGTCGCTGATCGAAGAAATACCCAATCCAATCATCACCTGGGTTTTAGAGGCTGTGTATCCCATAAAGTTGCGGTGCAATGTTCCAGCTTGAAAGGACTGGTACATCGCATCTGTTTCTAAGGCAAAATGATCCATACCAATTTCATGGTAACCATGCGCGAGTAACTTGTTTTTACCCGCCTCATAGCATTCGCGTTTAATTGCATCTTTAGGTACATCGGCGTCTTTAAAACCGCGCTGACCATTGCCTTTAATCCAGGGCACATGTGCATAGCTATATAAAGCCAGACGATCCGGCAAGAGCGAATTGGTTTGCTCAATGGTATTTAAGACATCATCCAGACTCTGAAAAGGCAAGCCAAACACCAGATCATGAGAAATCGATTCATAGCCAATTTCTCGCGCCCATTCAGTCACCTGTTTGACATGTTCATAGGGCTGAATCCGGTGAATCGCCTTTTGCACGGTTTCATTATAATCCTGCACCCCATAGCTGACCCGACGAAAGCCCAAGTCATACAATCCTTGCAGATGCTCACGCGTGGTATTGTTAGGATGGCCTTCAAAACTAAATTCATGCACAGGTGCGATGTCTGCTTTGGCCAAAATGCCTTGAATCAGTTGAGCAAGATGCTCCATTGAGAAAAAGGTCGGTGTTCCCCCGCCCAAATGAATCTCTTTAATCTGCGGCTTTTCTTGTAATAGCTCACAGTATAAATCCCATTCTTTCAGCACTGCCTGAATATAGGGTTGTTCGACTTCATGGCGTTTGGTCACGCGTTTATGACAGCCACAGAAGGTACACAGGCTTTCGCAAAATGGCAGATGGATATACAGGCTGATGCCTTCACTTTGATTGGATTCATCAAAAGATTTTTTCAGCGTTTGCTTCCATTGTTGCAGCGAAAAATTCTGATCTTCCCAATATGGAACCGTAGGATAACTGGTATAGCGCGGACCGGGAACATTGTATTTTTGAATCAGGGGGTTGACCTGTACCGACATGACACACCTATTACCATCGAGAAATGCTCAAGCCAATGAGCGCTTATTCAGTTATTGTGCTGAGCTTGAATAAAGAATTCAACCTAGCCATTTGGTCGGATTTAACAACACATTCTGCCTATGAATCCTGAAATTCAAAGCCCGGAGCGATCTATTGCATCACCAAATAGACCTTAATCTTTGACTGATTTTATGCTTTGATGTAGCTAGTTTTTATTTTCTTACGAGGCTCTGATGCAGCATCCTACATCTGCGGATATTCAACGCGTTCGTGAATTCCTCATCGACTTGCAAGCACGGATTTGTGCGGCACTGGAACAGCAGGAACGTACTGGCGGCGGCACTGCCGAATTTATCATTGATGACTGGGAACGCCCGGAAGGTGGTGGTGGCCGTTCACGCGTCTTGCAAAATGGCACCGTGATCGAAAAAGGCGGAGTGATGTTCTCCCACATCAACATTTCCAAGCTGCCTGCTTCTGCGACCGAACGCCACCCCAATATTGCCGGTGCCAAGGCGCAAGCGATGGGTGTATCGCTGGTCATCCATCCGAAAAATCCGAATGTACCAACCTCACACGCCAACGTGCGTTTATTCGTCGCAGAAAAAGAAGGTCAGGATCCAATCTGGTGGTTTGGTGGCGGTTTTGACCTGACTCCGTTTTATCCAAATGACGAAGATGTATTGTCCTGGCATCAGACAGCGCATGACCTGTGTGCACCATTTGGTGATGAGGTTTATCCAGAACATAAGCAATGGTGTGATGACTATTTTTATTTAAAGCATCGCGATGAACAGCGTGGCGTTGGCGGTTTGTTTTTTGATGACCTGAATCAATGGGATTTTGACACCTGCTTCCAGTATATACAGGCCGTGGGCAATGGTTACCTGGAAGCGATTCTGCCAATTTTCCAGCGTAATCAGGATAGGTCTTATAACGAAGCGCAGCGCGAGTTCCAGTTGTACCGTCGTGGCCGTTATGTTGAATACAATCTGGTTTATGACCGTGGCACCCTGTTTGGTCTGCAGACCGGCGGCCGGATTGAATCGATTCTGGTCAGTCTACCACCTCTCACTGGATGGTCATATCGCCCTGAGTGGAATGAAGGTTCACCGGAAAAACGTTTGACGGATTATTATCTGAAACCGCATGACTGGTTAACAGAATTGAAATCCAACGCAATGAAATGATACAAACGGCCCTCAAATAGAGGGCTGTTTTAATAGACATATCCTCTATAATGCTGCATGGAAATACTTGAAATTTACCTGATTTGATCGCAGCACCCTATCGCTACATCGATCACATTCCATTTGATGCCTAGTGAGAATAACAATGCAAAACCTTCATCCTAATCTACCTGTGTTTGCCTTTTGGCTTTTCCTGGCTCTCGCCATCAGTGCGATGAGTACCGCAGTTTTGAGTCACAATCTGTTTCTGGATGGCGCGGCCATTCTGGTAAGTATCCTGACGGTGGCTGGGGCTATTCTCAGTATGGCGCTCATGTTTGCAGAACATATTATGGATATTTGTAGTTCTTAAAATCTTGGTATTCCAGCAGAAATTAAAGATTGCGCAGGCTTTAGTCCCTGCGCTTTTTCACGTATATTGATGGGCATTTCAGCACGTGGACATTGTGAAATGCGCAAACAATTTGCCGTGATTGGCAACCCGATTGAACAGTCACGTTCTCCAGAATTGCATCACGCTTTTGCAGCAAAAACCGGGATCGATCTGAATTACAGCAAACGCCTGGCTCCACTGGATGGTTTTGAAGCCAATATTCAGGAGTTCTTTGCCAATGGTGGTTGCGGCATGAACGTCACCGTGCCATTTAAAGAACAGGCTTTTGCCCAATGCCAGGTGCTGAGTGAACGAGCCAAAATTGCCAAGGCAGTGAATACCCTGTGGTTGGAAAATGGCGTTCTGCATGGTGACAATACCGATGGTCAGGGACTGGTCGAAGCGATTCGTGCACTAGACTGGCCGCTAGAAAATACAGATATTTTAATTATTGGTGCAGGCGGTGCGACGCGTGGCGTGATTTATCCACTTGCCCAGGCCGGCGTGAAAAAAATTGTGATCGCCAATCGCACCTTGGCACGCGCGCAACAGCTGGTCGCTGATCTTCAGGATGCCGTACCGCAACTAGAATTACAGGCCATTTCCCTGAATAATCTTAAGGGTGATTTTGATCTGGTGATCAATGCTACCTCTGCCAGCCTCAGCGGAGATTCCCTGGTTTTACCGGAAACTTTACAGTTTAAACAGGCCTATGAAATGGCCTATGGCAAGCCTTCTTCCTTTCTGGATCAAGCCAAAGCACGTGGTGTACCGACATCCGAAGGTTTTGGCATGCTGGTTGGTCAGGCGATCGAATCTTTTTACATTTGGAATGGCATCAAACCGGATTTAAAAGAGTTTCTATAAGCGTCTAATCTATCCCGATAATCTCAGTTCGGGTTGCAACTGCAGCCCTTGACTGCTCTCCCGCCCCTACCTATTAAGCTAAAAGCCATGTATTGGTTTTAATGACATTTTAAGACATGCTATTTTAAGACTTAAATCTGAGCACAATTTATACAAAAGTATACTAGACAAATCACCTTTTAATTCATTAAAGTCCAATGAGATAACAATTTTCTCCTCTTCCCTCAATGTAAACGACAACCGATAAAATTCCTCCGTTTTGTTTACTTGACTTAATCATCGATTCGCTTTTCTGACATTTTTATTCACTGAATTCATCAATGTTTTTTCATCCCGAATGTGAATAATCAAAGAATCGATACAGATAATCCAAAACTACTTCAATCAGGATTAAACGCATGCCAGCATATAAAGCCCCTTTACACGACATTCGCTTCCTTATGAATGAAGTGCTTGACTACCCTGCGCACTACCAGAAATTGTCGAATGGTGAATATGCCGATGCCGACACGGTGGACATGATCTTAGAAGGTGCAGCAGATTTCTGTGAAAATGTACTGTCGCCATTAAATCAAAGTGGTGATGAAGAAGGCTGTCATTTTGAAAATGGCGAAGTGAAAACACCAAAAGGCTTTAAGGAAGCTTACGACCAGTTCGTACAAGGTGGCTGGCAAGGTCTGTCTTATCCTGAAGAATTTGGCGGCCAAAACCTGCCAATGTCTTTAAACCTGATCAAGTCTGAAATGATGGGGACTGCAAACTGGTCATTCCAGATGTATCCGGGTTTAAGTGTGGGTTGTATCAACACCATTATCCAATACGGTACCGATGAGCAGAAAAACACTTATCTACCGCATCTGGTCGCAGGAACTTGGGCGGGCACCATGTGTCTGACCGAGCCGCAATGCGGTACTGACCTGGGTCAGGTCAAGACCAAGGCAGAGCCAAAAGAAGATGGCAGCTATGCGATTTCAGGGACCAAAATCTTTATTTCTGCAGGCGAGCACGACCTCACTGAAAATATCGTGCATATCGTACTGGCACGTCTTCCGGATGCACCGCAAGGCACCAAAGGCATTTCCCTGTTTATCGTGCCAAAATTTATCGCTGCTGCAGATGGCGGAATCGGTGAACGTAATCCAGTGAACTGTGGTTCGATTGAACATAAAATGGGGATTCGCGCTTCAGCAACAGCTGTACTGAATTTCGATAATGCGACTGGCTACCTGATTGGTGAACCAAATAAAGGCTTGCATGCCATGTTCACCTTCATGAACACTGCCCGTATTGGTACTGCGATTCAAGGCATTTGTCATGCTGAGCTGTCGTTCCAGGGTGCTTTGCCGTATGCCAAGGAGCGTATGTCAATGCGTGCGCTTTCTGGTAAAAAAGATCCGGAAAAAGTAGCGGATGCGATCATTCATCATGCCGATGTACGCCGTATGCTGTTGACCCAAAAAGCCATTGCTGAGGGTGGCCGTGCCATGATTTACCATGCTGCACAAATTGCCGACAACATGAATGATGCCCTGTTGCGTGGCAATACCGCTGCCTTTGAACAGCATGATGATCACTTAGGTTTTTATACCCCAATCCTGAAAGGCTTCCTGACTGAAATGGGCTATGAAGCATCGAATCACGGTATGCAAGTCTTTGGTGGTCATGGCTATATCAAAGAATGGGGCATGGAACAGATCGTGCGTGACTCACGTATCTCAACCTTGTACGAAGGTACGACAGGTGTACAGGCACTGGATCTGATTGGTCGTAAAGTCCTGTTAACCTCGAAAGGTAAAGTCATTCGTGACTATACGGCTGAAATCCTGAAATTCTGTGGACAGAATGCACCCAATAAATACATGCGCCGTTTTGCCTGGGATTTAACCAAGCTGTGTGCACAGTGGAATGCATTAACCGTTCGTATTATGCTGGCTGCACGTAAAGACCGCGATATCGTATCTTCTGCGTCAGTAGATTTCCTGATGTTCTCTGGCTATGTAATGATGGCCTACTTCTGGGCACAGCAAGCAGCAGTCGCTTCAGCAAAACTGGCTTCTGGCGATGGTGCAGAAGTACCTGAGTTCTATAAAGCAAAAATCAAAACGGCTGATTTTTATTTCGACCGTATTCTGCCTCGCACCCAGGGTCATGCTGAAGCGATGGTAAATCCATCCAAAACCATGACTTCACTGGCACCAGAACACTTTAGCTTTGACTACTAAGCAGTAAATTGAATTGAAAAGAGCGCTTCGGCGCTCTTTTTTGTTGATGCAAATGCCTTTCTTTAACTTAAAAACCTTTCTAGATAGAAAACCTACAACTTTAATTTTATATTTTTCAACATCCTAATAAATTAGATGAATAAAATGCTTGTATATATCAAAATAAGCGGTATGATAGCCCCAACTAGAAAAATTCTTGTTTTGGTTAGTCTTCTCTTAAGTATCGCAGTTTTAGTCATAAACCTTCGTATTACAGATCAAAAAGCTCCATCCTGTTTATTTTTCAAAGTTACAGCTAGTCATCTGAAATTTTGGCTATAAATTCATACGATTCAAAAGGTTACATTATGTCTAACACAGTTAACGGTACAGTAAAATGGTTCAACGAAACTAAAGGTTTCGGTTTCATTCAACAAGAATCAGGTCCAGACGTTTTTGCTCACTTCAGCGAAATCACTGGTTCAGGTTTCAAAACTTTAGTTGAAGGCCAAAAGGTTTCTTTCAGCGTAGCTCAAGGTCAAAAAGGCCCTACAGCTGTAAATATCGTTGCTCTATAATTCAGAAGCAAGATATTGAAAAAAAGCACTCTTAGAGTGCTTTTTTTGTGCCTGAAATTTCGCTAATTCAGCTCTAGCTTTTAAAGATTATTTGGTTGATCTAAAAACCGGTGTGCTCTATGCCAAGCTAAAAATTCCTGATCCGGCGCAAAACATTTTGGTACTTCTATGCGTTTACCGCTATAAGGCTTAAGATAAGCATACAGACTCGCATCTTGTTTTGCTTGTTCAGCAACACACATTTGAAATGTTCATCAATACTTATAAATCCCTGATCAAAAGCTTGATCCAATAAAGAAGATAAACAAATCCCATTTTTTGGGTTTTTGCGTTGTGCATGATTTTCTGACCAAGGCACAATATGAGAAGCAACTAAAAATGCTTTGGTTTTAATGCCAGAAATTGCACAGCGATATTGATAATTAAGTTTAACTTGTAAAGCAAATTCTCTTTGTGCTGAACCTCGAATTTTAACCTCAGCATGTTGATCTGTTACGCTGTAATCTATAATTTCTTGACAAAGCCGTGTATCTAACCGTAGCTCTGGTGTTTCTCTTGTCTGTGCTAATTGCAGCAGCTGCCAAAAATCATCTGCTGTGATTTCATTCATGCCATATTGTTGAAAGAAATGTTCCCAACCGTTACCGCGCGATTTAAAATTCCATTGAAAATCTGTTAAATCCGATTGCAGAATAGGATCGATAAAACGTATGCCATCTACTACTTGAGCGAATACTGGTTTAGTACGGCGTTTCTGATGATCTTGAGGAGCAGCTGTGTTAGCAACAATTTTTGCTATGCGACCAGCACCATAAAGATAAAATTATTTTTTAATCTCAGAGGCTTTCTGAGGTCGGCGATATAGAAAGAAATCCCCTTCCCTGACTCGATTATATTTAGACTGATCCCAATGATATTCTTCAAAGTCTAGATCCCCATAGACCAGATGATCAGCTTTACTATCGAAAATAAAAAATCGCGTATCACTTAAATCTAATTTTTGAAAAGCCCACAATCTATCCACTTAACCATCCCTAATAAATTATAATATTCATATTATTTAATTCTTGAATATTCTCAGAAATATTAGAAACAAGAAAGCCAGAGTGTCGTTTTAAGCCTTTTATTTTATACAATAAAAAAACCCTCATAAATCTATATGAGGGTTTTGCAAAAAATGATCAGCAAATTAACATCAGTTAAAGAAACTCTTCCAGTACCGAATTTAAAAAGATATGGCCCTGCTCGGTACATGAAAGCCGTTTTGGATCATCGACCATTAATTTTCTTTCACCTAAAGAGCTCAGTAACTCATGTAAAGTATCTAAACTCAAACCGGTACGTTCGGCATAGAGTTTGGCTTCCACACCCTGATTTAACCGCAGCGCATTCATCATAAACTCAAATGGCATATCAGCCTCCTCAATGCGTTTAAACTGCAAATGCTCGGCAGGCACTTTGGCTAAGTAATCCTTCGGTAGGCGGGTTTTCTGGAAACGGTAGATCCCATCCGGCTGTGTCACTTTGCCATGCGCACCCGCACCAATCGCCAGATAATCGCCAAACTGCCAATAATTCAGGTTATGCGCTGAAGGCAGTTCTTTACGCCAGGCCGAAACTTCATAATTGATAAAACCCTGCGCTTTTAGGTAAAGCTCGCCCTGCTCCTGAATATCTTCCAGCACATCATCTACCGGTAAAACAGGCTGAGTCCGGAAAAATACCGTATTCGGCTCAATCGTGAGCTGATACCAGGAAATATGCGTAGCGCCATTTTCTACCGCGAGTTTTAAATCATGCAAAGCCTGCTCCAGAGTCTGTTCAGGCAAACCATGCATCAAATCGACATTAATACGCTCAAACCCGGCTTCACGTGCCAACCCAATCGCAGAGATCGCATCTTCATTGCTGTGAATCCGCCCCAGACGTTTAAGATGATCCGTATTAAAACTCTGTACCCCAATCGACAGACGATTAATGCCGGCCTGCAAATAACCTGCAAACGGATCATGTTCTACTGTACCGGGATTGGCTTCCAGAGTAATTTCACAGCCTTCGGCAAAGGGAATGATCGCTTTGAGCTGATCAAATAACCATTGATAGCCAGGAGCAGAAATCAGCGACGGCGTACCGCCACCAATAAATACGCTGTGAATCGGACGGCCTTGGGCAAAATCGACCTGAGTTTTAAAGTCTTCAACCAATGCACGTAAATATTCCTGTTCCAATTCCAGAGATAACTGGCCATCAGGCACAGCATGCGAATTGAAGTCACAATAAGGACATTTGCGCACACACCACGGCATATGAATATATAAGGACAAAGGGACAACAGCAGGATTTAATTCAGCCAAAGAACTACTCAAAAACGATTACAAGATATAGCGGAATTTTAACATGACTCGGCAGCAACACTGCTAAAATTAAAACCACCCCAAGCCCCTACCTAAAAACTCAAATAGAATTAGACAGTTAAAATTATGAAAATATCTTCTCAACTGATTATTTTACTTCCCTTAGTCTTTGCAATTGGTATTTTACTGACGCTACAGACGGCAATTAACACGCAACTGAAAGAATATTTATATTCTCCTATTCAAGCTGCATTTTTTTCCTTTTTGATTGGTACAATAGTGCTCGCCGTAATCGTACTTTTTCAGTCCAATCCCAAACCCGGTTTGCAGGAATTGATCAGTATTCCCTGGTATTTATGGCTTGGGGGAGTCGTGGGTGTATACGCGATTAGCATGAGCATTTATGCAGCGCCCAAACTTGGCTTTTTGGTTCTGTCCGGTCTGATTATTTTTGGTCAGATGGTGATGTCGATGGTGGTCGATCATCTGGGTTTATTGGGCAACGAAAAAATGCCGATGAACTGGCAACGTCTTTTAGGCGGCGGGGTAATTTTTATTGGTGTGCTTCTCACTTTACAACGCTAAACCTTCTATTTAAGCACATGATCACGATGAGTAATTTTTGTGTCGAATGTTTCACCAGTTACGACCTTTGGTTTTGAATTAAAAAAACTTTTTTATCTGATGTTGCCCATTCTGGTGACCCAATTCTCTCAGGCTGGTCTGGGCCTGATTGATACCATTATGGCCGGTCACCTGTCTGCTACCGATCTTGCCGCGATTGCAGTCGGAGTAGGACTCTGGATTCCGGTCATGCTGCTGTTTAGTGGCATCATGATTGCCACTACACCATTGGTGGCTGAAGCAAATGGTGCACGCACACCCGAAAAAATTGCCACAATTGCACGTCAGTCGCTTTGGGTCGCATTGATCCTGGGGATCATTGCGGGTCTTATATTGCAACTGTTACCCGCTACTTTGCCATTACTGGGCGTACCTGAAAGCTTGCAGCCCAAAGCAAGTTTATTCCTGCATGCCATTGGTTTTGGCATGCCTGCTGTGACCATATATGCGGCCTTACGCGGCTATTCAGAAGCCATTGGCCATCCGCGTCCGGTGACTGTCATCAGCTTGGTGGCGCTGGTGTTGCTGGTTCCGCTGAACTATATCTTTATGTATGGGATTGGCCCTGTTCCGGCCTTAGGCAGCGCCGGTTGTGGTTTTGCCACGGCGATTTTGCAGTGGTTAATGGTCATTACTCTGGCGTTGTATATCTTTAAAAACAAAGCCTATCAACGTACCCAGCCATTTACCCACTGGGAAAAAATCAACCCGGAATGGATAAAACGTATTTTGCAGCTTGGCCTGCCAATCGGATTGGCAATTTTCTTTGAAGTCAGTATTTTTAGTACTGCGGCGATTGTGCTCAGCCCCCTGGGAGAAACTATTGTTGCTGCGCATCAGATTGCCATTTCCGTAACGTCACAGCTGTTCATGATTCCCATGTCACTGGCGATTGCCCTGACCATTCGGGTTGGTACCTATTATGGCGAACAGAACTGGCAAGCCATGCGCAAAGTGCAATATCTCGGCCTGATCACTGCCACTATTCTGGCGATCCTGACCATGATTCTGCTTTGGGTTTTCCGTAATGAAATCGTGGCGCTCTATACGTCAGATATGATTGTGACCCAAATTGCGGTTTATCTAATTCTGTTTGCCATTGCCTATCAATTGATGGATGCCTGGCAGATCAGTGCGGCAGGTTGTCTACGCGGCATGCAAGATACCAAAGGACCCATGTGGATTACCATGCTGGCTTACTGGGTGATTGCTTTCCCGGTCGGGGTATATTTCTCGCGCTTTACCGACATGGGTGCGGCCGGTGTGTGGGTCGGCCTGATCGTGGGTCTGAGTGTTGCCTGTGTACTTTTGCTGGCTCGGTTATATGGCAACAATAAACGCTTAAGTCTTGGTCACTAAATACGTTCAGTTGATTAACTTAAGCTAGAAAATGCGCTGTGATTAAAGATCCAGCGCATTTTTTAATCCTTCTGGAATCTCCGATTCGTCCGCCACGTCTTTAATCACCACTTGCCCCACAATCACCTCAGTACCATTAAAAGTCATGGTCGGTGACCCATATAACTCATAACCTTCATTTAAGGCACGGGTCACCCTCGCACAAAAATGTACATCATCCCTACCCGTAAAATATCGATAGACTTTCATTGAATTTTCTTCCTTACAGCATTCCGTTTATTTTAAGCTTTTGGCCATAAAACAATATTCAGAATTAGTACTCAGCCTTATCTAAAACGATGATGTATTCCGGCATATTCTTATAGTTCAAACCCAGGAAATAAAGATAAATCTTTTAACGAATCAAAGATGATGCATTAAAGATGGAGAAGCTGAAGGAAATCACAACACAACCTCTACAATTAAATCTAGGCAATTCAACCTTTGTCACCTATGATCAAATATATCAGCTCATTTTTGGTTTCAAGGAATCTCGCATGGCAAAAACGGCTAGCACACCCGGTCGTCGCTTTATGAAACTTGCCGGAATGACCGCAAGTATTGCAGGTAAAACCCTCTCTAATTCCATTAAAAATCTAACTGCCGATGAAGAGCAGAAAAATACTGCACGTAGCAAATTATTTCAGGATATTGGTGTACAGATTGCAGATACCTTGGGGGAGATGAAAGGCGCGGTCATGAAAGTCGGCCAGATTGCCTCGCAGTATAAGGATGTTTTTCCTCCAGAAGTCGCCAAAGCCATTGCCAAGTTACAACGGCAGGCACCAGCGATGCCGTTTAAAGAAATTAAGGCACAAGTAGAAAAAGAACTGGGTAAACCCTTGCAGCAGCTTTTCCAGCAGTTTGATGAACAGCCATTTGCTGCTGCCTCGATTGGTCAGGTGCATAAAGCCACCCTGCCGAATGGCCAGCAGGTTGTGGTCAAGGTGCAATATCCTGGTGTCGATGAAGCTTGCGGAAGCGACCTGAAACAGGTTCGTCTGGCACTACGTATGATGGGTGTATTAAAGATTGATCGTAAACTTCAGGATCAATTATTTAAAGAGATTCAGCATAGTCTGGACAATGAGCTCAATTACGAAATTGAAGCCCAGAATCTGGAAATCGCCCGTACTTTCCATGAATCCCTGGACAGTAAAATTGTGATTCCACAAGTCTTTCATGAGTATTCCTCACGGCATATTCTGACCTTAAGTCAGGAAATGGGTGAAAGTATTGAAACCGCCAGCACTTGGCCACTCGAGACCCGCAATGCCTTGGGTCGCCGCCTATTTCGTGCAATTGGTCAGGAAATCTTTTACCTGAAACGCTTTCACTGCGACCCGCATCCCGGCAATTTCGCCTTCCGTGAAGATGGCTCTGTGATTGTTTACGATTATGGTGGCGTCAAAACTTTGTCGACTGAAGTGATTGAACATTTCAAAGAGCTGATCCATGCCGCACGCGAGAAGAATATTCCCGTGATCGAGCAACAGTTAGAGGCACTGCATTCCTTGACAGAAACCGGAAAATTCCCGACTGAATTGTATGAACAATGGCTGGAAGTGCTGATGCGCCCTCTGGTCACCAACTATGATTTTGCTGAAAACTCGGCCCATCATGATGGCATGGAACTGTTGAAACCGTCCTTAAAATATTGGGATGTATTTAAGCCCTCTCCTGATACCTTAATGGTGAACCGGACGATTTCAGGACAATACTGGAACCTGATTCATCTTAAAGTACATGATGACTTAAGTGATATATTTGAAGAACTGGTACCAAGTCGGAGCTAAATAGAGACGATAGGCTTACGTGATGTAACCCTAAGTTACTAGAAAGATTAAATGTTACATTATAACTTTTAATCAAGAATCATGAGGAAATTTGATATGCGTCCAGATATCCATCCCGAGTATCGTGAAGTATTATTCCATGATACCAATGCCGATGTTTATTTTATGATTGGCAGCACAATGAACTCGAGTCAGAGCAAAGACTATCAAGGTAAAACATACGCTTATATAACACTAGATATTTCAAGTGCCTCACATCCCTTCTATACGGGCGAGCAACGCCAGACCAGTAATGAAGGACGTGTGGCAAGCTTTAACAAACGTTTTGGCCGCTTTAAACGTGGTTAAAATGAAAACCGTCGATTACCCTAATCTTTAAATCGTGGTTTATGTCAGGAAATCACCTCCAGTTTCCTGACTTTTTTATGTGCTTATTTTAGCTCTGTGCTAATACCAGTGAAGTCAAATAAAAGCCCAACGCCAAAACAAAAATGCCGATGATTAAGCTGGATAATGCATATAATAGTGCCACGCCTAGAGCGCCTTGTTTTAATAATAGAAAGCTTTCCAGGCCAAAACTGGAAAAAGTGGTAAAGCCGCCGAGAATACCTACCATTAAAAACAGACGAACTTCCTGTTGCAGTATCGGATATTTCTGGCTACAGGCAAAAAAAATCCCGGCACATAGACAGCCTAAAATATTGATCCACCAGGTAGGCCAGGGAAATTGCAGCTGTGGTTTTAACAGCAAGAGTCCTGCTGCATAACGCAGACTAGCACCGATTGCCCCCCCCATTGCCACCCAAAGCCAGCTCATATTCTTTCCTATTTTATCAATTCATCAGGTTTATTTTATCCAAAGCTTCGTGTTCAGCATGGATAGTTTTCATTATTATCTTGAACTGAAAATCAATCAAATGCCATGGAACTTCGCAAGAAAATTGCTATATTCATCACATCAAATTCTCATTGATGCACAGGAAAAAGAATATGGCACAGGATCTATTGGCACGATTGGCAGCAGGCGAAGCAAAATTTGCAGATGTGATTGCTTATATCGAATCGCGTTATACCCATGCACCGACTGCGTTTAAAAATGGTCAGCAGAATAATGCAGCAACAGAAAACCAGGGCAGTGCCAAAGTCTTTTCTTTTGCACAATTAAATGGTCTGGATCAGGCACAGACCTTAAGTCTGTTTGCCGAGCACTATGCTGCTGTACAAGCGACGCCTGAAGCAGCTGACCATCAAAATATCCGCCAGTTTATGTTAAACGGCTGGGATGGGATTGTCTTTGAAGGTCAGGCCTTAATTGCCAAATAATTCCGAAACAGATAAAAAACCGCTCATAGGAGCGGTTTTTTTATAGAACTCAGAAGCATGCATAATGATGTTTTTAGCTTTTACCCACTCTTTCAATCCACTTGATTGAGCTGACCCGGAACACTTCACAGGCGCCGTCACCGGTATCTGTAGGGGTCAACGACGACGTCCAGACCAGATCTTTATCACGAACTTCAACCAGTTCCCCTTGCATACGCACCAGATCGCCACGCTTCACCTTTTTAATTGCCTTGGCAATTTCAGGATTAGCAGGAATGATGTGCATATTGGATACCATCTGTTTGGCTTGCTCTACGGGCACCGGTATCCGATCCATTTTCCAGTTCAGATAACGGTCATATTGATTGACCGTAATGTGCCGGGCAATTTCAGGTTCAGCAAACAGCCCCCAACTCACCGCATAATCAATCGGAGAAAATTTGGCCTGTGGATCAGAGCTATAGACCTTGGAGCCCAAAATACGGAAATCACCTTTAAAAGGCTGGAGCACTGAAATTGACTGGCCTTTAACCACGGGTGGTAAACCTTTCGCAATATTGTGTTCGACCGAACTATAGCCAGAAATGGGCAGCAACAGGCCGGCCAGCAAAGCGTAACGTTTAAAGTACTTGAACATAATTTCTAATCTAATCCTATCGAGTTGATCAAACGTTTTAAGGATATCTTCCTTGATATTACGTATTTTTTAATGAATAAACAGTTGAACTTGGTAACAAACTGAACATATTTGGTCAGCTCGAGATATGCCCGTGATTTTATTTTTCAGTTAAGCTAGACCCTGTTCCCCCCAAATTAAAATAACTCAGATGCTATATAAACTTTATCAACAACATATCTTTCCACATCTTTTGAATCAGGTGATGCAAACACCATCCTTGATGGACTTACGCCGTGAATTGCTGTTGGGTGTATCGAATGAAGTGCTGGAAATTGGTTTTGGTACCGGGCTGAATCTTCCTTTTTATCAATCGGTTGGCAAAATCTATGCGCTGGAGCCGAATCCGGCGATTTTCAAACTGGCAGAAGTGCGAATTCAGCAGGCTGCATTTCAGGTAGAACATATTCAGGCCCGTGCAGAAGCATTGCCTTTTGCAGCGAATAGCCTGCAACACGTGGTCTCGACCTGGACGCTTTGTAGTATTCCTGACCTGGAACAAAGCCTGCAGGAAATTTATCGTGTGCTACAGCCGGGTGGTACTTTGCATGTGGTCGAACATGTCCTGAATCGGAAAAATTTAAATATTCAGCGCCTGCAACATTTGTTCAACCCCATTCAGAAGAAAGTCGCAGATGGCTGTCATCTGAATCGGGATATTGAAACCGCCTTGCTGGAAACCGGTTTTGAAATAGAAAGCTTGAATTACATCGATGCAGCAGGTATACCCAAGATTGGTCAGCATATGCTGTTGGCTCGACTGCGTAAGCCACAAGGCTAACTCCCCCTCACCTTCTATTTATAGATGCTGAATCTGAGTCACTCGCAACAACTGACAATGGGCACGGTATTCAGAGCCTGTACCCACCGTGAATGCTTGTCCAGTCGTGCCTGAATGAACGGTAACCAGATCACCACTAAGAGTAATTTTCTGTCCCGGTTTTAACCGGCGAATCTGATCGGCAATTTTTTCAGTGGCAGCAATCAGACTGAAATGCTGCACATGCGTATTGATGAAGTCACGATCCGCTTTGCTGATTTGTCCTTCAATCTGATAGCAGCGTTTTGCTTCATCAAACTCCAAGGTTGCCTGCATGGCTGGCAGCGGCTGAGTCAGCAACAGCACATCAATATTGCTGAGATAGGCCAGATCATTAAAACTCCCAACCACAGGACTAGCCTGATGCAGAACCCGACGGTTGGGTTTTACAAAGCGCTGATCATGCACAATATAGGTCTCTGAAATATGCTTGACCGGTTCTACTTGAAAGTTTTTAAGTACGCCTTTTTCTTGCAGATGCGGAATGGCGCGAAAAAACTCATTCCAGACCCAAAGCCCAAGCATAAACAACAGTGCAGTGATCAATAATTTTTGCATAATTTTTATTCTTCACCAGGTTCTGGTCAATCCTCGAAATCAATCCGAACCGTTTCAAAACGTACCCGTCCTTCCTGAACCGCTCGGGCAATGGCTTGCTGACCTTTGGTCAGACGCGCCCCTCCACTTTTGATATCAATCAATACTACTTCAATATCCTCGGCTTCGCCTTCCCCGTCACGAAAATCGGTATAACCATCAAAGACCACATAATCCACCGGATCTCCCAGAAACTTGGCATCGCTCGGTAAATATTGAAATTCCGGCATGATCGGCGCGAGCTGTTCCGCCATTTTCCCCTTAAGAACTGCACGGCTGGTATTCACACTACGTTTTTGCGCAGCAATTAAGGCCCGCTGATGCTCCAGTTCCAGCTCGGCAATATACTGCTCATATTCGGCCTTGATCCGTCCATTACGGGTCTGATTCAAAATAATAGTGGTCAATACCACCCCGATACATGTGCCAATCAGCATGGCCATCCATATGGACATTCAATCTTCCTAATTTACTTGATTTTTATAGCATCGCATTCGACTGAAGTTGAGGACATCGGCCATTTGCATACGTGAAAAGAATGATATGCTAGGCTGGAACAGAATAAAATCACCTTGAGTCATGAAAACAATTTTAGTTGCGAATCAGAAAGGCGGTTGTGGTAAAACCATGACAGCCATTAGCTTAGCATCAGCACTCGCACAAAAGGGTTATACGGTGGCTTTGGCCGATGCCGACAACCAGAAATCAACCTTGCAATGGCTTAAGCACCGCCCGGCACAGGCAGCAGCGATTCAAAGTCTGGACTGGCGCAATAGCAAATCCATTGGTGATGCGCCGAAGCAGATCGAATACCTGATTATTGATGCACCCGGTGCGTTAACCGATGATCATGCCGAACAGCTGGTCAGTGAAGCACATGCGATTATCATCCCGATCCAACCTTCATTTTTTGATATTGATTCAACCCGCCGTTTTCTCAAGCATTTGCAGGAAATCAAGCGCATCCGTAAAGGTAAGGTCGAAATTCTGCTCTTGGCCAACCGCACCAAACCGAATGCCGCCAGTAATCAGGACATACAGCAGTTTTTTGACAAGATCGACCAGCAGCCGGTGGCCTGGATTTCGGAGCGCGCGCCTTATAGCCGTTTGGCCATGGAAGGTCTGTCAGTCTTTGATAAACCTCAGAAAATTTACCGGGAACTGCAGGATCAATGGCAACCGGTACTGAACGCTATTATTGATGATCCGAGTCAGTGGTTTTGAGTCAATAGCCTGAATCGTGCTGCGGCTTTGGGAAAATAATCACACTACTTGGCAATGCAGCATTTTCGATCGCTTTTTTTTCAGTTACTATGCCTGAACACGACCTAAAAAATGAGTCATTAAATTCAGTGCAACAATACGCGCCTATATTACAAAAAGTCTTATTATTTGGATTGTTCTTTATCCTGATTTTTTTGAGTTTCCATATACTCAAGTATTTCATCATTCCTGTAGTTTGGGCGGCAATTATTGCCTATATGACTTGGCCCCTGTATCAGTCGGTGTTACGCATGTGTGGCAATCGACCGACACTCAGTGCAACCGTGATGATTCTGGCGGTGATTCTGGTATTTGGTCTGCCCTTTATTTTTGCCATTTTCATGTTGCAGCATGAAGGTCGTAATCTGTATTTTGAATTGCAGCGACAGGTCTTTTCCGGCCACCTGAATGTACCTGATTTTATTCGCGGACTTCCGATTGTCGGTAAGGAAATTACCCGAACCTTAAATGAAATCAACACCGATCCGCAGAGTATTGCGCTGGCGATATCGACCTGGATTCAAGGTCATTTGAATTATGGCAAAGTGGTGTTGAACGAAGTCAGCAAAAATGTCTTTAAATTATGTTTTGCGATCCTTTCGCTGTTTTTCTTCTACCGTGATGGTCAGACCATTTTAAATCAGGTACGTAAAGCCTTTGAAATGGTGGTCGGACCACGTGTGCATCATTATTTTTCGACCATCTCGGTTACCACACGGGCCGTGGTCTATGGCGTTGGTTTGACCGCAATTGCACAGTCCCTTTTGGCAGGTCTAAGTTATTTTGTTGCCGGTGTTCCAAATCCGATGGTTTTAACCCTGGTGACCTTTATTTTTGCCCTGATTCCTTTTGGTCCACCTCTCGCTTATAGTGCGGTGGCACTGTGGCTGTTTTCACAAGGACAAACCATTGAGGCTATTGGGGTCATGGTATGGGGTGTCTGTATTGTGAGTACTGCCGATAACGTCATTCGTCCATTGGTGATTTCAGGCGCAACGCAGATTCCTTTCCTGCTGATCATGTTTGGGGTCTTGGGTGGTATTGCCAGCTTTGGTCTGGTCGGGGTATTTATTGGCCCGGTGATTCTGGCCGTACTCCTTGCAATCTGGCGTGAATGGTTACATGAAAATAATCAGAATGAACCGCTGATGATGCCTAAAGCCACTATGGCACATGAGATTATTGACCCAGAACCAAAGGACACACCGCCCAAAGCGCCTTAAGGTACATATTGAATCAGCTTAAACAAAACAAAACATTTAAGTACTGATTTTATATAGAGCTTCCGATCTTGCTCTGTTTAAATGATTGCACAAAACGGAATAAAGATCAGGATGCCAAAACCATGTCTTCATTATTTAAAATTACGACACTTTGCGCGTTAAGCGCTGCACTTTTTACCGGTTGTGCCTCAACCTCCCCATCGAATGAACTGGTCAGAGCTGTGACTGTAAATGCAGTAACCGCTCAAGGTGTGGGCCAAGAGATTGGCACCGTATTACTCAGTGACAGCCCGGCCGGTCTGGTCATTCGCACCAACCTGAAACAGCTTCCTGCGGGTGAGCGCGGTTTCCATATTCATGAAAATGGTTCATGCGCACCTGCCATGAAAGATGGCAAGATGGGTGCAGCACTAGCGGCAGGTAGTCATTACAATCCGAACCAGGCACCGCATCACGGTACACCAACGGCCGGTCACCTCGGTGATTTGCCAGCATTGAAAGTCAATACTGATGGAACTGCACGTGTCACCCTGCTTGCACCACGCCTGAAACTGGCTGATGTTCAGGGTCGTGCGATTATGGTTCATGCCGGTAGCGATAACTATTCCGATAGTCCATTACCATTGGGTGGTGGCGGTGAACGTATTGCCTGTGGCGTGATCTAAACGCTTTAATGCAAATTTTCAAACAGAAAAAACGGGCACTATGCCCGTTTTTTCATGGAATTTTCTTTTATTTTGGCGTCTAAATTGCATCCAGAACTTAGTGTCTCTCATACTCGGATCATGTCCTTGTGAATGTTGCCCAACCTGTGACCTCTGTTTTTCTTAAAATTATTAAACCGGCCGTACTTCCCTTTCAGTCCAGCGCGCTGATGACCTATTGCCTGCAGATCCTGCTGGTGTTTCTGGGCACTACTTTCGGTCTGAAGTTTCTGGGTTATGATGCTTTAATCGTACCTGTCACCTTGGGGGCGATTGCCACTGCCCTGACCGATTTCGATGACCGTCTGAGCCTGCGCTTGCGTAACCTGCTGCTGGTCATCATTCTGTTTTTCAGTGTCAGCAGCATTCTGGAGTTTCTTGCTCCCCATAAATTCTGGTTTGCACTCTGGCTGTCGCTGTCTAGTGCACTTTTTATTCTGATGGGTGCATTGGGCCAGCGTTATGCTACGATTTCATTTGGCACAATTTTACTTTCGATTTACACCATGTTTGGCCTGGGCGAATATCAGCACTGGTATGAACAGCCGCTTTATTTTGTCATTGGGGCACTCTGGTACGGCCTGATGTCTATTCTATTTTTTCTGCTGCGTCCAACCCTACAGGTTCAGGAAAACCTTGCGCAAAGCTTGCAGTACATGTCAGACCTACTGCTCAGCAAAGCTAAACTGTTTGATCCGGATCAGCACCCGAATGTCGAAATCCTGCTCTATGAGCTGTCACTTAAAAATACGCTCGTCATTCAGAGCTTTAACCGCAGTAAAGATTCCCTGCTAACCCGGCTTAAAGCTTCACGTGCCAATCGCAATACCATTTACTGGCTGAACCTGTATTTTTTGATGCAGGATATTCATGAACAGGCCACCGCCAATTATCTGCATTATGAACAGATCGAACAGCATTTTAGCCGTACCGACCTGATTTTCCGGATTCAGAAAAACATCCATCTGCAAGCCCTCGCCTGTCAGCATCTGGCAAAATGTGTACTGCGCGATCAGAAATTCCATCTCTCTGCAGATTATGAACTGGCATTGCAACATTTACAGGAATCGATGCAGGACTGGATTGCCCAGCATCCACAGAACATTGAAGTTAAAAATTTACAGCTCATTCTCGCTAACCTGCTCAGCGTGCATGAGCAGTTACAACATCTGCATGATGAACAGGCACTATATAAGCCACGCTATCAGCAGCATTTTGATGACCTGAGTCTGTTTGATGATGACATTCGTGATACGACTGATCTGTGGCTGAAACTCAAGCCGCACCTAAGTCCGCAATCGGCACTTTTCCGGCATGCGGTCAGGATTGCCGTTGTATTTTTAGTCGGATATGCCATTTCATTATTACCTTTTGCAAAAAATGGCTACTGGATTTTATTGACCAGCCTGTTTGTCTGCCAGATCAGTTATTTTGCGACTAAAAGCCGGCTCAAACTGCGAACTTGGGGAACATTATTAGGGGTGATACTGGGTGTTCCGATCCTGTATTTTGTGCCAAGTGTGGAAGGCCAGTTATTATTGACCGTGATTTTTGGCGTGGGTTTTTTCTATTTACGTTCCAAAAAATATGCCATGGCCACCCTTATGGCTACCTTGATGGTGCTCCTGATTTTTAACCTGAAAGGTGCCGGTTATGCAATCATTTTGCCACGGATTATCGATACGCTCATAGGCTGTCTGATTGCCTGGATTGCGGTAAGCTGGATCTGGCCGGACTGGAATTTTCGCAATATTTCCAGCAACATCAAGAAGTCCTCACATGCAACCCTGGACTATTTTGCTGCAGTGGTCGAACAATATCAAAATGGTAAAGATAACAGTATGGCTTACCGGACTGCACGGCGTTTGGCACACAATGCACAGGTTGATTTGTCCAGTATGATTTCAAGCTTGAGTACCGAACCAAACCCGGATCCGCAGCTGGTCAAAAGTGCTTTTCGCTATCTGGTCTATAGTCACAGTCAGCTCAGTTATGTTTCAGCCTTAGGCAGCCATCGTGAGCAGGCGGCTGATGCTCAAGTTCTGGATTTACTAGAATGGTGTCGGCAAACCTTAATTAACCCGAATCGCGGATAAGAAATTGACTTGAAAAATAAGAGGACTAGAGCCATCAGTTGAGTTACCACACCAAACTCACAACTCTAGTCCTGATGTTCAATAGTACCGAATTATTCTGCGTAATTG
>NZ_JAGFXZ010000060.1 GCF_019038395.1 Acinetobacter sp. BY419
GAGCCGTTGAAGACTACGACGTTGATAGGTTGGATGTGGAAGTGCAGCGATGCATGAAGCTGACCAATACTAATTGCTCGTGAGGCTTGACTATACAACACCCAAACAGTTGTTGTATGAAGCTCGACTGATTCGATATTAAGCAAAACAGCTTGATTTAGTGAACGCTAAAGAACAAATGAGAGTATAATTAAGCACTGCTTAGTTCTACTCGCAAGAACTCAAATATACCTGTTAATGAATTCTATTTGACCAAGCATTGGCATCTAAATAAGACCAAACGCAAAGTCATAAACAGTTGTGCTGGCGACAATAGCAAGAGTGAACCACCTGATCCCTTCCCGAACTCAGAAGTGAAACCTCTTAGCGCTGATGGTAGTGTGGGGTTACCCATGTGAGAGTAAGTCATCGCCAGCTCATTATTCGAAACACCCCCTGTCTAAAGGCAGGGGGTGTTTTTTTATGCGTGGGATTTGTAGATCGGATTTCTATAATTATTAATATAAAACTGTCGCCAAAACTTCATTGCATCGCAACTATTTTGTCATTCAAACTGTATTAAATAAGGCTTCCACTTTATAAAAATTGAAGAATGGAAGTATGAGAAAAATCTCCCTAAGTTTGTTGGCTATTTCCACATTGGCCCTTGCTGCATGCAATGAATCTGATGATAAAACCCCTCAACCTATAGAAAGCTTAACTGAACCAACTTTGGTATCCTTTGCCAAACTGGATGTAGAAACTTATGCAGAAGGCCCTGATTCAGGACAAGATGTACGTGGGGCAAATGGTATTTTTCCTCCATTTTCAGGCCAGCCTGTACAGGGTTTTTCTGCTGCACTCAAGCAGCCTGATGGAACTTATCTGGTGATGTCAGATAATGGCTTTGGCTCGCAAGATAATTCTTCTGATTATTTATTGCGTTTGCATCATGTGTCTAGCGATTTCATAACCAAGACAGGCGGTACAGCAACTGTCAAACATTTAGCTTATATTCAGCTTCGTGATCCGAACCAACTGATTCCTTTTGAAATTATCAACGGGAATACTCAAGAGCGTTTATTGACGGGTGCTGACTTTGATCCGGAATCTATGCAGCGTGTTCCCAATGGGGATATCTGGATTGGAGATGAATTTGGACCTTATTTATTACATTTTGGTGCAGATGGGATATTAAAAAGTCCGCCAATTGCTTTAGCTCATCCATTAGAAGCCGGAACTGAACTCAGATCTCCACAAAATCAGCTAAATAAAAGCACGATAGCTTATATTAAACCCTTGGTACAGCGTAGTGGGGGCTTTGAAGGAATGGCGATTTCCCCCAATGGTCGCTATTTATATCCTTTATTAGAAAAGCCTTTGATAGATGCAGTGACTTCGCAATTAATCATTTCAGAATTCGATTTGGAGAAGAAAGTTTATACTGGAAATTTCTATTATTTTGAATTGGATTCGCAAGCCACTGCAATTGGTGATTTTCAGCTATTTAGTGCCAAAGAAGGGCTGATCATTGAGCGCGATGACAGTGAAAATAACCTTGGAGGCTATAAGAAATTAATCAGGATCACATTGAGCCGACCGGGTGAATCTGTCACACGAGAAACACTGGTTAACCTGATGGATTTGGCTAATCCGGATTTGCTCTATGGTCCGCCAAGGGCCGGGGATATTGCCACAGGTCAGCGCTTTGGTTTTCCATTTCAAACCATTGAAGATATTATTATTGAAGGACCAGATTTAATTACCGTATTGAATGACAATAACTTTCCCGGTTCAAGTGGCCGTAATCAAAATCTGGCAGATGATAATGAAATCATTCAGATCAAGTTGCCCCGACCGCTGTATTAATTCTATATCTTAAATCTCAAAACTCTCTCAGTCTGAATGCTGAGGGATTTTTTATGCTCCAGATTTATCCGGCATTGTTTAGTTTTGATTAAAAACTGGACTCATGGGTTTAGATTTTTGCATAACCGTTAAGACTTTAGTCGCATATTGCCAGAAAATTAGCTGTGTTGAACTAAGTTGTTGCACGAATATGGCGATAAGAATCATTAAAAATAATAAATAAGAGTTAGGGTCATGTGTCGAGCTGAAAACAACGAATAACAACTCACAGGAGGTGAGGCGTGACTATAAATACAGTAAATGTAAATGCTGTAGTGGATACTGCAAAGTTTAAACCTTTTCATTTAAAAGTCGTACTTTGGTGCGTATTCATCGTAATTTTTGACGGTTATGACTTGGCAATTAACGGTGTAGCATTGCCACTACTGATGCAAGAATGGAATATGTCGGCAGTACAGGCGGGCATGTTGGCAAGTACTGCTTTGGCCGGCATGATGTTTGGTGCCATGCTGTTTGGAATGCTGGCCGATAAAATTGGCCGAAAAAATGTGATTCTGATTTGTGTCACTTTATTCAGTGGTTTTACCTTCTGGGGAGGTTTTGCTTCAAATCCGACTGAATTCGGGATCTTGCGTTTTATTGCAGGTCTTGGTATCGGAGGGGTATTACCTAATCTGGTCGCTTTAACCTCTGAATATGCTCCACAAAAAATGCGCAGTACCTTAGTGACCACCATGTTTAGTGGTTATGCGGTAGGCGGTATTATGGCGGCTTTACTCGGTGCCTGGCTTACCCCAAGTTTTGGCTGGGAAATCATGTTCTACATTGCGGGTATTCCACTGTTGATCATTCCGGTCTTATGGTTTTATTTGCCAGAATCTTTAACTTTCCTGGTTAAAAAACAGCAAAATGAAAAAGCCCGTAATATTGTGCAGCAGCTCAGTCCAGAGCAGAACATGAATGCAAATACCCGATTTGCATTGAATGAAGTACAAACTTCAGAAGCTTCAATCGCGGCACTTTTCAAGGAAGGTCGTAGCCTGAGTACCTTATTGTTCTGGTCATGCTTCTTCATGTGCTTGTTGATGGTATATGCATTGGGTAGCTGGTTACCGAAACTGATGATGGCAGCCGGATACTCGCTGGGTAATAGTTTGATGTTCCTGATGGCGATGAATATTGGTGCGGTGATTGGTACGATTGGCGGAGGCATTTTGGCAGACCGTTTCCATTTGAAACCGGTCATTATCGGCATGTTCATGCTCGGTGCAGTGTCACTGGTTGGCCTTGGCTTCAATTCTCCACAACCGGTGATTTACTTACTGGTAGCTCTGGCGGGTGCATCTGCGATTGGCAGTAGTATTTTGCTCTATAGTTTTGTGGCGCAGTATTATCCAATGTCGATTCGCTCGACAGGAATTGGCTGTGCATCTGCAGTAGGACGGATCGGCGCGATTGTGGGTCCAATTTTGATCGGTTTCTTGCTGGGGATGGAATTACCACACAAATTCAATTTCATTGCGGTTGCTATTCCGGCACTGATTGGTGCGATTGCAGTGGCGATGATTGTACGTAAAGATCTCAATGCAGAAAGAAATGCTGAAACCTTGCAGGCTGAACAGAAACTCAAGTCAATTAAAACCTGATGCATCATGTTGGTTGACATAAAAGACCCATGATGAATCTTCAAAAACCCCTTTGTTTGAAGGGATTTTTGCTTGTCTGCTGTATAAAATTAAATCAATATTCAATTGTTCAAAAAATCAGGTGCTTGAAAGAGCTTAAATATTAAGCGAATTAAAAAATAATTATTAATTATTCAAATATTTATCTTATTAATAGTGTGACATATCACGCAAATAAATGACCTTTCCGTGAGCATAGCAGAATATCAATTAGTCTTATTGTGCCTTAAATCCCGCTTGCGTATATTGCCTGACATTGAAGATTGTCTTCAATCTTCAACAAGATGTTATGGACAAGTACTCATGGGAGATGAGAACGATGACAACGGAAAACATAGATGTAAATTCTGTAGTCGATAATGCGAAATTCACGCCTTTCCACTTCAATGTAGTTGCTTGGTGTTTACTCATTATCCTATTTGACGGCTATGATTTAGCAATCAATGGTGTGGTTTTACCCTTATTGATGCAAGACTGGGGCTTAAGTGCAGTGCAGGCGGGAATGCTTGCGAGTACGGCACTGGCCGGCATGATGTTTGGTGCGATGATCTTTGGTTCCCTCGCGGACAAGATTGGTCGCAAGAAAGTCATCATGATCTGTATTGTATTATTCAGTGGTTTAACTTTTGCGGGTGGCTTTGCCTCAAATCCAACCGAATTCGGTATTTTACGTTTCCTTGCCGGCCTCGGTATTGGTGGTGTCATGCCAAACCTGGTGGCATTGACTTCGGAATATGCGCCAAAAAAAATGCGCAGTACGCTAGTAACGACCATGTTTAGTGGTTATGCCGTCGGTGGCGTGATGGCAGCTTTGCTGGGTTCATGGTTTACCCCAAGTTTTGGTTGGGAAATCATGTTCTTTATCGCGGGTATTCCATTATTTTTACTGCCAGTAATCTGGAAATTCCTGCCTGAATCGCTTGCATTTATTGTGAAGCAGAACAAGCAGGCCGAAGCTCGTCACATTGTACGTCGTCTGGCGCCAAACCTGACGGTTACCGAGAATACAATGCTCACCCTGCCACAGGAAAATGTGCCTGAAGCAGCGAACGTGGTGAGCTTGTTCCGTCGTGGTCGTGCGGTCAATACTTTACTGTTCTGGGTTGCGTTCTTTAGCTGCCTGTTGACCATGTATGCGTTAAGCAGCTGGTTACCGAAGTTGATGATGGCCGCAGGCTACTCGATGGACAACAGTCTGATGTTCATGCTGGTGATGAATGTGGGCGCGGTCGTGGGTATTGTGGGTGGTGGTATTCTTGCAGATCGTTTCCACCTGAAACCGGTACTGATGTTCCTGGGTATTATGGGTGCGATTGTAATGAGCCTGATGGGCTTCCAATCGAATACCTTCCTGCTTTATATCTTGGTGTTCTTGGCCGGTGCAGCATCAATTGGTTCGCAAATGTTACTGTATAGCTATGTTGCGCAGTTCTACCCACTTGCAGTACGTTCAACAGGTATTGGCTGGTCTTCTGCGATTGGTCGTATGGGCGCGATTGTAGGGCCGATCCTGATTGGTGGTTTACTCGGTATGAACCTGCCTGCTTACTTCAACTTTATGGCAGTCGGTTTACCGGTTCTGATTACTGCAATTGCGGTTGCCTTGATCATGCATGACAATGAGTCTGAAAAGATTGGTTCAATTGAACCAGCAGTGTCTAAAGCTTAAAGCTAAGGATTAAATAAGAAGCCTCCGAAAGGGGGCTTTTTTGTATAATAGATCTCTTTCATAAATCAAAAAACGATCTTCTTTTGGTTAATATTTGCACTCCAGATTTCTTAGCATTCGTGCATAATCTGCGGATGAAATACATCGATTCAAACAAGCTTTCTGATCCT
>NZ_JAGFXZ010000061.1 GCF_019038395.1 Acinetobacter sp. BY419
TGGCGTAATTTAAGAAAAACTGTAAAGAATTCCACTTCTTGAATATATTTAATTGATTTTATAGATGTTTTTCAATGAAAACATCATAGTCGGAAAAGTTCACTACTAACTAAATTTCGTATAAGAGATTTTATGTTAAATGAGTCCAAATAGGTTTGGGAACGTGTCGATGTGGTGACTTGAGTGAGTGAGTTCATTAATATGTAGTTTTGTTTTTTATAATATTTAGGGGGAATTATGTTGAATGAATCTAATGGATCTAATGAATCTAATGAATCTAATGATGATTTGAATGAATCAGTAGATATGTCTCAGGTCAAACTAGTTAGCTCTGTTACTCAAGACATTTGTTTTCAACACTACCGTTTACACTTTGCTTCTAAGAAAAAAGTAGGACAAAACAAAAGAGGTCATGCTTTAAGGATTTTTAAAATACAGGAAGTCTTAGATGCCATTTTAAAAATTTCTTTAGATGTTAATGGTAATCAGCTTACATACAAAAATTTTATTTATAAAAGAGATGAAAGATATTCACACGCATTAGAGGAAATTAAACTTTTAGAAGAAAATAAATATGCCTTGATCATTTCTACTTCTGATTTTCAATCAGAAAACTTTTTCATCACAGATAAAGAGAATAAGAACAAACAATATATTAGGTTTTCAACTGGGCAGGGAGCGCAACGTTTTTGCCATATTCTATTAGAGATAAAAGATGACAAGGTTTTTGCTGATGTTTCCATAGAGACTCAAAAAGGAGTTTCTAATCATGTTTTGCAAAAAATGTTAGCGACTCTAATTGATATCATTGAAGAAAATGATATTGAACCGAGTCTCTTTACTGAAGTTTATAGACCAGATGGTACAGGGAAAACTTTATTAAAAATTGATGTCAAAGTAAAAATCTCAGCTATTTCTGATGCTACTTTATTAAAGAGAATCACACAGGGTGATTTCATATCAATTGAAATACGAGATAAATGGTTACAGCATACTAGTGAAGAAGTAGATTCTTTAGAGGAGGTAGAAAGTAATATTGTTTTACGTCCAAAAGGTATGCTGGATACAGAGATAAGTTTAGGTAATTTAGCTCAAGGATTACAAAAAGCGGCTAAAAAACTAACTAATGGTAAAAGCAGAAAGTTAGATAAAGAGCCTACATTCCATGTGAAGTACTTAGATGGTAATCATGAAAGAATCAGCCAAATTCATTTAGATAGTGTTACTAATGCTATGTCTGAAATGATAGTTAAGAAGACTTGGATGAATAAGTTTCAACGAGCACCTATCCTAGACTCCACTGAGATCAAGGATGTCAGCTATATAGATGAAACTTTATTAAAGCACCTAGTAGCGAAGTTAAAATATGAGTCTACTAATCAGACCTAATTTTAAGAGGATATTTACATGTTTGGTATGCTCTTATATCCATTCAGATACTTGTTTATTAAATGGGAAACTAAAGATGGAAAAATGAATGAAAAACTATGGATTGATCTTTTCTTACCAGCCATAGGAGCTGTAGTTGTTTTTCTGATTTTATATTTCTTACATGCAGATAAGTTCCCATCTTTTTTTAAAACAAGTGGATTTGATGTTGTAATTAGTTTTCTACAGACATTACCAGGTTTTTATCTTGCTGCTTTAGCTGTGATTGCATCATTTAACAACGATTTTCTTGATGATTTAACCTATGGCGAGGGTCCGATTGATAGTAATAATGAGGAAATGAGTAGGCGTAGATTCCTAACTAATTGTATAGCTTATTTAGCGATTTTAAGCATGGTTTTAGTTGGGATATCAAGTGGAATTAAATATATAGACTCAATAAATATCTTATTAAATTTAGATAGTTATAAGATATTAGTATCGTTTGTTACGGCTAGTTATGTATTCCTTTTATTACAATTGTTTTTTATTACGCTCTTAGTTTTATATTATTTGGGTGATCGATTACATCGAGCTAAATAAATGGTTAAGTTTCGCTAAAATTAACATAATACACCTGATACGAAAGGCCCTATGCATGGGCCTTTTCCTTATTCTTTTAACATAAAATCTCTTATGCGAAATTTAAATGTAAGCCCAAAATAGAAATGTCCTAGATAAATAGATGAGCTAATTAACCGATATATTCGGCTCATTAATTGAGCTGAATATATGCTATATTCAACTCATCTTAGATTTTCAGAGAAAGATTGAAAATGCAGGAATGGATTTGGCAAATACAAAACTGGACAAATTTCACATGGCAAGATTCAATTATCTTACCTAAAACCAGACAGATACATCAAAAAATAGGGATTCTTCTTGGACAAAGTCAGCATGATTTAGCAAAAGAACAATTCACTCTAGATACTCTACTTGCCAATCTTGTTGCTTCATCAGCAATTGAAAATGAAACCATCAATGTTTTTTCATTGCGATCATCTCTAGCTCAACGCTTGGGTGTCACGCTTGAACAGCCTTATCCAAGCTCAGATCGATCAGAAGGTTTAGCCAATATCATGCTAGATGCACTTAACGATGTTAAGCAACCACTGACTGTTGAGCGTCTCATGCAATGGCATCGTTGGCTTTTCAATGATCCAGACTGGACAATGCAACGTTTACGCATTGGTCAACTCCGGGGATCAGAGCCTATGCAGGTCGTTTCAGGTCGATTGCATTACCCTAAAGTACATTTTGAAGCACCTCCAAGAGAAGGCTTAGAAGATCGCTTAAATGCCTTCATAGAGTGGTTTAATCAGAGTTTAAATGATTCATTGCTTGATCCATTGTTACGTGCAGGCATTACCCATTTATGGTTTGTTACTCTGCATCCTTTTGATGATGGTAATGGCCGTATTACACGTACACTTACAGACCTTGCTCTCGCTCAAATGGATGAACAGAGCATCCGTTTGTATGCAATGTCTACTGCGATATTAAACAAACGTAAAAGTTACTATGAGGTATTAGAGCAAACCCAAAAAAATGATTCTGATATCACAAATTGGCTGATTTGGTTTCTAGACACATTGAATGATAGCCTTGAAAAAACCTTGGCGCAGATCAGTCGAACATTATTTAAAAGTCAATTTTGGCATAAACATTCAAATTCAACCCTGGGTGAAGAACAACGCAAAGTTCTAAATCGTTTATTAGACGGTGGAGAAAATGGCTTTGAACATGGTATTAGTGCTTCACAATATCAAAAGGTTGCTAAAGTCAGTAAAGCAACAGCTACTCGCCATTTATCAGACCTACTTGAGAAAGAATGTATCGTCAAATTAGAAGGTGGTGGACGTAATACACGCTATCAGATTAATACTCAGTTATAGATATTCTTAGTAATAAAAAACCCCGGCATCCTGCCGGGGTTTCTCATATTGGGTTGCTAGGTATGACTCCTGTCTTACCTCACGCTCCTGGTGCGATCTTTCTTATTCTTGTTGTTTGGAACATCCTGTTCTCTATGACTTCATCATAGGAAAATTCCACTGTTCCAGGTAGCCGCAAAGGGCCGAGATTCACGTAAGCCAGGGCGTACAAAATAGCCTAAATTTTATCCCCAGAAATTGGGGATATTTTTGGCCCTGGGAAGACCGAGAATATTGGGGAAATGTCGAATTTGAGCATTTTTTAACCGATTTTATTGGCTAAACATTACAAATCTGCTTAAAAAACACACGAGTTGTTAAAACGTCTGTTTTTTGATCTTTGAGGTTTTGGATTTATTGAGTTAACTGTTTGATAAATAACATTATTTAAAAAAGCATTTCGTATAATGCCCATTATGTTAAATGGACTTAATTTTTCAAATAATTAATTAAAATATCTGTTTGTAACGTGCTTTCTCAGCTCCAAGCCATAAATTGCACATATAAAGAAAAAAAGATTCATTAAAAAACCTAAAATCATATACAAATACACAAAAAAATCAGGTCCATTTAAAAGTTTTCTTATAGAAGATATATTTCCACCATCGGTAAAAATAAACATTTGATATCTCATATAAATAAAAACTAACAAGACTAAAGAGCATAGTAATACAATTAAAGGTCTATTGTTTTTAACATCATGAGTGCTCTGATAATATCTTTCATATTTTTTAAATAAATATTGAGTTCTAATGTCTAAGCCCACAAATGTATACTTTAAAAGCATAATTAAAAAAATAAATATTTCAAATATTAATGTAACATCATTTACTAATTTTACTTGTGGTGATGCCAAAATCATTGATTGGGAAAATTTGGTGATCCCTAAATAATCTTCAATATAAAATCCCAAAATATAAGCAACAATAAAAACTAAGAAGAAGAGATATAAATAGAAATACCTAAAAGGTGATAATTCCTCCAGAACTTTCAATAGTAGTCTATCGGGATTATAGGCAGCTTCACTTATATCATTATTCATATCCCCTCCTGTTGTTCTACGAGTTAGATTGATCTTATTTCAGTTTTCCTAAAATTAACATAATACACCTTATACGAAATGCATTATAATTTTCTTTAGAAATCAGTGCTGTAGGTTTCTATTTTTAGCCCATCTAGACTTAGATGGGCTTTTTTAATGATTTGTCACGTTCCA
>NZ_JAGFXZ010000062.1 GCF_019038395.1 Acinetobacter sp. BY419
TCTGCTCTACCATTCTGCCGGATCACAATCACTTTGGATTTATTCGATTTCTGGCTAAAACCGCCCACCTGCTCGATATAATCCCTGGCATTCAGTCCGTTACTGTATTCAATCCCGTTCGGGAAAGCAACTTCGCCATGTACCATGATGACCGAGGTTTTTTCCGGAATATAGAGGATATCACCCTGTTCCAGGATCACATTCTGAAAAGAATCGGGATTGAGGACCACCTGCCCTTTCGGCTCCACCTGACGGGCTTTGACAATAAACTGCTTGACCAGCTCTGCATCACGCAAGCGCAAGGTGGCCTCTTCCTGGGTACTTGAGCGGGCATTGAAGGTGGTTTCCTCCAGCTTGTCCAGGGCAACATTCAGCATCTCTTTCTGTCGTGTGGCCACAGAAGCACGGTAAAGCTGCAAGGACTCGACTTCGGCCAGAGCATTCGGATGCAGCTGCACCAGTACATCTCCCAGTCTGGCACCATAGGGCAATACAATGGCATGGGCACCATTATGTGCCCCATCGACCCGGACCTGGATGGTGCCTGCATAGCGGTCAGCCGTCACCGTAACCACATCACCATCTTCGATCATGATATTCGGCGCCTGATTCAGTGAATAATATTCACTGCGGTATTCTGTGCCCTGCCGGCGCTGAATGCTGACATTGGTGGCTCCGGGTTTGAGTTTGGCAAAAGCCAATGCCTGGGCCAGCGTGATGGCCGGAGAATTAAACTCAAAATCGTTCTGGTTATAGACTTCACCCGAAACATTGAAGGTATGGGTCCGCTGTCCTACCACAATCACATCGCCATCGCGAAAGGAAAAGGGCTGGATCTGGCCTTGCAACAGGAAATCATACAAGTCGACCTGCTGCACGGTCCGACCATTGCGTAACACCTTGATATTGATATAACTGCCACGTTCCGGATCTACGCCCCCGGCACGGTCCAGGTAAGCAATCACGCTATCATTGGACACCCCGCCATAATTGCCGGGCTGATTGACAAAGCCGGTAACCATGACTTTCACCGGCTGGGCCTGTTCCAGTGCGGCATACACGCCCACATTCGAGACATAAATACGCCGAACCTGTGCTTCTACCACCGACTGCAGATGACCATTTTGCACACCTGCAACCCTGACCGGGCCGACATTGGGAATAAAGATATTGCCTTGCGGGTCGACGGTTTGGGTGCCATTAAACTGGTAGGCACCCCATAGCCGCAAATTGATATTGTCACCCGGATTAATCTGATAACTGCGGTTGAAGGTCGATCCTGCCGTAGAAGCAAAGGCACCTTTAAAGAGCTGTGAACCAAACATGCGGTTGGCTGTCGGGTACTTCATCGAGCTGCCGGGAGAAAGCTCCACTACCGATTGGTTATTCAGCATGGGGTTATTACTGCTATTGGCTGGATCCAGATTTAGCGTATTCAAATTCTGAGAGATTTCAGCGGGCAGCAAGCTGGAATCCAATGCATAAGTTTGTGCTGCACATGCCAATGATAAAACTGATAATAAAGCAATTTTTTTCATAATTTATTCCCGGTGCTCACGGATAATGGAATGGATCAGCAAGCCAATACCAAAAACGATATTCAATAAAAGAAATGAGGTCAGGCTGATATACACTTTGCGTGGATATAAGGCTTCCTGAGCTAAACGCGGAGTTGAAATGACGATCAGTTTCTTCAGTTTACGTGAGGCTTCTAAACGCGCTTTTTCCAGAGAGACCAAGGAAATTTTATAAAGATCCGCGGCAAATTCGACCTGAGCCTTGAGTGCCTCAAAATCGGCAACATTTTTATTCAGCTTTAAATTATTCGGTGACGTCAGTTTGGCACTTTCAGTATTGATCTGTTGTTGCAAGGCGGCAATCTGGCTGCGTAAAGCTACCACCTGGGCAGCTTCAGGGGTCAGGTAACTCAGCAGGGTTCGCTCTTCGGTTTTCAGTTGTGCCAGGCTACTCTGCAAGCCTGCAATCAGTGTCGCTACCGCTTTGGCCTGTAATTCAGGATCGAATATTTCATTTTCATTTTGATATTCGAGTACCGCCTGACGTGCCTGATCTAACTGTGTAGTGGCATCGCTATACTGCTGCTGGGCAAATACCTGCTGTTCTTCTGCGATGGCCTGTGAGATTTCATTAATAAAGGCATCACTCTGCTTTAGCAGTGCCTGATTCAGTTTCAGTGAAAATTCTGGCGAAAAGGCCTGATCATGCACATGCAGCATCATGGTTTTTTCATCCAGCTCGACTTTAATCATCTTATTAAAGTATTTCACCAGGTCTTCAATCGGGGCATCTTTGGGCAGGGCAAAGATCGGGTCATGCACTGATGAAAATTCTTCACGCAGATTGAGGGTCTGGTCCAGCTTTTCAATCATGTCGCGAGAAGTGATGTACTCTTTGAGAATCTGCGAGTCTTCACGGCTGGTATTGGGCATTCCCAGCAAAGCGCCTATGCCCGAGGCATCTGCCACCGGGGTATCAGCCACCTGCTTCACCAGGATGATGGAAGAAGACTGGTAGCGGTCTTTCGCAAAGGCGAAAAGATAAATGACGATGATCACCACCGGGATCAGGACACAGCAGGTATAGGCGATCCAGAGTCGCTTATTTATTTTAGCTTGCATACGCTTTATAGACCTCTACTGCATCTTGCACATTATCAAAAAATTCCGCCTGGCCATCTCGCACCAGAAAGGCGACATCACAATTGCGGGTTAAATCATTCAAGTCATGAGAGACCATAATAATATTTGAGTTTTCTTTGAGTTCATCCAGTAAGGCCTGACTCTTCTTGCGAAAAGAAGCATCCCCCACCGCACCGGCTTCATCCAGCAGATAATAATCAAAATTAAACGCCATGCTTAAACCGAAACCGATCCGGCCGCGCATACCGCTCGAATAACTTTTCATCGGCATATCGAAGTATTTACCAATCTCGGCAAATTCCTCGACAAAATTGACCACATGTTCAACTTCATCCTGGCTACTGACATAAAGCCTGGCGACAAAACGTACATTTTGCCGGGCTGTCAGACTGCCCTGAAATCCGCCGGACAAGGCCACCGGCCAGGAAATGGTTTTATGGGTGATGACTTGGCCCGAATCGGCATAGTCAATTCCGCCAATCACACGCAGCAAGGTACTCTTGCCTGCACCGTTTTTCCCCAACAGGGCCACGCTTTTATTTTCGGGTAAAACCGCGTTCAAATCCTTAAATACATAATGCCGTCCTTTCGGTGTCGCATATGATTTGGTTAGATTTTTTAATTCGATCATTTTGATTTCACCATATGGCGTTCAAAGCGTTTATATAATAATAATCCGATAAATAAGGAGACAATCATCCAGATGACAAAGTAACTTAAACTGATTCCGGGCACTAAACTATAAGTTGGTGCAACCGCATGGCGCATTAACTCAAAAATATGGATCAGCGGGTTGTATAACAAATATTCGCGATATTCGACTGGAATAATATGGATGGAATATAAAATCCCGGACAGGAAATAAAGAATTAAAAAGAACACCGAAAGAAACTTGTTCAGTTCCTTGGAAAAATCTCCAATCACGATAAAAATCAGGCTACATGCCGTCATGAAGATAAATAACAGTACCCAGTAGCCCAAAAGCTGGGGAATCTGCTCGAAACTGATGCTATAACCCAACCACACGAATGCAGCAGTAAATGCAACATAAGCACTAAACTTCAGCAGGAATTCCAGAATGTTACGTGCCAGTAAGGCATCCACCGGTTTGACCGGACGGTAGCTGAATAATCCCCGGTTGGATTCGGTGGCACTGATCGCCAGGGTGACCCCGGTCCTGAACATAAAGAAGGGAATAATGCCGTTAATCAAAAAAACCGGATAATCCATACCCGGCAAGGTCCTTTGCATGAGCGTACCAAACAGGATGACCATAATCCCAATGGTCAGCAGCGGCTCAAGAAAGACCCATAAATATCCCAAGCGGTATTGACCAAAGCGGGTTTGTAATTCACGTAACAATAGTGCCCGTATAGATGCATACATCACTTGTAAACC
>NZ_JAGFXZ010000063.1 GCF_019038395.1 Acinetobacter sp. BY419
TATGATACCGGATGAAAAATGTTCAAGTGCAAATAAAAGTATTTTAAACGTCAAGTTATGTCGGTGATTGGTCAATTCATCACAACATAGAGAAACAGAGCAGCAGATTATGTAAATATTCACACTGACTGCAAAAGAGGGTAATGCCTAACACGCCACGGCATAGGGGCGTTCAAAGATCGATTCAACGTCTTCAAATTTAGTATGACGCAGAATGTCATGATGCAGACGTGCATAGAAATTAACTTCATTTTCCAGAATCTGCAGAAAGTCCTCATAGTCGGTTTCGAAAAAATCCAGGTCAAGTAAATCATCACGACGGGCCTGATGACAGCGGTACTTTTCAATAAATTTCAGCAGATGTTTCTGAATATGCGTGTTGGTATGGTAGATCAGGTAAGTTGCTGCTGAACCACAATCCAGGCATCCCTGTTGCAGATAGATTTCTTCATTATTCAACCAGCAACATTGCACCGTAAAAAATGCCCGGATCGCCTCGGTGCCTAAAGTATCCATATCTTATGCCTCTTTCTGGGATTGGTTTATTAAATAATAATTATTCTCAATTATTATGGGAAAATTTTTGCTTAATATCTACATCTCGCCTATCCACCTGCTTTGTTCTTGTTGTTCCAGATTAAACAGTTTCTATGATTAATTTATGACAGCAGACCAGATTTTAAATCGATAGGTGAAAAAAAGCCCGGTCTTAAACCGGACTTTTTTTATTCATCTTAGTCGTCCAGTCCAGGCCACTGGCGTTGCTCAAAGGCGCTGTCCCAGAATAACCATTCCAGACGGGCGGCATGCGTATAAGCCTGATGCATTTTTTTCAGCGTGTCAGTATCAGCACGCGCTGCAACACGGTCAATGGTCGTAATCACATTGCGTACTGCCGTATGGAACTCTTCACCTGCATAGGTATCCACCCAGGCTTGATACGGATTATTCGGCGCAGAATTGTCGACAATATCCTTGCCGATTTCTGCATAAATCCAGAAACACGGCAGCAGCGAGGCCAGCACCACCGGATAGCTTTCCGACCAGGCGGTCGAAGTGAGATAGGAGGTATAGTGATGGCAAGCCAAAGTCAAAGGGGTGTTTTCGAACTGGTCTTTACTAATAGCAAAATCCTGCATAAAGCCGTCATGCAGGCTACGTTCCACCACAATCGCAATTTTGGCGGCTTCAGCAAACTGGATCACATCGTCCGCTTCAAAAGCTTTGGCAGCACACACTGCCAGTGCACGGCCATAGGCCAATAAATAATGTGCATCCTGAATCACATAATGACTAAAGGCCTCACGGCTTAAAGTACCTTGTGCCAATTGCTGATTAAAGGGCAGGGCCAGGGTCTTCTGATAAAGCCCGAGGTTACGTTGCCATACCTCTTGTGAAAAACTCATGCTGAAATCCTTCGCAGTTCAAGTTAAACCATGCGGCACTATAGCAAAGATCGGTCTGTTTAAAAGATCGGCAGATTTTAAAAACAAAAAATAAGATAAAACAGCTCAGGAAGTACTTTGGTTTATGCGCTAAAAGTTTCATAATTAGCTTAAATATTCTTATTCGTATTGCGGGTCTCTGGCCGCAATATATTTATTTAATTTATCCAAGGTCGATTTGTATGTTGAAACATTTTGGTTTCTCGATTGCATTTTCGATCGTGTGCCTTGGTTTGTCTGCTTATTGGGGTTATACCCATGGTCCGGAAGCGGGCCTGCAAACCATGTTCACAGCACTGACCATTACCGCTATCCTGGCGATTATGGAGGTGTCGTTATCCTTTGATAACGCGGTTGTCAATGCATCTGTCCTGCGCGGCTGGGACCATTTCTGGAAAATGCTGTTCCTGACTGTCGGGATTCTGATTGCCGTTTTCGGGATGCGTTTAATTTTCCCGGTGGCTATTGTCGCGGTAACCGCAGACATGGGCTTTATGGAAGTGGTACAGCTGGCCCTAAATGATCCAAAAGAATATTCGGCGCGTTTAATGGCACATCATCCTGAGATTGCGGCATTTGGTGGTGCTTTTCTGTTGATGGTATTCCTGAACTTCTTCCTGGATGAAGAAAAAGACACGCACTGGTTCAGATGGGTAGAACGTCGTCTGGCCAATCTGGCCAATGTGCCAGCGATGTCGGTCTTTATTGCACTGGTGGCCTTGTTAATCATGGCAGCCAATGTCGATGAAGCCAAGCGTCTGGTAGTGACCATGGCCGGGATCTGGGGCATCGTGATTTATATCGGGGTGCAGGTTCTAAGCCATATGCTCGGTGGAGAACCTGAAGTTGATGAACAGGGTAATGCTGTTCGTCATGATGAAAATGGTGTACCGACCGGTGTCGTCAAAGCGGGTATCGGTGGATTCCTGTATCTAGAAGTACTGGATGCCTCTTTCAGTTTTGATGGCGTGATCGGTGCATTCGCGATTACATCGGATGTCGTCATCATCATGCTGGGTCTGGCGATTGGTGCGATCTTTGTCCGTTCAATGACAATTTATCTGGTGGAGCAGGGTACGTTGGATGCCTATATCTTCTTGGAGCATGGTGCGCATTATGCCATCGGTGCACTGGCCTTTATTATGATTGCCAGCGGAACCGGTCTGCATGTACCAGAAGTGGTCACCGGTCTGATCGGTGTGGCCTTTATTGTCTGGGCGGTGTTTGCCTCGATTCAATACAAGAAACGCCAAGCAGCTTTGGACAAGGCATTGGACAAATAAAGCGGTATCCCTGATTGAAAAGCGTGGCTCCGGCCGCGCTTTTTTATTTTTAGATCGGCATCATCTTTATTTCAATAAAATTCTTGTCTTATTAATGAGCTGAATGTCCTATAATCTAAGCTCCAGATTAATTAACCCAATCGCCATAATTTATGATGAATGCTTTAGAACGTCGTTCAACCTTTGCCCTGAGCAGTATTTTTGCACTGCGCATGCTGGGGTTGTTTATGATTATCCCGGTGTTTTCGGTGGCAGGGCAGGCATATCAATATGCGACGCCTGCACTGATCGGCTTGGCGGTCGGGGTCTATGGTCTGACCCAGGCACTGTTACAGATTCCCTTCAGCCTGATTGCGGACCGTTATAGTCGTAAGCCGCTGGTGGTTTTGGGGCTGCTATTATTTGCCTTGGGTGGCGCAATTGCCGCCATGTCGGACACCATTTATGGAGTGATTATCGGCCGTGCGATTGCCGGTGGCGGTGCAGTATCCGCTATCGTCATGGCATTACTGGCAGATGTGACCCGTGAAGAAAACCGCATGAAAGCCATGGCAATCATGGGGATGAGTATTGGTCTGTCTTTTGTGGTGGCTTTTAGTCTGGGGCCTTGGCTCACAGGTCTGATTGGGATATCGGGATTGTTCTGGGTCACCACAGTGATGGGACTGGCTGCCATTGCCATGCTGTTCATGGTGCCGAAAGTTACGCGACATCATAAAAACTTTCAGCAGGGCTATCTGGCACAGGTGAAACAGGTACTCAAAATCGGTGATCTGAATCGTCTGCACGTGTCGGTTTTTACCCTGCATTTATTGCTCACCGCCATGTTTATCTATGTGCCTTCGCAGCTGATCGAATTTGCGGATCTGCCACTGGCCAGTCATGGCTGGGTATATCTGCCGCTCTTGGTTCTGAGTCTGTTCTTTGCTTTTCCAAGTAT
>NZ_JAGFXZ010000064.1 GCF_019038395.1 Acinetobacter sp. BY419
CAGAAAAACGAGTAAAAAAGTTCCCCATGGGGCCCTGCAACAGCAGAACCCGTTCAGAAAGTAATAAACGGTTTATATGGACGGACATAAAGAAATTAACCTATTTTTTTTAGCATATTATACAGGGTGAATAATACACGTTTATACCTATCGTTATAACTTACCGGCTGATCTAACTGTTTTTTTATAAATGCAATTACATCCTCAGGTCTGACCAGAGGGATACCCGACACCTCGGTATGCGCTAAATTATAGGTCGGATATTCTACAAGGGTGATATACAATAAATCGTCTAATGTAATATGTCTATTACGTCTTTGTGACAGGTACAGATCCTCAGTCAAGCCCCAGCCTGCATAGAAAGGCAATCCATAACAATAGACCTTTAGCCCACGAATCAAGGCTTCAAAACCACTGAGCGAGGTGATAAATAGATCTCGCTCATAAGTTGGATCTATAAAATATATGAGATATTTTGATTAAATTTAACTGGATCTAGGCTTTGGAATTTTTGATTATATTTAGTTAATTTATGGTTTAAAAATAGTCTGAAGGGTTGATGCGGCCTACAGGTTTAATTCTTTATTTTTAAGCTGAACAATCAATAGTTTTTAGTTTGATATTTGCAAAGCATCCAAATAAATCACCATCTCATCTACAATCAGAGAAAGAGAGGCAAGCCCTCTTTATCTAAGCCTAAAGAACAGATAAAACCATACTCCAAACCGAGAGCTTTTAAGTTTTTTTGCAACTAAAGTTGGTGCTCTGAAGGAAATTTTTTACGTTCCCAGTCTAGATAAAAGTTGCTTAATAAAAGTATTTTATCTGCATCTCAAAAAATCTAAATTCATAATTTGATTCAAAGATTTTTTCACTTAACATACGATAATTCAATATAAAAAAGTATAGTAGGATTAAAATCCCACTATACTTTTTTACTATTTATTTAAAAAGGTACTTAACCTTTCTAACTTGTTTGTTTTTAGAATCATTAAAAAACATAAATGGGTCATTTAATAGTTTCTTAAATTTTCTTTCATCTAAAAAAGGCTTAAAAATAAATGCAGATTTTTCTAGAACAACATTACTACTCTTTTTGTTTAATTTATCTTTATCCAGAGAATTTAATTTTGATGAGTTAGAGCTATTTTTTTTACTAAAGAAATAAAAACCATACTCAGAGAAGATCATTGAATTAATGTTACTATTTGGCTTAACCTTAACCTTTTCTCCAAAGAGATTTAAATTATAATAAGATAAATTTTTCATCATTGAAATTTTAGTGTCTTTTGAATAAACTCTTGATTCATAATCCCAATTAGCAAAACTATAAAAATGATTAATTAGGTAATAGAAGAATTTATTAATTTTCACCTTATCCACATAAGGATTTTCAATGCAATCAATAGTCTCATTAAGATTATTTGCTTGCATAGCCAGGCCCTCATCACTATAAAAGCTTTTACCCATACAAATTACGGGTTTATAATTTGCTAAAGCTATAACCCCCACCCCCGAGTTTAAAGTTAAAACAATATCACTAATATCTAGTAGGTCATATAACTTATAATCATCTACTTTCACCTTGTTTTCATAAGATAATAGATTAATTTGATTTAAAGGATGATTTTTAACCAATATATTGTAATTATTACTCATAGATAATTTTTCTACGTTATCTATAAAGCAATCATAATTGATAAGGTCTCCACAGAAAAACCTAGTAGTTGTATCAGTAATGCTCTGAAGAATAATTAAAATATTTTTCTTACCATTATCTAATACACTACGTAAATCTTCTATATCTTTATTTCCCTGAGGTTCTAAGTATCTAGATTTTTCTTTTAAATCGAGATAATACTCACTAACATTATATTCTGGTAATTCCTTCCAATTCTCAGAAAGATAAGAAGTACTTTCAGAACAAAACCCATTAACATCAAAGTAAATAGAATTTGGTAATGCTCCTCTTTCTACGCATACACAAACAATATTATTATCCCTTAAGAAGTCCCAAAGTTTCTTTAAAGTAATAGATCCATAAGGGTTTTGAAAGAAGACCTTTTGAGGTTTGTAATGCAATATTATCTCCCCAGTCAAATATACATCTTCTTCCCTAGGAATATCTACAATTAAGACATTATCCAAGGAGTTCATTACTTCATCATTAAAAAAAGTATTATTTCTACCTAAAAAAATATTTAAATTACTGTCATTTATTGGTATTGGATTAACTTTATATCTGTTTGAAACAATATCCTTTGCTTTTTTTTCTGCATAATCCATATTTACATTTCGAGAATATTGATCTTTCCAAGCATATTCAGGATGATAAATATGTACAGCATATATTCCTAACTTAGACACCCATTCTCCATGTAACTTGTATAAAGATCTCCAACCTTCATAAGCACTCGTACGATGAATTTTCCATTTTTTTGTTTCACTAAAATTAACTGGCTTTTGTAACTTACTATTGTGATTTAGTAATCTAAATATAAAATCTCGATCCTCCCCTCCCCATGAATTAAAAAACTCATCAAAAAGACCAATATGAAAACATAAACTTCTCTTAACAAGGATATTCGAGCCAACTATTGCGTAACTATCACATAGTTGATTAATCTCATCTGGATCAGTAAATTGCATTTCACTTACATAGTCATCAAACAAATTATTATATTTATTCTCATTTTCTATATTATCAATTAATTCAATAGATTTATTTTCATTTAAAAAAATTGTCGGAATAGAAGCGAAATTGAAAGGGGATTTTTCTAATTTTGGGATTAAATTGATTAGCTCATCATAAAAATATGTTTTATGAAAAAAATCTGCATCTTCAAAATAGATATACTTTCCAATAGCATTTTTAATCCCGGCATTTCTAGCTCTAGCTAATGAAAATGGCGCATCAACGGTATTGAGATGAATATATTTCCATTTTTTATTATTGCAAAGTTCATAAATTTTATCCGTCCCCATTACACTTCCATCATCAACAACAATAACTTCCACTCTAGAAGAAATTATATTTTTCAGTGTTAATCTTTCTAAAATATTATTCTGAAGCGTTTGTCTAACAGGAATAATAACTGATAATTCTATTTGATTCATTTTAACCCTATGCCAATTGATTAGAAATTATTAATTTAAATACTAGAGATCCAACGCGACTTTTGCAGCCACTGCAATCTGATAGATCACCTGGGTGATCCCACGCGTCATCTCGATACCTTTGGTCTGGGCTTTCGGCAGCACTAGAATCTCGTCGCCCTGCTGGATTTTTGCAGTTTTACTGACCAGCTCTGCTCTACCATTCTGCCGGATCACAATCACTTTGGATTTATTCGATTTCTGGCTAAAACCGCCCACCTGCTCGATATAATCCCTGGCATTCAGTCCGTTACTGTATTCAATCCCGTTCGGGAAAG
>NZ_JAGFXZ010000065.1 GCF_019038395.1 Acinetobacter sp. BY419
TTTAAGGATTTTAAGGATTTTAGGCTCGCTGAAAGCATTGGTATCAGAGCGTTTCAGAGGGTATTAACTGAGTTTTTCCGAGTTATTAACTGAGTTTTTCCGAGTTATTAACTGAGTTTTTCCGAGTTATTAACTGAGTTTTTCCGAGTATTAAATGAGTATATGTAGCAATACTCATTTAATGAGTTTAATGATATAACTCACCTTATTGAATAAAAATGACTTGATGAGAATGGCTGAAAAATACGTTGTAAAAGATAACGATCTTGTAAAAGCTTGTTTTAATTTAGGATTGAATGAATATAGATTGCTGTTGCTTGCAATGATCTATGCTCGTGAATCAGATCCGCTTACGTTTGAAACACCAATTGAAATCACGGCAACAGCATTTGCTCGTCAGTATGAGCTTGAAGCTAATACTGCTTACGAAGCAATGCAAGACGCTAGTAAGACTTTGATGCGTCGCACATATTCATATCAAGACCGCTACAAAGGATATGAAGCTATCACTGATGTTGCATGGGTGACACAAGCAACATATATCCCAACTGCTGGCATGCTTGTCTTATATCTCACACCGCAAACAATCAAGTTGATCAGTCGTCTCGAAACTCACTTTACTAAATATCATATTGACCAAGTTTCTAAGTTCAAAAGTAAATACAGCATCCGTTTATATGAGCTTGTTATTAAGTGGAAAAATCAGAAGAAAACTGAAAAGTTTGAAATAAATAACTTTAGAGAAATGCTCGGTGTGATAAATGAATATAAACAGATGTCTGACTTTAAGATCAACGTGCTTGATAAAGCAGTAAAAGAAATCAATGCTCATTCAGATATAACAGTGAAGTACGAGCAATTTAAAAAAGGTCGTGTGATTAGCGATTTTCAATTCAAGATCACACTAAAGAAAAAATCTATTGAGAAAAAATCTGTTCAGGCAGATCAGGATACTGGCGATTTATTCGTTCAATTAAGTGCTAAACAACGTCACCTCTTTGCCCAAAAACTTTCTGAACATCCAGATATGAGCAAGTATTCTCAAGGTACAGAAAGCTATCCGCAATTTGCAATCCGGATTGCTGAGATGCTTCTGGATGAACAAAAATTCAAAGAGCTATATCCGATTTTGCTCAAAGTTGGATATGTGCCGAAGTCGTAAGACTTCGCCTGGGCGAAGACCAGGTTAAGGGTCAAGGGAAGAATTCCTTTGCTTGCGGAACCTAAATTTTATTCGAAGAAAAAATTTTGGTGTAGTAAGTACACCAAAAGTTAAATTTAGGTTGAAAAAGCAAAATCAAAAGCAGATATTGAACGTAGTTTAATATTTGATCTTGGATTTTGCGGTGACTGATTACGTTATTTTGAGACACAAAAAGCTTAAATCGTTTAGCTCTGTAGGGGGGTCACTTGATCATACATATCGACTTATTGACACTCCCAACGCTGACCTTAATCGCGCTGATCTGAATGAACACGACTATAAGAAAAAGACAGAAGTTGTTAATGCGATAAAAAATAGAGTTGATCAACGTATAAAAGAACGTCCAGATAATGTCTTGTGTGTTGAATATATGATCTCAGCTAGCCCAACTTGGTCAGGATGGGGGAATAAAGAGACAGAGACAGAATTTTTTGAAATACAGAAGAAGCGGTTAATTGAAAAATGGGGTGTTAATAATGTTATCTCTACTCATATTCATAGAGACGAAACAACTCCGCATTTAATAGCTTACGTTGTACCTTTTGATGAAGAAAAACGAGTACTTAATTGCAAAAAGTGGTTGGGTAATAAAACATTACTGGCAATAGAACAAACCGAAGCAGCACAGATAGTTGAACATCTTGGCTTAACTAGAGGTATTAAAAACTCACGAGCTGAACATAGAACAATCAGACAACATTATGAAATTATTAATCAGATCAACGAAGTAAACGAGTTTAGTCCCAACATTGATAACCTGCCAAAACCCAACTTATTAGAATCTAAAGAAAACTATGCAAAACGAGTTATTGAAGCTATCTTGCCCGATTACAAAAAAGCAAAAATTGAAGCTATACAAAATATCGCTACAAAATCAGAAGTTGAAGCACTCAGAGAAATAGCACAGAAATCGGAAGTTTATTTAAATGCTTTGGATGATGTGCCCGAATTATATGTCGATTTATTTAACAACAAAATAAAAGAAACAGCTTCATTAATTAAAAATAAAAATGAAAATGATATTAAAAAAGAGGTCGAAGAATATAATGAAAAATTAAAGGTAATTAATAAGCACAAAGATAATTTTGAGTGTTTTTATGAATATTGCAATTTAGAATTAAAAAATAAAATTAGTAATGAGAAGTTACTCAAAAAAGAATACAAGAAAACAGATAACTGGCTTAAAAAGAATGACTTAACAGATAAGGAAATTGGAAAAGGTTGGAAAAATGATGGCTCTCAAATATATATTGATAAGCCTGATTTTTATATGTCTGAATATAAATATAATTCCTTAATGACAGAGTATTATAATAATTATAAAAACAATATTTATAAAAAGAGTAAAGAAATAGATATTAATGAAACGATTTGCGTATTAAAACAAAATCAAGAAGATCAAATCGGCAAACGCTTCCAGAATAAACTTAATGATTATTCTGCTAATTTTGAGCCTGTTATCAATCAAGTAGAGCTTGCTCTAGAGCATTTGAAAGCAGCGAAGGCTGCTGAAGTGGAAAAAGATAGGGCTAGAAGCGCACAGAAAGCTATAAATGAGCAGATAGCTAAGGATGGGTTAGAAACGTACATGCAGCAGAAAACAGCAGAAAATGCGCCTTACAGGGCCTCTAGAAACGAAGTTACTAAAGATCAAGATAAGTCACTTGATACTGATAACACTTATAACCCTTTTAGTTAAGCTTATCTAAACAATAAAATCAATTACTTAGCGAGTGTCTACGAGCGACACAATGAAAAGTCGCTCACTCCTCTCCCTGATTACATCTTTTGCTTTTTGAATCACTGGGGATAGCTGTTAGCGAGTGTCTACGAGCGAAGTAATGATGCTTTTGCTTTTCAAAAAGCATGAACAAAGTGAATGCAATATTGCTTTTCTTTTGAGTTATCTAGGCATTTGATAAAACTGCCCCTAGCGGTGAGCGTAGCGAACCGCAATAGAGTTTGAGCGTAGCGAAAACATAGGCAGTTTTCATGATATTGACTTATGCCAATTTGTAACTTTAAGCAATATCCGTTGTAGATGGTTTTAAAAAGGATTTTAAGGATTTTAAGGATTTTAAGGATTTTAGGCTCGCTGAAAGCATTGGTATCAGAGCGTTTCAGAGGGTATTAACTGAGTTTTTCCGAGTTATTAACTGAGTTTTTCCGAGTTATTAACTGAGTTTTTCCG
>NZ_JAGFXZ010000066.1 GCF_019038395.1 Acinetobacter sp. BY419
TCGAGCTTCATACAACAACTGTTTGGGTGTTGTATAGTCAAGCCTCACGAGCAATTAGTATTGGTCAGCTTCATGCATCGCTGCACTTCCACATCCAACCTATCAACGTCGTAGTCTTCAACGGCTCTTTAGAGGACATAAAGTCCTTGGGAAATCTTATCTTGAGGTAGGCTTCCCGCTTAGATGCTTTCAGCGGTTATCCCTTCCGAACATAGCTACCCGGCGATGCCACTGGCGTGACAACCGGTACACCAGAGGTTCGTCCACTCTGGTCCTCTCGTACTAGGAGCAGATCCTCTCAAATTTCCAACGCCCACGGTAGATAGGGACCGAACTGTCTCACGACGTTCTAAACCCAGCTCGCGTACCTCTTTAAATGGCGAACAGCCATACCCTTGGGACCTGCTTCAGCCCCAGGATGAGATGAGCCGACATCGAGGTGCCAAACACCGCCGTCGATATGAACTCTTGGGCGGTATCAGCCTGTTATCCCCAGAGTACCTTTTATCCGTTGAGCGATGGCCCTTCCATACAGAACCACCGGATCACTAAGACCTACTTTCGTACCTGCTCGACTTGTGGGTCTCGCAGTTAAGCGCGCTTTTGCCTTTATACTCTACGCGTGATTTCCGACCACGCTGAGCGCACCTTCGTACTCCTCCGTTACTCTTTAGGAGGAGACCGCCCCAGTCAAACTACCCACCAGACATGGTCCTCGCTCCAGATTATGGAGCAGAGTTAGAACCTCAATATTACCAGGGTGGTATTTCAAGATTGGCTCCACAGCAACTAGCGTCGCTGCTTCAAAGCCTCCCACCTATCCTACACAAGTAAGATCAAAGTTCAATGTCAAGCTGCAGTAAAGGTTCACGGGGTCTTTCCGTCTAGCCGCGGGTACACCGCATCTTCACGGCGAATTCGATTTCACTGAGTCTCTGCTGGAGACAGCGCCCCCATCATTATGCCATTCGTGCAGGTCGGAACTTACCCGACAAGGAATTTCGCTACCTTAGGACCGTTATAGTTACGGCCGCCGTTTACTGGGGCTTCGATCAAGAGCTTCGCTTACGCTAACCCCATCAATTAACCTTCCAGCACCGGGCAGGCATCACACCCTATACGTCCACTTTCGTGTTTGCAGAGTGCTATGTTTTTAATAAACAGTTGCAGGGGCCTGGTTTCTGAGGCTGTCGCCCGCTCAAGGAGCAAGTCCTATCACCGACAACAGCGTACCTTCTCCCGAAGTTACGGTACCATTTTGCCTAGTTCCTTCAGCAGAGTTCTCTCAAGCGCTTTGGTCTACTCGACCTGACCACCTGTGTCGGTTTCGGGTACGATTCCTGTGTAACTGAAGCTTAGAGACTTTTCCTGGAAGCATGGTATCAGCCACTTCACTGTACAAGTACAGCTTGCTATCAGCTCTCAGCATAGAGCACCCCGGATTTGCCTAAGATGCATGCCTACTGCCTTCCACCTGGACAACCAACGCCAGGCTGACTTAACCTTCTCCGTCCTCTCATCGCATTACACAGAAGTATTGGAATATTAACCAATTTCCCATCGACTACGCCTCTCGGCCTCGCCTTAGGGGTCGACTCACCCAGCCCCGATTAACGTTGGACTGGAACCCTTGGTCTTTCAGCGTGCGAGTTTTTCACTCGCATTGTCGTTACTCACGTCAGCATTCGCACTTCTGATACCTCCAGCAGACTTCTCAATCCACCTTCATCGGCTTACAGAACGCTCCCCTACCACTTGCAATAAATTGCAAATCCGCAGCTTCGGCATATAGTTTTAGCCCCGTTACATCTTCCGCGCAGGCCGACTCGACTAGTGAGCTATTACGCTTTCTTTAAAGGGTGGCTGCTTCTAAGCCAACCTCCTAGCTGTCTATGCCTTCCCACATCGTTTCCCACTTAACTATAATTTTGGGGCCTTAGCTGGCGGTCTGGATTGTTTTCCTCTTGACTACGGACGTTAGCACCCGCAGTCTGTCTCCCGGATAGTACTCATTGGTATTCGGAGTTTGCATCGGTTTGGTAAGTCGGGATGACCCCCTAGCCGAAACAGTGCTCTACCCCCAATGGTATTCGTCCGAGGCGCTACCTAAATAGCTTTCGGGGAGAACCAGCTATCACCAAGTTTGATTAGCCTTTCACCCCTATCCACAAGTCATCCCCTGGCTTTTCAACGACAGTGGGTTCGGTCCTCCAGTTAGTGTTACCCAACCTTCAACCTGCTCATGGATAGATCACCTGGTTTCGGGTCTATACCCAGCAACTAATGCGCCCTATTAAGACTCGGTTTCCCTACGGCTCCCCTATTCGGTTAACCTCGCTACTGAATATAAGTCGCTGACCCATTATACAAAAGGTACGCAGTCACCGGACATAATGCCGGCTCCCACTGCTTGTATGCATGCGGTTTCAGGATCTATTTCACTCCCCTCACAGGGGTTCTTTTCGCCTTTCCCTCACGGTACTGGTTCACTATCGGTCAGTCAGGAGTATTTAGCCTTGGAGGATGGTCCCCCCATATTCAGACAAGGTTTCACGTGCCTCGCCCTACTCGACATCATCATATAAGCCCTTTCGTGTACAGGACTATCACCGTCTACGGTCGCACTTCCCAGAGCGTTCCACTAGAGCTTATATGACTTAATGGGCTGTTCCCCTTTCGCTCGCCGCTACTAAGGGAATCTCAATTGATTTCTTTTCCTAAGGGTACTGAGATGTTTCACTTCCCCTCGTTCGCCTTGCAACACTATGTATTCATGTTGCAATACCTACCTTATGGTAAGTGGGTTTCCCCATTCAGACATCTCCGGATCACAGGATATTTGCCGCCTCCCCGGAGCTTTTCGCAGGCTATTACGTCTTTCATCGCCTCTGACTGCCAAGGCATCCACCACATGCACTTAATTACTTGACTATACAACCCCAAACAGTCGTTAACACCCTACAAGTGATGTAACAACAGGCTTTCGCCATGCAGTTTGTTGTCCGTAGATTTAACTACCGTACAGCTTCAATTAGATTCATATACCAAAACGCTTGATTCAGTTAATCGCTAGTTCTCAGTTCCTCATTTCACTTAACAGTAACAAGTTACTGCTAAATTCAATTCAGTTCTGAGTTAAACAATTTATTTCAACTCAAATATATGCTGTTAATGATTTAACATGCCTTCGTCAGGTCATGTTGCTGTGATAAATCACAGAGGTTA
>NZ_JAGFXZ010000067.1 GCF_019038395.1 Acinetobacter sp. BY419
TCATTGGTTTCCACCTGCTGACTGGTTTGAACCAAATCTAAGCATACGTCCACACATTCGTTACAAATGTATGCGTCCTCGCCTGCAATCAGCTTCCCGACTTCAGACTGCGTTTTACCGCAAAATGAACAATGCTTTTGTCCTTGAGGATGTTCGGACATATTTACTCCACTATCTCAATCTTTAAAACTTATGGACGTTTAGTTAAAACTTCATCCACAAGACCGTATTCTTTCGCTTGCTGAGCAGTCATAAAGTTATCACGGTCTGTATCACGTGCAACTTTCTCGTAATCCTGACCGCTGTGTTCAGCCATTAAACGGTTTAAACGTTCTTTAATAAACAGAATTTCACGTGCATGAATTTCAATATCAGAAGCCTGACCACGGAAACCACCGAGTGGCTGGTGAATCATCACGCGTGCATTTTCAAGGCAATAACGCTTACCTTTAGTACCGGCATTGAGCAGGAATGCACCCATAGATGCGGCCTGACCCATACAGTACGTCACTACATCAGGTTTAATAAACTGCATGGTGTCATAAATCGCCATACCTGCAGTCACAGAACCACCTGGTGAATTAATATATAAATGGATATCTTTATCTGGATTTTCAGCCTCTAAAAACAACATTTGCGCAACAATAAGGTTCGCCATGTTGTCTTCAACTTCGCCCGTCATAAAAATCACACGTTCACGCAAAAGGCGTGAATAAATATCAAAAGAACGCTCACCACGAGAGGATTGTTCTACCACCATTGGCACCAAAGCGTTTTCAATCGTTGGAACATACATACGTTTATTTATTCCTAAATTTTTTGTGAACTAACCCATAATCACAATATGAGGGATAATCACTGAAATTGCAAAAAATTCGCCAACAAATCCATCATATTTTTTGCATTAGTTTTGTGAAAAACAGAAATACTTTTTTGGATCTGGATATGAAAAAAAAGGCGCATTGAGCGCCTTTTTTATGGAAAGCTAAAATTAAGCTTGTTGACGAGCTTGTTGCTCTTTCAATAAGTCTTCATAGCTTACAGTCGCATCAGTCACTTTAGCAGAAGCTAAAATGTAATCAACTACTTGGTCTTCTAGTACAACAGCTTCGATTTGTTGACGTTGTTGCGTATCGTTTTTGAAGTATTCGATCACTTCGTTTGGATCTTCATAAGAAGATGCCATGTCTTGGATATACGCTTCAACACGTGCTGGATCTACTTCGATCTTCGCATCAGCTAAAACACGGCTTACAAGTACGCCAAGTTTTACAGATTTTTCAGCTTGTTCTTTGAACAATTCATCTGGAAGCATGCTTGAATCAAATGCTTTCGCGCCTTGAGCACCGAACTGCTGAGTGAACTGCTGGATCATTTGTTGACGTTGACGGTCAATTTCTTGAGCAAGCATTGCAGCTGGAAGTTCAACTTCGTTTGCAGCAACGAGCGCATCAAAAGTTGCACCTTTAACCTGGTTGCGCAGGCCGTTTTTCACTTCACGTTCCATGTTTTTACGAACGTCTGCTTTTAACTTCTCAACGCCTTCTTCTTCAGTTACACCGAAGATTTTCAGGAATTCAGCATCAATTTCTGGAAGTTTCTGTTTTTCAACAAGCTTCACAGTGATTTTGAATTGAGCTTGTTTACCAGCAAGGTTTTCAGCTTGATAGTCTTCAGGGAAAGTAACATCAATTACTTTCTCTTCGCCTTTCTTCATGCCGATGATGCCTTCTTCGAAGCCAGGGATCATACGACCAGAGCCAAGTACAAGTTTGAAGTCTTCAGCAGTGCCGCCTTCAAATTTCTCGCCATCAACAGTACCTTCGAAGTCGAAAGTTACTTGCATGTCTTTTTTAGCCATGCCTTTTGTTTCAGCCCAGGCAGCACGTTGTTTTTGAAGATTTTCAATCATCTTCTCAACGTCTTTATCGTTGACTTCAGCTGCTTTACGTTCAACTTCCAGACCTTCGAATTTAACTTCGATTTCTGGATAAACTTCAACAGTCGCTGTATATACCAGCGCGTCGTCTTTCATTTCAGTTTTTTCGATGTTCGGCATGCCTACAGCATTGATTTTCTCTTGCTGGATCGCCTCGAATACTGTGTCACGAATAATGTCGTTTACTACTTCTTGGTAAATACCCGCGCCGTATTCACGACGAACTACGTTTACAGGCACTTTACCTGGACGGAAGCCGTTGATCTTCGCAGTTTTAGCAGTGCGTTTTAAACGAGCTTCAAATTGCTCATTAATACGGCTCGTCGGTACAGAAACATTTAAACGACGGGCAACGCCCGAAACCGCTTCAGAAGTTACTTGCATGGCTTCCTCTATATATTAGGTAATAACAGGTTTATAAAAACGTGCCACATTATATGACAACCTTTAAGGATATACAAAAAATACGCGAGAGTTCCACTTTTTAAGCCTTTTTTATTTGAAATGCTCGCTTTTTAAATATTCAGTCAACCCAATTTAAAGGGAGGAATTGTATATTTTTATTGCAAATGATAAGTACTATCATTAATATCCAGTTTCTTATTTAAGCAACAATACTAATTTATTCTTCGGTTCGGGAAT
>NZ_JAGFXZ010000068.1 GCF_019038395.1 Acinetobacter sp. BY419
GTAAGCATCCGCTGAATCCCATTGCTATGTTTTAACGAGGTTCAGGTTTCCAACGATGAGGTAGCAAATCCTCAATTTCTGTGACTTTATGGGTGGGTAGTCTTTTTAGGACATCACTTAAATAGGCATACGGATCCAGCCCATTCAGCTTTGCTGACTGGATTAAAGTCATGATATTGGCCGCTCGCTGACCACTGCGCAGTGAACCTGCAAATAACCAGTTCTTGCGCCCCAAAGCCCAGGGACGCATTTGATTCTCTACCCAATTATTGCAAATCGGTAGATTGCCATCATCCAGATAACGGCTTAAGGCTTCCCAACGTTTTAGGCTGTAATTGATGGCTTTGGCAGTGGCTGAACTCGATGGCACCGTCGGATGATGTTGGTTGAGCCATTCATAGAGTTGCTGCATCACCGGTTGACTATGCTGTTGCCGGTATTCGCGGCGGTGTTGCGCTGTACCATCCGTCTTTTTCCTGAGTTCTGCTTCTATGGCATACAGTCTCTGAATCATCAGTAATGCCTGTTCTGCAATCTGACTTTTCCCGGTCACATGCAGTTCATGGAATTTACGACGTGCATGTGCCATGCAGCCCACCTCAATGACATCGCCTGATCTAAAGCGGGCTTTATAACCACTATAATCATCACAGACTAAATGACCTTGCCAATCTTTTAGAAAGGCTTCGGCATGTTCACCAGAGCGACTGTCTTGAAAGTCATAAATCACGGCTTGAATTGGATTATATTGGGTTGTTGCATAAGCCCAGACATAACCTTTCTTCGGTTTTTTATCTTTATCATCCATCCGCATGATGGTGACGGGTGTTTCATCTGCATGAATCACCGCTTGCTGTAGGATTACCTTTCTTAATGCATCGGTTAGGCGTTCTAACTCTACACCACAGCGACCAATCCAGTCAGATAACGTTGATCTGGACAGATCAACACCTGCGCGTAGAAAGATCTGGCGCTGACGGTACAGCGGTAAATGATCTGCATACTTCGATACCAGTACATGGCTGAGTAATTCAGGACTGGCGATTCCTTTCTCAATCACATATGCCGGCATTGCTTGTTGGGTCAGTGTGTCACATTGATCACACACCCATTTACCTCGAATATGCTGTTCCTTATAGAACTGTGCCGGTCTGAAATTCAGTTTTTCACTGATATCTTCACCGATACGACGCAAGGTGCAGCCACAAGCACATTGGGTTGATGCAGGTTCATGCTCAATACGGATGGTGTGTAGATGATCTGGCAGCAGTCGACGTTTAGGTTTGTTGGCTGGGGCTTTCTGCGCAGCTGCATTCGTTTTATCTGCATTCAGTCGTTCCAGTTCCAGATCAACCGCAGCAATATCTTCTTCAACCGCTTCGTCCCATAGGTGGATTTGTTTTGCGGTTAGATGTTCGTTTTTACTGCCGAATTTATGCTGTTTAAATAGCGCAAGCTCATGCTCGTATTTTTGGTTGAGAATAGAAAGATGTTGAACTTGAGCATCTAATTGCTTATTTGATACTTCAAGATGCTGAACTTTAGCATCTAATTGTTGTTTATCTTCTGCGAGTTGTTGATGCTGCAGCGCCAACTGCCGGGTAAATTCCAGCAGTTGTTCATGGGTCAGTTGGCTTAAATCAGGCAGCATTTTCATGACCGCAGTATGGCTGAGATCATGAATATGTGTAAATAAAACGTTTGGAGAATAGCAGAATGGATGAGCCTGGTTTAGAGCATTGTTACCACTTGCTGCAGACCGATTCTTTGCCAAGCTAAACCTTGGATCAGTGCCTGTAACTGCTCCCGACTGATGGCTACCGTTTCACCTTGGTGAACCTGAGCCCAGTGAAATTTGCCCTGTTCCAGCCGTCGGGCACACAGCCAGATGCCCAGTCCATCATGCACCAGTACTTTCATGCGATGGCCACGTTTATTACAGAACAGGTAAGCACAATGCGGTTTGATATAGCCAAAGGCTCTCAGCACCTGAGCCATGGCAGTATCCATACCTGCACGCATATCCATCGGCTGGTTAGAGAGCCAGATTTCATCGATACGGATCATTTGATCAAGCCCTGAATTAAAGGCAGTAATTCCTTTGCTGATTCCACCGGCCAGTCGATCTCGATCATCTGATCCCTTGCGGAACCTTGTTCCTTATGCAGTGGAATCCTGATATGAGCGACAGCTTTCTTCTCCGGCACAGGTGGCGGAGATGTCTCTTGTTTGACTGGCGTCGGGTGAACAATGACGGGAAGAAAGTCGGTCTGTGGAATGGATGGGGTTTCTAATGCAGGGGGCATTGATCTGGACTGACGAATCCATTTATGTAGCAGATTGGCATTGACCTGATGTTGCATTGCTACTTTGGCCACTGATGTATCTGGCTGTTGGCAAAGCTCGACCAGGTGTTGTTTAAACTCAGGTGCAAAGATTCTACGAGTTCGCTTTATCGTTTGTTCAGTGTCTATAATAGTGTCTAAGACCATAAACATGATGTCCATTTAATAAATAATGGACACTATCGGGATGTTAAGCAGATAAGAAAAGTGGGGTTCAGCGGACGCTTAC
>NZ_JAGFXZ010000069.1 GCF_019038395.1 Acinetobacter sp. BY419
GTGATGGGACTGGCTGCCATTGCCATGCTGTTCATGGTGCCGAAAGTTACGCGACATCATAAAAACTTTCAGCAGGGCTATCTGGCACAGGTGAAACAGGTACTCAAAATCGGTGATCTGAATCGTCTGCACGTGTCGGTTTTTACCCTGCATTTATTGCTCACTGCCATGTTTATCTATGTGCCTTCGCAGCTGATCGAATTTGCGGATCTGCCACTGGCCAGTCATGGCTGGGTATATCTGCCGCTCTTGGTTCTGAGTCTGTTCTTTGCTTTTCCAAGTATTATCCTGGCAGAAAAATACCACAAAATGCGTGCGATTTTTCTGGTGGCCATTACTGGTATTATTCTGGGTTTGATGGTGATGGCATTTGGGTTTGAATCCAAATATGTCTTGCTGATCGGTCTGGGCCTGTTCTTCATTGCCTTTAATGTGATGGAAGCCTTGCTGCCTTCCTGGCTGTCGAAAGCGGCACCCATCCAGTCTAAAGCCACCGCAATGGGAGTGAATGCCAGCAGTCAGTTTTTAGGAGCTTTCTTTGGCGGTATCATTGGCGGACAATTATTGCTGCTGAACAATACCTCAATGGGCTGGAGTATCCTGACCGCGATTGCGATTGTTTGGCTGCTGATGAGTTTCGGCCTGGCTCAGCCGCGATATCTGTCATCGTTGGTACTGCGTCTGCCGGAAAGCAGACAAACTGACGAATGGACTTCTCAGCTTTTGGCGATTCGTGGTATTGAAGAAGTTGTGGTGATGTCTGAACAGCAAGTTGCCTATGTAAAAGTCGATAAACAGCAGATTGATGACGCTTCGCGACAACAATTAACGCACTTGTTGGGTAAAGAGGTAGCCATTTAATCATAACTCTTATAAAGTAAAATACAGAAATATATAGGAAGTAAACGGCAAATGCGTGGTGTAAATAAAGTTATTTTAGTGGGTACTTTGGGTAAAGATCCGGAAACCAAAACTTTTGCAAATGGTGGTTCTCTTACTCAATTCTCGATCGCAACCAGCGATTCGTGGACAGATAAAAGTACGGGCGAACGTAAGGAACAAACGGAATGGCACCGTATCGTGCTGCATAACCGTTTGGGTGAAATTGCACAGCAATATCTTCGCAAAGGCTCAAAAGTGTATATTGAAGGTTCATTACGCACCCGCCAGTGGACTGACCAGAATGGTCAGGAACGCTATACGACGGAAATCCGTGGCGAGCAAATGCAGATGCTAGACTCTAGCCGTCCTCAAAACGATCAGGGTGAGAGCAGTTTTAACCAGCCACGGTTTAATAATAATCAGGCGAACAACAACCAGGGCGGTTATGGTAATAACCCGCAATCAGGTTATGGTTCAGCACCGCAGCAAGGTGGTTTTAACAACAATAATCAAGGCGGCGGTTATGGCAACAATAACCCGAGTGGTTTTGCGCCTAAATCTGCACCTGCTCCAGCGGCAGCGCCTGCAGCAGATCTAGATGATGACCTACCATTTTGAGATACTCCAAAGATGTAATTTGTTAAATTGTTATTAAAACCCACCTGAATCCGGTGGGTTTTTTACACCTTGAAGATTTGCATTTAATTTTGCATACCGTCCCGACTGACCAGAACTTTAAGAAGCCTTAGAACATAGTGCTGCGTTTGTTCAGGGCAGATCGCATCGAGATCATAAATCACATAAGTCCTGCTGATAGAAATTTATGATCTAAAAAAACGATCATTTTTATAAAAACTTGCGGTTTTACCTGTTCGTGAATTTTTCGTATTCTAGCTGCACAAGATAAGCAATCCCAGAAATAAGCGAGAGGAAATATCTCATGAGTTTAATCAATACTGAAATCAAACCATTCAATGCAACTGCTTACCACAATGGTCAGTTTATCGAAGTTTCTGAGCAAGACCTGAAAGGTAAATGGTCAGTGGTGTTTTTCTATCCTGCAGATTTCACCTTTGTTTGTCCAACAGAACTTGCAGATTTAGCTGATCAATATGCCGAATTCCAGAAAATGGGCGTAGAAATTTATTCTGTTTCTACCGACACCCATTTTACTCATAAAGCTTGGCACGATACCTCAGAGGAAATCCAAAAGATCCAATATCCAATGATCGGGGATCCGACCTGGACATTGGCTAAAAACTTTGAAGTATTGATTGAGGCTGAAGGTCTGGCAGATCGTGGTACTTTCGTGATTGATCCAGAAGGTAAAATCCAGATCGTTGAAATCAACGCGGGTGGTATCGGCCGTGATGCACAAGAACTTCTGCGTAAAGTGAAAGCAGCACAATATGTATATGCACACCCAGGTGAAGTTTGTCCGGCAAAATGGAAAGAAGGTGAAGCAACACTTGCACCATCAATCGACCTGGTGGGTAAAATCTAATTCATACCTGCTTTTTTGAAGCTTAGATTCTCAAATGAAGTGCAACAGAGATTAAATTATTGGAAAGAAGCAAGATGAGCTAGCATTTTGCTTCCGACCGACCAAAGTCAAAGTTGCATCATGAACTATACTCACCTTAC
>NZ_JAGFXZ010000007.1 GCF_019038395.1 Acinetobacter sp. BY419
TTCTTGGGTAAGGTGAGTATAGTTCATGATGCAACTTTGACTTTGGTCGGTCGGAAGCAAAATGCTAGCTCATCTTGCTTCTTTCCAATAATTTAATCTCTGTTGCACTTCATTTGAGAATCTAAGAGATAAAAAAAGCATGCTTTCGCATGCTTTTTTGAGGCGAGAAATTACTCAGCTACGATAGTAACTAGAACTTCTGCAATAACATCATGGTGCAATTGGATTGCGATGTTAAATTCGCCAGTGTGACGAAGTGCGCCATTTGGAAGACGTACTTCAGCACGGTCTACTTCTAGACCAGCATTTGTCAACGCGTCAGCGATGTCACGAGTACCGATTGAACCGAATAGTTTACCTTCGTCACCAGCTTTCGCAGTGATTACGATATTTACTTCGTTCAATTGGTCAGCACGTGCTTGAGCAGCAGCTAAAATATCAGCTTCAGCTTTCTCAAGTTCAGCACGACGAGCTTCAAAAGCAGCAGTGTTTGATTCTGTTGCAGCAACTGCCATACCTTGTGGGATAAGGAAGTTACGGCCATAACCAGCTTTAACTGATACTTTATCGCCTAGTTTACCTAGGTTTTTAATGCGTTGTAATAAAATAATATCCACAGCTCAACCTCACTTATGATTGTCAGTGTAAGGGATCAAAGACAAGTAGCGAGCTTGTTTAATAGCAAGCGCTAATTGACGTTGGTAACGAGCTTTAGTACCTGTAATACGGCTAGGAACAATTTTGCCGTTTTCAGTAACGTACTGTTTTAAAGTGTCGATATCTTTGTAATCGATGTACGCAACTTTCTCAGCTGTAAAGCGGCAGAACTTGCGACGACGGTAAAAACGTGCCATGTAATGTTCTCCTTATGCTTCAGCAGAATCTTGAGATTGTTGTGCTTCTTCACGTTGAGCTTTACGCGCACGCTTTTCTTCAGCACTTTTAGCAAGCAATGACTCTTCAGTGATTGCATTTTCACGACGGATGATCAGGCTACGAATGATTGCGTCGTTATAACGGAACAATTCTTCAAGCTCATCAAGAGTCGTTTGACCACACTCAACATTCATAAGAATGTAGTGAGCTTTATGGATCTTGTTAATTGGGTAAGCCAATTGACGACGACCCCAGTCTTCTAGACGGTGGATTTGACCTTCAGCTTCTTTGATGTGAGTTAGGTAACGTTCTACCATTCCCACAACTTGATCGCTTTGGTCTGGATGTACCAATAGTACGATTTCGTAGTGACGCATTGTCAGCTCCTTACGGTTTAGGCAGCCCCAATTTATAGTTAAATTGAAGCAAGGAGTCACAACCGAAGTTGTGCCGCTATTAAAAGCGAAGGGTGAATTGTAGTGATTTTAGCGCTGAAATACAAGTATTTCTGAGCAAAGGAACCGCCGGAGACAAAATCAAGCAGATCGGGTAGGGAGATGGTTAAAAATTTGAGAGTTCAGCAGGAATCAAAATAAAAAAAGATAGAGACTAACTCTATCTTTTAAAAAAACACAATCTGTGTAGGTGGTGCAGTTGAGGTAAAACTAAAGATAATACTGATTACAGTAATCAGGATCACAGAGAACAGGAAATATTTCTTTGCCCAAAGTTGATCATTTTCAGCTTTAAATCCAATGACACCCAGATACAACCAGTAAATGCACAGTAAGTTTAAAACCACTGCATAGAACCAGTTGGCATAACCAAAGACAAATAACGCATTCATGGTCAGGGTGAATAACACCACATAAACCAGTGATTCAATCTTGGTACGATGAATCGAACGCGCCACTGGCAAGATCGGAATACCTGCGTTTTTGTAATCATCAAAGCGGTAAATCGCAATCGCCCATGAGTGAGGCATTTGCCATAGTGCATAACCTAAAAAGATCAGTAACGCACCCAGGTCAAATTGATTGGCCACTGCGGTATAACCAATGACAGGCGGAGCTGCACCAGAGATACTGCCGACTACAGTTTGATGAATTGTGGTTCGTTTTGTCCATAAGCTGTAAAAACCAACATATACGACAAAACCAATCACCGCGAATAAGAAAGCGTACGCATTTACCCAGAACCATAAAAGACTAAAACCAACGATGCCTAATACCAGGGCAAATGCCAGGGCAACAGGTTCGGAAATGGTTTTGGTGACGAGAGCACGGTTTTGTGTGCGCTGCATTTTTTGGTCGATGTCCTGGTCAATCACGTTGTTGACCACACATCCTGATGCTACGACAAGCGTAGTACCGAGAAGGGTAATAAGCAGGAGAAGGAAATCTACAGAACCTTGAGTGGCTACGAAGTAGCCACCCAAAGTGGTAACAAAGTTACCGAAGAGAATTCCTGGCTTAGTCAGGAATAAATACTTTTTCAGCATGATGATCAGTTTAGATCATCATGTTGTAGTGTAGGTAATTCATGATCCATACAGAACCCACTAAAAGAATAGCGATGGTTAAGATGGTATACACGAACGCAATCACGTTCCAGCGTTGCTCTGAAGAAGAGTTCATATGCAGGAAGTAAATTAACTGCACAAGAATCTGAGCAACCGCAGTAATCGCAATGACGGTAATCAATGTACCACGGCCAAAACCGCCTGCCATTACCATACCGAATGGAATTACGGTAAGGATGACAGAAAGGATGAAACCAACAGTATATTGCTTAACGTTACCGTGTGATTCGCCAGCAGCATTATGATCGTGACTCATTACAGAACTCCCATCAAGTAAACTACGCTGAATACACAGATCCAAACGATGTCAAGGAAGTGCCAGAACAAGCTTAGGCAAGCTAGACGACGCGTGTTTGCAAGAGTCAAACCATATTTCTTGATTTGAACCATAAGCACGATCATCCAGACCAGACCAGAAGTTACGTGAATACCGTGCGTACCTACCAAAGTAAAGAACGCAGATAAGAACGCACTTGTGCTTGGACCATGACCGGCATGAACTAAATGATTGAACTCATAAAGTTCCATGCCGATAAACGCAGCACCGAATACCCAAGTAATCGCTAACCAAGTCAGTACTTTTGCAACATCTTTTTTGTATGCAGCAAGAACTGCAAAACCAAAGGTTACAGAAGAGATCAAGAGGGCGAAGGTTTCAGTAAGAACGAAACCTAAAGAGTCGCCAAACAGGTCTCTCGCACTTGGAGTACCCACAGGGATGTGGCTACTTAAAACAGCGAACGCAATGAAGAGTGTACCGAACAGGACAAGGTCACTCATCAAGTAAGTCCAGAAACCAAAGACGGTGATATCAGTATCATCGTGATGATGATGCTCATCGTGTCCTTGGTTATCGTGATGAAGTACTTCAGCCATTGTCTTAGTCCTTCTTCAAGTGTTTTTCAAGAATCGCATAGCGTTCGTTTTCAATACGCTCAACTTCAGCAGCTGGAACATAGTAATCCACTTTCTTGGTGAAAGAAGACACGATGAAGCTAACGATAGAAGCAATGAACGTAACAACTACTAACCACCAGATGTGCCAGATTAAACCGAAGCCCATAATAGTGATGAACATCGCGATAACGAAACCAGCAGCACGGTTAGTCGGCATATGCACGTCTTCATACTTCGTCGGTTTTGCGTACGCAACACCATTTTCTTTCTCGATCCAGAAAGTATCAATACCATGGATCGTTGGAAGATGAGCGAAGTTATAGAATGGAGCAGGAGATGATGTCGACCATTCAAGGGTACGACCATCCCATGGATCGCCAGTCAAATCTAGACGTTGCTCACGTTGTAGGAAACCAACCACGATTTGCATGATGAAACATACAATACCCAGCGCAATCAGAATTGCACCAAACATTGCAATGTTTACATACGGGTCCCAGTCTGGGTTATCAAATGTATTCAAACGACGAGTCATACCCATGAAACCAAGGATATAAAGCGGCATGAATGCAAAGTAGAAACCGAAGAACCAGAACCAGAACGCTGCTTTACCCCAAGTTTCATTCAGTCTCCAACCGAACATTTTCGGCCAGTAGAAGATGATACCTGCGAACATCGCGAATACTACACCACCAATAATTACGTTATGGAAGTGGGCAATCAGGAATAAAGAGTTATGTACCAGGAAGTCCGCTGGTGGAACCGCCATCAATACACCTGTTAAACCACCGATACCGAAAGTCACAAGGAAGCCAAGTGTCCATAGCATTGGGGTAGTGTAAACAATACGACCCTTGTACATGGTGAACAGCCAAGAGAAGATCTTCACACCTGTAGGAATCGCAATAATCATGGTCATGATACCGAAGAACGCGTTAACGTTGGCACCTGCACCCATAGTAAAGAAGTGGTGAACCCATACAACGAATGACAATACTGTGATTGCTACTGTTGCATACACCATTGATTTGTAACCGAACAATGCTTTGCGCGAGAAAGTCGCAACAACTTCTGAGTAAATACCAAATGCTGGTAATACCAGGATATACACTTCCGGGTGACCCCAAGTCCAAATCAAGTTTACATACAACATTGGGCTACCACCCAAGTCGTTGGTAAAGAAGTGGAAACCGAAGTAACGGTCAAGCGTTAACATTGCAATTGTTGCAGTCAACACTGGGAAAGCGGCAATAATCAATACTGCTGTACATAAAGATGTCCAGGTAAAGATTGGCATTTCCATAAGTTTCATGCCAGGTGCACGCATTTTGATGATGGTAACGAAGAAGTTAACACCCGTTAATAGCGTACCTAGACCTGAAATTTGCAGTGCCCAGATGTAGTAGTCCATACCTACGCCTGGAGAATATTCGATACCAGACAGTGGAGGGTATGCCATCCAGCCTGTTGCAGCGAACTCACCTAACGCGAGTGACACCATCATCAGACCCGCAGCGCCGGCGAATAACCAGAAGCTTAGAGAGTTCAATAATGGGAATGCAACGTCACGTGCACCGATTTGAAGCGGTACAGAGATGTTCATTAAACCAACTACAAGACCCATTGCCACGAAGAAGATCATAATCACGCCATGCGCGGTAAAGATCTGGTCGTAATGCTCAGGGTGTAAATAACCTTCGCCGCCACCTTTTGCAAGGAACTGCTGAAGACGCATCATGATCGCATCGGCGAAACCACGCACCAGCATGATCACAGATACGAAGATATACATGATACCAATTTTTTTATGGTCTACAGATGTGAACCATTCGTTCCACAGGTAGCCCCATTTTTTAAAGTAGGTAATACCGGCAACAACTACGATACCACCCAAGATCATCATTGCAACAGTTGCCAATACGATTGGATCGTAAGGAATTGCATCTGGACCTAACTTACCTAAGAAGCTCATGTCTTATTCCCCTTGAGAAGCAGTCGCATGTTCACCAGCTACATGAGCTTCAGAAGCAGCCGCTTCATGAGCAACAGCATCAGTCGCTGCAGCTTCTACAGGAGCTGAATGGTCAGCACCGTGGTAGTTACTCATATACTTGTGAATCACAGATTCAAACAAACCTGGCTCTACAGAAGAGTAGTAAGTCACAGGATGTGGCTTAGTTGGATAAGGCTTCATTGCTTCAGCAGTAGCCTTCTCTTCAGGAGTTTTAGCTTTTGCAATAATCACTTCGATTTGGTGTTTACCACGGTTACCGTCACGTAAATTTGCAAATTCAGCTTGGTCTAGAACAGTTTTTTGTACTGCATTCGGGTTAACTGAAGTACCGTTTCCTGCCTGAATAGCAGAAACCCATTCAGCAAATTGAGCATCGGTCACAGAATGTGCACGGAAGCGCATTTGTGAGAAGCCGTAACCTGAATAGTTTGAGGAGAAACCACGGTAGCCTTCAGCTGGACTAGTTTCATCAGCTAACAGGTTGAGGTGAGTTTGCATGCCTGCCATTGCATAAATCTGACCACTTAACGCCGGGATGAAGAATGAGTTCATCGTGAAGTTAGAGGTTAAACGAAGGCTTACCGGAGTTTTCTCTGGGAAACGCATTTCGTTAATTGTTGCAATACCTTGCTCAGGATAGATGAAGAGCCATTTAAATTGTTCAGCAATAACCTGAACAGTTAAAGGTGCTTTATCTGCTTCAATTGGACGGTATGGGTCATACTTGTGGGAACCCCACCAAGTTAACCAAGCTAAAATACCAATAATAATGACAGGGATACCCCATACTACAATTTCAATCGCAGTAGAGTGTGCCCATGTAGGTTTATAGTCTGCGTCTTTATTCGATGCGCGATATTTCCAACCGAACCATAATGCCATGATAATTGATGGAATAACCACCAACAGCATTAAGTAAATCGCAGTCATCATCAGGTTACTTTGACCTGCTGCAACTGGACCTTTAGAGTTCAGAAGTACCATATCACCACCACACCCGGTCAAGAGTGCAGTCATCGCAGATAAAGACAATACAGCTAAAATCGTTTGTCTCATTTTACAACCTCGGTGAAGAGTCCCATTCCCTAATTTAATATGGGATAGCGATTAAAGTGCACATGACTAAAAAGGCTGATTTTTTACAAAACATCCTATTTATCACAACGCACCGCTACGTTGTTGGGCATTATGCCTGAGATTAATGAACTAAGCTATATGTAAAGGCGCTTAAATGCCTGTAATAAAAACCGATTTTGGTAGGAGGGTTTGGGTAATATTTATAGGAATTTTATTTCAATTTCAAAGTTATGTAGGAAAAAACGGGATAAAGATCATCCCGTTTTATATGTTGCTAAATTATTGTTTTACTACTTGAGTTTTGGCCAGTTTATCGTGCAGGGTCTGACGTTTTTTACCCAAGCCGAAAGCCCAATCTATAATTAAGCTGAGAGGCATAAACATGATATTAAAGAAAATGAACAGCACACTGCGGATGGTGAAAGCACGCAATAAGCTGGTTTTTTCACCAGATTCAGCATCTACGATTTTGATTTTGGTTAGTTTTTTACCAATACTTTGGCCTGATTTGGCAATCAGGAAAGCTTGAATGGCCAGCATGATTATTAAATAGACCGCTGTGGCAAGCCATGCCTGCTGAGAAAACATCTCAAACATTTGGGTCTGTAATTGCTGAGCCAACGCAGGATCTGCATCACTGCTCAGCACTACATTCATAAACTGCTGGTTCAGTTGAGCGAAGCGGGTTTCCTGTTCAGGAGTGAAAAATGCAGTCAGGATGAAGGTCGCAGGTAGCCACAATAACAGATCTACAATTTTAGCCAGGATACGACTGGGGATACTGGCAAGTTCATTTTTCTTTGCAGCTACTTGAGATCCGGGCTGGCTATACGACGTTTTCGTTGTGTGGTTATGCTGAAACACAGGCGTTTCAGGTGTTGCTGCTGGAGCGACGTAGCCTTCAGGTTGATATACTGATTTACCTTGGGTAAGTTCACCCAAGGCTTTCCACTCTTTCATGCCTTGATGCCATGCTAGGTCAGTCAGCATGACTTGTTGATTCGCCAGCATCTGATTCAATTGCTCGAGCGTATATGGACCAGCTTGTTGATTGTTTCGTGCCAAGTAAATCTGCATATAGACTGAATCTCAATATATAAATGTGAACTGATAGTAGGTTTAATCGAGATTGTATTGAATTCGGTTTTGAAAACAAACATCCTCTCATCGTAAGATATAGATTAATTGAGGATTTTCAATCATATTTCTCATTAAAATGCGTCTTATGCGTAAACAGCAAGCGTCTGCATTTTTAAAGATATCTTACTGGACAGCTAGATAGATATTCATTATTGCCATTTTGATATGACTTTACTGTTGGTATTTGTTTGTCATTACAGTTTTCGTGTACTAATAGGCTTGAATATAATTATATTTATGAATTCAATTGTTTAGCTTTTAAATAGATTTGGGGTGGTAGATTTTCAAATAACAAATTATCTCGTCCATAAAAAAAGACCCTTTAACAGGGTCTTTTTTTATGAGTAATTAATTATGCTTTTTGCACTTTTTCTTCAGCTAGGAAGAACCAGGTGTCTAATACTGAGTCTGGGTTAAGCGACACAGATTCGATTCCCTGTTCCATCAGCCATTGTGCAAGATCTGGATGGTCAGAAGGACCTTGACCACAGATACCGACATATTTGCCGGCTTTATGGCAAGCTTGGATTGCCATAGAAAGCAATGCTTTCACCGCAGGATCACGTTCGTCGAACAGATGCGAAACAATACCAGAGTCACGGTCCAGACCAAGGGTTAACTGAGTCAAGTCATTCGAACCAATCGAGAAGCCATCGAAGTGCTCAAGGAATTGATCAGCCAATAGCGCATTGGTTGGAAGTTCGCACATCATGATCACTTTAAGACCATTTTCACCGCGCTTAAGACCATTCAATGCCAACAGCTCGATCACGCGTTTCGCTTCAGCCACAGTACGCACAAATGGAATCATGATCTGTACATTGGTTAAGCCCATTTCGTCACGAACTTTTTTCAATGCACGGCATTCAAGCTCGAAGCAGTCACGGAAGTTGTCAGACACGTAGCGGCTAGCACCACGGAAGCCCAGCATCGGGTTTTCTTCTTCTGGCTCGTATAACTTACCGCCAATCAGGTTTGCGTATTCGTTTGACTTGAAGTCAGACATACGTACGATCACTGGCTTGTCTGCGAATGCAGCAGCAAGAGTAGAAACACCTTCAACCAGTTTTTCTACATAGAATTCGATTGGAGAAGCATAACCTGCAGTACGCGCCATCACAGCAGCCCGTGTTTCGCGTGGCAGGCTGTCAATATTCAACAATGCTTTAGGATGCACACCGATCATACGGTTGATGATGAATTCTAAACGTGCAAGGCCAATACCTGCGTTTGGAATTTGCGCGAAGTCGAATGCACGATCAGGGTTACCCACGTTCATCATGACTTTAAATGGAAGAGCAGGCATAGATTCAATCGAATTACGTTGAATTTCGAAATCTAAAGCACCTTCATAAATAAAGCCTGTGTCGCCTTCAGCACAAGACACAGTCACTTCCTGACCGTCAACCAGCACTTCAGTAGCATTACCACAACCTACAATCGCAGGAACACCTAACTCACGTGCAATGATCGCAGCGTGACAGGTGCGGCCACCACGGTTGGTGATAATCGCAGCCGCACGCTTCATTACTGGCTCCCAATCTGGGTCAGTCATGTCCGATACCAGCACATCACCGTCTTGTACTTTGTCCATTTCTTTGATTGACGTTACGATACGGACTTTACCAGAACCGATACGTTGACCAATTGAGCGGCCTTCACAGATTACAGTACCGCGTTGCTTCAACAGGTAGCGTTCCATGGTGCCGACATTTTCACGGCTTTTTACTGTTTCAGGACGCGCCTGAACGATATAAATTTTGCCATCATCGCCATCTTTTGCCCACTCGATGTCCATTGGAGAACCGTAATGGTTTTCAATGATCAATGCTTGTTTGGCAAGTTCTTGTAGTTCCTGGTCGTTTAGAGCGAATTGTTGGCGTTCAGCTTTTTCAACATCAACCACAACGACCGATTTACCCGCAGAAGCTTCTTCACCATAAATCATTTTCTGGTGCTTGGAACCCAAGTTACGGCGAAGGATCGCGTGTCGGCCTGCATTTAAAAGCGGTTTAGAAATATAGAATTCGTCCGGGTTAACTGCACCTTGAACGACCATTTCACCCAAACCATAAGATGCGGTAATGAATACTGCATCACGGAAGCCTGATTCGGTATCCAATGTGAACATAACACCTGCAGCGCCAGTTTCAGAGCGAACCATGCGCTGGATACCCGCTGAAAGGGCAACTACGTCATGCGCGAAGTTTTGGTGTACACGGTAAGAGATTGCGCGGTCGTTATATAGTGATGCAAATACTTCCTTGATCGCAATCAGTACGTTATCAATACCGCGAATATTTAAGAAAGTTTCTTGCTGTCCAGCAAAAGAAGCATCCGGTAAATCTTCTGCAGTGGCAGATGAACGAACGGCAACCGCGATGTCAGGGTTGCCGTGAGAAAGTTCTGCAAATGCTGTACGAACTTCTTGTTCTAATGCCGGTGTAAGTGGAGTATCCACAATCCATTGACGAATTTTTGCGCCAGTTTCTGCGAGTGCATTCACATCATCAACATTGAGTGCAGCAAGCTCTGCAATGATTTTAGCGTTTAGGCCACTTTGCTCGAGAAATTCACGGTAGGCATCGGCAGTCGTTGCGAAACCACCTGGCACAGATACACCAGCATTTGCTAAGTGGCTGATCATTTCGCCTAGTGATGAGTTTTTCCCACCGACCAGCTCAACGTCGTGTTTCCCTAATTTTTCCAGACCAATTACGCGCGCTTCCAAAGTTGTTACTCCACTTTTGCAGTATTAATCACTATCTTGGCATGAGAGTATAGCAAATCATCTAGGTTTTTGATTTTACTAAGCGACAGTCATGTAAGATCGGTTTACTATAAAGATTATATAGCACTAAGACAAATGTTGGAGGAGAATTTTAATGTCGGAAGGTAAACAAATTCAGCGTAGTGTTTTCTTTATTTCAGATGGTACGGCCATCACCGCTGAAACGCTTGGACACTCGCTGTTGGCGCAGTTTCCACATGTTAAATTTGACATTCATATTATCCCTTACATTAGCTCTGAAGAAGCCGCTACAAGCGTGGTGGCAGAGATCAATGCAAGAGCTCAAATAGACGGTGAAAAACCCCTCGTATTTGATACCTTGGTTGATCCTTATGTGCGCGATATTATTAATACAGCAAATGCAGTAAATCTTGATGTATTTGAAGGTCTTATTAGTAAATTGGCCGAAGAATTGGGCACGATTCCTACGACTTTAGTCGGGCAGACCCATGCGGTGACGGACTCCGAATCCTATAAAGCCCGTATTGATGCTGTCCATTTTGCTTTGGATAACGATGATGGCGCACGCACCCGTCATTATGATAAAGCCGATCTGATTCTGATTGGCGTATCGCGTTCAGGTAAAACTCCAACCTCTATTTACCTGTCTTTGCAGTTCGGTATTCGCGTGGCGAACTACCCGCTAACCGAAGAAGATTTGGACGATAACCGACTACCAGCTGTGCTGCGACCGCATAAAAACAAGCTCTTTGGCTTGATGATTGATGCAGATCGCCTTGTAGCTATTCGTTCTGAGCGTAAGGCCAATAGCCGTTATGCCAGTTTTAGTCAGTGCCAGATGGAGTTGCGTGCGATTGAGGGGATTTATATTTCAGAGGGCATTAAGTATCTGAATGTCTCCGAAATGTCGATTGAGGAAATCTCGACACGGATATTGCAAATGACAGGTTTGAAACGTCGTATCGGTTAAAAACCAGATCAGAGCTAAACCTTGGTTTGGCTCTGATTTATAGTTAAAAATTACAAGTAAGCGGTTATTAATCGAAATAATGTATGAGATTTATAATCTAAATAAAATACCAAGCATCATATTTAAAAATATTACTTAGCTATTTTGTAAAATGAATCGTCAATTGGTGCTTGGCATGTAACTCCAATCTCATCATCAGCCCAGCATTTTTTATATTTAACTGCCCTCTTCAATTATTTATTCTGCTGAATAAGTATGAATAATGATATCGACTTGATGCTGCTCACCATTGATGCAATGAATCGTATTTTCAGAAATTTTCAGAATAGGCCAGGTAATCAGCTGGCAATTTTCACGCTGTAGCGCACCATAATAATGATCTGACTTCAGATAAGTTTTAGGAGATGATGCCAGATTTGGCATTAATTGGCGTCTTAGCCATAAATTTTGCACCTGATGTTCTAAAAATCGCAGAGAAAGCAGACTTTTAATCCGGTTATTAAACAAGCGACGATTTTTGCCAATCAGCGGATGATTAATAATTCGTTGCAGAATGCGGTCTGAACCTGGCAGTACAAAAGCAGGATTAATCTGGAAAACTTTCACAGAACGGGCATGTAGACTGATTTTATCCAGCTGGCTTACAGTAAACTGATCCGTACCAATAATCGCGATATCTTGATCTGCATAATCTAATGCTAGCAGCTCGGAAGAGGGCACTTTAATACCAGTAAACTGCTGAAAATGTTCAGGGCGATTTTCAAAAATAGCAGCCTGTGGATCCTGCTTGGTAGACATTAGAATTCCTTGAATTTATTTAATAATTAGTTTTTCTTTGGATAAGATATAAACAAAAACTTGAGCAAGGGTAAAGTGAAAAATTTAACTTAGACAGTCATCCATTTGTTCGAAATATAAAATCCGGTTTCATTGAGCTCTGAATGGCTTTAAATACGCTCTAAAAGAAATGAAGTTATCGCTTCAGAAGAGCAAGCTACTTCATGGCGTAGTAGATAGAAATGCTTTTAAGCGGATTAGTTTTATTTTAGCCTTTCATCTTTAACGATTAAAAACATCTACCCATTGCTGAGAATAGGTAGATGCCGCTTTCATTTATTGCCAGTTTTTAAGCTGCATCAACAGTTCAAAGTTACGCAGACGCTTGTCAGCGTCATAGATGTCACAAGTAAAGATAAACTCATCAACATCATATCTGGCTAAAAGCGATTCCAGCCCAGCTTTAACGGTTTCTTTGGAACCGACCTGAGCCATAGCAAAAAAATTATCGACTGACATTTTTTCAGGAGGCGTCCACAGACCTTCCATGGAGTCTATTGGTGCTTTAAGTTTCAGGCTTTGACCACGAATCAGTGACAAAACACGCTGATAGGCACTGGTCGCCAGATATTCTGCTTCTTCATCTGTATCTGCGACACAAGTCGGAACGCCCATTGAGATATAAGGACGATCCAGATATTCAGAAGGTTCAAAATTCTCACGATAGAGTTGAATTGCTTGACCAAGCATACGCGGAGCAAAATGTGAGGCAAATGAATAAGGCAGACCGAGTTTCGCAGCCAGCTGTGCACTAAACAGGCTGGAACCTAGAAGCCATACGGGTACGTGGGTGCTTTGACCTGGTGTGGCTACAATACGCTGATGCGGCTCTGGATCTTTAAAATATTGCAGAATTTCTAGCACATCTTGTGGGAACTGGTCTTCAGTTTCCTGGCGGCCACGACGCAGGGCACGCATGGTCATTTGATCAGTACCTGGAGCACGCCCCAAACCCAGTTCAACCCGGTTCGGATAGAGTGTTGCCAATGTACCGAACTGTTCAGCCACTACCAGCGGGGCATGGTTGGGCAGCATAACTCCGCCCGAGCCTAAAGTTAAGGTTTTGGTGTTCGCCAGTAAATAGCCTAAGAGAACTGCGGTTGCTGAACTGGCGATGCCATCCATATTATGATGTTCTGCCAGCCACATCCGGCGATAACCCAATTTTTCTGCTGCTTGGGCAAGTTCCAGCGCATGGTTCAGCGCGAATTGAATGGTCTTGTCGTCACGAACAGGAACCAGTTCGAGTATAGAGAACTGGGTATCGTTAAGCGTACGCATAGTATTACTCTTAAATAGATATCTCTAAAAGCATACGACTTTAGATTGTATTTGTATATCGAAAGAAATCGATATAAGTGTAAATCAAAAATAAAAACAAAAAAAATAAGCATCCGAAGATGCTTATAAAGGAGGAACGAGCAAAAGGGAGAATCTTAACGACGACGGTTGTTATAGCGATAATCGTTATAACGGTAATTACGAGAAGAGTTATAGCGACGTTCGTTACGGTCATCATAACGACGGTCTTCGCTTACTTTTTTACCTAAAGCTGAACCACCTGCTGAACCAAGTGCCGCACCGATATAACCCGCATTGCTACCGCCCATGTTTCGGCCTACCGCATAACCGGCACCGCCACCTAATGCGCCACCGATAATCGCACCATTACGGTCACGTTTATTTGCAGCTACTGCAGCACCCGCACCACCACCAATCGCAGAGCCGATTGTCGCACCAGTTGTACCACCCATTTTATTACCTACTGCGGCACCAACTACACCACCCAAAGCAGAAGCTAAAGCTGTATTGGTTGTATTGCCTGCATTGGCAGCTGTCATACCCATGGCTGAGGTTGCTACAACAGCGATCATTAAAGATTTATAGTTCATGAGGGCACCTTTTATATATATCTAGCTATATTGTGTTGATAAGATAAATTTAATCTAGCAAGCGCTAAACAGCATGGAGGCAATGTTGGCGAATTGTGATTTTTATCTCCTTAATTTATTCATGATGTATATATGATAATTTCATGTATTACTTGAAGTTTAATCTTATAGAGAAGCAATAAAAAAAGCACCCGAAGGTGCTCTTAAAGACGAATATTTTAGGTCTAACGCATTGATCAGTTATAACGATAATGACGTTTTTTCTTGTAGTGACGTGATTTGGCTTTTTCTGCAGTTTTGTCTTTGGAAATCTTGTTACCTAATGCAGCACCACCGGCAGCACCCAGGGCTGAACCGATATAACCGCCGTTGCTACCGCCCATATTTTTACCTACGGTATAACCTGCACCACCACCTAGCGCACCACCAATTGCAGATTCAGTACGGTTTTGCTTGCTGCTTGCAACCGCTGCACCGCCAGCACCACCTAAAGCCGCACCAAGGGTTGCGCCGGTGTTGCCACCCATGTTTTTACCTAATGCTGTACCTGCAACACTACCTAAAGCACTTGCTGCTGCAACACGAGCCGTACTGTCTGCATGTGCGTTTACGGTCAGCATTGAACCAGCAGCTAAAACTGTACTTATTAAAAGCGCATTGAGTTTCATGGCATTACTCCATGTCCATTTATAGGACTATATTTATTTCGATGTGACAAATGTAACAAATCATACCCAAAACAATATGAAGATGTTTCTTCATAATTAGCAGCTTTATTTGGCAAATTGTAAAATCAGCAAGAAATAAGAATAAGTTCGACTATAAAAAAGGCAATTTCACTGTTTTTAATCATATTTGCTAATAGGTGCTGTAAGAGCGATGAATGATCCGCGACACGGACTTACTCAATAATGATGTTCATTAGAAGCCAGAGTCGTTAAACTAGGCGCAATTTTTTGATTTCGCTGTGCTAAAGCAATTTTTAGTCACAGCCAATGTTTGAGATTTTTTAGAAAATGAAAGAATCGTTACGTTTACGATTAGACCAACTCTCTGACCGTCATGAAGAACTGACCGCATTACTGGCTGATATAGAAGTCATTTCTGATAATAAGCGCTTCCGTCAACTGTCACGTGAGCATAATGACTTAACAGAAATCACCAATGTCTGGACCAAGTACAGACAGGCTGAACAAGACATCGAAACCGCTCAGGCTATGTTGTCAGATCCTGACTTCAAGGAAATGGCTCAGGAAGAAATTAAAGAGAATAAAGCTTTAATTGAGTCGCTCGAAGCTGAGCTGAACATCCTGATGATTCCGAAAGACCCGAATGATGCCAATTCTGCATATTTAGAAATTCGTGCTGGAACCGGTGGTGATGAAGCAGCAATTTTCTCCGGTGATTTATACCGCATGTATAGTAAATATGCGGAGTCACAAGGCTGGCGTCTTGAAATTTTGTCTGAAAATGAAGGCGAGCATGGCGGTTATAAAGAAGTCATTTGTCTGATTAATGGTGAAGGGGTTTACGGTCGTTTAAAATTTGAAAGTGGTGCGCACCGTGTACAGCGTGTACCGGCGACCGAATCACAGGGCCGTGTGCATACGTCTGCCTGTACCGTTGCGATTTTGCCTGAAGTAGATGTGGATACTTCGGTTGAAATTAATTCAGCTGATTTACGGATTGATACCTATCGTGCCTCAGGTGCGGGTGGTCAGCACATTAACAAAACCGATTCTGCGGTACGTATTACCCATATTCCAACTGGTACTGTGGTGGAATGTCAGGATGAGCGTTCACAGCATAAGAACAAGGCCAAGGCGATGGCACTGCTGGTATCACGTTTAGAAAATGCTAAACGTGCTGCTGCAGATGCTGCAACCTCGGAAATGCGTCGTGACCTGGTGGGTTCGGGGGATCGTTCAGAACGTATCCGTACCTATAACTATCCGCAAGGGCGTATGACTGACCATCGTATTAACTTAACCTTGTATAAGTTAGATGCGGTCATGGAAGGTGATCTGACTGAATTGCTGGACAGCTTGCATCGCGAATATCAGGCCGATCAGTTGGCCATGCTTGCACAGCAGAATGGTGGATAATGAATATTTTACAAGCACTGGCTTTGCGCGGCGAAGCTGAAAGTTACGAACGTCAGGAAAATGCCTGGTTACTGGAACACATCACCAAGATTGATTCATTTGATCTGCTGATGAAAAAAGATCAGGAATTAAGTCCTGAACAGGAACAGGCTTATAAGGACGGTCTGGCACGTATTGCTGCTGGTGAACCTTTGGCTTATGTCACAGGTTCACAGCCATTTTGGACTTTGGATCTGAAAGTGACTAAAGATACTTTGGTGCCACGTCCGGATACTGAAGTGCTGGTGGAAACCGTGTTGAAGTTGGATTTGCCTGAAGATGCCCGTGTGGCAGATTTGGGTACAGGGACAGGTGCAATTGCCTTATCGCTGGCATCGGAGCGTCCTGAATGGGTAATTGTGGCATCAGATATTTATGCGCCTACCCTCGAAGTGGCGAAATACAATGCCGAACAGCATGATATTGAGAATGTAGAATTTATTCTGGGTTCGTGGCTGAAGCCATTTGGCCGTCAGTTCTTTGACGTGATTGCTTCAAATCCGCCGTATATCGATGCGAACGATACGCATATGCAGCATCTGGCGACAGAGCCGGAACGTGCACTGGTTGCGCAGAAAAAGGGTCTGGCTGATCTGGAAGACATTATCATTCAGGCCAAAAAGCATTTAACCGTCAAGGGTTGGGTGGTGCTAGAACATGGTTATGATCAGGCTGATGCCGTACAGCATTTGTTTAAACAAGCAGGTTATAAGCAAGTCCGTACTGTAAAAGATTACGGCGGTAATGACCGGGTGACTTTAGGCCAGTGGCCGCATTAATCTGTGATCTTTCTTTATAAAAAAGCGGCCGAAGTGGTCGCTTTTTTATTGGTTTTTTTAAAGCTCTAGCATATGACACACTCAGTATTTTAATGACATTCCAGTAAACTCTTATAAATAAAAAAAACGATGCCGGAGCATCGCTTTTGATAAATTCTTAAAAAGAATTACATCGGACAGTCTTGCAGACAGTCATACACTTCTACCTGCTCCAGACTACCGGTTTCGATTGCCAAGCAGAGTGCCACAACTTTTAAGGTATCTGCAAAACACTTTTCATCCTTCAAGGCAATACCTTGCTGTAATTCATTGATACGTTCTGCCGAAATTTCAAGCGCCTGCGCTGTTTCCACTGCGTCTACCTGGTTAAAGAAGTGCAGAATTGCACCTTTCAGTTCTGCATCCGATGCATTTAAAATCCCTTGATTCAACTGTTCCGTGATCAGATCTGTCGAAGAAAATAAAGCTTTAGAGAAGTTTTGGACAAGATTTTGTCCAAGTACATCAGACATCTTTAACATGGAGATACCTTCAAAATGAAAGGAAAATGAAAATAGAGAATTCAGCCAATAGCAAAGTGCTATAAATTGAGTGAAAAGTAATCTATTCTAAGTGGAATTACAAAGCTTTCAGGATGACTGTATAGTCCTGCTAATATATGCTTTAGGGCTTGAAATATATAATCATAATAAAAATAATATCTTAGATTGAGCGTGTGTATTATTGATATTTTTAATGTCTATCTTTATATATATTAACTAATATTATTCTGGCGGTAAGCACCTGGACTGACTCCAGTCCATTTCTTAAAGGCACGATGAAATGCACTGGCTTCCTGAAAGTTAAGCTGATCGCTAATTTCTTGCAAACTTTGTTCAGTACGGGTTAGCAATTCAATTGCCGTATCCCGGCGTATATCATTTTTCAACTGTTGATAGCTGACACCTTCGCTTTTTAAACGCCGTTGCATGGTTGCTTCAGACATATTCATTTTTAAAGCCAGTTCATTGAGTTCCAGCCATTCTGATGGTGAAACTTGTAGAAGTTTCCGGCGAATCTGGGTGCTTAATGCATAAGGATTTTTAAAACGTACCAATATATTTTGTGGCGTTTGCTGAATAAACTGATACCAGGACCGGGTATCTTGTTTAATCGGGAGTTGCAGATAGCTCGCATCGAATTGCACATAGTTTTCACTGGCCTGATATTCAATCTGTTCACAAAAACGGACTTTGTAATCAAAATCATCCAGGGGTGCTGCACATTTCAGTTGAATCTGATTGAGTAAGATCCGTTGCCCACTTAACCAGCAGATCAAGGTGTGAATCAGCATCAGGTAGGTCGCATAACTAAACACGCGTTTGGTGGCTTTTAAATCATAAATCACGATATAGGCATAGTGTTCCTCAACCATAAGCGTGCTTTGCAAATCGTCCAGGAGCAAGTTGAGAAATTGTAAAATGTGTTGTAGCGCCTTTTCCAGTGTATCTGCCTGAATGACCATTTTTGAAAGTAATTTAAAGCTGCCACGGCGCATCGCATGACTGTCCATACCAAAAAATTCGTCATTCATGCTGTCTGCAAGCACAGTCCATAACTGGGCAAATTGACTGACCGACACCCGTGCCTTGGGAGCATTCAGTAATTCCGCTGGAATGTTGGCTTTTTTCAAAATTTCAGGGATATCAAATTGCAGCCGTTTTGCATCTAGCAGGGCTTCGTTCACCAGATCAATCGAAATGGTGCCTTTGCTATATTCCAATACAATCTTATGCATATTCGGTCTGATATCCTTATTTTCATTGTCCAAATACATCATGCAAGATGCAATATTTGGAAATTGTACAGAAGAAGAGTTCTGTTTACTCTGCATATTAAGTCGTATCTGAAATATAAAAATTGCGAGGGAAGAAACATGAAAATTCAGGGAAAAGTAATAGTCATTACCGGTGGCGCCTCAGGTTTGGGGGCAGCCACTGCAACTCACTTGGTTGAACACGGCGCTAAAGTGATTCTGGTGGATATGAATCAGGAGCAGGGCCAAGCACTACAGCAGCAACTGGGTTCCCAGTCTGAATTTGTACAGCTGGATGTCATCGATGAGCAGGCAGTTGAAGCTTTTCTTGCACACGTCGAAAATACTTATGGTCAACTGAATGGTCTGGTCAATTGTGCCGGTATTGCGCCATCTGCCAAAGTGTTGGGACGTAATGGCATCCATGAATTAGCCATGTTCCAAAAAGTGCTGAATATTAATGTGACTGGCACATTTAATATGTTGCGTCATGCAGCAGCTTTAATTGCAAAATATGAGCTGCAATCTGGCGAAGAAGAGCGTGGCGTAATTGTGAATACCGCCTCGGTTGCCGCTTATGACGGTCAAATTGGCCAGACTGCCTATGCTGCGTCTAAAGGTGCTGTGGTCGCAATGACTTTACCTTTGGCACGAGAGCTGGCTCGGGAGGCCATTCGAGTGATGACCATCGCGCCAGGCATTATGGAAACCCCAATGCTGAAAGGCATGCCACAAAATGTTCAGGATGCTTTGGGGCAAATGGTGCCATTTCCACCGCGTCTGGCCAAACCACAGGAATTCGCCCAGCTGGTAGGACATATTTTTGAAAATAGCTATTTAAATGGTGAGGTCATTCGTCTGGATGGCGCAATCCGTATGGCACCAAAATAATCTTTTAACTTAAACACACTTTCCCTGATTCATAAGAATAGCAACTGTATGTCAGGGGAAAGTTGCAGCCTGAATTTGCCGAATACCTCTAGGAAAGATGAGGGCAAGAGCAGTTAGTACATTTTGCTGAAGATGAATGCAGAACAGAAATAAATAAGAGGGAAATAGCCCGTGCTTTTAAATGACGAACAAAAAATGATTCAGGACATGATGCGTAACTATTCGCAGCAAAAACTGAAACCCACAGCAGCCTTACGCGATAAAACAGCACAATTTCCAGCACAGGAACTCAAAGAACTTGGTGAGCTTGGTGCGCTCGGTATGACGGTAGCTGAAGAGTGGGGCGGTGCAGGTCTGGATTATGTCTCACTGGTTTTGGCTCTTGAAGAAATTGCCGCAGGCGATGGAGCAATCTCGACCATCATTAGTGTGCAGAACTCTTTGCCTTGTGGCATTACCCAGCGCTATGGCACTGAAGCACAAAAACAGCAGTATTTGACCAAACTGGCAACTGGTGAATGGCTCGGCTGTTTCTGTTTAACAGAACCTCAGGCCGGTTCAGATGCCAGTGCGCTTGAGTGTAAAGCTGAACGTGATGGTGATGAATGGGTGTTAAATGGCACCAAGCAGTTTATTACGACAGGTAAACATGCGCAGATCGCCTTGGTCTTTGCTGTCACGGATAAGTCGGCAGGCAAAAAAGGTATTTCATGCTTCTTGGTGCCAACCGATGCACCGGGTTATATCGTGTCACGCCTAGAAGAAAAAATGGGTCAGCATTGTTCCGATACCGCGACCATTGTTCTGGATCAGTGCCGGATTCCAGCGGAGAATCTGCTGGGTCAGGAAGGTGAAGGCTACAAGATTGCCCTGTCGAACCTTGAGTCGGGTCGTATCGGAATTGCTGCACAATCGGTAGGAATGGCTCGCGCTGCACTCGATGCTGCGGTGGAATATGCCAATGAGCGTAAAGCTTTTGGTGTGGAAATTGTGCAGCATCAAGCCGTAGCTTTTAGACTGGCAGACATGGCAACACAAATAGAAGCTGCACGTCAGCTCACCTTACATGCTGCGACTTTAAAAGATGCAGGATTGGCCTGTTTAAAAGAAGCTTCAATGGCAAAACTGTTTGCATCTATCATTGCAGAACGGGTCTGTTCCGATGCGATCCAGATTCATGGTGGCTATGGTTATGTATCTGATTTTCCTGTTGAGCGGATTTATCGAGATGTGCGCGTCAGTCAGATTTATGAAGGCGCATCGGATATTCAACGCTTGGTGATTGCGCGTGAAGTCTGTCAGCGCTGAGACTATTTAAAAATAAATTTGGTCGATGCTCAAAGCCAGATTTTTTATTTATAAGTGTGAAAATTGCCAGTATCAACGAGACATGATGAGGGCATGGCCTGTATTACTCAGACTAGACAAAAAATCTTCATTCCTGTTCTAGCCATAGGGAATGCAGTTTTGAAAAAACATGCTGACGGAATTAGCAAGAACAATAATGATAAATGGACACAGTCAGGCAGGGTCGCCTGAAACATATAACAGGAAAAGAGGTTGTCGTCATGAAGACATTAGAACAAGCATATGTTGAATTTGATTTTGAAAAAATGGTTCAGGAACAGCTGGTGGGAAATGCAGATTGCATCAATGCCTATACCGAATGTTGTGGGCGGTTACCTAGGTCAAAACCGAACGGCGCTAATCTGGGAAGACAAGAATGGTGAAGCAGAGCAGTGGACCTTTGAACAACTGGCAGTCGCTTCAGGGCAGCTGGCCAATTATATGCATTCCTTGGGGTTGAAAGCCGGCGACTGTATTGCGGGATTGCTACCAAGAACACCAGCACTCTTAATTACTATATTAGCAACCTGGCGGATTGGTGCCATTTATCAACCTTTATTTACTGCCTTTGAAAGCAAAGCCATTGAACATCGTATCAGTACAGCCAATACCCAATTGATTGTCACTGACCAAGAGCAGCAACTGAAACTTCATGATCTGAATGTCCCCAACATTCTAACTGTGCATCAGGAAGCGGCAGAACAATATCCAGATGCCGATTTCTGGACAGAGCTACAGCGACAACCAGAAGAGTTTGAACCCTTAAGTTGCAAGTTTAATGATATCTTTTTGATGATGTTTACTTCAGGCACCACTGGTTTGGCTAAATCGGTTCCGGTGCCTTTAAAAGCCTTACTGGCCTTTAAAGGCTATATGCTGCACGCTGTAGATCTGCGGAAAGAAGATTCCTTCTGGAATCTGGCAGACCCGGGCTGGGCATATGGACTATATTATGGCATTGCCGGGCCACTCAGTTTAGGGCACAGCATCATCATGGATGAACGTGGCTTTAGTGTAGATAACGCCGTACAAATCATTCAAAAATATCAGGTCAGCAATCTGACGGGATCGCCCACCGCATTTCGCATGTTGTTTGGCTTTAAAGAAAAATTTGATGCAGGCATCAGTTCGCATTTACGCGTGGTGAGTAGCGCAGGTGAGCCGCTTACGCCTGAAGTGATTCAGTGGTTCAACCATGATTTAAATGTGAATATTTATGATCAATATGGACAGACTGAACTCGGTATGGTGATTGCCAATCATCATGGCCTGGAACATCATAAAAAAGTCGGTTCAGCTGGTTTTGCCATTCCTGGGCATCGCTTTGCGGTGTTGACTAAAGAACATCAGGAGGTAGAAAAAGGGGAGATTGGAACTTTAGCAATAGACTGTTCAGCTTCACCTTTGATGTGGTTTGAAGGCTATGCAGGACATAACCGTAAATCATTTGTCGGGCAGTATTATTTAACTGGCGATACCGTAAAACTGAATGAATATGGTGGCATTGATTTTATTGGGCGTGCGGACGATGTCATTACAACTTCGGGCTATCGGGTCGGGCCTTTTGATGTAGAAAGTACCTTGCTTGAATGTGAAGAGGTACTTGAGTCTGCAGTAGTCGGTAAACCAGATCCAGAACGAACGGAAATTGTAAAAGCCTTTGTGGTGCTTAAATCAGCTTATCCCGCCACTGAGGAATTAATGTTGAAGCTGCAAAGCTATGTACGTTCAAGATTATCCAAACATGCATATCCAAAAGAGATTGAGTTTGTCGAATCTTTACCTAAAACCTCCAGTGGTAAAATTCAGCGTAATTTACTCAAACAGCAGGAAATTGCCAAAATCCAAGAAATAAAACAAGTCAGTTAGTTTTTAAAACTAATTTTTTAATGAAATGCCAAAAGGCTGCCATGGCAGCCTTTTGTGTTTGAGAAATAATCATTTTCTAGTTAAATTTTAAGTCACATATAGGACTGATTTTTAAAACAGTGAATTGAATTAAACGGAAATATATTTTTATGTAATTACATAAAAATTACAATAATATTTAAAATGAAATATATCAAAAATTTAGCCTCTTAATTTGAAGAGGCTAAATACACCAATTACCAGATATTGCCTTGTAAATTTATTTTCTGGTGTTCGGCATGAGGCTCGCCCGCTTCACCGGTAACGCCGCCCTTTAAAGCTTTAAAAAGCTGGGTAACTTTGTTGTCTGTGACATTCCAATATTCTGCGCTGACAGCTTCAGCAATCAATACCCGTACAGTCGGATCATCCTTGCCCTCAAACCAGCTTTCTGCCCACGGATTCCACAATTGTTCAATTAAAATACGGTCAGTACTAATCTGAGCATGTGCGCTGATTGACACATAAATACCATCTGACGGTTTAGCAAAAGACAGACCAATCTGACCACGCCCTGTTTCTACTGCTTTAACTAAATCATTGGTATTACGCAGGATGAAATATAAATTTTGCCGTTCACTCATCTGCTCGGAGTTCAACATGGTCATCGGCTGTGAATGTAGTTCATGGGTGTCGGTTAAATGGCTGATCATGGTGTAACGGACATCCTTGATCAATTCCCATAATTTTTCTCGATTATCATGTTCTGTAGCGTTATGAGTATTATGCATTGTCATGTCTGCTCCCTATGATTCTGGAAAGATGCAATTATTGCTCGGTATTTGCAGCTTACTCATATTTATGCAGCTCGGTGACATGTCTCACTCAAATCGTACATTTTCCTACTTAAAGACAAGTAGAGGCTACACAATTGCTATGCAGAAGCTTCTGTTTACAAGGAGATCAAAGATAAAAAATGAAAGGATAAGAGAAACAAATTGATTAAATAATAAAAACCAAATCAATGATTTAATCAATTTGTTTTTACTGACGATCCATGCGGAATAGATCGTTAGCCGTATTGTATAAATGTCGTTGAAAAAATTAAGCAGAAAGTAATTTTTTAGGAAATAGAATCAGACACATGAGGCCAGAAACTAGAGCACAAATAAAGATAATACTGATTAAGCTTATGCTACCCGAACTGGCATAAATACCGGTTAAGGTAGTGGCTAGCGCACCAAAACCAAACTGAAGTGAGCCCAATAATGCAGAAGCCGTTCCGACAAGTGTATGTTGATGCATCAAGGCTAATTGACTGCCTGTCGGCATAATGAAACCGAGTAAAGTCACTGCCATAAACAGGCCGGCACATAGAATAATCAAGTGATTCAAACCCAAGTACAGGCAGACCAGTAAAATAGCCATCACCGCCAGAAAGCCTAGATTTACAATTTTATAAGCTTTTAAGGGACCAAATTTTTCATGCAATTGTGGATTTAAAATTGCAGCTGCAATCAGCCCTACAGCATTGACGGCAAACAGCAAACTGAACTGGGTCGAACTTAAGTGATATTCAGAAATAAAAACACTAGCAGAACCGGCGATATAAGCAAAGAAACCGGCTTGGGCGATACATAAAGTCAAAGCATAGAAAATGAATTTGCGATCGGTAGCAATTTTTACATAATGGCTAAAAGTTTTGCGTAGCTGAAACTGAGTACGTTGTTCCACTGTGCGGGTTTCTGGCAGAAAGGTACATACAGCTATCAAAACAATCGCGGCATATGCTGCAAGAAAAATAAAAATCGTGCGCCATGAACCGAGTTGTTGTAGACCATCACCGATCAACGGGGCAGCCACGGGTGATAATCCCAGAATTGCTAAAACCATCGATATCATTTTACCCATGGCTGGGCCCTGAAATTGATCCTTAACAATGGCGAAGGCAATTACCATACCAATTGAGCCACCTAGACCCTGGACAAAACGAAGCCATTGCAGTTGCTGTACGGTTTCTGCCAAGGCGCAGGCGATCGAACCAAGTGTAAAAATGCTGAGCCCAAGATAAATAAGAGGTTTACGGCCAAACTTGTCTGATAAAGGTCCATATAAAAGCTGACCCAGCATTAACCCGACAAAAAAGGTCATTAAGCTCAATTGCACAGCACCTTCGCTGCTACCCAAGGCGTCTGCCATTGCGGGAATACTGGGAAGATACATGTCGATCCCCAGTGGACCGATGGTCGCGAGTAAGGCAATCAGCAAAGGCATTGCACGATTTGGTGAGGCTGTCATAATTTATCAAGGATTAGAAATTGAACTGCTAATTATGAAACCCAATGGTTTCCTAAGTCAAGGTAATTTGAAATGACAAAACTAGGACGTCCGTTAGTGATGTCAGCAGAAGACCGGCGTAAAGAAATTTTTAATGCAGCAGAACAACTGTTTGGAGAGAAGGGTTTTGAACAGGTCAGCATGGCAGAAATTGCAGCTGCGGTGGGCATGTCGAAAAAGACCCTATATGTGCATTTTTCGGATAAGCGAGATTTATTGAAATCGCTGGTGTCATCTTCTTATATCTGGCCAGAAAATGCCTTTAAAGATTTCAGTCAGGATCAGATTCAGCAGTTGAAGCAATGTCTGAAAATGATAGCGGTACATGTGCTTTCCGAACGGCATATCAAGCTGTGCCGTCTGGCGATCGTAGAACAGATTGGAGTGGAGGGTTTATCACAGACCTTTTATGAAATGGGTATTGCCGCTAGCCGAGATCATCTGATTGCTACAATCGACCAGATTTCCAAGCAGCAATTAAATCTGAAGTTATCTAGCGAAATTTTGGCCGATATGCTGTTTGGTGCAAGCATTTCAAAACCTTTTATCGATTTATTATTTGTCAATCGTCAGGTTGATATGAAAGAGATTGATCAGCAGATTGATCATTCAGTAGATGCGTTCTTTGTATCCTCAGTTCTTAAATAATTTCACAGTAAGGAAAGATTTTGTCTACATTTAATACATATGCGTTATCCCCAGAATTCGAACTTACCGATGCTGAACTGCATCTGTATAGCCGCCAGATTCTCTTGGATGGCTGGGATATCGATGCTCAGGAACGCTTGAAATTTTCCAATGTTTGCATTATCGGTTGTGGTGGAATTGGCTGTGCACTGGCAGAACTTCTGGCGCGCGCAGGCGTGGGAAAAATTACCCTGATTGATCCGGATACGATCGAGATGAGTAATTTACAGCGTCAACTGGCATTTACACCGCAGGATCTCGGGTTTTATAAGGCTGAAACCTTGGCGAAAAGACTGGGGCAGATTAATCCGAATGTTCAGGTTGAATATCTGAACCTGGCCTTAAGGGCTGAAAATGCTGCAAGCCTGATCAAACATCAGGATCTGGTACTGGATGGCTGCGACCAGTTTGCCACACGTTATCTGGTCAACCAGATTTGTATTGAACAGAATGTGCCTTTGTTGAGTGCCTCGGCAATTGGCTTGCAAGGCCAGCTGTTTATGGTCGAAGGGGATTCCGCCTGTTATGCCTGTCTGTTTCCACCCGAAAACCAGGCTGATGAAAGTCTACGCTGTGCAGATTCCGGTGTGCTGGCGACCACGCCCAATGTAATGGCCAGCTTGCAGGCACATCATGCCTTGTTATATCTAGGTCTGGGTGAGATGCCACTCCGACAAAAACTGTTGTTGTGGGATGGTATGAGTTTTAAACAGCGAATTCTCGCTTTCGAAAAAGATACAGATTGCCCAATCTGTCAGGCAAGATAAGCCTGCAAAGTGAATTTTTTTTGCTACACTGCGTTTAATTAATTTTTCCTAAGACATTATGAAAAACAATATCTGGTTAGATGGAATGCGTTCAGTTGCCCGTATGGGAGAAACAGCAGTCGTTGCGGCAAAGGCGGGCTTTAAATATGCCACTGAAAAGCCGAGCAATGCCAAACTGATGCGTGAGACTTTTGAGTCATTAGGTTCAACTTATATCAAGCTGGGCCAGTTCATTGCCAGCACGCCGTCCCTGTTTCCACGTGAATACGTTGAGGAATTTCAGGGCTGTCTGGATCAGACACCACGTTTGCCGTTTAGCTATATCCAGCAAGTGTTGGCCTCTGAATTTGCAGGGCGTAATCTGGATGAAATTTTTGCTTCTATTGAAGAAACGCCATTAGCTTCTGCTTCCATTGCACAAGTGCATGCAGCCAAACTGGTATCCGGTGAAGATGTCGTCATTAAGGTACAAAAACCTGGTGTGGAAACCATTTTATATACCGACCTGAATGTATTGCATTGGGCGACCAAGTTGCTGGAAAAAGCAGTACCGAAAGTCAAGTTTGCGTCACTGGCCGATATTGTCGATGAAATCAAAACCCGTATGGTACGTGAAGTCGATTTTATTGAAGAAGCGCAGAATTTGGATGATTTCGTCAATTACCTGAATATCACCAACAATAAGGCAGCCACTGCACCGAAAGTTTATCATCAGTATTCGACCCGTCGTGTGCTTACAATGGAGCGTTTATATGGTGTGCCTTTGACAGATTTTGAAGTGGTCAAAAAAGTATCTAAAGATCCGTCTCAGGTGCTTATTACCGCGATGAATACTTGGTTTGGCAGCTTGATGATGTGTAACAGCTTCCATGCCGATCTGCATGCCGGCAACCTGATGCTACTCGAAGATGGCCGTGTTGGTTTTATTGATTTTGGCATTGTCGGCCAGCTCAAGCCCGAGGTATGGACTGCATGTATGGCGTTTATGGATTCATTGCAACATACCAATTATGAGCTGATGGCACAAAACATGCTGAAAATGGGCATGACTGCTGTGCAGATTGATACCAAAGTCTTGGCGGCTGATCTGGAGCGTTTGTTTAGTGGCGTGTTAATGGCAGATCCGCAGGAATTATTGACCTCCAATCCAGCTGACCTGAACGATATCATGATGGATATGGTGGCTGTGGGTGAACGTCACGGGATCCGGTTCCCGCGCGACTTTGCTTTGCTGTTTAAGCAAATGCTGTATTTCGACCGTTTCATGCGAATTCTTGCGCCGTATACCGATATCTATGCCGATCAGCGTTTGCAAATGGTGCAAACCATGGATCCGAATCTGCTGTTAAAGCATTAACCTAGACCAGAATCCCTCCCAACCTCCCTTTAAAAAGGGAGGAGCGACACGCTCATCAAAATATGTTGAGAAGTGGAAAGTCCCTCTTTTATAAAGAGGGATTTAGGGAGATTATTGAAGTGATTTTAAGACTCCCGAGTAAGAACATGGACGCCATTATTATTGAAGGTCTAAAGGTTGAGACAGTCGTGGGCTGCTTTAACTGGGAACGTCAAATTATTCAGCCCTTGATGCTGGATTTGACCATTCAAACTGATTTAGAACAGGCATCAAACTCAGATGCACTGGCAGATACGCTGAACTATGCAGAAATTTGTGAGATTTCAGCCAAAGTCATTCAAGAGGCACAGCCTGAATTGATCGAACATGCAGCAAAGCTAGTGCTGAATGCACTTTTTACTACCTTTACAGCAATTGAATCGATTAATATTACGATCCGTAAGCCTGCCATTATCGCGCAAGCCCATTCTGTAGGGATACGTCTTGAACGCCACCGAAACGATTTTCGCCCTAGCATTAGCGAGTAATTGTCATCCTCAGCAACACTTTCAAGCTGCGCAGCAATGTATTGCCGAATGGGGAGACGTTCAGTTTTCTCCCATTTATATGATTCCGTGCCGGGATGGTATAGGCGCCGATTACTGGAATGCAGCATGTTTATTGCGAAGTTCAGAATCCAGTGAAGACCTGATTGAGCTGCTCAAACAGCTAGAACAGGCGTCGGGGCGAATACGTCCATCGCATCAGATTACCCTGGATGTTGATCTGATTGCCTGGGGACATCATCTGGCGCATATGCAGTTTAATGAAAAAAAATTACCCTTGGCTCTGGATGTGAAAGTACCCATGTTTGATATCTGGCCAGATGCCATATTCGAGCATGGAAGACATGATTTCCCAATAGTCGAACAGCCCATTTAAATCAAATCATATGATTTCTTGCTCATGCAAATTGATACAGCATTGATGATCAACCCGCCTGACTCAGTAAGATCAGGCTTTTTTATGACTCTTTTTTGTTTTTATATCAAAAGAAAAATACAGATAAGCTGTGTCACCTGAGGATTTCTTTGTTTTCCCCTGGGAAATTAATATTTGATTGATCGGATGCTATAGAGTTGATTCTAAGCTCGATGAAAAAACTCAAAGTACTAAACTTGAATTATCGCCCTTTCACTTTTTCTTTTTATAAAAAATGATCAGCAATCCTATAATAATTGCCAAGATGACCAGAATGATCGCAGTTTCTATAGACATACCTCTCAGGCATATATCTTGACTCTTAAGCGTCTCAATTAAAACCGAACGTAGACCAAGTTAGATTCGAATTTTGTCAGTGTAGCCAGTATTTTAAAAAAACTTCAGATTAGGGATGTTAAAAGAATGGTTGTCCAGTCATATGCTGTAATATTCTAAAGTATAAATAGATGTTCAGGCGACTGACACATTAAATAATGATCCGATCCATGCGCTAAATAACATGGCGATAATTCCCCAGAGCATTACCCGCATAGCACCTCTCCAGACACTCACGCCACCGGCATAACTTGCCAGTGCGCCCATCATCCCCAGGCTTAAAACACCAATCAGCATGACGCCTTTATCCAGATACTGTTCTGGCAGAATCATAATTGAAATTAAAGGAAATAAGGAGCCCACAGTAAATGCCAGCGCCGACGAAAATGCAGCGAGAAAGGGCCGGGCGGAGGTATGCGCTGAAATCCCGATCTCATCACGGGCATGGGCATCTAGGGCATTATATTCGGTGAGCTGCTCAGCAACCTTTTGCGCCAAGGCAGGTTCCAGACCTCGCCGTATATAAATCGTCTTGAGCTCATTTAATTCGTGGACAGGATGGCGTTGGAGTTCACGCTCTTCCATCAGCAGATCATTGGTTTCAATGTCTTGTTGGGACTTAACAGAAATATATTCACCAGCCGCCATTGATGCAGCACCAGAGATTAATCCGGCAACACAGGTCACCAATAAAATTTCCGTGGATGCCCCACTGGCTGCGATACCTACGACCAGACTGGTGACCGAAATAATCCCGTCATTTGCCCCCAGTACAGCTGCACGAAGCCAGCCCGCACGTTCGATATAATGTTTTTCAAAATGGTAGGAGTGGCGCACAATGAAGCCCCTTTTTTATTATTATGATTATAGTAAATTTAAGCCATGTATAGATAATAAGATTGAATCGATCTGAAAACTAGCCTGAATGATCAGATTATAGTGCGCTTGGTTAAGCATTTTATCAACCCAAAATAAAACCGAGGTGAAATTCATTTATTCAAAAGACCAGACGGACTTGATATATAATTGATATCCAAGGGATCAAACTTATTTAATAAAAACAATTATATAAAAATTATAGCTAAGTGAGCTTGTTTAAAAAGAGAATTATCATGAAAGAAAAAAATGAGAGCCATAAATGTTTGGTGTGCGGCAAGCACTTTCTTCTGAAAGATCTCACTCCGATGGGAACGGTCAGAAAAGTCATTACTGAAGAGATTGGCAAGGATATTCCAGTCTGGACGCCGCAAGATTATATTTGTCAGACAGATCTAACCCGCTATCGCATGCAGTATGTACATTCATTATTAAGTTTGGAAAAGGGTGAGGTCACAGATCTTGAGGTTGAAGTGATTCATAGCATGCATCAGCATGAACTGATCACCAAAAATGTGGAAACGGAATTAGAGCAAAAATGGACCTTGGGTGAAAGGCTGGCCGATAAAGTTGCAACTTTTGGTGGAAGCTGGAGATTTTTGATTTGTTTTGCAATCTTTCTGGGGCTGTGGATTATAATTAATACGGTTGTTTTGGTCACTCGACCCGCCGATCCTTATCCCTTTATTCTGTTGAATTTAATTCTCTCCTGTCTCGCGGCAATTCAGGCACCTATTATTATGATGAGCCAGAATAGACAGGAAGCAAAAGACCGCTTACGTTCACAAAATGATTATCAGATTAATTTAAAAGCCGAGCTCGAAATTCAGCATTTGCATGAAAAACTAGATCATCTGTTGCTGCATCAATGGGAAAGGCTGGCTCAAATACAGGAAATCCAGCTAGATTTACTCTCTGAAATGAACAAGAAGTATTGAAAGTATATAAGACGAGGAACCTCTATTATTTTATGGGGTGATCTTGAGGCATGACCACATAGTTTTAACCGGTTAATTTAGATCAGGATTTGAGATGTATTAAAAAGCCCACAATGAGTGGGCTAAAACCGAAACAGTCTTATTTAAATAAAATAACTGGTCTTGGTCATAAGTTTGGAAATGGCAGTCATGGTCATTTTGACCGGAACAGGCAGGTCTACACCGCCAGCGTTTAGTGCAGTTTCACGATGATGCAGTTCATCTTCATTCATCTGTTCCAGAATGCGGCGAGAACGCTCATCTTGCGGTGGCAACTGACTAATATGATGCTGTAAATGCATGCTGACCTGGCGTTCTGTTTCAGCCACAAAACCCAAGCTGTATTTATCGCCCGCGATCCCGGCAATCGCACCCATACCGAAGGAAAGGCCGTACCAGACCGGATTAAGAAGACTGGTATGGCTATCCAGTTCTTTTAAACGGTCTTCACACCAGGCCAGATGATCTTGTTCTTCAATTGCAGCCTGTTCCATTTCACGGCGCACATTCGGGAGTTTCGCCGTCATGGCCTGACCATGATACAGCGCCTGTGCACAGACCTCACCACTATGATTGACTCGCATCAAACCTGCTACATGACGTGCATCACTGACCGTTAACTGGGTTTCTACCGGCTGGGCAGGATTTTCACGTTGTGCAGAAGTCGTGCCTGGGACGAGACTGCGCAATGCCTGATCAAAAGAGTGAATAAGCTTATCGACACCTGTATGTTGACGCATGAATTAATCCTCCAAGGGTACTTTCGCGGTTTTGATCATCGGTTTCAGTCGGAAAAGCAGCCATAAGGTAAACAGGCCACTTAACACTGCAGTAATGCAAAAAAGTATTTTAAGATCAAGCTCTAAAAGACTTAAAATAATAATCGAAAATATAGCAGAAGATACCATGAAAACGGCATTCAGAATGTTATTTGCTGCAACCACACGCGCACGATGTGAGCGGGGAGAATGCGCCTGCATCATGGCATAGAGCGGTACGATATAAAAACCGCCACTAATTCCGAGCAAGGTGACAGCCAGCATCACATGATAATAGCTCCAGTCTTGCTGAAAAACATCTGCCAGACCGATTAATTCACCGGTACGTTCCGGAACAAAGGCCAGACTTGCGGCCAGATACAGGGCAAATACCACTAGGCCGACTGCACCCACTGGCACCATTTTAATATTGACTTCGCTACCACCAATTTTACGACATAGGAATGAACCCAGCCCAATGCCGACAGAAAAGAAGGTTAAGAGTAAGCTCGCGACATTTTCAGAAGCATGCAGATTTTGCAAAGTCAGTTGAGGAATTTGAGTCAGGTAAGTTGCGCCGTAGAACCAGTACCACGAATTACCCAATAAAATAGTAAAGACCAAAGGTAAACCCTTGGCATATTTCAATGTTTGCAAACTGGTCCGGAAAAAATTCCAGTCAACTTGAAGTTCGGGCGCAGGAATACTTTGCTTGAGAATATAGCGACTTGAACCATAACCAATCAGTGCGATGCTGATGATAGTTAAGCTGATCCAGATCAGATTGCCAGAAGATGCAGCAATAACGGCACCTCCGAGAATCATACCAAATAAAATAGCTAAAGAAGTGCCTGACTGAAACAGGGCATTTCCCGACATTAACTCATTGGGTTTGAGGACTTCTGGCAAAATTGCGTACTTGATTGGGCCGAAAAAGGTCGACTGGGTTCCCATCAAAAATAAGGCAAATAATAAAATCCATAAATTGCCGAGCAGAAAACCGATGGTTCCCAACAGCATAATGACAATTTCCAGGATTTTTAAATAACGAATGAGCTGAGAACGTTCATATTTGTCGGCAATCTGCCCGGCAGTGGCTGAAAAAATAAAATATGGCAAGATAAACAGTAAAGCCGCCAGATTGTTCAATGTGCTGATGCTGGCTAATTGCTGTTGAATCCAACCATAAGTGATGACCAGCAGTAACGCCTGTTTAAATACATTATCGTTTAATGCACCAAAAAACTGCGTCAGAAACATCGGTAGAAAGCGCCGAGAAGCTAACAAATTTTTATTTTTGTTCATAGAGGACGTGCTACATTAAGTTTTATTAAGAAATGTCAGTTATGCGTAAACATAGAGAAAAATCATGTAAGATACTGTCAGCCATGTGAAGGTAAAAACCAATTAATTAAGCTCCTTAGCTTATATTTTTCGGTCAAATAATCAATCAAAGAATGTATTCGTTTAGAGTTTGCTATGCCTGCAAAGAAAAATTTTAAAAAAACGATGCTAAATCGCAGTATGGGGCCTCACATACCACAACATGGTGGTATGCAGCTGTGTATGAGCATCTTTTTTATGATGTTATCCCATCAGAGCATAGCACAAACCGAACAGCCCGAAACTCCCGTGGCCATTTCTCCAGCAGAAATGGTAGACGAGCTATCCAAAGAAGCGATTCGTCAGGGTTTAGTCACGTCAGAAACAGAAGCAACAGAAAAAATTGAAGAAGCTCTAGAACAGGAAGTGCCGGTTGACAGCATGGTGATGCTGGAACAACAGCAAAATGCAGGATCTGGTCTGGATGCATTTACTCCGATCGAGTTTGATGATCTGGAAGAACTGCCTGTACAGACCATTGACCAGAACATGGCCAATGAAATTTATCGTGTGGCTGAACAAGCCAAACAGGAAGCGCAAAATTATCGCAATAGCCAGACCAGCGAAACTGTAGTGGCAGATATCAGCCAGCAAGAACTGCTGGAAATCAATCAGGCACCGGTCAATGTCGACCAGTTGATGCAGTCCATTCAGGCAGACAGCCAGATTATCGTGCAAAACAACGAAGCAGGCATGACCTTACCAGAAATACCTGACTCGCTTTCACCTGAAAATGACAAGCGTCCAAATATTTTTAAAAGACTGTTTTATAAGATCCGCCCGCCACGCCAGATTATGACGGCAAGAGTTCCTCGGATTAGTGCAGATGTAGTCATTGTGAATGAGGAAGGTGTGGCGCAAAGCAACGGCACACTGAATCGCAAGACTGAATCCCAGGGTTATCTGAATTTAAGAAATAATGTCAAAGCCAAGCTCTCTAGTTTTACCCAGGAGTCTTTTGGCGACTTTAATTCAGCTTTGCCGCAATTACGGGCACTGTCACGGCAGGCAGCCCAGGCGGTGGGTTATTACGATGCCCAGTTCAGGTTTGAAAAAGTATCAGACAGCAGGCTTCGTGTTTTTGTCACACCTAATGAACCTGTGATTATTACCAGTTATGACTTGGAATTTACCGGAGCGGGCGCAGAGCAGCCACAATTTCAGGTCATCAGTATTTTGCCTGAACAGCAAGATGGCGATATTTTCAATCATGGCGATTATGAAAAGACCAAGAACCGGATTGTTACTGCAGCCAATAATAATGGTTATTTTGATTCATACTGGCGTATGCATGATGTCAGGATTGCATTGCCAGAGAATACTGCGGATGTGAATCTTCGTTTTGAGACTGGTGATCGTTATAAGCTGGGAAATGTCGAGTTCAGAATGAGTGATCCTGAAAAGGAATTTCCACTGGACCGCGATGTACTCGAAAGTCTGGTTACCTGGAAAGATGGGGCGGATTATACCTTCTGGCGAGTCAATAGCCTGGCCAATAATCTGACCAATTCACGCTATTTTAACTATACCATGGTCGATGCGGTTCGCCCTGATCCGATTGAAAAGGAATTGGAATTGGCGCCGGATATTCAACAGCTGATTGAAGAACAAAAACTTTCTGAAGATCAGTCTGTAGAGAAAAAACCGGCCCGCTCGCCAGCCTCTTCTCAGGAGGTAACCCAGAATGTCGTGGATGAAGACCAGTTTGCCGGTAGCCGTGATCAGGAAAATCCAAACCTAAGAACCCTGCGGGTTGAGCAGCAGACCAAAGAAAATGAACAGGATCGTTTAAAGGAACAGGCACGGGAAGAGAAGAAAATTCCAGTCATCGTGACTTTAAATGCAGACCGGGTAAACAGTGCAGAGCTGGGTCTGGGTTATGGAACAGATACCGATATTCGTCTGCGTGGTCAATACAGGCGCGCTATTGTAAATAAGCGTGGCCACTCTTTTGATGCCAATATCGAGTTGTCAGGCATCCGCCAGTCGATTGATGGACGTTATAATATTCCTTATAACCATCCGCTAAATGATTATGTCAGTATTGTGGGTGGTTACGAGCGTGAAGAGCGTGATAGCGTTGCACAGGGCCAAGGCTTGATGATCGAATCAGCAGTGTTGGGTGCAGACCGGATTATTAAAAATCCATTGGGTAACTGGCAGCGTACTTTTGGAGCGCGTTATCGTCTGGATCGCTTAACACAGGATGGTTCTGTTGATTTTAACCAGATTCCTGAAGCGTTTCGCTTTAATACCGAAGATGAACAGCAGTCGCTCCTTGTTGGTTATGAAGTTTCACGTACCGATAGCGATCGTCGGGTTAATCCGACCCAGGGTTTCAAGCAAACCTATAAAGTTGAGCTAGGCAGCGAGGCTTTATTATCCGATGCAGATATGGCCATTGTGAATGCGGGCTGGCGTTTTATCTATTCATTCGGTGAAAATGCAGATTATCAGTTTGTTGGGCGTATGGATTTAGGCTATATCTTTACCGATGATTTTGCCAAAGTGCCATATAACCTGAGATATTTCACCGGTGGTGACCAGAGTATTCGCGGCTTTGACTACAAGAGCCTTTCTCCGGAAATTGATGGCTTTAAAGTGGGTGGTCAGGCCTTGGGTGTGGCTTCATTAGAATATAATTATCAATTTAAGGAAGGCTGGCGTGCTGCGGTCTTTGCAGATGCCGGAAATGCCTATAATAAGGAATTCAGTAATCCGACCGAATATGGTGCGGGGGTAGGCTTACGTTGGGCTTCACCGATTGGGCCAATACGTGTAGATGTTGCGACGGGGTTGTCTGATGACAATCATCCGATTCGGTTACATTTCTTTATTGGATCACAGTTATAAAACTTCAATTTTAAAAAATAGTTATTTGGGTAGATCATGGTCGAGAACCAACCACAGCCAGAACAAGAACCACAAAATAGCGTTGTGCCAAAAAAGCGTCGCATATTTAGAAGTATCTTATTGTCAGTACTTTTCTCCCTGATTTTTCTGCTATCTGTGCTGGCTCTCTTGTTTTCGACCAATCAGGGCAGTAAATTCCTGCTGGATCAGGTGCTGCAACGCCAGCAAATTATTCATTATGAATATGAAGGCGGTAATTTATGGCGTGGAATTATCCTTAAAAATGTGCTGGTCACTTTAAAACCGGTCGATGTCAAAATTGATCGTGCTGATATCAAGCTGGGCTGGCGGGCAATTGTCAAAAAAGAAATTCATCTTACTGAAGCTGATGTCCTCAATCTGCAAATTATTAATAAAACCCCTTCCAGTGGCGAACCTTTCAAGTTTAATGCCATCCGTTTGCCCTTTGTACTGCGTGTCGATCATCTGCTGCTGGATCATCTGGTAATTAACACCCAGACCAGTGCTGTGGATTTTTACAATATTGAATTAAATGATGCGCTCTGGTCTGGCACCGAATTAAATTTTGAAGATTCCCGTATGGATATGGGCTATCTTTCGCTACGTGAAGCCACGGGTAAAATGCAGTTCGAAGGCAAATATCCTCTGGATGCCACGGGTATCGTCAATCTGCCTTCTTTAAGAGAAAGCTTGAATATTCATGATATTCAGGTTCGGGCGCGTGGAACGCTAGATACTATTCAGGCAGGAGTAGCGACCAATACGCCTGATTTGTTGACCGGTTGGGTTATCGTACATCCAATGCGTCCACAGGTACCGATGCGCGGCGAATTACAGTTTAAAGATTATCACTGGCCGATTCTGACTGAGCAGAAACTGTTTAGCAAAGACGGGGTTGCCGAATTCAATGGCGATATCAAGCGCCTGGATCTGAATGTTCGTACTGACTTAGTTGGCGAGAATGTTCCACAAGGCCAGTATAACGCGGTGATGTATACCGATCTGGTCAATCAGCTGAATATTACCGACCTGAATGGCCAGTTGATGAAAGGTGCAGTCAGCCTTGCCGGTACGGTAGGCTGGAACGAGCGAGTGAGCTGGGATTTAGCCGGACGCCTGAATGGGATTGATCCTAAACATGAACGTATTCCGCTTGTGGTTCAAGATTTCTTGCCGCCAAGTCTGGATGGAAAGATTGCTTCCGCAGGTAACCTGGAAAATGGTTTACATCTGACTGCTGTGGTGGATTTTGACCGTTATGAAACTTGGAATATCAAGCTGGATCAGAATCCAGTCAAAGACAATAAAGCACAACCGATGCTTCTGGATGTTGCATGGCAAAATATCGACCGCGCCGTACCTTATGTGGGCTGGCTCAGCAGTCAGTCCGGTGATGTCAAATTGGCACTGGTTGAAGGTCAGCAGAATATTCATGTGGCGACCAAAGTTGAGCAGCATGAACAAGGTCTTATGCCTGCAGGCATGTATCAGGCCAAACTGAATCTGAAAAATAATATCCTGAATGTTCCGAGTTTTAATTATAGTGCTAGTGCACAGGCGGGCAGCTTAAGCGGCAATGCGCGGATTGAACTGCCACAAGAAAAACGTCAGTTGAAATGGACAGCGGTATTAAATGCCAAAAATTTAAATACTCAAAGTATTGCAGCGGCTTCACCGGTAGATCGTTTGAATGGTCAGGTTAGGGCCAATGGCTATGCACAACCGAATCAGCAGATAATCAAACTCAATAGTGTTGACTTGACCGGACGACTGGCACAGCAGAATGAAACTGTACGCCTGACCGGCAACAGTACCATTGCCTTGTTATTCCATAGTGAAAAAGCTGGTGGTGGTTTTAAAGGCTATGCAGTTAATTATGATGGCGCTTTAAATGCCAGTCAGCTTAAAGCCAGTCAGGGCATGCTGAAACTGCGTGTTTCTGGTACGCCAGAGATGCTGAGAGTCAATGAATTCCGTCATGATGGCATAGCTGGCAAGATTAATGCCAGTGGTCTGGTCAATCTGTCGAATGGCATTGGTTGGGATATTAATGCTTCATTAATCCGCTTTAAGCCGCAATACTTTAATGCCCAATTGAAGGGCGAGTTGTCAGGCAATGTGAAAACCCAAGGGATTTGGTCAGATGCTTTAAAACGTATTCAGATCCAGCGTTTGAATCTGGCCGGTATGCTGAATAACAAACCGGTGCGTGGCACAGGGAATTTATCGGTGATTATCAACTCAAATCAGCGTGGCTTCGTCCCACAGCAGTTTGAAGCCAATAACCTGTTCTTGTCTTATGCCAGCAACCAGATTCAGGCGACTGGAAATGCGCAGAACCTGCAACTGAAGGTGAATGCGCCGGCATTGTATGAGTTATATCCGGGCTTAAGAGGTCGTGCGCAGGGCTATATCAATATACAGGCGCAACCGCGCTTGCAGGCTTCGGCAAATCTTTCAATCGACAATTTTGCTTTTAAAAACCTGTTCAGCGTACAGAAAGTCCGTATTCGTGGACAGTTGCCAACGTCGCAGACTACACCAACCTTATTGACTGCGACAATGGATCGCTTGCGTAATGGCTCACGGGAAATTGTTCGAGGCGAAGTATCACTTGCCGGCACACGTGCTGCGCATATACTTAAAGTTCAGGCAGAAAATAAACTGTCAAAATTCTTTGTTCAGCTGGCTGGTGGCTTTAATGCACAAAATAACTGGCTGGGTCAGATTCAAAAAGGTGACTTCGACTCTTTGCGTGCCCATTTGGTACAGCGTCAAAATGCAGCAGTGATTTATAACACTGCCCAGTCCAGTCTGTTTATCGGTGCTCATTGCTGGATGAGTCAACAAAGCCAGTTGTGTTTTGATCAGCCGATCCGGGTCAATAAAACTGGAGGTAGTGTCTCTTTTATTACCCAAAACCTTGATCTGGAAGACTTCAGTGCATTTCTGCCTGATGGATTGGCGTTGACAGGTAAAGTCAATGGCTATGCCAAGGCAGCTTGGGCACAAGGGGCTAAACCAAAAATTGACGCACGTTTGGTCACCCGAAATGGCGTTGTAGGTTTATCTTCTGAAGACCCGGAATATTTAGGTTCTACGCTAAAATATGATGAAGTGGGTTTGGTGGCAAAAAGTGTGGCGCAAGGCTTGCAGCTTCGCCTGGATGTAAAAACTCCAGATATCGGTGCAGGTTATGCCAATGTAATTATTGACCCATATCGGGACAGCAAACCGATGCGTGGCGAAATTGCCTTTAACCAGGTGCAGCTCAAGGTCTTTAAACCATTTATTGAGGACATTCGTAATCTGGACGGAACTTTATCCTATGCCGGAAAGATTGGTGGCACTTTAACGGATCCTTTGCTCGAAGGTGAGCTTCGGGTCAAAGATGCCTCGATCAGTATGATTTCTTTGCCGGTGAATCTGACCAATGTACAATTGTATTCATCCATACGTCAGAACTCTGCCAGCATTAATGGGGCATTTAACAGCGGTCAGGGTGTGGGTAAATTAACCGGATCGGTCGACTGGAAAAGTGATCCAAGGGTGCAGTTAAAACTGCAAGGTGAAAATCTGCTGATTCGTCAGGCACCATTAATTACGGCCATGGTGACGCCTGATTTGACCCTGGACATGTATCCATTTAATAAAAAACTGAGTTTAACTGGCACGGTCGATGTACCGCGTGCACTGATTTCAATGCCTGAAGCTTCGGAACCGGTAGTCGGCTTATCCCCAGATGTACGTGTCGTGCGTGAAGGTGAGGATCAACTGGCGATTTTGAGAGCGGCACGTCCATGGGATATCCGGGCGGATGTGGTTGTTTCTTTGGGTAATCAGGTGATCTTCCAGGGCTTTGACAGTCGTATCCCGCTATTAGGCCGAGTGAACCTGTCACAGCGTGGTCTGGAAACCGCAATGCGCGCCAATGGTGCAATCGGGGTGTCTCAACGGGTGAAAATCGAAGCCTATGGTCAGAGTCTGGATTTGAATCGTGCCATCGCGCGTTTTAATGGTGAACTCACCAATCCGACGCTAGACATTGATGCCAATAAAATGGTTCAGGGTAGTACGGTCGGAGTGCGCGTAACAGGCACTGCATCGAGTCCAAGCATTCAGATTTATAATGATGCGGGCTTGTCAGAGCAGGAAGCCTTAAATGCCTTGATTACCGGTCGTATCAATGAAGGTGCATCCGGTTTAAACCAGACTGACGGATTCAGATCTGATGTAAATAATACGATTGCTGCTGCAGGTATCAGTCTGGGCTTGGGCGGCACTCGTGCGCTGACCAACCAGATCGGGCGTAGTTTTGGCTTAAGTGGTTTAGCCTTGGACGCACAAGGAACAGGAGATGATACCCAGGTTTCTGTGACTGGTTATATTACGCCAGATTTGTATCTTCGTTATGGAGTCGGGGTGTTTACACCAGTGAATAAACTGACTTTACGTTATCAAGTGAATCAGCGTCTTTACTTAGAAGCGAGTCAGTCCTTAGAACGCGCGATTGACTTGTTCTATAACTGGCGCTTCTAAGACCACTAAAAAAGCCCTCAATTGAGGGCTTTTTATGTTGAGTGATTGTATTGGTCATGAAGTAGACTGGTTTAGGCATAGACTATCTAGACTAGCAGAAACAACGACTGTCAGAATTTAAGCTCAATGGACTGTAAAAGAGTTGTGAGATACGGCTGAAATTTGACTGCACTAGGTATTCAATTTTTCTTTAACCCTGAAGTAACTGTGGTGTTGTGGATTTTCGCCGTACCTTTCATTTTGGGCATACCAATTTTGGCTTCTGTTATATTGGCAACCAATGAAGAACTGGATATTCATAGCGTCAACTAGACTTCAACCTTAAAGTGATGTGGAAAAAATTGCTCTTAGTTCTCTTGTAAATGCTCGAGAATAGTCTGATTTTTGAGTTCAATCTTTTATAAGGTTGTGAAAAAAATCACTGAGAAAGTCTTATTCGAAGCTCACCTATTCTTTACTGACAGAGCCGTCGACATTTGACCTTTTATTTTCAATAAAAAGTCCTCATTGTTGAGTCATGCCAGTCAGTTAAGTAGGTATTAAAAAAATGAGCGTGTAGTCGCTCATTTTTTTATGACTTTGTCTGAGAATTCTGATTTAGCTTTCCAATAATCCTGATTTACATAAACTCTAAGAAATAGTTGAATATTCATATCATTACTCATTCAAAATAGGGTTTCATCATAAAACTAACCATTTTAGAGAAAACAGAATGCCTAGAAATAATTATTTGCCAGCTCTAGAACAAGTTTATGAATTTTTAAAAGAGCGGCCAAGCTTTAAAGATAAAAGCGAATTTGATAAAGCGGTAGAGTATTTCAGAACTCTGCATGAAAGTGATCCTCTGGATTTCAGAGTTCAAGCATCCAGTGCCGTTGCTGGAAAATTTGGTGCTAAAGAAACTATACATTTAGGATCCATGCCAAAATTTAGTGATAAAGAAAATTTCATTAACTGGATAGATACGCAAATTAACCACTAGTTAAAAGATTTTAAGCAAGCTCATCATGTACTAGGATTTTAGTTACTATTCATACATTAAGTAACATGTAGTACAGAAAACAGTCGAAACTGAGTTGGAAAGCTACAAATTTGAATGGTAACTTTATATTCAAATCTTCCCGGTAATGAGGTGAGCAATGAAGTTGTTGACTTTGGTCGGTATGGGAGTAGCAGCAAGTTATTGTTATAAAACTATGAAAAATGGCAAGCTCGCTCTTTCAAAGCCTGACTTTGATGAAAGTGTAAAACGATTTATTCTGCAAGGATTTGCGGCTTAGTATTCATGATTTATTTCATAAAAAGGTTCATCGAATGGTGAGCTTTTTTATTTTATAAAAACTTATGCTTTAAATATTCAGATTAAAATCTGGTTAGTTATACTCACCGAGCTTTAAATCTATTTCGTAATCTATTTCGGAAAAATTAAATAAGAGCTAATGGATGATGCAATATAGGAACGTAGGGTTTGAGCTTAGATATTCGAAGCACTGGAACGACATAAATAGGAAAATTGCCCTCTAGTTAGTGAGATTTAATTCTTTGATATATATCTGGCAATCAAGTCAACATAAAAACAATAGATGACTAAAATCCTTAAGTAATTCAATAATCATAGATATTATGTATAGTTCTATATTTTTTTATATGATTATTAATATTGATATATTTTGATTCGCAGCTTGCTTATTCTCTGCTTGTTGGTCATTTTGACAACATACCTGAATCAGCGCAAAAGTGATAAAGGGGAAAGCCCACCAAAAGGTGGGCTTTTTTTATTGCATAATTTAGTACACGAAAATAAAAGTAACTCAAAGCAAACGTTAGGAAACAGTTTCCTAATACTCTCTATACTTTATTTTAGAATTTACAATGCTATATTCTTTTGGCGATAACAAGAAGACATAAGTAATACGAAGAAAATGACTATAGCACTAGCCCGCTTATTCGAAAGAGTAAGCGGGCTTTTTAATCGAAAAATTAATATAGTATTCTACTGATTTATATAATAGACTTCTTGCGTTAGTCAAAATTTAAACAGCCACAAGCTATATTTTATAAGGTTTTAGCTAATTCAAAAATTAGGTAAAAGCATACTTTCGCAAGAGGTCTAATATAAGTTTAGATCAAATCAATAATTAGAGTTTATAGCTGTAGTTTCATTTCCATTTTCTACCTTCTTCCTTAATGAGGCTTTTTTTGCACAGAGAAAAATAATGTTCCGATTTTTATTTTTTTTATATAGTTACACAAATGATCATCGTTAACTGTTGAATGAATTTGTCAAATGTTTGAGCATGATATTTTCTTGGTTAAATTAAGTGATGGATCGCCATGATAGATGAAGAAAAGCCCTTGAACTTTGACGATGATAATGAACCTCGAGATTTCGAAGATGAAGAATTTATCGACGATAAGAAAGAGGATGAAATGTATAACGCTATTACCAAAGATGGTTCAAGTGTTGATCCTGCGGATGATGGGACGCGCCATATTCGCCCTGAAGATGGCGATCCCATAGAAGTCGAAGAGTGAGAAAAAGCCCAATTTCGTATTGGGCTTTTCATTATCTGCCAGATCAGTATAAATCCGTCATATTTCCTACTCGATAATTCAAGGAGGTTAAAAACATAGCCATTTATAAAACTGAATGGTGGACTGAACCCATTTTTTTAAACTTAAGTCCCTAATTTTCAAGGGCCTTTAAGGTAGATCAATTAATTGAAAAATAGCCTAAGCTTTTAATCTCAATTCAATCAATAATTAATCGTTGAAAGTGTCATTGAGTGCCGTTTGCACTGCCTCGACACGTGCCTTACAGGCTTTATAGGCAGTCATGGATTCTTCTACGATTTTCATCAAGTTATCGATGTCCGGCTCTTGCTGAGATTCGAGCAGTTCCGCATTCTTTTTCAAGATGTCATAGCCTTGTTGGAAGCTCAAAGTATCATGATTCATAAGGAAGTACCTGTATAAGTTGTGCTGAAAAAATGCCGTCATGTAGTTCGACTTCAACCGTGTCGTGGGAATGAATCTGGCGAATCGAAGCAACCACATGTTCTTGCTGGCGCACGATGGCATAGCCTTTGGATAAAACATGTTGGGGGTTTTGTAGCAGCGTTTCCCGCATCAGGGCGTCGAGCTGTTGATTAATGAGCTGAGTATGTTGCTGGGCCAGACTAGCAGTATTGGCCTTGATCTGTTGCAGACGCTGTAGGGCATCCATAATCTGGCTATTGGCCAGACTCTGAATCAGTTTCAAAAATTGATCATTCTGATTTTGATAAGCCTGAAGCTGTTGTTGAGATAAACGCTGAATCCGCTGTAAGTAATTCAGGATATCCTGGATCAGCTTAGAGATATGATTGCGAATTCCTGCAATGACTTTACTTGGGGTGTCAAAGGAGCGGTGCGCAATCTCGTCCAGAATAGTGCGATCCTTTTCATGTCCAATGCCGACCCAGACTGGCACCGAGCGTTTGCAGAGCAGGGCAGCCAGATCATAATCATTTAAATAAGCCAGATCATTGACTGCACCACCACCCCGTATAATCACAATTAAATCTGGTGCGCTAGTATAGATCTGCGCCCATTGTTTGAGCGCTTGTGCCAGACTTTGCATAATACTTTGGGCGGCGGTATTTCCCTGAAAAGTCGCACCATGATAGATAAACTCACAAACCTGCGCACGCTGTAGGGCATCGGCATCTTTTTTGAAATCTCCGAGGCCTGCTGCATTTTCGGGAGCAATCACCAGAATCCGGTTCAGGTCAAAAGGATTGGGCAAATTTTTATTACGCTGAATCAGTCCTTCTATTGTCAACCTCTCAATAACCTGCTGATAACGCCGGGCAATATCTCCCAGGGTATAACCCGAATCAATCTCAATGATATTCAAAGAAAAGCCATATTGTGGATCAAAATTAGCTTTAACTTTAATCAGCACTTTCAGATCGCGACTGAGTTCAATCCCGCTTTCCCGTTCAAACTGGGTTACAATTTTTTGTGCACTAAATTTCCAGATGGTTGCACGGCAACTGGCAATGACCTGATCGCTATCAGCTTCTTTTTCTGCGAGTTCCAGATAATAATGGCCTGCTTTAATACTTAAATTACGAATCTCGGCTTTGACCCATACGGGTGTATCGAAAGTGAGTTTGACCACTTCCTGAACCGTAGCAAGATATTCCTTGAGAGAGAGTTGAGGATCGTCTGTCATGCCAATGGAAAGTTTAAAATTCAATCAAATATTAAATCAATCCAGCACAGATCACAAATCTAAATAGGAAGTCATATAACAATTATGTAATGACAATGTAATTTCATTGAATTACAAAATCATTTAATTTAGAAACCTGGTTCAGCATCTACTTGCTTCGAAATAACTCTCACTTAGATTTATTTTCAGTACAGAGCGATTTTTCAGGACTAAAAGTCTTAATTCACAAATGCCTTATTTTATAGTCTTTAATGAAAAAATATGGTTAAGAATGTACACAGACTTGTGCCTGGCAAGGACAAGGAAATATGCTAAATTGGTGAAGAATTATTGAAGAAGAATAGGCTCTCATGAAAAAAACAATACTGTTCAGTTTACTGGCTGTCGCTTTAAGCGCATGTACGACTACACCACAATCAGAGACGGAAGCTCCTAAAGTAGGAATGGCAAATCCGGCAAGTGAGTATTGTGTCAAGCAGGGTGGCAAGCTTGAAATTCGTAGTGAAAGCAATGGTCAGGTCGGATATTGTCATTTAAAAAATGGTCAGGTTGTCGAGGAGTGGGAGTTATTCCACCTGAATCAGCCTAAATGTATTGCTGATCAGGCGGCAGCATTGGTGGGGCAGTCCAACTTGACTGAAGCGCAAATCAAGCAGAAAACCAAGGCACAAATTGTACGGATAGTTGAACCGGGCCAAGCCGTGACCATGGATTATCGTGAAGAGCGTGTGACAGTAACAGTAGACCCTGCGAGTAAAAAGATTATTCAGGCTTCATGCGGTTAATCACAAAGAATGAAAAAGCCCATTGCTGGGCTTTTTTTAATTCAGTACAACAGACATTTTGAAATGACAAATCTTCCCCGATCTTTTATATTGCCCATCGGAAGGAGAAATTCATGAAAAAGTTATTGGCTTTATCGTTTATGCTGGCTCTGGCCGGTTGTGCCGAGAAGAAACCCTTAACCCCGGAAGAGCAGTGGCAAGGTTATTGTCGAAGTGTCGGCAATGCGGCGCGTACTATTATGCTGGATCGTCAGAATGCGATTGAGAAAGAAAAAGCAATCGAACACGCCAACAAGATCGACGATGAAACCACCAAAGGTTTTATCCTGACAATTATTGATGAAGTCTACGCACTTCCAGCTGACGAGATTAAGACAGATGTAAAAGCAGCCCGTGAAAAAGTCCGCGCTGAATTTACTGAAAAGTGTATTGCGACACCGCATGATGAATTACCAGATTACAAACCGTTCTAAGGAACGGTTTTTTTATATCTCAATAAAAATCAACCAGCCAATGTTCAAATGAAATGTATTTAAATATGCAAATATTTGAAATACTGGTCAACAAAATAGCCTAAGCAAACGTACACTTTGTGACAATATCTAAATCTAAAATATAGAAATACTTATCTTTATATTGAATAATGAATTTAACTCCAATAAACCAAGGAGTAGCACAATATGGAAGTCGTAAGATATTTACATCATTCTGATCTGCTACTAGAAGATGAACATGGTGTGGTGATTATTTACGGCAGTCGCTATGTACTCAGCGTCGGTGACAAAGTCGTTTTAAAAAAAGTTCTAGAACAAGATAAAAAGCGCTATCAGGTTGATATTTCTTTTGCCAGCAATAATCATAGTGTCACCCATGAGGATGAATGTGTGGTGAAATTCGAAGGCTGCCGAGACTCATATCAGCAGTATCTAAACTCGACCACTGTACACTAAGGTGGAGTATCTTTTTAACTTCAAATCAGGCAACATCATAGTTGCCTTTTTTATGCGTTATATTCGGTTAAAAGGGCCTATTGATGGACTTATTTCGTGTGGTCTGAGCTGAAACTGATTATTGAATAATCATCAAGAGCATCATTTAGTTATAAAATAACGAGCATCACGAAGAAATACTTGAGTTGCATTAACTTTTAACTGGAAATTTAGTAAAATTTCGGAGTCCATATTATTTGTGAAGCTTGGAATAAGCAGGAATTCATAAGTAATTTTTTAAAAAAGAGGAATAACACTGTGCTAGAAGCTTACCGCCAACACGTTGCAGAACGTGCCGCACTCGGAGTCCCACCGAAGCCACTTGACGATGCCCAAACAGCTGCATTAGTTGAACTACTAGTTAACCCGCCAGCTGGTGAAGAAGCATACTTGGTAGATTTGCTTGAAAACCGTGTACCAGCGGGTGTTGACCAAGCTGCATATGTAAAAGCTGCGTTCTTAGCTGCATTGGCAAAAGGCGAAGCAACCTCTCCACTTATTTCTAAAGAACGTGCGGTTTACTTACTAGGCACTATGCTTGGTGGTTATAACGTAGCGCCTTTAGTTGAACTTTTAGACAATGCTGAGCTTGCTGAACTTGCAGCTGAAGCATTGAAAAAAACGCTTCTTGTATTTGATGCATTCCATGATGTCGCTGATAAAGCAACAGCAGGTAACGCAAACGCTAAAGCTGTTATGCAGTCTTGGGCTGACGCTGAATGGTTTACTTCACGTCCAGACGTTCCTGAAGAAATTAAACTGACTGTTTTCAAAGTGACTGGCGAAACCAACACTGATGACCTGTCACCTGCACAAGATGCTTGGAGCCGTCCGGACATTCCATTGCACGCAAATGCAATGCTGAAAAACGTACGTGATGGTATTAACCCGGAAGTTCCTGGGGAAGTTGGTCCATTAAGCCAAATCAAAGAATTGATCGCGAAAGGCAACCAGGTTGCTTACGTGGGTGACGTTGTTGGTACAGGTTCATCTCGTAAATCTGCAACTAACTCTGTGCTTTGGTTCTTCGGTGATGACATTCCGCACATCCCGAACAAAAAAGACGGTGGTTACTGCCTAGGTTCTAAAATTGCTCCAATTTTCTTCAACACCATGGAAGATGCTGGTGCATTACCGATCGAGATCGATGTTGGCAACATGAACATGGGCGACGAAATCGTTCTTAAGATCGATCACGCTGCTGCTAAAGTGACTGCGTTCAAAGACGGCGCGCAAATCGCTGAAGCTGAACTTAAAACTCCAGTACTTCTAGACGAAGTTCGTGCTGGCGGTCGTATTAACCTGATCGTTGGTCGTGGTTTGACAACTAAGGCTCGTGAAGCTCTAGGTCTTCCAGTATCTACTTTGTTCCGTGTTCCCGTTCAACCTGCTGCAACTGGCAAAGGTTTCACTCAAGCACAGAAAATGGTTGGTCGCGCTTGTGGTCTTCCTGAAGGTCAAGGCGTACTTCCAGGTACTTACTGTGAACCACGCATGACGACTGTTGGTTCGCAAGATACAACTGGTCCAATGACGCGTGACGAATTGAAAGACTTGGCTTGCCTAGGTTTCTCTGCTGACCTTGTGATGCAATCTTTCTGTCATACAGCTGCGTATCCAAAACCAGTTGACGTTCAAATGCAACACTCGCTTCCTGATTTCATCATGAACCGTGGTGGTGTGTCTTTACGCCCAGGTGACGGTATTATTCACTCTTGGTTAAACCGTATGCTTCTTCCGGATACCGTTGGTACTGGTGGTGACTCGCATACCCGTTTCCCAATCGGTATTTCTTTCCCGGCGGGTTCTGGTCTTGTAGCGTTCGCTGCAGCAACTGGTGTGATGCCACTTGATATGCCTGAATCTGTACTTGTGAAGTTCAAAGGTAAAATGCAGCCTGGTATCACTCTACGTGACCTTGTACATGCAATTCCTTACTACGCAATTAAAGAAGGCGACTTGACTGTAGAGAAGAAAGGTAAGAAAAACATCTTCTCTGGTCGTATCCTTGAGATCGACTTAACAGAAATGGAAACTGACTTAACTGTTGAGCAAGCATTCGAATTGTCTGATGCTTCTGCTGAACGTTCAGCTGCTGGTTGTTCTATCACGCTTTCTGAAGAGAAAGTTGCTGAATACCTTCGTTCAAACATCACCATGTTGAAGTGGATGATTTCTGAAGGTTATGGCGATGCGCGTACTATGGCTCGTCGTGTTGAGAACATGGAAAAATGGTTGGCTAATCCATCGCTTCTTAAAGCTGATGCTGATGCTGAATACACGAAAGTGTATGAAATTGATCTTGCAGACATCAAAGAACCTATTCTTTGCTGCCCGAACGATCCAGATGATGCGAAACTTCTTTCTGATGTTCAAGGCGTGAAAATTGACGAAGTATTCGTTGGTTCTTGTATGACTAACATCGGTCACTTCCGTGCGACTGGTAAACTGTTAGAGAAAGTTCCTGGTGGTGCGTTGTCAACTCGTTTGTGGATTGCTCCACCTACGCGTATGGACGAACATCAGTTGATGGAAGAAGGTTACTACAACATTTATGGTAAAGCTGGCGCGCGTACTGAAATGCCAGGTTGTTCATTATGTATGGGTAACCAAGCACGTGTAGCGCCGAACACGACTTGTGTATCGACTTCTACGCGTAACTTCCCGAACCGTCTAGGTCAGGGTGCTAACGTTTACTTGGCTTCTGCTGAACTTGCTTCTGTTGCTGCTGTATTGGGTAAATTACCTTCTCCAGAAGAATACCAACAGTACGCAGCTCAAATTGACAGCATGTCAGCTGACATCTATCAATACTTAAGCTTCGACAAAATGAGCGAATATACTAACGCTGCTAAAGACGTTGATACCAAGAAAATTGCTGCTGCTCAGTTGACTTAATTCTTTGTTAATTAAGTAATAAGCGGTATAAGATAAGGGCTGATTAATCAGCCCTTATTTAATTAATATTATTGTAAAATATATCCAATACCAAAACTGATAACTGAAATTATTTAATAAAAATTAAATTCTTCTAATTCACCTATAAATAAAACCTTTCGGTTAGCAATCCATTCAGTGCCACTTCGTTCATTGATATCTATAAGATAATAATAATTGATAAAAAACCAACCTATATGTTCACTGAAGCTGAAACCAAATTGATCCGGGTTGTCTGTTAAATTGTAGTAATGCATTTCAGTCTTTCCTACAAAATGGAAACACTGATTCCCGAATTTATTTTTAACTTCATTATTTATACTCATTGTGATTTTTAAACCAGTTGTAAAGTGATTCAAATCATTTTTGATTATTTCAACTACATCTATTGGAACTTCAAAATTTGGATTTGCATAAATTCTACAACCAAAAGACTTTATGAAATATTTGAATAAGTTAGTTTGTTGAGATGGAAAATCAGCTCCATATATTTCTTCAAAATCAATAAAGCGTCTTTCACAAATTAAATCACAATTATTTATGACATATTGAATGAAATTATCATATGAAAAATCATAAGGTTGCGTTAGTGTATTGTTGCATTGCTTGCATAAATCTTTTGTATTTTTAATTACATCAGAGTTTGCACCCTGAAGCTTAGTTTCCTTTCCATTTTTAAAATGAATTGGTTGTTTTTCTCCTAAATTGTGATAAGAAGCTTTACCATAACCACGAATAATATCCGTTTTCTTTAAAGCATGTTCAGCAGTATCTGCAATATTAATGTTACATATCCAACATAAACGCGATATTTTCATAATTTAATCGTTAATTATCTTTTTCATATTTTCTATTTTAACTTTTTCGGAAAGCATATTCCAAATAATCTTATCTCTTACTTCTTCTTAATAGGCTAGCATATTGATGCTTTACACCTTAATGAATAAGTCGTTTAATCGACGCCTTGATAAACCAATCAAAAGATGATGTAACCATGGCAAAACAATCCCGATTTTTATGTATTGGTGGTTTCCTCAACGGAACCCAAGTCAAAGACCAAGGTGACAGCTTTGTCTGTGTCGAAAAGTCTAAAAATGTGACTTACCATAAAAAAGAAATCTTCCATCCAGATGCTTGGAATCACGACTACTATGTATGTGAAACTACGACAGATAAACAGGCGCGAAACTGGGTGTATGACATCGAGAATTAATTTTGATCCGCTCAAAAGTATTTAGAAAAATTCTAAGAGATGAAATTTCTTAAATAGCAGATATTAAAAAGCCCCTTGATTAGGGGCTAGTCATATAAACATGAGAGTGTTCAGGTTCCTGACTGTAACTTTCACCAGATCCTGGTAAATATCCATAATCCTTTAAATTTACCAATACCCGAGTATTTTCCACCAAATCCCACCTAATACTATAAAAATAAGCATATTGATTACACTCATGGCAAAACCGGCTTTCCACCATTCACCGAGTGTTGTATAACCTGAACCGTAAATAATAGGTGAGGTTCCGGTAGCATAATGGGTGAGGGTCATCATAATACTTGAGGCCGCAGCCATCATTAAAGCAAAGTACATTGGGGGGGCACCTACCGCAATACCCGCTATATAAAATGCCGAAAACATGGCGGTAATATGTGCCGTTGTACTGGCAAAAATATAGTGGGCATACATATAAGACAAGAGTAAAAACATGGATGCAGGAATCCAGCTTAAACCCATTTGTTCAATGCTTGCTTGTAAAGCACTCGAAAACCATGCAATCAGCCCCAGTTTATTAAGAAAGGTTGCCATCATAACCAAGGCTGCGAACCATGTAATAGTGTCCCATGCACTTTTATGGGTCAAAACATCATCCCAAGTCAGAACACCTGTTAGCAGTAAAAGTGATAATCCAATAAATGCAGTGGTCGTCGGGTCTAATGACCATATATCACCTAGAATCATGGCCGGAATTCCTGCCCAAAGTACCAATAAAATTCCGAATACAATCAACATAATTATTTCGTGCCTGCTGATGGGTCCCATTTCTTTTAAACGATCTTTGGCAAATTGCGCGGCATCCGGAGTCTTCTTGATTTCCGGAGGGTATATGAAATAGAGTGCAAGCGGCATGACGGCGAGTGCCACAATCCCGGGTAAAACCATTGCCAGTGCCCATGTAGTCCAACTCAGGGAAATCTGACTGTCGGTTGCATCCGCAATCAGTTGAACAATTAAAGGGTTAGGTGCAGTCGCAGTAATAAACATTGCAGAAGTAATTGGATTAGAATGGTAGTTAACCAAGGCTAAATATTTACCGATTTTACCTTCCGTACCTTTTGCCGGATCTGAGTCAAAACTGGTAGCAATGGAGCGGACAATCGGGTGAATGATCCCACCGCCACGTGCAGTATTACTGGGAGTAACAGGAGCAAGAATTAGTTCTGATAAGGCAAGGCTGTATCCGATTCCAATGGTTCTTTTGCCCCAGACGGCAATAAAATAATAACCTAGCCGAGCCCCCAAACCTGTTTTTTGCAATCCTTTTGAGATCATGATGGAGATCCCAATCAGCCAAATCAGTGGAAGAGCAAAGCCACTGAGCGCATCTTTAATCGCATCAGCGGGGTTTTCTGAAGTTACGCGTGTAACGGCGACGAGAGAAATTGCAATAATTGAAATCGCACCGATAGGCATCGCTTTACCTATAATGGCTGCAATGACGCCTATGAACATGGCGAAGAGTAACCATGCATTTGCTGTAACTTCTTGTGGTGTTGGAATGATAAGCCAGATAATCAGTGTGATAGCCACAGAAACTAATGTCGGTATTAATTTAAATCCCATGACGACTTACTCCCACACATTATAATAATTATTATTTGACCTGATTATAATGATCACACCTAATGTTGAAGTCTAGCCTTAGTAACATATCCTCAATAAAAAAGGCAGGTGCTTTAAAATAAGTTTTATTAAAATTGATTAAATTATTTATCTAAGATTTTATTTTAATTAATAATTTTATTTTAACTATATGTTAATAACAGTAAAGGTGAGGTGTATTCAGATACTTAAAAACTTCTCTATAGGGATTAATTTATTTACATAATGGCATGTATTTAAATAAGTACATTTTATTGCTGTAGGCAGACATAACAACAATAATTACTGGAATAATATAGTTCTTTCTGATGATTATTCAATCATGAGTAAGTCGGTATTGTTCGCCAATTTTAAGGGACGTAAAGCAAAGACCGAACGGGTATGACGTACACCTTTCATTGAATATAAGTTTTTACGCAAAAAACGTTCATAATGTTCTGAATTTTTAACAGCAACTTTGACCAGATAATCATAATCACCCGTAACTAAATGAGCTTCGACCACTTCAGGCATATTGGCTAAAGCTTCACTGAACTCATTGAGAATTTCATCATCATGACGCTCAAGTGTAATCTCAATAAAGAAAAGTTCATTGATTCCTAATGCTTTGGCATTAATGTTAGCTGTATAACCTTCAATAATATTATTATTTTCCAGACGCTTTAAACGTGTCCAGCAGGGAGAAGTCGACAGGCTCACTTTCTCTGCCAGCTCGGTTACGCTCAGGCGACCATCCTTACGTAGTTCACTCAGAATTTTGCGATCAATTCGATCCAGTACATAGTTATTGTCAGTCATGAGAAAGCGAGTAGTCCAAAGTATATAAATAAGTTATACCATTGATAACCGACAAGGTGAGAGGCATTGTGTATATGAGAGTTTTATGTAAATTAAAATTAAGCAAATTTATATATCTGATAAATGTAAAGAGTCTGTGAAATCTTTTAAATTTATTAAAGCTTTAACAAAAACAGTTATATATATAACAATTCTCGGGTTGATCCACTGCTTCGGATTGCGGAAAACTGAATAATAAAGGATAAATTTGTTGCTGGATTCAATATGACTTATGAACTGGATGCTTTTCTGACCATTATCGTGGCTGTTTTCGTTTTAATGGTGGGATTTTTGGTGGTCAATAAAATCAGCATTCTAAAACAATATAATATTCCTGAGCCTGTTGCCGGGGGACTCGTAGCTGCGTTCATTACTTATATTTTGTTTAAAAAGTTAAATATTACAGTCAATTTTGATGCCAATATTCAGCAGATATTTATGTTGATGTTCTTTACTTCTGTAGGACTCAGTGCCAGCCTGGTCAAGCTGAAAGAAGGTGGCAAAGCGCTGCTGCTATTTTTGGGTTGTGTCGTGGCTTTTGTCGTCGTTCAGAATGTGGTCGGAATCAGCCTGGCCAAGGCTTTAGGTTTAGATCCCCTGATTGGTCTGATTACAGGTTCAGTGACCTTGACCGGGGGACATGGTACAGCCGGCGCATGGGGGATGGTCTTTGAGCGGGAGTATGGTGTTCAGGGTGCTATTGTTTTAGGAATGGCCAGCGCAACTTTTGGTTTGATCATCGGCGGTATGATGGGTGGGCCAGCAGCCAAGTTTCTGATCCGTCGTTATCAATTGGCAGAAGAAATTGCACCACCAAGTTCAGGCCGTAATGAAGCACCACCTTCATCTGAAACAGCGCCCTTTGAATATCCAGAAAAAACACGACTGATTACAGCAGATGATGCGGTCAAAACTTTGGGCATGTTTGCCATCTGTATCAGTTTTGCCTATTTCATGACAGCAATCGCTAAAGGACAATGGTTTGAGTTACCGTCTTTTGTATGGGCTTTAATGTGTGGAGTGATCTTGCGGAATTTTCTGGAGAATATTCTTAAGATTGAAATATTTGACCGGTGTATTGATGTTTTTGGAAATGCATCATTGTCTTTATTCCTGGCTATGGCATTGATGTCATTACAGTTATGGTTATTGGCAGATTTAGCCGGTGCATTGGTGATTATTTTGATTGTACAAACCCTTGTACTTGCACTTTATCTGTACTTTGTGACGTTTAGAGTGATGGGTAAGAGTTATGATGCGGCAGTCCTCTGTGCAGGACAATGCGGGGTGAATCTGGGGGCTACCCCAACAGCAATTGCCAATATTCAGGCGGTAACCAATACTTATGGACCTTCCCATAAAGCGTTTCTAATTATTCCTTTAACAGGTGCTTTCTTTGTGGATATTGTGAATGCGGTGATGATTCAGTTTACGCTGAGTATTTTTGGTTAAATATAGGAATTTATTCAAATTCTTATAAATATTTTTCAGAAATTACAGGCAATAAAAAGCCCCATGGTTAGGGGCTAGTCGTATACAGGTCAAGCCCATATACTGTAAGAGGCTCATCTCAAACTGAGAGTATTAAAACACAGCAGCCTTCAAATAACTATCTAAATCTGACTTAAACTGCCAATTTTTGTTCAATCACCGGCCACAAGTTTTGATGTGATTTTTTAAACATCAACATATGACCAATCGCTTTATGATCATGGTTTTTAGGCTTTAACTCAATCATTTGAGTGTCTGCATTTGGGTATAAACGCAGTAAATCTTTTACGTTTGCAGCCGTTGCAATTTCATCATCCGACGACCAGATGGAGATAATCGGGCACGTAATTTCAGCATGATAATCTTCAAATACGGTTTTACCGATCGCATTCATGACATAACCCGGTTTACTACAGAATTGCGCCCATTGTTTAGCCACATCTTTAGGCAGGTTTTCACCCATACCAATCGCTTGAGTGGGGCCGTAGCCTTTGGTGATCCGAGCCAGTGGAAAAATGATATTAAACATGACCGGTGCCAGCAGTTTGGTTTTGCCTTTGAGTCCTTTGACATGTCCGCTTGAAGCAGATACAGCAACGACTTTTGCCACTTTATGATAATTTGGCACGATGCCTAAAAGCTGGCCACCAGCGCTATGTCCAAGTAAAGTCACTTTTTCTGCATCCGTACGTGCTAATAAAGCATCAATTGCGGCCGGAATATCCAGTTGACCCCATTGCACAATACTGGCTTTTGAGTTTTTCAACGGACCTGCCAGTGAATCGCCAATCCCCCGAAAATCAAAGACCATGACAGCATAGCCCTGAGCCTGTAACCAGGCACAGAACTGGTGATAAAACTGTTTGGTAATACCGGTGGCCGGGCACACTAATACTGGAAGCTTTTCAGATTCAGAAATAGCTGCATAAAAACGAGCACTTAAGTTATAGCTATCCTGGCACTGTAGAGTCAATGTTTCAAATTCAGACATACGTTACACTATGATTTTAGAATCCTGATGAAATTCTTACTGTATAGATTTTTGGTAGGGTAACTAGGGTAAAACATGACTTAAAAGTCAGTAAAACAATAGACATGGAATGAACTTATGCAGCTAATGGAACTTGAGCTGGCCGTTAAAATAGCCATTATTTTTAGTGGGATATTTTTATGGATCGGGATGTTTACCGGAGTCTGGAAATATTGGCAGATTCGTCAATCACCTCAGTCACGCGCACATTATTATGTGGATATTGCCCATCGTAGCAGCCTGCTTTATGCACCTGCAACATTAATTCTGGCAGTACTGGCATATTGTTCAGTGTTGCCGGGTATCGTGAATTTAATTTGCGTACTGCTCAATATTGCATTTTTCAGTTTTTCTATTGCAGCTTATATGCTGCATGGTTTCCTTCAAGACACGACCAATCAGTTTAAACAACCCCATCAACTGGGCAAGTTTCATTTGCCTGGTAGTTTAATAACTTTAGCGATGCTGGGTTTAATTGTCGCAGAATTAGGCGGGATGGGGGTTTTGCTCTATGGGGTATTTGCTGGATTGTTTTAATGATTGTGTTTATAAATATTCTGAAATAATGCTGGAATGATTGAAAACTAAAACTCTTTTTTCACCAGATGGACGACTGGCCAAATCATCCATCTGGGCTAATTTAAAATTTGATTATCGGTATTTCTGGTCTATGGCAGCCCAGAGGAAAAAGGCAGCTGAGACAATCAGTGCATAACCAAAGTATTCAAGTTTTAAATTACCTTGAATTAAACAATGGACGGTTAAAGTCAGCATGAGTGCAAAAGTGGTGCATACAAATGTCACCAGATTGGTATTGTTGGCTTTAAGAGCGTCAATGAAGACTTGCTTGTTGAAATGTAATGATAACATCTCCATCCCTCCCATTTATTTATGTTATTGAAGATTAAAGCAGATTTAATCAGTCAGAATTGAATATACAGTTGTACTGTTTAATTTAGACCTTTGCAACTGCTCTAGCAGGCTTTTACAGTCAAAATGGCCATCTTTAGTCGAATAACTATATAATCAATTGATTAAAAAAGAATTTATTTTAAGATTTCACCTCCCGCTCGTTTCGAAAACAAGATACGGTCATTATTCAGTGTGACCAGATAGAAAATGCAAATTCTACGCCAAATCTATGTAGTGTTAATCAGTACTATGTAAGTCTACGTATGGCTCGGAGGGGGACTTGGTATAAGTTGGCAACAATAAGTATCTAAAATCAGAAAATTAAAAGTTTTGTTTATATTTATATAAAAAATAAAATAATTAAACTGCGATCCTATCCTATAAATCAAATGTTATAGAAAGCCTCGGGATCAAGATTTACAGTACGGATTTGATGTCATGTTTAAGAAACAATAAATGTCCGTTTGGGTAAAACCTGACAATTATTGATCGCGCTCAAACCGATTTTGGGTAAAAATACGATTTTTATCAGACATCCTAGAAAGTTTAGTTTCTAATACGGTCAATCACAGCTGTAATTAGCAATACAATCATGGATGGGATAAACCAGGCCAGATTCTGTTCTGCGAAAGGTAAGTTTTGTAGCAATGCAGGCAATTCAAAACCAGCGACTTTTAGTCCGTCAAAAATACCAAAAATAAAGGCTACCAGGGTCACTGGGGCAATCACATGAGATGGTTTCTTGAAGAAGCTTGCACAGAAGCTCAGCATAATCACACTAATCGCAGGCGGATAAATCGCACTTAATACTGGCACCGAAACGGCAATCAGTTTGGTTAAACCCAGATTTGAAATCACCAGCGAGAAGCCTACCAGAATAAATACAAAAATCTTGTACGGGATTTTGGTCAAACTGGAGAAATAAGAAGCACAAGCACAGGTCAGACCAATTGCAGTCACCATACAGGCAATAAAAATCATGCCAGACAGGAAGTAAGCACCCATATCGCCAAATGCATGTTGTACATAAGCATGCAGGATAATGGCACCATTAGCTGCATTTGGTGCAATTTCATGGCTACCAAGTCCAAGTTTAAACAGACTTAAATACACCAGAGTTAAACCAATACCAGAGATAATACCGGCATTGACCGCATATTTGGTAATCAGTTTTTTATCCGTCACACCACGTGAAGTAATGGCTTTGACAATCACAATACCGAAAACTAAGGCGCCCAACGTATCCATGGTTAAATAACCATTGACGATGCCTTCAGTCACTGGACTGGTAATGTAATTATTGATCGCTGCAGGTGGATTGCTGGCAGGAATCATTACGGCTGCCACACCCAAAATTATCAAAGAAATAATTTTAAGTGGCGACAGGAAATAGCCGACGGTATCCAGAATCTTGTTTGGATATAACGACACCACGGTCACTACAGCAAAATAGATAATGCTGTATATGAGCAGGCTGCTAGATTCATTGCCAAAGTAAGATGAAAAACCGATTTCATAAGAAACGGTAGCGGTCCGTGGGGTCGCAAATAAAGGGCCAACAGCTAAGTAACACACCACAGTCAGCAAGATGCTGGCTGTTTTGCCCAGAGGTGAGCTTAGTGCCTGAATGGAACCTTCAAAGCGAGACAACGCAACAATGGTGATCACAGGTAAGCCAACTGCTGTAATAAGGAAACCTAAAGCAGCGAGCCATACGTGTTCACCGGCTTGTTGAGCCACAATCGGTGGGAAGATAATATTGCCTGCACCAATAAACAGTGCAAAGGTCATAAAACCTAAGGCAACAATATCCCGGGTACGCAGACTTGTCATAAGGGGAGATTAATTAACCAAAAGAAAGTAATTTTAGTGTATATATCCAGTTTTTTGGAGTTTATTTTAAGGCTGGAAGCCTTGATTTTAGTAAGTTTGCGGATCAAATAACCGGTCATTCAAATCCTGGTAGAAATATATGCTTGATAATTCGTGAAAAAATATATTATTTATTTTAAATTCATAAAAGTTCTCCAGTGGCTATCAAATTATATCGCTTATTGTTTGTGTAAATAATCGGCAGAAAAAATCCCTGTCTTCCAAAAAATTGATGCTTAGAAAATTCACAACTACGACATATATCGCAAAAAGGGATTATAATTCAGGGATTCATAGTGAGGATAGGTTTATGCGCGCTCCAGCGATTAGTCTTAAAACTGAGCAAGATGTAGAAAAACTGCGGATATCTGGGCGTTTGGCTGCAGAGGTTTTAGCGATGATCGGGGAGCATGTCAAGCCAGGTGTCACGACTGAATATCTGGATGATCTCTGTCATGATTTTATTGTAAATACCCTGCAAGTGACTCCGGCCAATATTGGCTATTATGGTTATACCAAAACTACCTGTATTTCACCGAATGAAGTGGTCTGTCATGGTATTCCATCATCGAAATTAGTTTTACAAGAGGGCGATATTATCAATATTGATGTCGCCATTATTAAAGACGGTTATTTTGGTGATACCAGCCGAATGTACTATGTCGGAACCCCATCTCCAGAAGCTAAACGACTGGTAAATACCACCTATGAAGCCATGTTGGCGGGGATTCACGCAGTGAAGCCAGGCGCGACCCTGGGTGATATTGGTTATGCCATTCAAACGGTTGCACAGCGTGAAGGCTATTCAATAGTGCGTGAATACTGCGGTCATGGTATTGGCAAAGTGTATCATGAGCAGCCAAACATTCTGCATTATGGGCAGCCAGGCCAAGGCATTAAACTGGTTCCGGGCATGGTCTTTACCATTGAGCCGATGGTGAATATGGGCAAAGCCCGCGTCAAAGAACTAAAAGATGGCTGGACTGTGGTGACTACGGATAAATCATGGTCTGCACAATGGGAACATATGGTGTATGTGACCGAAACCGGATTTGAAGTCTTGTCTCCTTGGCCTGAAGGCACCGGTGAGTATCCAGATATTTAAAGTATTGAGCAGATTAGGTTGATTAACCTCAATTCACTTACATAAATTACAGCTTATGCGTGCTTGCTGACGAAAGCATACGAAACACTACAGTAAACAGTGGTTTAAGCTAAGCTTTCTGATTAAGCTAACAGGTCAGATATATAGCTTCCTTTTTTGTTTACTATGCTGTAGTCAAATTTTCTCTAGCTCATTTTTCCCCAAGAATGAGCTATTTTTTGTCCGGTTTTTTTTAAAGTGGGCAATTTAGTGATGATTTAATTCAGCGACCAGATAATCAATAAAGACCCGGACTGCGGGCAACAAGCCACGACGTGAAGGATAAACGGCATGGAAAATACCATGCGGTGCTTTCCAGTCAGAAAGAACCCGAACCAGTTGACCATTTGCGACATACTGCTCGACCACATTATCTGGCAATAAAGTGACTCCTAAACCAGATGCTGCCAGTTGTGCCAGCATATTCAGATCGGAACCCATGACCGTTGGACTAACACGGATTTTTTTCTGTTCCTGCTGTTCATTTTGTAGGGTCAGGTACTGTTCTGTATGCTCTTCAGCCATACTCAGGATTTTATGTTCAGCCAGTTGCTCAGGGGTTTTTAAGTTACCAAATTCGTTTAAGTAACCCTGACTGGCAAACAGGTGTTGTTCAATTTTTTCAAACTGGCGAATGACCAGATTCGGGTCATCATCCAGGCTGGAACGAACCCGTAAGGCCAGATCAAAGCCTTCATTGATAATATCCACCCGGCGATTGGTGATCATCATCTGGACTTTAATTTCAGGATATTTTTTCAGAAAGTCCGGCAGAATTTTTGCCATTTCGTTCTGGGCAATCGATACCGGCAGGCTGACTTTAATGGTTCCGCGCGGTTCGGTACTCAGGTGATCCACCAGATCATGCGCCGCCTGTGCTGCACTGAGCATAACCTGAGCATGCCGGTAAATATTCATGCCGATATCGGTCACGGCAAAATGACGCGAACTGCGCTGAATCAGACGTACTCCCAGACGTTCTTCCAGATTAAACACCCGGCGGCTGAGTTTGGATTTGGGAATATCGGTCGCACGTTCAGCTGCACTAAAGCCGCCATGTTCTACCACCTGTGCAAAACAGTAAAAATCATCCAGATCGGTCAGCATTGTTTAATTCCATTCTTGCAACGATAAGCTGATTAAAGATTGATTGTTGCATACTGTCAATCAGAGAATGCAGTGCATAAACTTTTAATTTCCGGGTTTAATTAAACCAGATAGTGTTTGCATGCCTGCGGTTGCGCTCTGGGAAATCTTGTGAAATTGTGCAGGCAAGTGCTGCTGTTCGGCTTTCGGATCGATGTAATAGGCCTGACAGCTCGCAGGAATCTCATGAATTAATCCGGCGACCGGATAAACCTGTAGACTGGTACCAATCACTACAAAGATATCTGCATCCTGTACACAGTCTTGGGCTTCTGCATAAGCAGGCACAGCCTCGCCAAACCAGACCACATGTGGACGTAGCGGATAGCCTGCTTTACAGAAGTGCTTATTTAAATCTAATTCAGCACCTTCAACCGGATAGAACTCGGTCGTGCTTTGTGCATCCGGGCCTGAAGTTTTGGACAGTCGGATATTACCATGTAGATGAATCACTTTGCTGCTACCGGCACGTTCATGCAGATCATCAATATTCTGGGTAATGACATGCACATCAAAGTCATCTTCAAGCTCGGCAATGAGTTGATGTGCGGTATTTGGCTGGGCTTCCAGGATATTTTTACGGCGGGCATTATAAAAACGTTGCACCAGTTCCGGATTGTGAGCCCAGGCTTCAGGAGTAGCAACCTCTTCAATACGATATTGCTCCCATAGGCCATCGCTATCACGGAAGGTGTTAATACCACTTTCAGCGCTCATGCCCGCACCTGAAAAGACCACCAGTTTTTTCATTGTTCTGTCTCCTGAAACCTTAAACTGTTGAAGTACTTGATTGTGAATTTTCTTTCAAGAAAATGCCAAGTTCTCGGGCAAATTTTAGGGGTTCAGTCAGTAAGGGGGTATGACCAGATTTGCTGAAAATTACCTGCTTGGCCTGAGCTAAGCTTTCCGCAATCAGACGCTGGCCTTCAAAAGGATAAAGCTTGGATTGTACACCGCTAAAGAAAGTCACCGGACAGTTGAGCTGAGCCAGTGCCTCGCGGTAGTCTTCATGGTGATATAAATAATTATTGATATACCACGCCATATAATCCACCCGGCTAGATGGCAGGAGTAAGCTTTGCAGGCGAGGGTGATTCAGGATGAGCTGGAAAGCTTTCAAGCTATATTTTTGCTCATTTTGTAGCTGAATAAAGCGCAGCCATAATACCGCGATCTGTTTGCGTACCGAAACGTCAAGATCCCGGATTAATTCCACCTGCTGATATTGTGTAAGTAGATTAGAGATCTGCTGCAAAATCTTAATAAATTCTGCATGACGTGAACCAAAAAGACCAAAAGCCCAAGCATCATCAACCAGAATTTTAGGGGTTTGATCGATATGCAAATAAGCAGAAATCTGACTGGCAAAGTGGTCATAATGCAAGCCATGCATGGCGGTGGTGGCACCCATGGAATAGGCAATGACGATTACTTGCTCTAATTTTATCTGGGTCAGGACTGAACGCACATCCTGCCAGTGACTAGAGATTGCATCGAGATCTTGCGGGATTTTACAGCGACTGGAAGAACCAAAACCGCGCCATTCCGGAATAATAAAACGGAATTTTTTTTGATGCGGATAGAGAAAAGCTGCCCATTGCCAGCTCAGCATACCGAGCCCCGAAAGTACCAGTACCGGTTGTCCCTGACCGTATTCACGTACAAACAGCTGTTCACCATCGGGCATGCGATAAAAGGGCATGTGCTTCTCCGTGTTTATAATTGTTTTGTATCAAATTGTTGTAGTCGCGGAATGACCTGTTCCAGCCAGGCAATCCAGCCGAGTTCCTGATCAATACCCAGTTGCAGAATCATTTTATGAATATACAGGGTACGGTCATTTTCATCAGCCTGGGCAAAATCTTTAGCAAAAATATGCTGATAGGTGTTTAGTTTTTCTTTATGCAGTTTCAGATGGCGTTCCAGTTCGGGTAGGGTGTTATTGCCGCCAAGCTGCGCTTCGGCACGTAGACGCACCATCAGTTCTTCGCGCAGTTGTGCCGGTGGACTTTGTTGCAGCATCCAGTTGGCCAGTTCTTTCCGGCCAAGATGCTCTACCTGATAAGTCTTTTTGCGGCTAGTAGAGTCTTCCTCTTCCAGGGTGGAAATCCAGCCTTTTTGCTGCATGGCATTCAGCTCACGATAAATCTGCTGATGGGTGGCATTCCAGAAAAAACCCATGGAACGGTCAAAACGGCGGGCCAGTTCAATTCCGGTGCTGGGTTTTTCAAGCAGGCTGGTCAATAAAACATGCGCTAAAGACATATACGTCTCAAAAAAATGACTCGAGATTATTATGCAACATGTTGCATAAAAATCAATTCTGGCATATAAATTAGTGCAACAAGTTGCATTAAACTGGAAGATTGAGGGATCAAAATGCCAGTTTGTAAAAACAATAGCCAGCATACATGCACGCTCAGGAGTTGAAATGTCTAAATATCCGAATTTACTTGCCCCATTGAACCTTGGTTTTACCACGCTTAAAAACCGCGTGTTGATGGGTTCCATGCACGTTGGTCTTGAAGAAGCACCCGGCGGATATGATCGGATGGCAGCTTTTTATGCAGAGCGTGCCAAAGGTGGGGTGGCTTTAATTGTCACCGGTGGGATTTCTCCGAATGATCACGGTGTCACCTTTAAAGGCGGCTCCAAACTCGACACGATTGAAGAAGCAGAAAAACATAAGGTCATTACCCAAGCTGTACATGAGGCAGGTGGGAAAATCGCCATGCAGATTCTGCATACCGGACGTTATTCTTATCAATCCGAAAATGTTGCGCCGTCACCGATTCAGGCACCGATCAATCCAGTCAAGCCACATGCTTTAACGTCTGCCGAAGTGCAGCAAACCATTGATGATTTTGCGAATTGTGCCAAGCTGGCCCAATATGCCGGTTACGATGGTGTAGAAATCATGGGATCGGAAGGCTACCTGATTAACGAGTTTATTGCAGCGCGTACCAACCATCGTGATGATGAATGGGGTGGTAGTTATGAAAACCGCATCCGTTTCCCGATTGAAATTGTACGCCGTACCCGTGAAATGGTGGGTGAGAATTTTATCATTATTTATCGCCTTTCTATGCTGGATCTGGTTGAGGGTGGTTCAAGCCTGGAAGAAGTAATCCAGCTAGCCAAAGCCATTGAAAAAGCCGGTGCGACTATTATCAATACCGGAATTGGCTGGCATGAAGCACGCATTCCGACGATTGCCACCAAAGTGCCGCGTGCAGCCTTTACTTGGGTCACCCGTAAACTGAAAGGTCAGGTGAAAATTCCTTTAATTACTTCGAATCGTATCAATACCCCGGAAATGGCTGAATATGTATTGGCATCTGGTGATGCCGATATGATTTCTATGGCGCGTCCAATGCTGGCCGATTCGGAATTTGTCCTGAAAGCGGAACAGGGTCGTAGTGATGAAATCAATACCTGTATTGGTTGTAATCAGGCCTGTCTGGACCATATTTTCTCGATGAAAATTGCAACTTGTCTGGTTAATCCACGTGCGTGCTATGAAACTGAATTAATCTTTAAAGAAACCAGTGTGGCAAAAAATATCGCTGTGGTTGGAGCAGGTCCTGCGGGGCTCAGTTTTGCGGTATATGCTGCAAATCGTGGTCATCAGGTGACAGTATTTGAAGCTGCTGCTCAGATTGGTGGACAGTTTAATATCGCCAAAACCATTCCGGGCAAGGAAGAGTTTTATGAAACCTTGCGCTACTTCAAGCGTCAGATTGAATTACAGCCACGTATCAAATTGCAGCTGAATCATAAGGCGAGTCTGGAACAACTGGCTCAGTCTAAATTTGATGAAATTGTAGTGGCAAGCGGAGTGACGCCACGTCAACTTTCTATTCCAGGCATTGATCATCCAAAAGTACTGTCTTATCTGGACGTGCTAAAAGAGCGTAAGCCAGTGGGTCAGCGAGTTGCCATTATTGGTGCAGGCGGTATTGGTTTTGATACAGCCGAGTTCCTGAGCCATGAAGGGGAAAGTGGCAGCATCAATCCGGAAAAGTTCTATGATGAATGGGGCATTGATACTGACTATGAAAACGTCGGAGGCTTGAAAGCTGCACATGTAGAAAAACCGCAGCGTGAAATTTATTTATTGCAACGTACAGCCGCTTCAGTGGGTGCGAGTCTGGGTAAAACCACAGGCTGGATTCATCGTACAGGTTTAAAACACCGTGATGTAAAAATGATTGCGGGCGCCAATTATGAAAAAATTGATGATCAGGGCTTACACATAGTGGTAAATGACAAACCTGCGGTGCTAGAAGTTGATCATGTCATTATTTGTGCTGGCCAGGAATCTTATACCGCCATGTTTGATGAACTGAAAGCGGCTGGTAAAAACGTGCATCTGATTGGTGGAGCGAAAGAAGCGGGTGAGCTGGATGCCAAGCGCGCGATCCGTCAGGGTGCTGAACTGGCAGCGGTGATCTAATTCATCCCGACCTTCCTTTACCAAAGGAAGGAGAAGTCCCCCTTTTTTAAGGGGGATTGAGGGGGGATTTAATTCAAATTATTCTTTTAGAGTATGCAGTAAAACCCTTCTCAACCTTCTTTTCTTGCACTTTATTTTAAAGCAGTGCTTTAAAACTTTCTCAGGAGAAATCCTGTCTATATTAAAGGCGAGAAGTATTTAAACTTTGATTGAAAAACAACAAAAAGGAAGTGAAAATGTCTATTGAAACAACCAGACAATCCATTGCGTGCTGGCACGAGATGTTAGAAACACGTGATATGTCGATTTTGAATGAGTTACTTGCTGAAAATGTGGTATTTCGTTCCCCAGTGGCTTTTCAGCCTTATCCTGGAAAACAGGTAGTATTTTTTATTCTGACCAATGTAATTCAGGTCTTTGAAAACTTCACTTATCACCGTGAATTCTTCAGTGAAGATGGTAACAATGTCGTACTTGAGTTTTCCGCTCAAGTGGGCGATAAGAAACTTAAAGGAGTTGACATGATTCATTTTAATGATGAAGGTCAGATCACTGATTTTGAAGTCATGATTAGACCTAAATCCGGACTAGAAGCTTTAGCCTTACATATGGGCCAACGGATGCAGTCATTCCAAGCTAAAACTTAATTCGAATTATTGATATCAAGTCGGCATGAAATTTGTAAATCACAGCTAGTAATACTAGAGGGGATGACAGATGAAAATGTTGCTTAAAAAAATGGGTCAGCTTTCCACTGAATATCTGGACCGCTTCAGTGGAGCAGATCAGCCGACCCTCTATTACAATCCGAATGGTATTTTTTCAGGATTAATTGAATATTTACCACAACTTAAACAAAAATACCGTCCTACGCCGTGGCTAGCCAATGCACATGCACATATTCTGTATCTGGATCTGATAAAAAAACGCACCATCAAGCTGAGATATGATTTGCTTGAACAGCTGAAAATGTCAGATGGTGGGATTACCGGCATTGCCTGGTATGGTCTGGATCTTCCTGCAAATACGCCTACCATTGTTTTATTGCATACTATTACCGGTTCTCCAGAGTCAATGCGGGAACTGGTACGGGATCTGCATAAATATACGGGTTGGCGGGTAGCCTTGTGCTTGCGCCGTGGTCATGCACATCTGCCAATGCCTGTACCTAAAATAAATCTGTTTGGCTCGACCCAAGACTTGCGGGAACAACTGCTTTATATCCAAGATAAATTTCCTCAGTCGGAACTTTATGGTGTCGGGTCTTCTGCGGGTACGGGTTTGCTGGTTCGCTATCTGGGCGAAGAAGGAGAACAAACACCTTTAAAAGCCGCGTTTGCCTTGTGTCCAGGCTATAACATGGAAACTGGATTCGATTTTGTGCATCCATTTTATAGCAAGGTCATGACTAAAAAACTGATTAAGCGTTTTATCCAGCCTTATCAGGAAACCTGGCAAGTCTGTCCGAGCTGGAAACGATTATTGGAGGTTAAAGATCTATCTGAGTTTGAACAACTCTATTTTGAACTGGCCGGTTTTAAAGACTATGTGAGTTATACGCAAGCTACTAATCCTATTTACGTCTTTGAAAATGTCAAAATTCCATTGATGATTTTGAATTCAGAGGATGATCCGATTTGCAATATCCGCAACTTAGAGCCTCATAAGGATAAAATTAGAGCCATGCCGAATATTGTCGTAATTACTACTAAAAGAGGTAGTCATTGCGGTTTTTATCAAGGCTTGATGCAAACCGAATCATGGGCCACTCGTCTGATGGCAGATTACCTGATTCATTTATCTCGTGGCCCGGCAGCAGTATCCGCTTAAAAATATCAATAAAAAACCCAGCATCTGCTGGGTTTTTTTGATGAAGATATTGTACTTAGTTAAGTGCTGGCATTGCTGCAGCAATCGCGTCGGCAACCGCATCATCCTCAGACTTGTTTTCTGGATTTGAACTGGTTTCAGGTGCCGTTGCAGTAGGTTTTACAGCAGGTTCTTCGCTGGTTTCAGTCACTGGTGCCGGCTCAGTAGCTTCCGGTTTTTTAATTTCACGACGGATTTCAGTCGTGGTATTTGCAGTTTGTTCACGTCGAATTTCAACAGTTGGCGGTACTTCTTCAATGACAGTCGTTTCTTCTACAGGCTCAAGCGGTTCAAATTGCGCTGGTGCCGGAGACGAGATTTCGGATGCTGGAGTAACTTCTACTTGCTCTTCTTCTTTTGGTGCTTCTTTTTTTACACACGCCGTCAATGTAAGGCCAGTCAAGATTACGGTACAGATTAAAAGTTTCTTCATCATCATTGCATCAAACAGAAAAGTGTGGAGGGGATACACTATTATAGCAGCAAATTACAAGATAGAAATCATATGAACTTACTGTAATTTTTTATCGGAATTGCTGTTAGAATAGTCAATTGTTTATTGTTCTTTGAATTGATGCGGATTGACTTTGCTTTCTAGGTACAAGGTAAAGTAAAATTGCGCAACATTGCAGGCCGATTTAGGCTCGATTGTACGAGAAACCCAATGACCCATTTTATTTTCGTTACTGGTGGTGTAGTTTCATCACTAGGTAAAGGTATTTCAGCTGCTTCTGTCGCTGCACTTTTAGAGGCTCGTGGTTTAAAAGTGACCATGGTAAAAATGGATCCATACATTAATGTCGATCCAGGGACGATGAGCCCATTCCAGCATGGTGAAGTTTTTGTTACAGAAGATGGTGCTGAAACAGACTTAGATTTGGGTTACTACGAACGTTTCTTGCGTCGTGCGAAAATGACCAAACTGAATAACTTCACATCAGGTCGTGTTTATCAGGATGTTCTCAACAAAGAACGCCGTGGTGACTACCTGGGTGGTACTGTGCAAGTTATTCCACACATTACTGACAATATCAAAGAGCGTGTCCTGCGTGCAGGCGAAGGCTATGACGTTGCGATTGTCGAGATCGGCGGTACAGTAGGTGACATTGAATCTCTCCCATTCATGGAATCTGTACGTCAGTTAATGGTTGAACTTGGTCACAAGCGCACCATGCTTATGCACTTAACGTTACTCCCATACATTAAGTCTGCAGCAGAATTAAAAACCAAACCAACACAGCACTCTGTTAAAGAACTTCTGTCGATTGGTATTCAGCCAGACATTCTCATCTGCCGTACCGAGTACGATGTAGATGCAGATACTATCCGTAAGATTGCATTATTTACCAACGTTGAAGCACGTGCCGTTGTGGTATGTAAAGATGCACGTTCGATCTACCAGATTCCACGTACTTTCTACGAACAAAATGTTGACGATTTAATCTGTGAACGTTTTGGCTATGAGCTTCCTGAAGCTGATTTAACCGATTGGGATAACGTGGTAGAAGCTTTACTGAACCCTGCATACACAGTACGTGTAGCGATGGTCGGTAAATACGTTGAACTTCCAGATGCATATAAATCTGTAAACGAAGCACTTCTACATGCGGGCATTCAAAACCGTGTGAAAGTTCAGATTGACTACGTAAACGCTGAAGAACTTGAAAGCCAGGACGTCAATGAAGTATTGAAAGATGCGGATGCGATTCTGGTGCCAGGCGGTTTCGGTGAGCGCGGTACTGAAGGCAAAATGAAGGCGATTCAATTCGCTCGTGAAAACGGTGTGCCGTTCCTCGGTATTTGCTTGGGTATGCAGTTGGCTGTAATCGAATACGCACGTAATGTTGCCGGTATTGAAGATGCGACCTCGACTGAGTTTAACCGTTCTACCAAGTCTCCATTGATTGGTTTGATTACTGAATGGCTAGATGAACGCGGTGAAGTTCAGCAACGTTCTGCTGACTCTGATTTGGGTGGCACGATGCGTTTAGGCGCGCAAAAATCTGAACTGGTTGCAGGCACTAAAACTGCAGAAGTTTATGGTTCTGAAGAAATCATCGAGCGTCATCGTCACCGTTACGAGATGAACAACCGTTATATCCCAGTGCTGGAAGAAAAAGGCATGAAGATTTCTGGTTATTCTCCAGTACAGCATTTGGTAGAAACTGTTGAAATTCCTGCACATCCTTGGTTTATTGCAGTACAATTCCACCCGGAATTTACCAGCTCGCCACGTGAGGGTCACCCGTTGTTTGCAAGTTTCATTGCTGCTGCGAAAGAACAGTACCAAAAAACCAAATAATCGGTGTGTAGGACACAATTAGGGAAGTTTAAATGTCGCAATTAAAACCACAAGAAATTGTACGTTTGGGCGATATACAAATGGCAAATCATTTGCCATTTGTATTATTCGGCGGAATGAATGTACTTGAATCTAAAGACCTGGCTTTTGAAATCGCAGAGACCTATGTCGATATCTGTACACGTTTGGACATTCCTTACGTGTTCAAGGCGAGTTTTGATAAAGCCAACCGTTCAAGCCTGAAATCTTTCCGTGGTCCAGGCCTGGAAAAAGGTCTCGAGTGGTTAGCGGACATTAAAAAACACTTTAATGTGCCGATCATTACCGATGTGCATGAGCCGTATCAGGCGGCTCCTGTTGCAGAAGTAGCAGACATTATTCAATTGCCGGCTTTCTTGAGCCGTCAGACGGATCTTGTAGAATCCATAGCAAAAACGGATGCCATCATCAACATCAAAAAAGCACAATTCCTTGCGCCACACGAAATGCGTCATATTTTGCATAAGTGTCTGGAAGCTGGAAATGACAAACTGATTCTTTGTGAGCGCGGTTCAGCATTTGGTTATAACAATCTTGTTGTAGACATGCTGGGCTTCGACATCATGAAAGAAATGAATGTGCCAGTGTTTTTTGATGTGACTCATGCCTTACAAACCCCAGGTGGCCGTGCAGATTCTGCTGGCGGTCGTCGTGCCCAGATCGCGACATTGGCGCGTGCAGGTATGGCAACAGGTCTTGCAGGTCTGTTCCTAGAAGCACATCCAGATCCGGAAAAGGCCAAGTGTGATGGTCCATGTGCGCTACGCATGTCTCAGCTTGAGCCTTTCTTGGCACAGCTAAAAGAATTGGATACCTTGGTCAAAGGTTTCGAAAAGTTAGATACACACTGAGTTTATCACTCTTGCGCTGCTGTAAAGGCAGCTCATATTAATCAACTGAGGAATAGTTCATGAGCCAAATCGTTGACATTCGTGCACGTGAAATTTTGGACTCTCGTGGTAACCCTACCATCGAAGCAGACGTAATCTTAGCATCTGGCGTAGTTGGCCGTGCATGTGCACCATCTGGTGCTTCAACTGGTTCTCGTGAAGCTTTAGAACTTCGTGATGGCGATAAAACACGTTACTTAGGTAAAGGTGTTAAAACTGCGGTAAATAACGTAAATACCTTAATCCGTGACGCTTTAATCGGTAAATCAGTATTCGAGCAAAAAGACATCGATAACACGATGATCGCGCTTGACGGTACTGAAAACAAAGAAAAACTGGGTGCAAACGCAACTTTGGCCGTGTCTTTGGCTGCTGCACGTGCTGCAGCTGAAGAACAAAAAATTCCTTTGTTCCAATATATTGCCAACCTTCGCAACAACTCAATTTTGACGATGCCTGTACCAATGATGAACATCATCAATGGTGGTTCACATGCAGACAACAACGTTGATATTCAAGAGTTCATGATTGAGCCAGTGGGCTTCACTTCATTCTCTGAAGCGCTACGTGCGGGTGCTGAAATTTTCCATTCTCTAAAATCAGTTTTAAACAAAAAAGGTTTAAACACTGCAGTTGGTGATGAAGGTGGTTTTGCGCCAAACCTTCGTTCTAACGAAGAAGCAATCACGGTTATTCTTGAAGCGATTGGACAAACTGGTTACAAAGCTGGTTCTGACATCATGCTTGCACTTGACTGTGCATCTTCAGAATTCTACAAAGATGGTCAATATATTCTTGCTGGCGAAGGCAATAAAGCGTTCACAAGCAACCAGTTCTCTGACTACCTTGCAGGTCTGGTAAACCAGTACCCAATTATCTCGATTGAAGATGGTTTGGATGAATCTGACTGGGAAGGTTGGTCTTACCTGACTTCTATTCTTGGCGACAAGATCCAGTTAGTGGGTGATGACTTGTTCGTGACCAACCCTAAAATCCTGCAACGTGGTATCAATGAGAAAGTTGGTAACTCGATTCTGATCAAATACAACCAGATCGGTACCTTGACTGAAACTTTAGATGCGATCTATCTTGCGAAAGAAAATGGTTACTCTACTGTGATTTCACACCGTTCAGGCGAAACTGAAGACTCAACGATTGCTGATCTGGCAGTAGGTACAGCAGCGGGTCAAATCAAGACTGGTTCACTTTGCCGTTCTGACCGTGTAGCGAAATATAATCAATTACTTCGTATTGAAGAATTGACTCATGCTGCATATCGCGGTAAAGCTGAGTTCAAAGGTTTGAACTAAGCAACTTATGTCAATTTTAGATGTATTCGACTCGACTGCGAGTAAAGTACTGTTGGGCCTTGCGATCATTTTGATCGCAGGGTTTCAATATTTATACTGGTTTGGTGAAGGTGGTTATCATGAGCATCAGCAACTGACCCAGAAAATCCAGCAACAAATGGAATTGAATAATGACCTGAAAGAACGTAATCGCGTTCTGGCAGCGGAAGTTTATGATTTGAAGAATGGTATTGAAGCCATCGAAGAACATGCACGTTTAGATCTTGGCCTGATTAAGCCGCGTGAAACTTTTATTCAAATGAGCACGATCAGTACTCAATATAAACCGATCTATCTTAATCCCAATTCGAATGTAGACCTGCGAACCAATGAGTCAGCTGACGCGCCAACCACACCCTAAGCTTTGGGTCATTCTTCCAGCTGCAGGTTCCGGTAGCCGTTTCTCCAAAACAGAACTGAAACAATATCAGATGATTCAAGAGCGAACTGTTCTTGAACATACCGTTTCGCGTCTGAATCAATTGCCTTTGACGGGTTATGTGCTGGTGATTAATGAGCAGGATCATGTGGCGAAAACCCTGCCATTTTCCGGTCTGGAGAAAGCCCATTTTTGTCTGGGCGGTGCAGAGCGGGTAAATTCGGTGCTGAATGCACTCACGTATTTATCTAAAATGGCTTCTGAAGATGACTGGGTGCTGGTCCATGATGCAGCACGTCCCTGTGTCAGTCTCGATTGTCTGCAACAGTTGGTAAGTACCGCAATTACACAGGATCATGCTGCGATTCTTGCGATTCCGGTACGAGATACACTTAAGCGTGTAGTCACCGGTTTTGATATTCAGGAAACGGTGGATCGCTCAATGCTATGGCAGGCGCAAACACCACAAATGGCTAAGCTGGGAACATTAACACGGGCGATTGAGCAGGCCTTGCAGCAGGATGGTGCTATGATTACCGATGAAGCCAGTGCACTGGAACATATCGGTGAGCTGGTGAGTGTGGTTCAAGGGCGTTCTGATAATATTAAAATTACCTATCCGGATGATCTGGAACTCGCCAAGCTGATTTTACAAGCTCAGGCTTAAAAATATATTCGAATAAAATTTAAATAAAAGCAGAATAAATCTGGCTATAGCGATCTATTCTCTATAGCTTTCACTTATAATTTTGCCATCATTCTTTTTCACCTTCTGGCCAATGATACCTTCACAGCAGTATCGGTTTTTACGTCATTCTTTGCGTGATGGACGTAGTATTAACCCGCAAGATTCATCTCGATGGACCAAGTTGCACCTTGATCCATGGTTATTGTGCTTTCTGGTTCTCAATGCAATCCTGGGTTTAATGGTGGTGTATAGCGCGACCTCCGAAGACTCCGGGATGGTCGTTCGTCAGGCGATCAGTTTCGGGATTGGTTTTGTGCTGCTGTTTATCTGTGCGCAGGTTCCACCGAAAGTCTATCAGGCGATCAGTCCATACCTGTATGCCTTTGGCATATTCATGCTGCTCCTGGTGTTTGTAATTGGTGAAAAACGTTTAGGTGCAACGCGTTGGATTACTTTGCCTGGTATTGGGAGTATGCAACCGAGTGAGGTGATGAAATTTGCCATGCCTTTGACGATGGCCTGGTATTTTGCACGTAAGCCGTTTCCTCCCAAATTTGTGCATATTGTCGGTGCATTAATTTTACTGGGCATACCATTTGTTCTGGTTGCTCTTCAGCCTGACCTGAATATTGGTTTGGTAATTCCGGGTATTTTTGTTTTATTTTTAAGTGGGATGTCGTGGCGTCTGATTGTTGGTGCAGCGGCGGCAGTGGCTGTGGCAGCACCCGTTGCATGGATGTTCGTGCTACAAGAATATCAAAAGAAACGTATTACCACACTGTTTGATCCGGAGTCAGATGCCTTGGGTGCTGGCTGGAATATTATCCAGTCCAAAATTGCCATTGGTTCAGGTGGTTCCACAGGCAAAGGCTATACTGAGGGTACACAATCGCATTTGGGTTATTTGCCTGAACATCATACCGACTTTATTATGTCGACCTATGCCGAAGAATTCGGTTTTATCGGTGTTTTTCTGCTGTTCAGTTTATTTACTGCCATTATAATTCGCTGTTTGATCATTGGTTTAAACAGCTTTCATAATTTTGGTCGTTTATATGCCGGAGCTATTGGACTGACCTTCTTCTTCTTTGTATTTTTAAACTCAGGCATGGTGAGTGGGATTTTACCTGTGACCGGAGATCCATTGCCGCTGATGAGTTATGGTGGAACAGCGGTGATTTCCATGCTGGCCGGGATGGGTATTGTGATGTCGATTCATACTCATCGTTAAATGACATACACTTATTAAGCTGGCTTAGGTCAGCTTTTTTTATGGCTAAAATATGCTATACATGCTTTGAATGATGAAAAATAATTTTATTTTGAGGGAATGAGAATTTTGGCAAAATATGTATAAATAAAGACCTAATTTGAGAGCTTTTTTTTATTGTAACTGAGAGGATTGCTGATACTTTTTGTTGTAAAAAATTCTTCTGAATTGAAAAATTAAGATCGTTGATTATTTTTTGAATTTTTAATGTATAGCCAGAAAAGTGGTGCAAGTAATACAGTTAAAATAGCAATGAGAATAACGAATGAAATGCCAAATTCTTCACCTCTTCTCATTTCAGATGAAAAATAGAACATAGAATTGACCATAATAAAGAAGCTAATACATATCGATAAAAACTTTACGAATTCTGGATGTAATTTAGTCAAGACCTATCCCTCTTTAATTTTTTAAAAATGTATGATAAAGACATAACCATTGGCATCGAAATTTAAGTTGTATATCTCTATTTTTAAATAAAATTACCATTTTATTTGCTTAAAATATAAGCGCATAAGGTTTTTATGTAAAGGTTTTTTAATGGTTGTTTTTCATATTTATTGGGTGAATAATAATCTAAAAATCAGTAGCCCGTCTGCTTGAAATTCAGCATAATATTTACTGCGTGTCTTAGTGACTTTTTTGCTAAATGTTCTTGTTGATATTATTTTGAAAATTTGAGTGAAGCATAGTTAAAACCAAATATATATAAAAGTATGGAGCTAAAAAAGCACGCCGAAGCGTGCTTTTTTATACGATTCTTAGTTGAAAAACCAAGTGTAATAACCCCACAGCATTAGTGGCCAGGCCAAAAACGGACTAAATAGCCATTTCCAGAACCAGTGGCGGGGCACAAAGCCTACGCCATGGACAAAGCCTCCAGAAATACCAATCATGATATACATCATGGCACTATGGCTATATTCACCGTTGGCATCCAGCATTGCAGAGGGATGAACCAATAACACTGCTGCGAGAGGAAAAGCCAGCAGGCAGGAAATCATCATCGCAAATTTGTTTGGTTTCTTGTCTACAACGGTTTTTTCAAGCGCAGCTTCGGTCATGTTTTATTCCTCGTCCAAGTCTTGGTGTTGTTCCATGTAAATTGCAGCAATCACACTGGCAAAACACGCCATAAGTACTCCTAGAGTCCAGGCAAAATACCACATAATTTTGTCTCCTTAGAACACAGCCTTAGTACAGGCTGTGTGAATTATCTTCAATGTGTTTGTTGGTAATCACGCCCCACATCTTGTAATAACACCAGGTAGTGTATGCCAGGATGATAGGAACAAAGATACAGGCAGCAATAGTCATCACTGTTAAGGTATTTTTGCTGGATACTGCATCCCACATGGTCAGACTCACTGTAGGATTCAAGCTGGATGGCATCAAGAACGGGAACAGGGCAAAACCGGCAGTTAGAATTGCACCGACGACTGCCAGAGATGAACCCAGGAAGCTCAAGCCAGCTTTGTTTTTACCTGCTGCCAGCACAATAATTAAACCACCCAAAATGCCGGCAATCGGAGCTGCCATCGTAATTGGATAAGTCGAGTAGTTGTTCATCCAGCCAGGGTTGGCATTGGTCAGTACTTCTTTAGCGAGCGGATTGGCAACACCATTGGTATCAAAAGGAGTAACCAGTGTATAACCTTGAATGCCACCAAAGTACAACCATGCACCCGCAGCCAGGAAGGTTGCCAGGAAAATCAAGCCCATGATTTGCGTTGCTTTTGCAGAACGCTGACGTAGCTCACCATCTGTACGCAGCATCAGCCATGCACCACCATGTGCACATAGCATTGATAAACTGACCAGACCGCACACAATTGCAAATGGATTCAGCAGGGCAAAGAAACTGCCGGTATAGGTAGAGCGTACTGTTTCATCCAGGGTAAAAGGTACACCCAGGAACATATTACCGAACGCAACACCAAAGACCAGTGCCGGAACAGCGCCACCAATGGCCAAACCCCAGTCCCAAGAATTGCGCCATTTGGTATTTTTCAGTTTTGAGCGATAGTCAAATCCGACCGGGCGCAGGAACAGGGCAAACAGTACCAGCAACAGTGCCCAGTACATGCCGGAGAAGGCGGTTGCATAGACCATTGGCCAGGCAGCGAATAAAGCACCACCGGCTGTAATGAACCAGACCTGGTTGCCGTCCCAGTGCGGGGCAATGGTATTGATTGCGGCACGGCGCTCGCTATCATTTTTGCCCACAAATGGCATGATCGCCATAGCACCCATATCGAAGCCATCGGTGAGGGCAAAGCCAATCAGCAAGACACCGACCAATACCCACCAGATAATTTTGAGCAGTTCGTATTCAATCATGATTGAACCTCGCCAGTTGCGCCTTCTGGAAGAACTGCGTCTTCTTGCTCGGCTGTTACTTGAGAATTAGGTTTTTCGAAATGGTATTTACCCGTATGCAGTGAGCTTGGGCCAAGACGTGAGAACTTGATCATCAGATACATCTCAATGATCAGCAATACTGTATAGAACGCTGCCAGTGCCAGGATTGAACCCCAAACATCACCTGTGCTTAAGCTGGATGCTGAAAGATGAGTCGGCAATACTTCACCAATGGTCCATGGTTGACGGCCTACTTCTGCGACATACCAGCCGGTTTGTGCTGCAATCCAAGGTAAAGGAAGCGCAAATAAGGCAAATTTCAATAACCATGGCTTGTTTTCAGCATTACGTTTTGCTACTGCAAACGTTGCCAGAATGAATAGAAGCAGCATCAGGAAGCCAGAACCCACCATGGCACGGAATGCCCAGAACAGGCTTGGTACATGCGGAATCGTATCTGCAGCAGCAGATTTGATTTGCTCTTCAGTCGCATCGACTACATTTGGCGTGTATTTTTTCAGCAGCAGACCATAGCCGAGGTCTTTTTGTGATTCATCAAAGGCTGCTTTAAGTTCAGGTGATTTGTCTCCTGCACGTAACAGTTCTAACTGTTCATATGCAACCATACCGTTACGGATACGCTGTTCGTGCTGAGTAATCAGATCTTTAATACCGGTCACTTGTTCAGTTGTGGAACGGGTGGCAATCAAGCCCATCACATAAGGAATTCTGATTGCATAATCGGTAGTTTGCGTTTCTTCATTTGGAATACCAAATAAAGTAAATGCTGCTGGTGCAGGATGCGTATCCCATTCTGCTTCAATCGCAGCCAGTTTGGTTTTTTGGACATCACCCAGCTCATAACCCGATTCATCACCTAGTAAAATCACTGAAAGTGTAGAAGCAAGCCCGAAGATGGCTGCAATCGCAAAAGAACGGCGTGCAAACGGCAGGTCACGTTTTTTCAGCATATAGAAGCTTGAAATCGCCAGTACGAAAATAGCACCTGTGACATAACCGGCAGACACTGTATGTACGAATTTAACCTGAGCGACCGGATTAAAGATCAGTGCAGCAAAGTCTACCATTTCCATACGCATGGTTTCATAATTGAATACAGAGCCGACCGGGTTTTGCATCCAGCCATTGGCGATCAGAATCCATAGCGCAGACATGTTCGAACCTAAAGCTACCAGCCAGGTTACTATCAGATGCTGTACTTTAGACAGACGATCCCAGCCAAAGAAGAATAAGCCAATAAAGGTCGATTCAAGGAAGAAGGCCATCAAGCCTTCAATCGCAAGCGGTGCTCCAAAAATATCACCGACATAATGCGAGTAATAAGCCCAGTTGGTTCCGAACTGGAACTCCATGGTCAGGCCGGTGGTTACTCCTAATGCAAAGTTAATACCAAACAGCTTTCCCCAGAACTTGGTCATGTCTTTATAGATTTCTTTGCCGGAAATCACATAGGTGGTTTCCATAATGGCAAGCAGAAATGCTAGACCTAAAGTGAGTGGTACAAAAATAAAGTGATACATCGCGGTCATGGCAAACTGGAACCGCGAGAGATCGACCACGCTTTCAGAAATCATCAACGTGTCTCCTGGATTTGGGAAGAATTGCCGGCAATATGCTCGGCGACTTGGTTGTCAAAATTTTTAGGAATAGTAGGTGCGTCAAACCAGATACTTTTAATTATCAGCAAAAGAATAACTTTGATAATTAAAATAGCAGTTATTTCTCTAACCACTTTTTGGTTTAGATTTTTGCGAACTAAGCTCATTCGAATAAGCCTGTTTTATGACTTGTTGCATATTATTAATCTATTGTAACTAAAAAAGAAATAGGTGAAACAGTTTAAATAAATATATATTTATAAAATATTGAATTTAATGGTAATATTTTTATTCTAGCTTGATAATTATTCTAATTAAGATTGATTATTTTCTGTAACATTAGCTTATTATATACCCGACTAAAATGCTTATATTTATATATTTTAATGTAGATTGTTTTAGTGGGATTAATATGGTTTTATATTTTTTAATCAGATTAAAATGCTTGGATTTAAAATATTGGGATAAATTAATCAAACTATTTAAGTTGGTTTTATATAGGCCGGATATTAGTGTCATAATCTTTCTCATAATTTTTATTCCAATAAGACGCACAAAAAAGAACATGCTGGAAACATGTTCTTGTTCGGCTTGATGAGGCAGGTGGGATCTAGAAGTCGTAACGCATCCCTAAAGAAAGTCCCAAACTGTTTTCACCACGTGCGCCAGCTACAGCATTGCTGCGACCTTGTGCCCAAGGGCTAAGGCTTGAGTTTTCATCATTCAGTACAGTCGCAACATTGCCATAAATACGGACAGTTGGATCTAAAAGGTGCTCAAGCCCGATTGCAAGTAAAGTTGCATTCGCATCATCTGCATCGACATCACGGTGAAATACCTCACCACGCAATGAGGTTTTTGCTGCAAATTTATATTCACCCGCTATACCAAATACCTGTGCATCCGGATTTTCTTCAGAATTATCGTGTTGAAGGAATTGGTATAAACCACCCAGATTGAACTCAGGTGTGATTTTGTAGGCGCCGGCAATACGGAAGCCATCGCGCTCGCCACGAGCAGCTTCTTCTTCGTAGTGTTCATAGGCAGCAGCGAAATCAACTTTACCTTCCTTATAGGTTAAAGCGAGGTCATATGCTTTATCTTTGTTCTTTTCGCCATCTTTAGTTGCATCCGGGCTATTTGTTTCATGTAAGGAAAGTGCACCTAATACGTTAAAGCCGCTAGCAAATTTTGGTGATTTATATTCAATCGTGTTGGCATTACGTTCATCAAAACGCAGGTTGCCTACACGTGTGACGTTACGAACATCGCCGACCATATCGCCAAAGAAATTGACCGGGGCACGTGCTGCTTTAAATGGGCTGTCAAAGCGACCGATACGTGCTTGACCGAAATCACCCTTTAAACCTACGAAAGTATCGCGAGTCGCAAATTCAACATCATCGTTTGCAGAACCACTTGCAAAGTTAATTTCCTGTTCGATTTGACCGAATACGGTCATGCCATTTTCTAATTTTTGTTCAGCTTTAAAGCCCAGGCGCGATGAGTTTGAGGAAAGCCCGACTTCGTTATAATCTGCACCATCATCCAGATAATCTAAAGAAACGTGTGCGCGACCATATATTTTAACGTCAGCAGCAGCTGCCATGACAGGTGTTAAAATTGTTGCCCCGATTGCTAATGCAGATAACGTTTTTTTCATGTGTTGCTCCAATAAAGACTTTTTTATTCATCGTCTTAAAAACAAGTTTCAGTATCGTTTTGAAACATCTACTGCTCTATTGGTGCCAAGTATTCATTACAAATAAGTCAATATGATTAAGGGAATATTTCAAAAATATTAAACACAATCATTGCTTTATTTTTTAAAGGAGTGTGAGTGGGATAGAAGGCATTGATCCACATACAGATAAGTTGATGGAGATGTTATAAAAATTAAAAACAACCCAGAGTGAAATACATCAGATATAAAAAATGGAGCCGAAGCTCCATTTTTAGATGTTAAAAATAGCTTAAAGTGCTGCTTTTATTTTTTCGGCCAATGCTTTAATTTTTTTCTGATCGCCCATCTGTGCAGCATGTTTGCCCAGATTGTGCAAAGAGGTAGGAACCAGATGGAAATGTACGTGTGGAACGGTCTGACCCGCTGCGGCACCTGATAATTGCATCAGAACAATACCATCTACCCCCAAACCTTTTTCAATGGCTTTTGCAACTTTCTGTATGATTTGAATCGTATAGGCTGCAGCTTCAGGCGGTAAGTCCAGTAAAGTGATTGCCGGAGTTTTTGGAACAACCAGTGTATGACCTTCTGCCTGAGGCATGATGTCCATAAATGCAAGAACCTGGTCGTCTTCATACACTTTAATCGCAGGAAGTTCACCGCGTAGAATTCGTGCAAAAATATTCTGATCATCGTAAGTCATAAGTACATTCCTTGAGCGTCATTAAACTGAATTATTTACAGTTCAATTCTTTCTGACGATCTTTGATCGCGTCAAGACGTTGTTGCTCTTTTTCCGAGAATTTTGGCTTGGTTGTATAGCAGTTGTCATTACCGAACTTGGCTTTTGCTTCAGGGTCTTTGAAACAGAAACCTTTAGATGCATAAATCACATCGTGATCATTTTTTAATTTTTTGCACTCTTGTTCAGATGCAAAAACCGATGTCGAAGCCCCGAACATAGTTGCGATGCCAATCAATGCTGCAACAGAAAATTTCTTCATGCGAGTTTCCTCTGGGTTATCCACTATATGTGCCTGCCTACCAGTCACAATATGAGGTTTCATTATCATTATTCAATGGCGAGATATTACTCGATGGTAATATTACTCCATGATTCATACATTTTCACAGCACTGGAAAAATCACTGTTTTTATCCGACAGGTCGCTGGCTGCCTGAATCAGATTCTGGGTTAATAAAGATAACACAGGTGCAGAAAGTTTGGCTGCACGCGCGAGGTCGATTGCAATCCCGGTATCTTTGGCCAAGAGTGGCAGGGCAAAGGTTAAAGGAAAGCTTCGATTTAAAATACGCTGTGGCAATACTGTTTCGGTCACCATACTTTTACCACTTGAAGCATTAATACAGTCTAGTGCCTCATGCAGGTTTACCCCATGCGCTTTCAGGGTAGTAAAGCCTTCTGCGACGGCACACAGGTTTACAGCCATTAACATATTATTTACGGCTTTGACTGCAAAGCCTGCGCCAGATTCACCCACATGCTTGATCAGCTTGCCAAAAGCCTGCATTGCAGGAAGGGCTTTTTCATAACCCTGTGCATTGCCGCCCACCATCACCGTTAAAGTGCCATTTTCAGCACCCATGGTTTGGCCGCTCACGGGGGCATCCAGAAAGATCACCCCACGTCCAGCCAGGTGGGCTGCCAGTTTTTGCGCGGAATCTGGTACACCACTGGTGCAGTCGACCCAGACTGAACCCGATTTAAGCGACAAATTTTCCAGAAGTTGTTCTACATCGGCACTGGTGGGCAGGCAGGAAAAAATCACATCTGCCTGTGCGGCTTGTTCCAGTGTTACGGCCTGGGTGCCATATTCAGCAGCATGTTGCTCTGCCTTGTTAAAGTTGCGGTTCCAGACGTAGACCGTATCAAAATGCTTGGGCAAATGTGCTGCCATACGATAACCCATTGCACCTAAGCCAATAAATGCTACTGACTGAATCATGCTGTACCCTCTGAAAATGTTTAAATATATTGCTAAGTTTTAATGTGTTTGCTGATGCGGAAATCTACGTTAAGCATCAAGACGTTTCGAGCGTTGCGCCAACCAGGTCGTCATTTTTGGCCAGAATATATTTGCTGTTTTCTGGTTGGACATCAGCCCTAAATGGCCACCTGGAATAAGAGTAAACGTCTTATCTGGGCTACTTGTCAATTCTATCAAAGGCTTAGCTGACTGTTCTGTGACAATCTGGTCGAATTGACCGGCACCCACCAATAGGGAGCAGCTAATATTTTTAAGGTCAACGGTACGTCCATTTAAAGTAATAGAGCCTTGCTTTAAAGGATTTTGTAGCCATAAATGCAGCATCATGTCCTGATTAATCCCGCCCGGATAATCAATCATCTTATTCAGGAAGTTTCCCATGGTCGCATGTTCATAGACATCTTTGGCCTGATCCAGATTCAGCAAAAACCGCTTTTGGCTTTTGAACCAGCCGATCGGGTCAAGTAATTTGAAACCCAAGGCATTTAAAATACCCGGTGTATGAATATACTGTTTCGGAATCAGCCCTTGATGAATGGCCTGTTTTAGATTTTTATTTTTAGAAATCAGTTTATTGGTTGTAGAAAACAGTTTGCCAACACGTCCTGAAGCATAGCTGTCAATCGGGCTGCCAACCACGATCAGATTCTTGACATGTTCAGGCGAATGCAAGGCGGTATAGAGCGTGACAAACACGCCAGCCATACTCCAGCCGTGTAGGGAAATGAACTGACTACCAGAATGGTTGCAGATAGTTTCAATAGATTGAGGAATGGCAGCATCGATAAATGATAAAAAATTCAGGTGGCGATGTTTAAAGTTAAAACATTTCCATTCCACCAGATAGACATCAAACCCGCTATGCTGGAAATGCTTGACCAGCGAACGATAAGGATACAGATCATAGATATCCATATTAATCGCCAAGGGTGCAATGAACACCAGCGGTTCCTTGTATTTTTTTTCGGGTGAAGCGTAATAGCGAATCTTGCAAAACTTGGTGTCGGCAATATATTCAAACGGGTTTTTTTGAGACAGAATGAGCGAGGAGGCATTAAATATCCGGGTACTCAGGTGTTTCAATTTTTTTTGCTGGCGCTGAAAGTTTTGTTTTAACTGAATCATGTAAATAAAATATCCGTATCCGCGGGAGGATTGATCGAAGTCTAGGCAATATTCGCTTATTATGCCTTGACCTGAAATAGCTTAGGCGCTCAAAATGTTGGCAATTTTTTACAAAAGGCAGCCTGAGGGCTGAGGTAAAGCGATGAGCCAGCAAGACGATATTTCTTACCAATTAGAAACTTTAGCCATTCGTACCGGTCATACCCGCAGTTTTGAAGGTGAACATGGTGAACCGATTTTTCTAACATCGTCCTTTGTTTATGAAAATGCTGCTGAAGCCGCAGCAAAATTCTCAGGCCAGGAACCGGGCAATATCTATTCTCGCTTTACCAATCCTACTGTTGCCATGTTTGAAAAGCGACTGGCTGCACTTGAAGGTGCAGAGCGCGCCGTAGCCACCAGTTCTGGTATGGCGGCTATTATGGCAGTTGCGATGGCATTTTTAAAAGCGGGCGATCATGTGATTTGTTCACGTGCAGTCTTTGGCTCTACTGTTTCCATGTTTGAAAAATATGTCGCAAAATTTGGCGTCAGCGTTGATTTTGTTGACTTGAGCGACCTGGATGCATGGAAAAATGCCATCAAGCCTGAAACCAAACTTCTATTTGTTGAATCTCCCTCGAATCCGTTGGCAGAAGTGGCAGATATTCAGGCGCTTGCCGATATTGCGCATGCCAATGATGCTTTACTGGCGATTGATAACAGCTTCTGTACACCAGTGTTACAACAACCCCTCAAATTTGGTGCAGATCTGGTGGTGTATTCTGCGACTAAATATCTGGATGGCCAAGGCCGTGCGCTAGGTGGTGCTGTCGTCGGTAATCACAAGCTGCTTGAGGAAATCTTCGGTTATGTGCGTACTACTGGCCCGTCAATGAGCCCATTCAATGCCTGGGTTTTCCTGAAAGGCTTGGAAACTCTGCGTTTGCGCATGCGTGAACATTCAGCAAGTGCACAGCAACTGGCTGAATTTTTGAAACAGCATCCGAAAGTAGAGAAAGTTTATTATGCAGGTCTGCCTGAGCATGTGGGTCATGAACTGGCAGTGAAACAGCAGACCGGTTTTGGTGGTATTGTTTCTTTTGAAGTGAAAGGCGGTCGTGAAGGCGCTTGGACGGTCATCGATAATACTCAGTTTATCTCGATCACAGGTAATCTGGGTGATGTCAAATCCACGATTACTCATCCGGCAACCACGACACACGGTAAATTGTCGCCTGAAGCCAAAGAAGCTGCAGGCATCCGTGAAGGTTTAATTCGTGTTTCTGTTGGTTTGGAAGAGATTGGTGATATTATTCGTGATATTACTCGCGGTTTAGATCTTATCTAATTTTATAAATTTATGTTCGGAGATATTTATGAACATTAACATGTTGATGCAGCAAGCTCAGCGCATGCAAAAAGAAGTTGAAAACAATGTAAAAAAAGCCAAGGAAGAGCTGGCGCAAACTGAAGTGCATGCGGAAGCGGGTGGTGGTCTGGTGAAAGTGACCATGACTTGCCGTAATGTAGTGAAGCGTATCGAAATCAATCCTGAATTACTTCAGGATGATCCAGACATGATCGAAGACCTGATTGCAGCTGCAATGAATGATGCAGCGCGTCAGGCAGAACTGGTTTCTGATGAAAGAATGAAAGCCGCAAATTCGGGCATGGGTTTACCACCTGGCTTGGCTGGTATGTTCTAAGGAAGAATGCGCAATGTTTAGTGATCGTTTTGATCAACTCGTTCAAGCATTACGCATTTTGCCAAGCGTTGGGCCGAAATCGGCTCAACGTATGGCTTTGCATATGATAATGAAGAATCGTGAAGGTGCAGTCGGTCTGGCGCATGCATTGACTGAAGCCACCAACCACATTCATGAATGTTCAGTGTGTCATTCGCTGACCGAAGATGAAGTCTGCAATATTTGCAGTTCGCTGGATCGTGATGATGAATTGCTCTGTGTGGTGGAATCACCTGCAGATGTGATGGCGATTGAGCAAAGTGGCAGCTTTAGAGGTAAATATCATGTATTGGGCGGACACTTGTCTCCCCTCGATGGTATTGGACCGGAGGAGATAGGTATTCCGTACTTGTTGCACCGTTTGGCCAATAGTCAGGTTAAGGAAGTGATTCTGGCGACCAATGCGACGGTAGAAGGACAGGCTACTGCACATTATCTGGTAGAGGCCAGCAAGCATTTGCCAATCCACATGACCCGAATTGCCCAAGGCGTACCGCAAGGTGGTGAGCTGGAATATGTCGATAGTCATACCTTGAGTCAGGCGGTACATAACCGGATGCGCATGAAGTAAGTTTTACTTAAAAATCTTGTTAGTTTTAATATAAAAAAGATATTAATTGAAATGAAGAATCTTATGCATAAGGGTTGTTTTTTAGGAAATAGCGTGGAATAGGCGTTATTTTTTATACAAAAATTCTATAGATCAGTTAATATAGATCTATCAAGAATCTAATCTTAGACTCAGTTCTATGTTCCAATTTATTCAACATCAAAACGAATTAAATCAAGTACTAAACCTCATGGATCAGAGTTCTGTATATGGACTTGATACCGAGTTTATCAAGGTCGATACCTTGTGGCCTAAGCTGGGTGTTTTTCAGATCAATGTAGATAACAAAGTCTATTTGTTGGATGGAACCACGCTAGATCTGACCGAGTTCCTCAATAAAATTTTTAATGCTCAACAGAATATTTTTCATGCCTGTAGTGAAGATATCGACCTGATTTATCACTATACCCAGAAGAAATCGCTAAGTAATGTGTTTGATACCCAGGTCGGCATGTCATTTCTGGGGCATGGTCTGCAAGTGAGCTATCAAAATGCGCTGAAGCAGATGCTGGAAGTGGATATTGAAAAAGACCAGACCCGTTCTGACTGGCTGGCACGTCCACTTAGTTCCGAACAGTTGCTCTATGCTGCTAACGATGTGCATTATCTGGTACAACTGTCGGAAAAAATTAAACAGGATCTGGATAGAAAAGATCTGCTGGATTTTGCCTTGCAAGACTGTCGTTTTCTGACCCAGGAAATTGGTGAAGATACACCAACGGCTTTGTTATATCAGGATGTCGGCAATTACCGACATTCACGCCGTCAGCTGATGCAACTGCAGCAATTGATGGTCTGGCGCGATCAGATTGCCAAAGCACTGAATCAGCCACGCAGTTTCATCCTGAAAAATGCCAGCATGATCGACCTGGTCGAAAAGTTCCCGCGTAATAATTTTCAGCTCAGTCATGTGAAAGATATTCGTTCGAATGTAATCCGTGAGCATGGCAAAACCATTTTGGATTTACTGAAATTCCTGCCTGAACCGGCACACTGGCCACTACGTCTGGCACGTCCAATTCGCCATTCTTCCAGAGATATCGGCGAAAAAATTGATGCTATTATCCAGAACGTGGTCAATGAAACCTCAATTCCGAAAGAAGTCTTGATGCGCAAAAAATGGCTGAATGCCTTGTATCAGCATGTGGTCTTTCATAAGGATGAGCAGGATCTGCCGGAATATCTACTGGGCTGGCGTTATGAGTTATTAACTCAGCCACTGATTCAGGTATTGCATCAAGATGAATCTTATCTGTCTACCCAAATGAAAGTCAGCGAGTGATTGGCTACAGGATTGGTTAAAGAAAAGGCAATTATACAAAATCACGACTCATGCATGAGACGTGGCTAATGTTTCTGTCTTTTTTTTGATGTATCCTTGCGGTTGTTTTTCCAGAAAAGTCGTTTGAAATATGCAAGTGTCTATCTACAAATCCAGCAAAAAAAGTGAAATGTATCTGTATGTGGCGCGTCCTGCGAATGAAAGCGAAGCTGAAACATTCGAACCTTTAAGCGTTCTGTCAGAAGCCGTGCAAGCTGCATTTGGCCGTGCGACTTTTGTCATGCATCTTGAATTAAGCGAATCGCGTAAACTGGCACGTGCCAATGTCTTGCATGTCATGGATTCTATTGCAACCCGCGGTTTCTTTCTGCAAATGCCGCCCGAAGGTTTGATTGATCCCAATGCAGTTGCACCAGAAGGCTTACGCGGTGCTTAATGTTGATTCAGGAGTTGTGAAATGAATGGTTATGTCGCTGTATTAGACTCAATTCCTGAACAGAGCATTGCTGTGGCAGTTTATCTGCTTGGCAGCCTGATTGCTTTATGGTGCTGGTATGACATAACCAAGCGCCTGCCTAAACCTATGGGCGGTTTTTTGTGGATTGTGGCCTTTGCGATTCTGCTGACCCCAACGGTATCCGAGGGGCCGAATGCTTCCATTGCACCAGCGATCTTCGGTCTGTTATTCGGCATGTTGACCAAGGAACAGCCCCTGGTTTGGATTAATGCGTCACTTATTTTATTTGTCATTGGGATTGGATCTGTGATTGGCTATTGCTGGTCGACCTATGTGTCGAACAAAAGCAATATTCGTGTTCACGAGAAAAGTTCACCGCTGTAAGTAAAAAATAAGGTTCAATCATGTCTGCTGATAATCAACAATTTTCAGGTACCGATCAGTACATCGCGACTGACAGTTTAAAGCTTGCAGTAAAAGCTGCACGCAGTTTGCAAAAACCGTTGCTGGTCAAAGGCGAGCCGGGTACAGGGAAGACCTTACTGGCCGAGCAAGTAGCAGAAAGCCTGGGTTTAAAACTGATTACCTGGCATATCAAGTCCACTACCAAGGCGCAACAAGGTCTATATGAATACGATGCCGTATCGCGCCTGCGTGACAGCCAGCTTGGTGATGATCGTGTCTATGACATCAAGAACTACATCAAGCCGGGCAAACTGTGGGAAGCCTTTACCAGTGAAGAGCGCTGTGTACTGCTGATTGATGAAATTGACAAGGCAGACATTGAGTTTCCAAATGACTTGTTGCATGAACTCGATAAAATGTCGTTCTATGTGTACGAGACGGGCGAGACCATTACCGCAACCCAGCGTCCGATTGTGATCATTACTTCAAATAATGAAAAAGAATTGCCGGATGCATTCCTGCGCCGTTGTTTCTTTCACTATATCGAATTCCCGGATGAAGCCACCATGCGTGAAATCATCGATGTGCATTTTGAGAATATCTCTGCAACATTGGTGAATGAAGCTTTGCAAGTCTTCTTTAAATTGCGTCAGATTCCGGGGTTGAAAAAACCACCTTCAACTTCTGAACTGATTGACTGGCTCAGTCTGCTCATGGCTGACGACATGCCGGAAGATATTCTGCGCAATACCGACAAATCTAAAGCGATTCCACCCTTGTACGGCGCATTGATTAAAAACGAGCAGGATGTGCAGTTGCTTGAACGTCTAGCCTTTATGTCACGTCGTTAAGGGAGAAACACGCATGTTTGTGCGACTGTTTTATACCTTACGCAAATACGGCGTGCCGGTATCGACCCGCGAACTGATTGACCTGAATCAGGCGGTTGCCGCAGGACTGGTCTTTGCCGATCAGGACGAATTCTATCAGCTCGCCAAAACCGTGATGGTCAAGGACGAGCGTTATTTCGATAAGTTCGACCGCGCCATGAAAGATTACTTTGATGGTATTCAGACCTTTGATATTGATGAGCTTCTTAATCAGGTACATAAGTTACCCAAAGACTGGTTTGATCTGGAGCTTATCGAGAAACATCTGACCCCTGAACAGCGCGAAGAACTGAAAAAAGCCGGATCGCTGGAAGAACTGATGAAAATGCTCGAAGAGCGCTTGCGTGAACAGCATAAAAAACATCAGGGCGGCAACAAGATGATTGGCACTGGCGGCACTTCGCCGTTTGGTGCTTATGGTGATCACCCTGAAGGGGTGCGTATTGGTGGGCCGGGACGGAAACGCTCTGCGGTGAAAGTCTGGGAGCAGCGCCAATATCGAAATCTGGATGATGAGCAGATTCTGGGGAGTCGCCAGATGCAAATGGCGCTGCGCCGTTTGCGTAAATTTGCCCGTCAGGGTGCAGCAGAAGAGCTGGATATTGACGGAACGATTCGTGAAACGGCCAAGCAGGGTATTCTGGATGTGCAATTGGTGCCGGAACGCCGTAACCGTATTAAGGTCTTGATGCTGTTTGATGTTGGCGGTTCGATGGATGCGCATATTGCCCAGTGTGAAAAACTGTTTAGTGCAGCCAAAACCGAATTCAAGACTCTGGAATATTTCTATTTCCATAACTGTTTGTATGACTATGTTTGGAAAGACAATGTCCGTCGTTCCAGCTCACGCATGAATACCTGGGATTTATTCAATACCTATGGTCGTGATTACCGGGTGATAGTGGTCGGTGATGCCAGTATGGCACCTTATGAACTGACCTCGGTCGGCGGTTCGGTTGAATATATGAATGATGAAGCTGGGCAAATCTGGCTACAGCGTTTGCGTCAGCATTTTGATAAAACTGCCTGGCTCAATCCGGAAGAAGAAAATTACTGGCATTACACGCATAGCATTGGCTTAATCAAGCAAATTTTTGAAGATCATATGTTTCCAATGACCCTAAAAGGCATTGAGGATATGACTAAATATCTGGCGCGTTAATTCCATTTATCTATAAGTGACTTTAGCTATAGTAATTAGTGCTTTAAAACAAATTATTCTAGTATAAAGTCACTCATTATCTCTTATTTTAAAATCTCGGGCGTGATTATGTCTCATCAAATTAATGGTATTGCATTACCGAATGAAGAGGGTTTTTTTGGTCAATATGGCGGTCAGTTTATTCCACCTGATCTGAAGCAGGCCATGGACGATATTAATGTAGCCTATCAGGAAATTCGTCAGACTGAAGAGTTTCAGAATGAACTGAAAGATCTGTTTGCCCATTATGTTGGTCGTCCAAGTCCTTTATTTCATGCCAAGCGTTTGTCTGAACAGCTGGGTGGGGCGCAGATTTATCTGAAACGTGAAGATCTGAACCATACCGGCGCACATAAAATCAATCACTGTCTGGGCGAAGCTTTGCTGGCCAAATATATGGGCAAGACCAAAGTGATTGCAGAAACCGGTGCTGGCCAGCATGGTGTTGCACTGGCAACCGCATGTGCCTTGGTTGGTATTCCATGTGAAATTCATATGGGGCAGGTGGATATCGAAAAAGAACATCCAAATGTCGTGAAAATGAAGATTCTGGGTGCCAAGTTGATCTCCGTGACCCGTGGTACAGCAACCTTAAAAGATGCAGTCGACAGTGCCTTCGAAGAATATTTAAAAGATCCGAAAAATTACATCTACGCCATTGGTTCAGTGGTCGGACCGCATCCATTTCCAATGATGGTACGTGATTTTCAGTCTATTATTGGCGATGAAATTAAAGTCCAGGCCAATGAGCGTTTTGGTGCAAATCCTGACTATATTGTTGCCTGTGTCGGTGGTGGTTCTAATGCAGTAGGTGCATTTACTGCATTTTTGAATGAACCTGAGGTAAAGCTGGTTGGAGTTGAGCCGGCAGGACATGGTTTAGATACCGATATGCATTCAGCCACTTTGACCCTGGGTAAACCGAGCCAGTTACATGGTATGGCCTGTTATGTTCTGGAAGATGAACAAGGCGAGCCATTGCCAGTGCATTCAATTGCTTCTGGTCTGGATTACCCGGGTGTGGGGCCACAGCATAGCTTGCTCAAAGATTTGGGTCGGGTAGAGTACACCACTGCGACCGATGAGGAATGTCTGAATGCATTTATGACTTTATCACGTGTAGAAGGTATTGTGCCTGCACTAGAAAGTGCGCACGCGGTAGCTTGGGTAATTCGTGAAGCCGGGAAACTGCCAAAAGATATCAAGATTGTGGTCAACCTATCGGGCCGTGGTGATAAAGACTCAGATTACGTTGCAGAGAAATTAGGTTTGAACTGATTTTATTTAGAGTATTTATATAAAAAATCCCGGTACGTGTACCGGGATTTTTTATGCATCAGATATAAATTTTCAACTTGATCATATTTAAATTCAGGATATTCAAAAGGGTTTTAAATATTTAAAAAAATCCAGATGTTGTTTTAACCTGAGATATATTGCTGTAATTGTTCAATTAATTTTCGTTGATCATCCATAGCGGCTTTGACCAAATCCCCAATTGAAATCAAACCGATCAGTTTTTCATGTTCTACAACGGGTAAATGCCGCATGTGGCGATCAGTCATCAGTGACAAACAGTCTTCTACTGTGGTGGCGGTATTTACGGTAATCACTTTCGAGGTCATGATCTCATTGACTGTAGTATCAAATGAGGTTCTTTGCATCAGGGCAATCTTACGGGTATAGTCTCTTTCTGACAAAATCCCCACCACACTGTCTTCATGGGTTACCACAAGCGCCCCGATTCCTTTGTCGGCCATCAAGGTGATGGCCTCTAAAACTGTGGAATCTGGACGGATGGTATAAATAGCTTGATGCATTTTTTCACTGAGCACCTGTGCCACATTGGTCATGCTTAATCATCCTTATCGGTCAATTTATTATTAGTCCTAGAGTATGTATTCAACCTGAACATCTCTAAGTGTTTAGGTTTTAATCTTTAAAAATAACATGTTATTTAAGCAATGTGCAGTCTTTGTTGCGAAAAAAATAGATGGCGCATCTGTGCAGCAGTCAGTTTAAGTTTAGTGCCATTGGTATTGCACAGGGCTGGCGTCACATTCAGTCGCGACAAGGTCGGCAATAATGCATTTTCAAAATCTTCAGAATTGATTTTACGTGGGATGTAATCAGGCCAATGTTGCTGGGCATAATTTTTGGCATCGAGTGGATTGAGCCAGAATGGAAAAATACAGTCTTCCTGGTCACGCATCATTGCCCAGCCTTTATAATATGCACCCCATAGCTCACCACAATTCATCATGGATTTCAGCATTGTGATCTTCAGAAGAAATTCTTTGCAGATCGGATCAATTTGAATAATTGTTCGTGGTTTCATTGGAATTAAGTGCTATTGGATGACAGCCCCTATTCTAGAAACTTTATAAGTAATTACTGTTTCAGCTTTGCAAGTAATCGTAAGAAAATATGTCTTTATTGCTATTTATCGAAAAAATGGCTGAAAAAAACGCCACCTAGGCGACGTTTTTCTATGCTTGCATGGTGGCCATGTTTTGCCAGTACTGAGCTTTGAGTGAATCTCGTTCCACCCGAAAACCCTGATAATAAAGTTCTGCTAAAAAAAGCGCTGCTTTACCATGGCCGGCACGAGCTGCATCTTCGAGCTGTTTGACCGCATCGACAAAGTTCATTTGTGATTGAATAGTGTTCACAGCATCTGCATACAGATGTTCAAGATCGTGTTGAGAGAGTTGTTGTATCATATAAAAACTCCTTAATTTTAATTATGATTACAGGACAGACTCATAAGTCTAAATACAAATATAACTTAGTATTATTAAACTAATATTACAAAATAATGGAAATGTCAACTATTCGACTTTATTCGTTTACTTCAGTTATAGTTTAACTGATTAAACTATACACAACTATAAATATTATTAAGCTACATTGTAAATGGATAGCAAACAAATAAGGAGAAAGCCATGACGACAAGAACTCTAGATGGTGTGAAATTTGATATGCCACCGACTGCAGGTCAAATTATGGAGCTTGCCGATTTGCATCGCAAAAAGCTTGATGCTGCCATATTTAGCAAATCTACCCATTTGGGTGAATGTGGTCTGGCACAGCGCAAAGAAGTATATAATTTTACTCGTGAGCTGGATGAAAACCAGCGTGAGCAGTTTTATAAACTCTATAATGGCGAATTAGTCCGTATTGCAGATGAAGACCGCTTGCATCCACCTGAAGCAGAAGCAGGTTTAAGTAAATTTGCGATTCTACTCGTACTGGCAGTGGTGGCAGCGGTGCTCTATTCCACAATTCTAACCAAAGCAATGAATTAAGCTTGGCATAAGTAGATTTCCAGTCCTTGTGAATATTGAGTGTACTGACTTGAACTTATGCAGTGGCGACCATACACTACCTTTAACCTGAGGTAGTGTATGTCTATAGATACAGAAAAACTAAGTCAATTTTTCAGCAGAATTAATCTGGAACAGATTTATAACAGTGTGGTTATTTTTATTATTGCAGTGATTTTATTTTTAGCCGCATTTGCTCTCTATCGTCCGCTTAACATTACTCAGGTCACCCAGATTCGGCAACTTTCCGAACAGCAAAACTTACCGCAAACTCAGGATATGGCACTTGCTCTATTAGAGCAGCAGCATATCCGCCGTGGACAGTATCTTAAATTGATGCAGGCTTATCAGCAGGAGTCGTCGCGGGCACGTCAACTTCCACCGGTTTCTGTGGAGATGCGTTAGGCACAGGGTTTGTGGGTAAGTAGAAATTGGTATCAATCAAATTCTGCTCCAAACGCATTTTTAAGGCATCTTTATCCAGTTCTTTGTTGACGACAACTAGAGTTAAACGATCTGGATGGAAATGCTTGCGTACTGCATTTTGTACCTCTGTTGCCGTGATCTTAGCCAAGCGCTCTGGATAACTGGATAAATAATCATTTTGTTCACCATAAAAGCCCATATTACCTAATTGGGCATTAATGGTGGCATTACTGCTGTAATTGTTAGGGAAGGCCCGCAGCATGCCTGCTTTGGTTTCTTCCAGACGCTGAGCATCAATCGGTTGACTGACAAAGTTGATAAATGCCTGATGTGCGATCTGAATGCTGTCCAGCAGTTGATCCTGACGCGTAGAATATTTAAAGCTGAATACTCCCGGTGCCTGACTAAAGCTTAATGAACTATAAGCTCCGTAGGTAAAACCACGTTTGACCCGTAGTTCCTGCATGAGTACCGCATTAAATCCACTACCGCCAAACATGCGATTGGCGACTTCTAAAGCCAGTTTTTCTTCAGTAAAGCGGGTTGGGCCTAAATGTCCAAAAGTGACATGTGCCTGAGACGAGTTATAGGCTAAATGTACCACTTCAAAACCAGATTTAATTTCAGGTTGGGGTAATGCCGCTGCTTTTTGTCCTTGAGGTAAATTGCCGGCAATTCGTTCAGACAGTTCGCGTGCCTGCTTCGGGCTAAGTTTCCCCGTAATAGCAATATTCATATTTTGTGCCACCAGAAACTGATCGCGGAATTTTTTTAATAATTCTGCGTTAATTTTCTTGGTACTGCCTTGGGTGCCACTAATCGGTTCTGCATAAGGATGTTGGCCATACAGGGCGCGATAAAAGCGGATATCCATTAGCCGGCTGGGATTTTCCTGTAATTGCTTTTGTCCTACTTGTGTATTGCTTAATGCCAGATTAATACTGGATGGTTTAAATGAGGCATTCTTTAAAACCTCCATCATCATTCCGAGTGCCGGCTCCAATTTCTTTGGGTCTGAAAGCGTACGCAGACGAACCACGAACATGTCCCGATAAGCTTGTACGCTAAATTGTGCACCGGTTTGGTCAAAAACTGCCGCCACCTGGTTCGCGTTATATTTGTCTGTACCTTCACGCATCAACTTGGCTGCCATATTTGACAGACCAGAGAGTCCTTTGGCAATTTCCTGATCACGGGCCGAGCCGGCATTAAAGGTCAGCTGGATATCCACCATCGGAAGATCCTGCGTTTCAACAAATAGCGTACGTACCTCGTAGCGGTTGTTCAGGTCATGAATGTACGGTGCCTGAAATGCACGCTGCGGATTGATGTCTTTGAGACTTTGCAACAGGGGAATAGACTGTAACTGGTTCGGATTATCATTTTGATCAGGTTCAGGATCCAGATAGTTTTCTGGATGGACAGCAGTACCAAAACTTAAAATAGGAATAAGTAAAAAAGGACGGAGGTGATGAAGCATTGCAATCCCCATTATTGGGCTTTTTGTTCAGGCGAGAGATAAAGTGTACTGAGGTTGTCACGGACGAAATAGGCATTGGCGACGCGCTGGATATCCTGGACGCTGACACTTTCAAAGTGTTTCGGTAATTCATCCATCAGGCGATAACTCAGTCCATTTACTTCTAGATTTCCAATCATTTTGGCCTGGCCAGCAATATCGTCCTGGCTATAAATTAAACTGGAAATAAAGCGGGTGCTGATAGGGTTAACTTCCTGCTGGGTCATGGCGGTGGTTTTGAGTAAATCTACTTCATCCTGAATTGCTTGCTGTGCTTCTTGCAAAGATACGCCTGGTGCAGGTAGGGCAGAAATGCCAAACAGGCTGTCACCTCGATTATAAGGATCATAAGAAACACTGACAGAGGTCAGGATCTTACGATCACGTACCAAGCGGTCTTGCAGGCGCGAAGAAATACCACTGTCCAAAAGGCTGCGAATAATAGTCAAGGCATACGAATCTTGGGGGTTTTTGGCAGTAGCGAGAGATTTTACATTCCAGGTCATGTACAGATTTGCTACCTGAACATTGCTGTTAATTTCCATATGCCGATAGCCCAAGCGTTCAAATTCCAGTACATCATTGCGTGCTGGTGTTGGGCGTGAGGGGATGTCAGCAAAATATTTTTGTACCTGAGCCAAAGCCGCTTCAGATTCTACATTCCCTACAATCACCAGAATGGCATTATTCGGGCTATACCAGTCCCGATACCATTTTTTGACATCATTCAATTGAATATTGTTCAGGGTTTTCATATGCCCAATCACCGGCTGGCGATAATGGCTGGTTGGATAACTGATCCATTTAAACCGTTCAAAGGCCTGAGCACGCGGGTTGTCATCGGTACGCTGTCGCCGTTCCTCCATGACCACTTTAATTTCTGGCGCAAAGTCCTGCTGCCGCAGTAATAAGTTACTCATACGGTCAGATTCAAGTTCCAAGGCCATGGGAAAATAGGCTTTCGGATAGAGCTGATAATAATTGGTGTAATTGGTAAAGGTGGCTGCGTTGATACTGCCGCCATAAATCCGGCTAAGACGGGTAAATTCGTCATTTGGAACTTTATGCGTACCTTTGAACATCATGTGTTCAAGTGCATGTGATACCCCCAAAATATTTCCAGATTCATCACTGCTGCCGACTTTGTACCAGATCTGTGTCATCACCATGGGCGCACGATGGTCTTCTCGAATAATGACTTTTAAACCATTAGCTAAGGTAGTTTCAAAAGTAGTACGTGACAATTCACTTCGGGTTTGGGCCTGAACCGGGCTAAAACTCAGGCTGAGCAAGACAGCGCCGAGTGGATAAAGCATCTGTTTGATCATTTGAGAGAAAGAGGAGACAGTCAAAAAGGTGGTGGACACTAGATCTCCCAAAAATAGGCATTTGTATTTATAGTTATTTTTAATAAATGCGTGCTTGAAAGCAACCGAGAGCTGTAGCTTTTTGGTATGTTTGTCCAGCATTTGCATTGCTAGCTGCAAAGCAGGCAAGTTATGGTAGAATCTGGGTTTTTAACGCAATGCTTTTCAAGGATTCGGCATGCAACAGCAATCTAATGGGCAAAACAAATTTTTGATTGATGCTGATATCGGAGATGATGATGTCACATTACCGAGCTTACCTGCGGTCAATGTGCCTATCGTAGAAACGCCAGGTGAAACAGCTGTAGTTTCTGCACCTGCCTTAACAGAAGCAGAGACCGAAGATGCTGCGGCTAAAGGTGGCTTCTTTAGCCGTATGAAAGAGGGTTTAACCAAAACCCGTAAAAATCTTGCCGGTGGGATGGTCAATATCCTGATTGGTGGTAAAGAAATTGATGATGAATTATTAGAAGAAGTCGAAGAGCAGCTTTTGGTGGCCGATATTGGTGTTGAAGCAACCAGAACTATTATCGCTAACCTGACTGAACGTACAGCACGTGGTGATCTGATCTACTCGCATTCACTCTATAAAGCGCTTCAGGAAGAACTGGTGGCTTTATTGGCACCACGGGTAAAACCGATGCATATTGATCCGAATAAATCACCTTATGTGATTTTGGTGGTCGGTGTGAATGGTGTCGGTAAAACCACCACGATTGGCAAACTGGCCAAACGCCTACAAGGTGAAGGTAAGACTGTCATGCTGGCAGCAGGTGATACTTTCCGTGCAGCTGCAACTGAACAGCTACAGATCTGGGGTGAGCGTAATAATATTGCGGTCGTGGCTCAAGGCCATGGTGCAGACTCAGCTTCGGTCATTTTCGATGCTTTTGAAAGTGCTCGTGCCAAAGGTGTAGATGTATTAATTGCTGATACAGCCGGTCGTTTGCATAACAAAGGTTATTTAATGCAGGAATTGACCAAAATAAAACGTGTCATGCAGAAAATTGATGCTACTGCACCGCATGAAGTCATGTTGGTTGTGGATGCCGGAACAGGCCAGAATGCCATTAACCAGGTCGAAATGTTTGATGAGGCTGTAGGCTTAACCGGTTTGACGATTACGAAACTGGATGGCACTGCCAAAGGTGGTGTGCTGTTTAATATCGCCAGTCGTACCCATGTGCCGATTCGCTTTATTGGGGTGGGTGAAAAAATTGATGATTTACGCCCATTCTCTGCCAAATCTTTTGTTGCTGCATTGTTTGAAACTGAAAAATGAATAATGCGTTATAGTTCACACAAACTCCGCTAAGTGCGGAGTTTGTTGTTTTTAAAGGGTTTGAATGTTCTAAAAAGCAGCTTGAAAATATCAAGCAGAGTTATCTGTCTCAATAAAACCATTATAATTATAGGGGATTATCCGGGCTGTTTTAGCTTGGTTTTGTGAGGTAGAGCATGGCATTGCTAAATAAAATTGGTCAGGTATTAACAAGCGATATAACCAAGGACTTTAAATTTTCGAAAAAAAACAAACCGAATAATGACTTGGAACTGACTTTTGTTGATCAATTGAAAAAGCGCCGTAGTGTCTATCAACTTGGAAAGCGGGTGCATTATAGTCAGGCTTATCTTTGCGAAATCATTCAGGAAGCCGTACGCAGTTGTCCTTCCGCGTATGATTCTCAAAGTACGCGCATTGTGGTGTTATTTGCGGATTCTCATTATAAGTTCTGGGAAATTGTTAAACAGGTCCAACGCCAGCATGTACCAGGGCATATTTATGAAGGAGTAGAGCTGAAACTGAATCAGTGTACTCAAGCCTATGGCACGATTTTATTCTATGAAGATCAATCCGTGATTCAGCAATTACAAAAGAAAATGCCATTAAATAGCGAGGATTTTCCAACATGGTCTGAACAGACTTCCGGTATGGCGCAATTTGCCGTATGGGCAACGCTGGCAGATTCTGGTTTGGGAGCATCCTTGCAGCATTATAATCCACTGATTGATGAAAAGATCGCTGAGCATTTTGACATTGAAAAGAACTGGTGGTTGCGTGCACAACTTTGCTTTGGTTCAATTGAGCAAGCGGTAGAAGAAAAATTACAAAAGTCGGATCAGCACCGTTTCAAAGTATTTAATTAAAATTCTATAGAACGCATGATCTCGAACGGCATGCTAGCGGTGCATGGAATTAGATACAAATACGCTACTCAGAACTAAATCCGATTGTTCTATAAATAAAACACATTGTTATCGAAATGCACCTGTATTGGGTGCTTAAAGCACGTAGTATGACTTTATCGAGTTACTGATAATCAAAATATACAGAGGTGAATTCATGGCATTTTTAGATCAGATTAAGCAGCGCCGTAGTATTTATTCGATTGGAAAAAATGTAAGTCTGGATCAGGCAGAAATTGAAAAAATTATTAAAGATGCAGTGAAATACAGTCCTTCATCTTTTAACTCGCAAACATCACGTGTGGTAATTTTATTCGGGCAATCACATGATACCTTCTGGCATATTGTACGTGAAACTTTACGTGATCTTGTGTCAGCAGATGCATTTGAGGCGACCAATAGCAAGATCAATGCTTTTGCTGCAGGTTATGGTACCGCACTGTTTTATGAGGACCAGAATGTGGTGAAATCAATGCAGGAGCAGTTTGCACTCTATGCCGATAATTTCCCGGTCTGGTCAGAGCATTCTTCTGCTATTGCACAGTTTGCAACCTGGACAGCTTTGGCAGAAAAAAATATTGGGGCTTCATTACAGCACTACAATCCAATTATTGATGAAGAAGTTGCACAAACTTTCGGAATACCATCTCACTGGAAACTTCGCGCTCAGTTGGTATTTGGTTCGATTGAAGCACCTGCAGGCGAAAAAACCTTTATAGATGATGCAGAGCGCTTTAAGACTTTCACATAAATCGTTTTAGGTCGAAAAGTTAGATGAAAAGAAGCACTTTAGTGCTTCTTTTTTTATATCTTAGAGTCATATTTATTAGATATTATGTGATATGTCTAGCCAAATAAATGCTAAAAACTCAGGCTGTATCACTCCAGCTTTGTCATAAAATTGTCATTTAGACGCAGCATAGTGCAGCTAATTTTTAATAAATAACCAAAAATGAGTAAAGGATATGGGTTTACCTATTGCAGCAACTGCCGCAGTATTTTTATTTAGTACATCAGTTTTTCGGCAGTGACTGTCACAGTACCTGAAGAAATAAAAAGTGTTGCCGTAAATGACCAGGAGCTAAAGTCCGGTCTATTACGTTCTAATCAAGCTTATGCTTTAGATGCAAGTGTAAATGCGATCAGCGTACGCTATAACGAATTTTCCCAGCATACGGATAACTCACATGACATTTTAATGTCGGGTGTGGTTGCGCTTAAAACCCCAAGTCTTAAAGATGGTGAAACTTATCGTTTATTCCTCATTCAGGTGCCTGAAGATTTTGAAGCCGCACAGAAATATAAGGTCAGCCAATTATTGGTCCCTAGTATGATGCAAAAAATCAGCTGCTGGTTCAGCAGACGGGTGCTAAAGATGCAGCGAAACCATGGTTTGGAAATCGTATGCTGACTAAAAAAGTTGATATGACAACTAAAGCTGCAACAGAAGTGAAGCAACCTGCAGTCGTATATACTCAGTTAGCGGATCAGGTTGATCAGCAGCTGATTCAATTATGGCAGAAGGCCTCGAAAACTGAGCGTCAAAAATTTATGGTGTGGCTCGCTGAGTAGACAAATTAAAATATTCTTATGAAGAATCAAAAAGATCATGTTTAGGTGATCTTTTTTTATAAGAATAAGGCTGGGTAATTCACATTTGCTTAAACTTTTAATGCAGAAATAGATAGAAAAACTCAAAAAAAATGTTAAAAATAACCTTTTAGGTCAAAAAATAAACGGATGGTTGCTTTTTTTGAATATTTCCAAGAAAAGCTCTTGCGCTTGTTTTGAAACTGTATAGAATACGCAGCACACCAACGCAATGCATGAAACGAAAAGTTAAGTGATTGGGTTGGAGCTTAGAACTGACGAGGTTTTAAGAAGATCATTAAGAGCTTATGAAGAACAACTTGTGTGGATTTTTACCGGTTGATTGATCGAAATTATTTTCATTGATTGATGGTAGAAATTACTCGAAGTTTATTTGAGAAATATTTGTCAGAAA
>NZ_JAGFXZ010000070.1 GCF_019038395.1 Acinetobacter sp. BY419
TAAAGCACGTAGTCTTCATGGATTTCTCAGCGGAATTTATGCTTCGCTATGTGCATATCAATTAACCCATCGAAATAAGCCAAAAATTCAAATTATGAAATCATCGGCTTAAGCAGGATTCAGGTTAGTTAAGAGTTTTTATTAGATATATAACATTTGTATGGAAATAAAGTGCTTTCATCAGCAGTAGGCTTGACTCTTGAATATAGGCTGCCTAACATCAAAATACGTTTCTTCAGGCACGGAATTCATAGTTTGTTTTTTTCTCATTTATTCAATTCAATTAAGTCTAAGCCTTCACTATTTCATACCCATTCTTTTAAATTTTTCTCTATTTTATTGAGTACCTTTCTTTTTTCTGGCTGCTCATCCTTGGGTGGAGGGTCTATAGAAAAACGTGCAGCTAAACTGTCTAAAGGCATTCAAACTGCCTATTCCACACCTTCAGACACAGCTAATCGCGTTTCACCGTTGATTGTACAGCATGCACAAAATCAGGGCGTAGATCCACTTCTAGTGGCAGCTGTGATTCGTCAGGAGTCTACTTATCGTAGTCAAGCCGCATCGCCTGCCGGTGCCATAGGCTTGATGCAAGTGATACCAAGATACTGGCAACAAACTTGTCCAGGTGATCTGTACAATGAAAACAGTAATATCCAATGCGGTACTTATATTCTTTCTAAATATAACCAATCATCTGGTGCCTGGAAGAAAGCGCTTGCCTATTATAATGTAGGTCCATCAGGTTATGAGAATAATCGCAAAATGCGTAAACAAGGTAAACGTTATGCCAAACAAGTGAAACAACATAAAAAAATATTAAAGAACTCTCTTTAATTAACCCGAATCCTGTTTAAGCCAATGATGCATAATTTGAATTATTGGCTTATTTCTATAGGCTAATTGATATGCACATAACGATGCATAAATTCCACTTAGAAACCCATGAATACCTCGAGCTTTACTCGTCACTAAATTATATTGTCCTTTTAATAAGCTGAGTAACGTTTCTATCTTATTACGCTATTTTAAGTGATATTCATCTGATGAACAGAGTTGAACTGACTGCATGTTTTTTCGATGATAAGTAATCAAATCAATACCTTGTTCATTTAACTTGGTTTTTAACTCTTGACTAATATAGCCACGATCTGCATAAAGCTTTGCTTCTACGCCTTCAACCATTTTAATATCAGCGATATGCCCATTGGATAAAGCTGAGTTTACAATCTCGCCCAATTGATTCATCACAATATGTAACTTGCAGCCATAAAACCAACCCATCGAGCTTTTACCTCGTGAAGCAATTTTGGCTAATGATTTATGGCATTGAATGCGCTGATTCTTATAGACAGGTAGCGTCGTTGAGTCAATCCATAAATATTGATTACATTAACCTTTCATTAACGCTACATATAAAGCATGCAGTGCTAATTGATGCATATTGATGAGGTGAATCATTCGTTGGTAACAGGGTAAGCTTTTAAATAAATGACTTTTATCCTGCTTCAACCATGAGAAGAACATTTTGAAATTATTGAAGTGAGAGCACTTATACCAAATAGTGATGAAGGTAATTTCTGAGATCGTTAGTTGCGCAGTTCGGATTCTTAAACAGTGCCTGCTTTTGTTTGAGAAACTTCCAATATGTTGGTTCAAATTTAAGAAAGAAATCGTCAATTACGCAAAATAATTCGGTACTAGTGAACATCAGGACTAGAGCTTTAGGGTTTGATGTGGTAACTCAACTGATGGCTCTAGTCCTCCTGTTTTCCAAGTTAATTTCTTATCCGCGATTCGCGGTTAATTAATAAATAGATTCATTAAATCAATTATGCTTAGGCTATTTTATATAGGTTTTGCACAAATAGTATTTATTAAAATCTTAGTTATAAAAGCAAGATGAATGAAATCCTAATCAAAGCTATCATGCATAGGTGTGACTAAAATAATCGACAGTAAAAAAACCAGCGAATCGCTGGTTTTTTATTTGCCGGGATTTATAAGATGGCCGTATAAACTCTTCTTGAACCCAGCCTTGCGGGCTGGATATGCCATCAGATTAATAGAAATAACCTGACTGAGAAGATTTTGATCAGCTTTGAGAGAAATAGGTTTAAGCA
>NZ_JAGFXZ010000071.1 GCF_019038395.1 Acinetobacter sp. BY419
AACCGGACATTTCTATTTTGGGCTTACATTTTTTATTTCGTATAAGAGATTTTATGTTAAATGAAACACATATCGATATATAAAAATATATTTATAAATTAAATAAAGCCCATAGCACTAAGGTTGTACGCCTAGTGCTATGGAGCTAATTTTTAGATTTATTTACTATAATAAATCTTTCAATAAGTCTATCTCTTCCTTTCTCTTTTTTTCAATCAAATGATGTAATTGATCAAATTGATTATCATCTAATTTTAAATAGTGTATATGTGAATTAATATTTGAGTGTTTTTCCCAAATATTACCTTTATTTTTTAATTGTTCATCATCACTCAACTTCATTCTAGCTGTATTACCATAACCTAAAGGAAGTTCTATATATGTCTCATCCATTTGAACACAATTCTCTAAATCATCAATATAGAAGATAGTTAAAGATTCAATAAAGGGAACAAAACTAATGTGGAATTTTATATTTACTGGTGATTCTTTAAATAAAGGAGCTATTTGAGCTACTGAATATTTTGCGAATCCCGTCCCTATTTTCGTCATGTAAAAAATTAAATCATTATTTTCTTTTGCATAAATTTTAAAGTTATCAATATATTTTTTTATATCATGAATACCTAAAACTTTACCATCACTTCCAATTGTAGGAATACCATACGATTGTCCTTGTCGTCCTTCACCTTGTCCAAATATTGCTCCAAAACTTTCTAATGCGGTCTGTGCATAGCCAGAACGATGCTTGCCTAATTCATGACAGCCAAAAACTAAAATTTCATTTTCTTTAAAATTTAAGTCTTTAATTTTTTCGTAATACTGATAAAACATACATCATCCTAATTAAAAAATTATTTTAAGAAATTCTTTAGTTTCCTGATCAATTATAGCTATATGGATGCTTTAGGCTACATTTATCAAATACTAAGATACTGATATTTAATTAAATATAATTTTAGCTGTAAGTTTCAATATAGCTATAGCGAGAAGTACCTTACACGAAGTAAGAAATAGCTTAAGTGACTGTGTAATTAACTTTAAATATGTTGCTCATTTTGATTCTAAAAAAAAATTCAGATAGATAATCTGATTATCTAAGATAGATTGTTTTGGTGATTGGCTGCTAACATTGCTAATTCTTCTGCATAAGCAAATAAAAGCATTTCAATATCGTGATGGGTAGCATTATTCCCAAGATCATTAGCTACTTCTTTTAAAAGATTCAAATAATTTTGATAAAATTCTGTATCTTTAGCTTTTTTCCATTGTTTGAAAGTAGTCTTTATTTGTTCCTTACAGCTGTTAATTGTTTTATTACGACTTAGTAATGGAGGATAATATTCATGAGAATCAACATTATGAATTATTTGTAAAGCATTAATAGACATTGCTACTCTAGCATCATAAATTGCATATTCAATTGGGTTGATAATAGATAATGCTTTTGACCATGAAGCAATGCCCTGAGAGCCTCGGTCAATTAATTCTTGTGGTGAACTTGAAGTATATAATTCGAGTGTTTCTTGATTATTAGTTTTGACTCCCCCCCAATTATAAATGTACCATTTAATAAGAGAGTACTTTTCTTCGAATGTTTTTGAATCTAAGTAAGATGAATGAAGTTGAAATCTTAGGTCTATATTCTTTTCATACGAATCATCTCCATTAATATTTAATTTAATAGGAAGATGATCTAAATTGATAGGCCACTTATAAATTGAACTTAGATTTCCAATATTTTCTTTTGAAAAATTAAGTAAAGCATTTTTAATATTCATTGGCTTGTCATCATAAAGTTTAAATTTTATTGAATTGTATAGTAATTAAATTTTAATAACTTGATATTAATCAATAGCTACGTCATAAATTGACGCATAAGGTTATTCTGTATACATCTTAAAAGTTAAGATTTTCTGAAATTAGGGTGTTTTTTATTTAACTTCTCTAAAATTAACATAATACACGTTATACAAAGTCAAAAATGTAAGCCCAAAATAGAAATGTCCGGTTTCTCCAAAGTAAAAATGTCCGCTTTTAGAATATATGCTTTTGCGATTATCGAAGCGGACGGTTTGATATGTTGGTGTCTATGTCGG
>NZ_JAGFXZ010000072.1 GCF_019038395.1 Acinetobacter sp. BY419
CAGAAGTGAAACCTCTTTGCGCTGATGGTAGTGTGGGGTTACCCATGTGAGAGTAAGTCATCGCCAGCTCATTATTCGAAACACCCCCTGTCTAAAGACAGGGGGTGTTTTTTTATGCGTGGGATTTATAAATAGAATTCAAAATTCACTCTTCTTATCGCTTTTAAAATATATCTGTTTACTTTTCAAGGCTGAATTTATACTAGACATTCTGTAGCTTGATGCTAATTTGAATAATAAATCAATATGGAAAAGATAATGTTGTCGCAATTTAGAATAAAAATTTTAATCATTTGTTGTGCTTTAGCATTTACTGCCTGTCATGCGGAGAATTCTTCTTCTAAAACTAATCAAGATGCCTCTACATCCGCTGCCAAATCGGATTCAAGCGCTTCAAACTTGCAAAAATATAAGACTGAACAAATCGCTGAGTTTAATGAACCTTGGGCAATTGCCATTTTAAACGATGGCCGGCTACTGATTACTGAGCGTAAAGGAAAATTACAGCTCTTTGACCCAAAAACCAAGAAAAAAATTGAAGTGAAAGGTATACCTCAGGTTGCTTATGGAGGCCAAGGTGGCTTAGGCGAAGTCGCTTTACATCCAGATTTTGCAAAGAATCAGTGGGTATATTTAAGTTATGCCGAACCAGGCCAGGGCGGATATGGCGCAGTGGTAATTCGTGGCAAACTAGACTTAAATCAAGCCACCCCTCAACTGACACAAATTGAACGGGTCTGGACCCAGGTGCCTAAGTTTTCAGGCCAGGGCCATTATGCGCATCGGATTGTATTCGGGCCGGATCGCAAGTTATGGATCAGTTCAGGGGAGCATCAGCAATTCACTCCTGCACAGGATATGCAATCCAATGCTGGTAAAATTATTCGCCTGAATGATGACGGTTCCATTCCTGCCGATAATCCCTTTATGACTCAGGGCAAAATTGCGCAGCAAATTTGGAGTCTGGGACATCGTAATCCTTTAGGGATGGCTTTTGATCCTCAAGGAGAGCTTTGGGTGGCCGAGATGGGTCCCAAAGGCGGAGATGAGTTGAACAAGATTATCAAAGCTAAAAATTATGGTTATCCGCTGGTGTCCAATGGCGATCATTATGATGGAAAGCCGATTCCTGACCACAGTACCCGACCTGAATTTGAAGCTCCAGAAATTAGCTGGACACCTGTGATCTCACCATCCAGCCTGATCTTTTACAAGGGTAATCAGTTTCCTGCATGGAAAAATAAGGCCCTGATCGGTGGCTTATCTTCCGAAGCAATTATTGTGGTTAATACAGAAATGAAACCGGTGAAGGAGGTTCAACGCTTGAATATGAAACAACGTATCCGCGATTTGCTAGAAGCTCAAGACGGTTCAGTTTGGGTGCTCGAAGATGGTAAGGATGCCAGATTACTCAAAATGACTGCTCAATAGTTTTAAGATTGAATTTTAATAAGTTTTTGATGATCGTGTTCACTATTTATACGCCAATAGGGAATTTTCATATTAGCGATAATGGCAAAATCTCCTTTGTGCCATTGTCTCAATAAGGCATCCTTGCCTATTATTATTCTATTTTACTGAATCGACGGGCATGATTTTTAATTTCTTAGATTCTCAAATGAAGTGCAACAGAGATTAAATTATTGGAAAGAAGCAAGATGAGCTAGCATTTTGCTTCCGACCGACCAAAGTCAAAGTTGCATCATGAACTATACTCACCTTACCCAA
>NZ_JAGFXZ010000073.1 GCF_019038395.1 Acinetobacter sp. BY419
AATCTAAAAAATCGATTGATTAGATAAATACAAACTGTTTTAACTATTCAATCGGTTGGCTTATCATGGCTGTATCAAATAAATACTTACTCCTCTGGAGACGTTAGCAATGTTAGATCAAAATACTTCTGCTCAACTTAAAACCTTACTTGAACGCCTGGAAGGTCCGATTGAACTGGTGGCCACGCTGGATGGCTCTGACAAATCAGACAAAATCAAGGAACTGGTCGAAGAAATCGCAGCACTGTCTGATTTGGTGACTGCCCGTTTTGACGGCAGCAACCAACGTGTACCAAGTTTCGGGATTGCCAAAGCCGGTGAACAGCCACGTGTGTTCTTCGCAGGTCTGCCGATGGGCCATGAGTTCACCTCGCTGATTCTGGCCTTGCTGCAAACTTCAGGTTATGCACCGAAAGTCTCTGCGGAAGTTCTGGAGTCTATTAAAGGCCTGGGTATCCAATCTGACTTTGAGGTCTTTGTTTCCCTGAGCTGCCATAACTGTCCGGATGTGGTTCAGGCCCTGAACCTGATTGCCATCTACAACCCGGGTACCACAGCGACCATGATTGATGGTGCCTTCTTCCAGGATGAAGTAGAAGAACGCAAGATCATGGCTGTACCTATGGTATTCCAGGACAACCAGCATATCGGTCAGGGTCGTATGACCCTGGAAGAAATCATTGCCAAGCTGGATAGCAATGCAGCCGCCAGAGATGCGGAAAAGCTGAATGCCAAAGACGCCTTTGATGTCCTGATTGTCGGTGGCGGACCTGCAGGAAATACCGCTGCGATCTATGCAGCACGTAAAGGCATTAAAACCGGGATTGTGGCTGAACGCATGGGTGGTCAGGTCATGGACACCATGGATATTGAAAACTACACCTCCATCCAGAAGACCCAAGGTCCGAAGTTTGCAGCCGAGATGGAAGCACACGTACGTGAGTACGGTGTCGACATCATGAACCTGCAACGTGTATCCAATATTAAAGGTGCAGATGAAACTGCCAACGGTTTGGTTGAAGTGACCCTTGAAAACGGTGCCAAGCTTGAATCGAAAACCGTGATTCTGTCGACCGGTGCCCGCTGGAGAGAGATGAACGTTCCGGGTGAGCAGGAATACAAAACCCGTGGTGTAGCGTATTGCCCGCACTGTGATGGTCCATTGTTCAAAGGCAAACGTGTTGCAGTGATCGGTGGTGGTAACTCGGGTGTCGAAGCAGCAATTGACCTGGCAGGTATTGTGGAACATGTAACCCTGGTAGAGTTCGATACCAAGCTGCGTGCGGATCAGGTACTGCAAGACAAGCTCAACAGCTTGCCGAACACCACAGTGATCAAAAATGCACTCTCTACCGAAGTGCTGGGTGATGGTTCACAGGTGACCGGTCTGAAATACAAAGACCGTGCCACAGATGAAGAGCATGTGGTGGAGCTGGCCGGCATCTTTGTGCAGATCGGTCTGTTGCCAAATACCGACTTCCTGAAAGAAACGCAAGTTGAGCTGACGAGCCGTGGCGAGATTGTGATTAATGATCGCAACGAAACCAATGTCAAAGGGGTGTTTGCGGCAGGTGACTGCACTACAGTGCCTTACAAGCAGATTATCATTGCGACAGGTGAAGGTGCGAAAGCATCACTCTCTGCATTTGATTACATTATCCGTTCAG
>NZ_JAGFXZ010000074.1 GCF_019038395.1 Acinetobacter sp. BY419
CCCTGTATAATATGCTAAAAAAAATAGGTTAATTTCTTTATGTCCGTCCATATAAACCGTTTATTACTTTCTGAACGGGTTCTGCTGTTGCAGGGCCCCATGGGGAACTTTTTTACTCGTTTTTCTGCATGGCTAAAAGACCATGATATTCATTGCTTTAAAGTAAACCTGAATGGCGGAGATCAGTTCTTTTCACGTTCTTTTGAATATAATTTTGATTTTACCGGCTCTTCTGCTGAATTTTCAGCCTGGATTGAAGATCTGCTGTTAAGCCAGGACATTGATGCGGTGGTATGCTTTGGTGACTGCCGCCAATACCATCAAATTGCAAAAAAAGTGGCATCCAAGCATCAGATTAACTTCTTTGCTTTTGAGGAAGGCTATATCCGGCCGAACTACATTACCTTTGAGCAGGATGGCGTTAATTTCTTTTCCAACTTTTTATCGCATTTGAAGTTGAAAACCAGGAAACATAAACATAGCCAGATTGAGGGAATTTCCGAAGTCAATAACAGCTACCGCTCGATGGTAGCCAGTGTGATGACCTATTACCTGTTTATGCTGATTTTTTCCTGGAAATATCCCCATTATAAACACCACCGGCAGATGAGCATTTGGGCTGAAATCTATTATTGGATCTGCTCAGGTATGCGACGGATCAAGAATTCGTGGATAGAAGAAAAACATTTTAATGCATTTATGCAAAGCTATAAAAAACGCTATTTTGTTTTTGCACTACAAGTGCATAACGATTTTCAAATCCGGACCCATTCCGATTTAAAGTGCATGAAAAAGTACATTGAAATGGTCATCTGTGATTTTGCCCAGCATGCAGATCCATATCATCATTTGGTGCTTAAACATCATCCCATGGATCGTGGATATCGTAATTATGCCTCTTACATTCGTCAGCTGGCGAAGTCTCATGATGTTGAAGGGCGTATTCACTATTTTTGTGATATCCATTTACCTACGCTATTAAAAAATAGCCTGGGTTTTGTCGCAGTAAATAGTACCACCGGCATTCAGGCTCTCTATCACCATATTCCTGTCAAGGTGTTGGGCTATGCGCTCTATAATTTGCCCAAGCTGACCAACCAGCGTCCGCTGGCTAAATTCTGGAGAAATCCGGGCAAGGTCGATCAGGTGTATTTTAACTACTTCCGTGAAGAGCTGATTAATTATTCGCAGTTGAACGGGGGGTTTTATGGCGCTTCCCCCTGGATGGAGCAGTATGATAGGTCGCATATCGGGGTAGGAGTTGAAATACAGCAAGCCAATAATCCTGTCTCCATCGGATAAGGGCCAGATCATTCCTGATAATAAACGATAAGAATTTAAACGCAATAAAAAAGCCCTGAACGAAAGATCAGGGCTTTTTTAGAATCTGGAGCGGGAAAGGAGACTCGAACT
>NZ_JAGFXZ010000075.1 GCF_019038395.1 Acinetobacter sp. BY419
TGATATGTGCTGAAAAAAGCGGAGACTTTAACTTGGTAAACTATACTTACTCATCAGGAGTTTACCATGAGAAAAAAGCAAAATTTTTACACGTCAGAATTTAAAGCTGAAGCCATAAAAGTAATTGAAGAAAATAAGGGCAATGTCTCAGAAACAGCAAGGCAGCTCGGCATATCCATGCAAACACTTTCAAATTGGTACAATAAAGCTAAATCTGGAACATTAGTTGGTACACAACAATATTCTCCAGATCTTGTAGCCCTGCTTGAAGAAAACAAGAAGCTGAAGCAACAACTCAAAAATGCTGAAATGGAAAAAGCATTTCTAAAAAAAGCAGCAGCGTACTTTGCAAAAGAAAGTCAGTAAGGTACGCATATATGAAACTGCAAAGACATATATACCCAATAGCTATGATGGCTCGCCTACTTCATGTTTCAGTTTCAAGATTTTATGACTGGTTGAAGTGTGGCTTGAGCAAAAGTGCTATTCAAAGAAACCAACAGACGATATTGGTCAAAATAGCTCATGAAGAAACCAATGAAAGCTATGGTTATATTCGGTTGACCAAGTACTTGCATGCTCAAGGCATTGAAATTAGTCAGTATGCAGTACGTAGCATAAAGAAACTTACACAACTCTATTGTAAGCGCCATAAACGCTTTAAAAGAACAACGAATAGTAATCACAATCGTGCTGTGTATAGCAATCTGTTACAGCAAGAATTCAACATGAGTGTTCCAAATCAAGCGTGGGTAAGTGACATTACCTACATTTGGACAAGTGAAGGATGGCTATATTTAGCCGCTTTAAAAGATCTTTATACGAAACAGGTCGTTGGCTATAGTTTAAATGAGCGTATGACAGCAGAGCTTGTTTGCAATACTCTAAGTATGGCTATTCGTAATCAAAAGCCAAGACAAGGTTTAATCGTTCACTCAGATAGAGGAAGTCAGTATTGCAGTCATGAGTATCGAACTATGCTTGAAAAATATGGTTTTCAAGGTTCAATGAGCAAAAAAGGAGATTGCTACGATAATGCACCCATTGAAAGCTTTTGGGGCATACTGAAGAATGAATTGGTTCATCATCGTAATTATAAAACACGAGAAGAAGCTAAAGCAGATATTACTAAATATATTGAGCTATTTTATAATCAGCAGAGAATTCAAAAAGGATTAGATTTTAAAACACCAAATCAAATGGCAGCAGACTTTTACAAGTTGGCTGCATAGAATCTACCAAGTGGAAGTATCCTGTTAATTCAGCACACATCA
>NZ_JAGFXZ010000077.1 GCF_019038395.1 Acinetobacter sp. BY419
GACCATGGTAAAACAACTTTAACAGCTGCGATTGCAACTGTATGTGCGAAGAAATTCGGCGGCGAAGCGAAAGACTATGCTGCAATCGACTCTGCACCAGAAGAAAAAGCACGTGGTATTACAATTAATACTTCACACGTAGAATACGATTCTCCAATTCGTCACTACGCTCACGTAGACTGCCCGGGCCACGCCGATTATGTTAAAAACATGATTACTGGTGCTGCTCAGATGGACGGCGCGATCCTTGTATGTGCTGCGACTGATGGTCCTATGCCACAGACTCGTGAACACATCCTGCTTTCTCGTCAGGTAGGTGTACCTTACATCGTTGTATTCTTGAACAAATGCGACCTTGTAGACGACGAAGAGCTTCTTGAGCTGGTTGAAATGGAAGTTCGTGAACTTCTTTCTACTTATGACTTCCCGGGTGATGACACTCCAGTGATCCGTGGTTCTGCTCTTCTTGCGCTTAATGGTGATGAAGGTCAATATGGCGAGCCAGCTGTAGTTGCGCTTGTTGAAGCTCTTGATACTTATATCCCAGAGCCAGAACGTGCTATCGACCTTCCATTCCTTATGCCAATTGAAGACGTATTCTCAATCTCTGGTCGTGGTACAGTAGTAACTGGCCGTGTAGAGACTGGTATCGTTAAAGTAGGCGAATCGGTTGAAATCGTTGGTATCCGTGATACACAAGTAACGACAGTAACTGGCGTGGAAATGTTCCGTAAACTTCTAGACGAAGGTCGTGCGGGCGAGAACTGTGGTGTTCTTCTACGTGGTACTAAGCGTGAAGACGTACAACGTGGTCAAGTATTGACTAAACCAGGTGCGATCAAGCCACATACTAAATTCGATGCGGAAGTATACGTACTTTCTAAAGAAGAAGGTGGTCGTCACACTCCATTCCTTAACGGCTACCGTCCACAGTTCTACTTCCGTACTACGGACGTAACTGGTGCGATTTCGCTTAAAGAAGGCGTGGAAATGGTTATGCCTGGTGACAACGTTGAGATGTCAGTAGAGCTCATCCACCCGATCGCAATGGACCCAGGTCTACGTTTTGCGATCCGTGAAGGCGGTCGTACAGTTGGTGCTGGTGTAGTT
>NZ_JAGFXZ010000078.1 GCF_019038395.1 Acinetobacter sp. BY419
TAAGGTGAGTATAGTTCATGATGCAACTTTGACTTTGGTCGGTCGGAAGCAAAATGCTAGCTCATCTTGCTTCTTTCCAATAATTTAATCTCTGTTGCACTTCATTTGAGAATCTAAGTAGGAAAATAAAACTCTAGATTAGAATTTGTCTTCTAAGCCTGTAGCAATCCCTATGCTTTATTAAATACATCTTCTCCCAAGGTATTGATATAAAAGAATCCCACCAAGTGGTGGGATTCTTTAAGCTTCACATGATCAATTAGAAGCTATATTTGCTCATTAAACCAATACGGTTATCTTTGAATTTCTCATTATCAAAGGTTTTACGCTCACCATTGACATATTCAATACCGAACTCAAGTGGTTTAACTGGTGCATACACCAGGTTTAACCATGCTTGTCGTACTTCTTTGTTTGCTGCATCAGCGAGTTCTGCATAGTCTGAGTCTTTATCAGCAAACAATGCACCATAACCTAGTGATGTTTTTAAGTTAGGTAAAATGCTGTAGGTTAAGCCCGTTTGTACTGCCCAAATTTCATTTTGCTCAATATGACGGTCATCTTCATCATTTACGAATGCAGCATTGGCATTGGTACCATACAAAATACCGTTTACACCTTTAGTATAGCTGACATCTAGCGTCGCTTTTAAAGGATCAATTACTTGATACGTTGTACCTGCTGCTAACCCCCAACCTGCTTTACGCTTATTGACGTCTTCATCCTTATAAACTTCAACTAAAGCACGCGCAGACGCATTACCTTTTTTGTCATCAAAGTTGTGTGCCAATTTAGCGGTCAATGTTGGTACGCTTGATTTGATGTTTTCAGCAGTTGAGTTTGGTTTTTCTGCAGCTAGGAACAATTGTGTTGCAGGTGCCAAATCAAAACCATAACGAACCAATGGTATACGTGTAGTACCACCACCAACGTTGGTGCTGAAGTCAATCATAAACGGTGCATGATTTGACAAGAAGTTAGATTGGGTTTGACCAATCAACCAATTTTCATAGGTTAAATATGCTTGACGTATACGGAATGAATCGTTAGTACCTGCGAAATCACTTTCAAGTTTACCGCCAACCTCTGCACCGTTAACACTGGT
>NZ_JAGFXZ010000079.1 GCF_019038395.1 Acinetobacter sp. BY419
CTTAGATTAGCATTTGAAGTGCAACACCATGTTGTTGCCATAATACCTGACTCGGACTTTTAAAGCCGAGTCTTTTTCTTGGACGATGATTTATACGGTCAGTGATTTCTGAAATGTATTCATCCGTATATTGATTCAAGTCACTTCCTTTTCTAATGTATTGTCTGACTAAGCCATTCGTATTTTCATTCGTACCTCGTTGCCAAGCGCTATAAGGATCAGCGAAATACCAGTCTATTTCTAATTTTTGAGCAGCATATTCATGCAAGCTGAACTCCTTACCATTATCTGCGGTAATTGTCTTGAGCTGATCTTTGATCGGCTCAAGTAGACGAATAGTTGTTTGGCAAACTTCCTCTGCCTGGCGTGAGCTACACTTCTTCAACCACAAATAGCCTGTCTTGCGATCTACAATTGAGACCAATGATTGCTGATGATTCTTACCAACAATCGTATCTATCTCTAGATCACCAAAACGATTACGCTGCTCAATCTCAATAGGTCTATCATGAATGCTTTTACGATTAGCCAGCTGACCACGGGTTTCAGAAGAGCCGTATTTCCTCTTTCTCTGATTTCTAAAACGTAGGTTATGAAACAGTGTACCTCCGTTATTTTTATCCTGCCGTATTAAACGATAAATTGAATGCAAACTCACTGAAACACGAGAAGCGATCTGTTCAGGACTCCATTGAAGTTCAAGATAAGAGATGACATGTGCCCATATTTCATCAGGGATTTTTTTAGGATTGGGACAATGGCGTCTTCGAGCGAGTTTATTGGCATGTTTAGCGAAGTAGCCATTTCTTGCTCGATTACGGTTGATTTCTCTAGAAATAGTGGAAGGTGAACGATTCAGTCTCCAAGCAATATAACGTTGAGAAAATCCCTCACGTAACAATGTATAAATCTGATATCTTTCTTCTTGGGTAAGGTGAGTATAGTTCATGATGCAACTTTGACTTTGGTCGGTCGGAAGCAAAATGCTAGCTCATCTTGCTTCTTTCCAATAATTTAATCTCTGTTGCACTTCATTTGAGAATCTAAG
>NZ_JAGFXZ010000008.1 GCF_019038395.1 Acinetobacter sp. BY419
CAGATGAATACATTTCAGAAATCACTGACCGTATAAATCATCGTCCAAGAAAAAGACTCGGCTTTAAAAGTCCGAGTCAGGTATTATGGCAACAACATGGTGTTGCACTTCAAATGCTAATCTAAGTCTCTAAAAAATATAATCTAGCCAGTACTATCAAATTCATTTTATTATTCGTGTTTACAAAAAATTGCACTTCGCATTTTTGATCAGAGCGCGTATCATTTCATCTCGTAGTGAATAAATACTATTCATCTCCGACGATATTTAACTATTGTATTTAAAATCAGGGATTTATATGTCACAGGCGAATGCCAGCAAAAAGGTACCGAATGCTAAACCAGAAATTGTTACTGAAAATAGCAATCTCAAGGAGTTCCGCACTCCGCCACACAATTTAGCAATTGAACAGGCTGTACTTGCTGCCCTTATGACTGTGGCTGAATCTTTTGAACAGGTCGGTGATGTACTGACCGAAAATGATTTTTATGCCACCCGACATAAATATATCTTCCGTGCCATTGAGCAGCTCTCTAGAGAAAACTCGCCTTATGATGCGGTTCTGGTGCACGACTGGCTGATCAAACAGAATTTACTCGATGCCATTGGTGGCGAAGAATACCTGATGCAGCTGATGGCAGATTCTCCATCGAGTTTCTACAACCTGGAAACTTATGCCGGGAAAATCAAAGAGTTTGCTACCCTGCGTAGCATGATTAAAGTCAGCTCTGAAATTTTACAAAATGCCTATGACACCAAAGGCCGTAGCGTCAGTGAAATTCTGGATCTGGCCGAAACCAATATTTTCTCGATTGCCGAACAACATAATAATAATGCCAAGGCTCAAGGACCTAAGCCTATTAACTCGGTTGTTGCAGATGTATTTGACAAATTAAATGAATTGTCACAAATGGAAGGCAGCATTACCGGTTTAACCACAGGTTTCGTGGAACTGGATAACAAAACCTCCGGCATGCAATCCGGTGACCTGATTATTGTCGCGGCGCGTCCATCCATGGGTAAGACTACTTTTGCCATGAATCTGGTCGAAAGTGTTTTATTTAATAACAACCTGCCCGCACTGGTGTATTCGATGGAGATGCCAGCTGATTCGATCGCGATGCGTATGATTTCATCCTTTGGTCGTGTGCATCAGGGGCATTTACGTTCCGGTAAAATGGACAGTGATGAATGGTCAAAAGTCACCAGTACCATCGTACATTTACAGGAAAAAAATCTGTATATCGATGATTCTTCTGCCCTACCACCGACAGAGTTGCGTTCGCGTGCGCGTCGTATTGCCAAAATGCATGGCGGTAAACTCGGCTGTATCATGGTCGATTATCTTCAATTGATGAAAGTACCCGGCATGGGCGATAACCGTGTGGGCGAGATCTCAGAAATTTCACGAAGCTTAAAAGCCCTCGCCAAAGAAATGCAATGCCCTGTGATTGCTCTGTCACAGCTGAACCGTGCGCTGGAAAACCGCCCCAACAAACGCCCAGTGATGTCGGATTTACGTGAATCTGGTGCAATTGAGCAGGATGCCGACTTGATCATGTTTATTTACCGTGATGAGGTTTATAACAAGGAATCTAAAGAAGCCGGTACCGCTGAAATTATTATCGGCAAACAGCGTAACGGCCCGATTGGTACCGTACGTCTGGCATTTGAAGGTCAATATACCCGCTTTAGCAATCTCTCGCCTGAGTTCTATGCTCAGTATGATGACGAAGACTAATCAGGCTCTCCGTCCTCACATTTCCATCGTCTCTCTAGGAGTAATTTAGGGTGCGCCAAGCTACAGTTTATATTGACAGCGCTGCGCTGCAATATAATTTAAACCGTGTCAAACAACTTGCCCCAACCGCGAAAATCGTCAGCATGGTGAAAGCCAATGCTTATGGACACGGAGTTAAAGACTGCCTAGCAGCCTTAAGCGAAACCGATGCCTTTGGTGTCGCCTGCCTGCAAGAAGCCTTAGAAATTCGTGAATTAGGTTATCAACAGCCGATCACACTCATCGAAGGGGTTTTTGCCGCAGCTGAAATGCCAATTGTAATCGAACAGAATATTGAAGTGATTGTGCATCAACAGGCACAAGTCGACTGGTTAATTGCACATAAAGAAGCTTATATTGCCAAAGAACTCAAAGTCTGGGTCAAACTGAATAGCGGCATGAACCGTCTTGGCTTTAAAATTGATGTGATTAAAGATGTGATCAATCAGCTGAAAGCCGAAGGCTTTACTTGTGTTTTAGCAATGCATTTTGCCAATGCTGATGCTGATCACCCGCTGAATGATGAACAAATCCGTCAATTCTTAGAAATTAAAACTGACTGTGCGCCAATTTTAGCCTCTTGCTGTAACTCGGCAGCTATTTATAAATATCCAGAATTGCATTTTGACTTTGTCCGTCCGGGGATCATGCTCTACGGTGCAACCCCTTTTGCGGATAAAACCGTGCATGACTTAGACATCAAACCGGTAATGACCTTCACTGCCGAAGCCATTGCACTGAATGATATTAAAGCGGGTGAGCATGTAGGTTATGGTTCGACATTCACAGCCGATCAAGACATGACTTTAGCCATTGTTTCGATTGGCTATGGTGATGGCTACCCTCGCGCCTTTCCCAAACAGAACTATGTGGCGATTAATGGCCAGCAAACTCGTGTGATCGGCCGTGTGGCGATGGATATGATTGCAATTGATGTAACGGGGATGCAGGTGAAAGCCGGTACTGAAGTCGAACTCTGGGGCAAAACCCGTCTGGTTGATGAGGTGGCTACAGCCAATGGTACCATTGGTTATGAACTATTATGCCGACTGAGCAACCGTGCACGACGTAAAGTGATCTGATTTAATCTTGGAAGCGAAAAAAGCCCAACGTACGTAGGGCTTTTTTATTTAGGCTGACTTTTGTTCTTCAGCCTGCATCAGGCTTAATTCTAACAATAAGGCATCCACATGGTTTTGCTGAAAGGCAAAAGGATTAAAGTCATTAAATCCCCTGTCCTGACAGAATTGCTGGATTTGACTGCGTTTAGAAATATATTTCATCGACCAGTCCGGGAAACTCGGATATTCAATTTCCTTGGTCTCAAATAATTTAATGTCCTGATGGCGAGGATCTTTATTGAGTTTCTCTACCAGCAGACTTTTTAAAGTGAGACATTCGCCTTCCAGACATTGAAAAAAATGCCCATCGGCAAAATACAGTACACCTGTGACTTGATGCCGGTAATTAAAATCACGAGCTTCTTTCAGGATATTCGCCAAATCTTCGAGTAAGTCAGTTTTGGGAGAGGTACTTTTACTGGCATAACAAAATTGGTACATGCACTAAATTCTCTATTTTTATTATGCTTAGCTGCATAGAAGTTAACACTGTACGCGAAAAAGCTGAATCAAGATACTTTTTACAGGAAATACTCATTCGATGGAACCGGAAGTTCTGCCAGTCCTTTTTTCAAGGTTTCTGACCATTGCCGGCTAATTGACGTGAAATACTCATCATCTTCAGCAATACGCTTGCCTCTCGGCGTGATCAGACTGTTTTTTTTATACACCAGCACATCCAGTGGCATGCCAACCGACACATTGGAACGTAAAGTCGATGCAAATGAAATCAGGGAACAGCGCAAAGCCTCATCCAGCGGCATATCATAAGTCAGCGCACGATCCAGTATCGGCTTGCCATATTTACTTTCACCAATCTGGAAATAAGGTGTATCACGCGTGGCACAAATAAAATTGCCTTGCGGATAAACATGATAGAGCTGCATATCCTGATCTTTAAGTTGCCCACCGACCAGCAAGTTACAATAATAATTGCTTTGTTCCGAAATATCGCTGGTGACATTGGCAATCACTTTTTTCAGCGTACTTCCAACCAGTTCAGCAACATCAAACATGGTGTGCAAACTGAGGATATTTGGTTCCTGTCTCAGTTCAAGATGATTCTTGATATGCCCAATTACGGCTTGTGTTGTGGCCAGATTGCCGGATGCCTGTATCACGATCATACGCTCGCCTGGGATACCAAAAGTATACACTTTACGAAATACAGAAATGTGATCCACCCCGGCATTGGTTCGGGTATCACTGATAAAAAGCATACCCTGTTCTAAACGTAGCGCACAACAATACGTCATGATTTTGTCCTTGATTAACATCCTAGCACTTGAACAATGGAATGCATGGATTCCACACCGCCCTTTTCTCTTACACCGCGTACCGGTGCTACATCCCAATAATCCCGCCCAATCGCTACATAAACATGCGAACTTGGACTAAACAACAGATTACTCACATCAAAACAATACCATGTCTGGTCTACGAACACCTCTGCCCAAGCGTGACTGGCCAGATGCGAAGCATTTTGTGCATATAAATAACCAGAAACATAACGGGCAGGTAAGCCCAGATATTTGCACATAGCAATAAAAATATGACTATGGTCCTGACAGACGCCTTGTCGTGCTTCAAAGGCATCTATTGCAGAGCCTTGTACCGAGGTACTGTTCGAAATATAAGGAACATGCTCCAGCAATGCCTGCGCCAGCCCAATCAGATATTGACGGGTTAATGCAGGGATATGACGTTGTGCAAAGTCTTTCATTGCTGCATTACATTGTGTCGATTGGGTCGGTTGTAAAAATAGATTGGGATTGATCGAATCATTCAGTCCACTCTGATGCGCAGGATTCAGCTCGACAATCCCTTGTGCCATAATAGTCAGAGAATAATAGGGTTTGCGCTGGTTACAGCTCATCCACAGATTATGAAAGGCATCTTTGCGGATTTCTTTGTTACCCGGCACACTGATATCCCAGGAATGCACCCGCTGATGTACATTACTCGAAGGCATCATTTTGATGTACTGAATACTGTTCCTCACCTCGGCAGTGTACATATAATGCGTCTGATGATTCACCATCAATTTCATACATCTGCCTCGAACAGTTGATGGATATGGTCACTAAACTGATAGAACTGAATCCGATTGGGTTCTGTACGCAACTGTTCCCAGTATTGTTCCAGATCGCCCCAGCCCATTTCTACCAGGGTTTTTACCACGTAATCAATCTTGCACAGGGTAGTACTTGTTTCTTCACCAAGTCGTAACTGGTGATCGAGCTGTTCTACACACTGACCTAAACTAAAAAATAGAAAGATATCCGAGGATTCAGCTTCCAGAATGTCTTCACATTCCGTCACTACTTCGCAGATATAACCGGCATTTTTGTCTGCAGTTTTGATCAGTTTCATCAGTTCTGCATAGCCAGATGCAGACAATACCCCCCGTAATTCCTGAATATTATCTGTCGCGAGTTTAAACTGCTGGCTAAAAGATGCCATTTGTGTAGGATCGAGTACCAGCTCATTTAAGGAACTAGCATCAAAGGCAGGTAAACAAAAAGCATGGGCATAAGCCACAGCTGCTTCGTCTTCTAAAAATGGAAAGCGCGCACATAAAAAATGAGTACGTGATAAATAACGCCCTAACCAAAAAATATGTTGTGCATTGCTATTCAGCAAAACCATGACATTTTCCTTCTTTGGAATCTTATGAATGTAAATTGTCGACTACCCAGGTATCTTTAATACCGCCACCCTGTGATGAATTCACCACCAGTGAGCCGGGCTGCATTGCCACACGTGTCAAGCCACCCTGTACGATTTCCGTACGATAAGGCGAACTCAATACAAAGGGGCGTAAGTCGATATGACGTTCAGCAATACCAAAATTAGTCAAAGTCGGACTAACCGATAAGTCCAAAGTTGGCTGCGCAATATATAAATGCGGCGCAGCTAAAATTTTCTCCCTGAAAGTTTCAATTTGCTGGCTAGATGCTTGTGGCCCAATGAGCATGCCATAACCGCCCGAACCCTGCGCTTCTTTCACCACCAGCTGATCCAGATGAGCCATGACATAATCTAAATCTTCCGAATTACGACACTGATAAGTCGGAACATTTTTTAAAATTGGCTGTTCACCCAAATAAAAATGAATCATTTTATCGACATATGGATAAACCGATTTGTCATCTGCCACACCGGTTCCCGGAGCATTTGCAATCACAACGTTGTTTTGCAAATAAGCTGACATCAAGCCAGCTACACCCAAGGTACTATCCGGTTTAAAGCATAATGGATCGAGAAAAGCATCATCGACCCGTCTATAAATAACATCGACTCGTTGGCGACCACGTATAGTTTTTACATAAACCTTCGAGTCATCAACAAAAATATCACGTGATGTTACCAATGGCACATCCATCTCTCTTGCAAGGGATGCGTGCTCATAGTATGCGCTATTAAAACGTCCTGGTGTCAGCACTACAACAAAAGGCTTGTCGACGTAGGCATTTTCTATCAGGATTTCTTTCAATAATTGTGGATACTGCTCAATCCCGGCAATCTTGGCCTGCTCAAATACTTTCGGCATCAGTTTTTCACTGATTTTGCGGCATTCCAGCATATAAGACACCCCAGACGGCGTTCTGAGATTGTCTTCCAGGACATAAAACTCACCCTTGGAATCGCGAATGACATCAATACCGCTAATCTGGCTATAAATCCCGCCTTTCAAGCTGTGTTGATACATATGCGGCTGATAGGCCTCATGAGTCAAGATCTGTAACTCAGGAACAATATTGGCTTTTAAAATGTCCTGTTGATGATAAATATCATGCAAGAATAAATTCAGCGCCCGTACCCGTTGTGCCGAGCCCAAAGCCACCATATTCCACTGTTTTCGATCAATGATTCGCGGAATAATATCAAAAGGTATGGTGCGTTCTGCTCCGTCCTCCTCGCCATAAACGGTAAATGTAATGCCATGATGTAAAAAATGCTCTTTCGCCACCTGATTTAGCGCATTGAGTTCATCCAAAGTATGTTGAGATAACCATTCTTCCAGTCTTTGACCTGCCTGACTGGACATCACATGTTCATCCTGCATTTCATTAAAGAACTGCGAAGACAACTGCTGCATTAAAAGTTGTGGATTCGTTGTTGTCGATACCGTTAGAGGTTTAGGGTCTATAAAATTTTTCCCAAGCTCCGGGGAAATAAAATTATCAATTGTTTCAATCACATTTGTATCCTGATTTCCTTTGAGCATACAAACCCTCGTCTTTTCATCTATTATAATTAAATCCAAGCAATATCTATGCCAGTGCATGCATATTCCGCCTACCATTAATCTATTAAATGAGTTATGAACTCAATGCCATTTCTTACCAAGTTGTTTTGAGTTTGTAGGACAATTGTTGCGCGGAAAGACTTGCGAAAGAATGAGAGTTTTCTTATTGTGTTAATCTGATTTCAAATTCCACCTACTCGATTGCCAGCAAAATAAATTATGTCAGCACAAGAAAAAGAAACTTCGAATAGCCTGTATCGCCAATGGCAAATCTTGTCGCGGCTTTCTACCGGCAAATGGATGGGAACACGTGAATTACAGGAAATCCTGAATCGCGAGGGAATTGATATCAGCCTGCGCACCATTCAGCGCGACCTGAATCAGATTGCACAACGCTTCCCGATTGAAAGCAGTAAAACCACGCCGCAAGGCTGGCGTTGGCGTTCGGATGCACCGCTGCAAAGTTTGCCACATATGACCAGCTCACAAGCCGTCACCTTTATGATGGTGGAAGAACATTTGAAACACCTGTTACCACCCAGCCTGATCGAGGAAATGAACCCCTGGTTTGATCTGGCACGACGCAGTCTTTCCTCCCAGAACAATGTTCGGCAATGGATTAACCGCGTGCGCATTGTTCCAGCCACCCAGCCCCTGATTCCACCTGTGGTAGATAAGGCCGCGCAGCAAGCTGTGTACGAGGGTCTGTTGCAGGACAAGCAGCTGGAATGTGTATATCAGGGTCGCGGTCATAACAGTGAAGAAAAAACCTATATTCTCAATCCGCTGGCCCTGGTACAAAAGGGTTCGATCATCTATCTGGTGTGTACCCGTCATGACAAATCTGACATTCAGACCTTTGCCCTGCACCGCTTTAAATCAGCCGTCGTGCTGAATTCACGCGCCTTGCATCCGGTCAATTTTGATATTGATGAGTACATTGATTCTGGTGCATTGGGCTTCCGGGTGGACTTCAATCATCCTACTGAAAATGTCACGTTAAAACTCAGCATGTCAGAATCGGATGCGCATTATTTTGAAGAAAGCCAGCTCAGCAAAGACCAAAAAATTGAAAAAATGGACGATGGTATGTCGCTGATCACTGCTACCGTGCCATTTACCTCACAACTGGTGTGGTGGTTACGCAGCTTTGGTAAAAAGATTAAACATATTGAACCCAGTATGGTAGCCAATGCAGTTAGCCAACTAGATGAAGAAAACCCTTAGCCAAACGGGTTTCATTCAGATTCAAGAACCAGAATAAAAAAATCCCCAAATCGGGGACTGGAGATTTATGCTTATATTTTATGATTGTTTTGGTGATCTGCTGCTGTGCCAACCTGCTTTCCTCTAATACCCCGAAATGCAGGTTGGATGAAATCTCAATATTTAAAGAGAACTGAGACATAAGCAAGCCAGTTCAGCATTATTAAAACGAATGGATTTTTTTGTCATGGTTTATAACTCCTATAGGTTTACTAGATAAACTGACTATAAAAGCATCTATTCAGTTTGTGAAATAAATAGAATGCATGTCTTTTGCAGATTTTTTTCTATAGGAGTGTTTTTCCGCAAAATTTATCTGCAATCGCTACTGATTCAGTGCCTGTCTGAGTATAATTTTTGGCCAGCTTATAAAACCGAATAACAATTCTCTGCTTGTATAAGATCCCTAGCTCTGCACATCATAAAGCCCTCTAGAAGTAGAAATAGGGACTTAATTTTACAATGGCTAACCCTGCTCAATTAGTACGTCACAAGCTGCTCAATACTTTCTTTTCCCGCCATTCGGTCTGGTTTGCCTGCATTCTGATTGCAGTGATTTTTACCACATTCCATATCGGTTATTCGCCGCGTTATATCTATTATTTCATGCCGCAAACTTTGGTGAATACCCTGTGGGTTCTGAGTATTCTCCTGAGCCTGTTAGGTTTGTATGATGTACTCCAAAATAAGCATTCTATTCTGAAAAATTACCCAATCATGGGACATTTCCGCTTTATATTTGAAGAATTTCGTCCAGAGATTCGTCAGTATTTTATTGAAGCCGACCGGGATGCACTGCCTTTTTCCCGTATGCAGCGTAGTCTGGTGTACCAGCGGGCGAAAAACGAAAACTCAGATAAACCTTTCGGCTCGATCCTGAATGTTTATGAAGATAATTACCGCTTTGTCAGTCACTCCCTCACCCCCTGCAAAGTAGCCGATCCGAACACTTTTCGCATCCTGATCGGTAATGAACAATGTACGCAGCCCTTCTCTGCTTCTATTTTAAACATTTCAGCCATGAGCTTTGGCAGCATGAGTGCCAATGCGATACGTGCACTCAATCTCGGCGCTCTAAAAGGTGATTTTTTTCATGATACGGGAGAAGGCAGTATCAGCCCCTATCATCTGGAATATGGAGGCGATCTGGTCTGGGAAATTGGTAGTGGCTACTTTGGCTGCCGTACTTTAGACGGACAGTTCGACCCGGAACGTTTTGCTACACAAGCCAAATTACCTCAAGTGAAGATGATTGAAATCAAACTTTCACAAGGTGCAAAACCCGGACATGGCGGCATTTTGCCTAAAAGTAAAATTTCGGAAGAAATTGCCCAAATTCGTGGCATCAGCCGAGATCATGATTGCGTTTCACCTTCCAGCCATCCGGCTTTTAGTACACCGATTGAAATGATGCATTTCATACAACAATTACGTGAACTTTCCAGCGGAAAACCGGTCGGATTTAAACTATGTCTGGGTCAGCCGTGGCAGTTTATGAGTATAGTCAAAGCCATGTTACATACCCAGATTTATCCGGATTTTATCGTGGTGGATGGCTCTGAGGGTGGAACTGGAGCTGCCCCTATTGAATTAATTGACTATGTCGGTGCACCTTTAAGAGAAGGTTTGCTGTTTGTACATAATACCCTTGTTGGTGCAGGTTTGAGAAATAAGATCAAAATTGGTGCAAGTGGGAAAATTATTAGTGCATTCGATATTGCCAGCACGCTTGCCATTGGTGCAGATTGGGTGAATTCTGCACGTGGTTTTATGTTTGCAGTTGGCTGTATTCAGGCACAAAGCTGTCATACCAATCAATGCCCTGTCGGGGTTACCACCCAAGATAAAGATCGCCAAAAAGCATTACATGTACCAACCAAGGCAGAACGGGTCTTTCATTTTCATAAAAACACCTTGCATGCCCTCTCCGAACTGATCGCCGCCGCAGGGCTAGAACATCCTTCAGCCATTAAGGCTCATCATCTAGCACAACGCGTGAATAATCACGAAATTAAGAACTTTGCACAGATACACTTTTGGTTGAAAGAGGGAGAATTATTATCCTGTGAAAATAAGGACGAGGAGAACTTTTATTTCCGGATGTGGAACTTGGCTAAACTAGAAAAATTTTAAATCGGTGCAGTTAAAAACAAAAAGGCATTTTATTCAAACGCCTTTTTTAATACTCAATTCTAAATGTCTTAATAATAAATTTTGTTGCCATGTGCATGCAAAAAAGCTGGAATCAAGCCCGTAAGTGCAGCACGAATATCAGCACGCTCATTGATTAATTGATGTGAACCTTCTTCCAGCATCAACAGGGTTTGAAGCCGGAATTTACGCCGGATAAATTCAATATTATAACGCCAGTCTACGGTCTGATCCTGTGCACCCTGTGCCAGCCAGACCGGAATACGACAAGCCGGACGCGCTTCCATTTCCAGCATCCAGCGTGACATTGCCAGAATCCAGTCCATTCCCATCATCCGCGGCTGTAATGGATCTTTAAGACGGATAAAACGCAGAAACTCGGGATTATGATTATTGCGTCTGAAATGCCGGGGAACTTCACGTTTGATGCGGCTAATAATGCCAAGCCCGATCGAATTATGCCACCAGGCAGTTTTGGCAGGGCGAATCAATGGTGATAACAGCAAGACCCGTTCAACAAAAGGATTTTCGCGACGCTGCGCAAACTCCAGTAAGTGATGCATCCAGATCGCACCGCCGGTACTTTGTCCGATTCCAACCCATGGTTTAGGTAGTTGTGAGGCATGCTGTACATAACGATGTACTGCATGCAAAACCTGCTGATAATGATCAAAATTCTGAATGCTGGCAGATGAACCATCACTCAGACCATGTCCAGGCAGATCATAGGTCAATACACTAAAGCCCTGCTCCAGAAGCTCTTTTACAATAGGCTGATAAATGCCGCTATGTTCCAGATATCCATGCAGCAAAAAAGCGGTTCCCTGAATCTTGTCAAAGCGGGTATTTTCCAGATTCGGCTCAAACACCTGTACATGCAGCCTGAATAATGGCATCTGTACATAACCCTGCCAGTGTTTACAATCCAGTAAATCAAAACCATACAGTTTGCGATAGGACTGTAGGGCAATTGGCGGCTCATCACTACGATTCAGGTTCAAGGGTGGTAAAAGTAGTGGCGTAATATCTCGACTAGGAATGGGTAAATCCAGCTGTTTCAGTATGTTGGGATTTAAAAATGGGATATCAGACATTATGGCACCTCCCGACAGTCACTGGATCCAAACCACATATCGCGCATGGTCGCCAACATTTCATAATTGGCACGACGACTATGATCATAATTTTGTGCACTTGGCCGCCACCGGGTCAAAGGCTTAGGCATCGGTGCTTCCACCGGAATAGTTTGTATGCCATTTAAAGCAAATAAACGGCGGGTACGCGGCATATGATAACGATCCGTAATCAGAATCACTGTAGGCGCTCCACCTTTCTTTTGTAATAATAATGAACTGAAACGGGTGTTTTCGCAGGTATTCATACTGCGGTCTTCAAGTAATTTTGCATCAACACCATGGTTTTTTAACCAGCGCTGCATATACGGTGCTTCGACCCCACTCAGTACAATCGGTAACTGGTAATGTCTCTCTACTGCCAGCGTGGTTTCCAGACGTAGTCGTGTATAATTATTGACGACAATCTCTTTGCTTTGATCATCCTGAGTTAAACCGCCACCCAATACCACAATGGCATAAGGCTGGGAGTTATTCACCGGTTTAACCTGCTGTTGATCTTGCAATAGCGCCAAGTCCTGCTGAATTTCCGCTCCATTGGTTTCCTGTACTGAACTGGCTTCACCCTGTTCTAGCGGATGCGTAGTCAGAAACTCAATATATTGCTCAATGCGCTCCTTGTTTTTACTACTGTTCCACTCCAGCAATTCGCGGACATTTGCTGTTGGATCGACTGGTTCCACATCTTCCTGCGAGGACAGTAAGGGCACCTGAGCAGGCGGGCTTTGCTCGGCTTTTTGATCTTGCTGCTCGCGTTGATATTCTTCAATCACCTGCTGCAACGCTTTATAACGTGCCTGAATCAAAATCAGGTTGGCTGAATTATTTTGCTGGATATCCTGTTCCATGACCTTTAAATAAGCTTGCCGGGCAATCCACAAATCAGACCCGGGTTCCAGATTTTCATGCTCGCTCAGTGCTGCCATTTTCTGGCTTTGGGCCGCGACTTCATTTAGCTCTAAGGAAACAAACTGGTTTAAGCCCTTGACGATCATTTGTGAATAAAAAGGTGTATAAACCCACACCAGTAGACAGGCGCATAGCACAAACAGTCCAGCGACAATTTGTAGCAAACGTACCATCCAATGGGTGTTTTTCATGTTATTCCTCTTCCTGATGAGAACGGATCAATCCATTTTTATCGAATAATACAGGTTCAGGTTCCAACATCAGCTTGAATTTCTCCCAAACCGACTGCTGTACCGCACGATAGGTTTTACGTACATCGGTGAGGGAGGCTTGACCATAATTTACCAGAACCAGTGCCTGTGTATGAAACATGCCCACAGGCCCCAATTGTTTGCCCTTCCAGCCAGCCTGATCAATCAGCCAGCCTGCTGCCAGTTTAACTTGAGCATTGGCTTGCTGGTAATGAGGTAAATTCGGGAAAGATGCAGCAATTTGGTCAAAGACTGCCTGATCCACCAGCGGATTTTTGAAAAAGCTGCCCACGTTAGGAAATTCTTGCGGATCAGGCAATTTGCTCTGACGGATCTGGATGACCTGTTGTTGCAGGTTTTCTGCTGTGAGCTGGTTACCAACTGCAGTTTTAAGATCACCATAATTCAGCTTTAAATCTGGCTGTTTAAGTAACCTAAAAGTCACATGTGTAATCACATAACGGTTCGGATCATCTTTAAAAATACTATGGCGATAGGCAAACTGGCAATCTGCAGCCTTAATCGAAGCAAGCTGTTTCAGCTGACGGTCATAGACTTCGACAGAATCGATAAACTCGCCAACTTCCACCCCATAAGCACCAATATTCTGTACTGGCGAAGCACCGACACGTCCCGGAATCAGGGCCAGATTTTGTAAACCGTACAGACCTTGTGCTGTAGTCCAGAGCACGAAGTCATGCCAGCCCTGACCGCCGCCTACACGTAAACATTGTGACTGATCATCAGCCTCCAGCATTTCGATACCTTGAATATCTATATGCAGAACCAGCGCATCAATCTGTTCAGGCAACAACATATTGCTGCCACCTGACAAGATCAGCACATTTAACTGTTGCTGTTCAGCAAAATCAAGTGCAGCCAGCATATCATCGGTCGATTGAATAGGGGCATAGTGTGAAGCAATGGCTTCTAAATTTAAGGTATTAAACGGTTTAAGTTGAACCTGAGTTTGAATCTGCATTGCTTAAACCTTGTGTAAATTCTGTTTAAAAATCTCTATCCATGCCCGGCTGCTGGACTCACACTGATCGAGTACCCGCTCAAAACCATCAGTTTCACCATAATAAGGATCTGGCAAGGCCTGTTTTGGATAGATCTGATCGTGTTCACTCATCAATGCCACACGTGCACGTATATGACCAAAGTCGGTTTCTGCCAGACGCTGTATGCTTTCGATATTGGATAAATTTTCCAGATCCATCGCCAGAATCAGATCATAATCAATGAAATCATGAGTGGTCAGCTGGCGTGCACGAAGCATTGAAAGATCATAGCCACGTTTCAGCGCATGCTGCTGGCTACGCAGGTCCGGTGCCTTGCCCGGATGATAATTACTGGTTCCGGCAGAATCGACCACAATGTTCAGTTGCTGTTCATCACAATAATGTCTGAGTACAACTTCTGCCGTGGGAGAGCGGCAAATATTTCCCAAACAAACACATAACACCTTGTATGGCGTTCTGGATGACATAAACAACCTCAGAGCTACTTTATTTTAAGGATTCTTATGTTAAGTTATTTATAGACTGATTCCTATCTCACAACCATAGAATAATCTCGTATTTGCAATAAAAAAAATCAAGGATATCGCCATGAATCGTTTTCAGTTTCAAACCGTCCCCAATATCATTGCCGGGTTAGGCACGATTCAGGAATTATTTAAAATTCTTAAAAATGGCCACTATCAACGTCTGCTACTGGTGACTGACCCGGGTATGCTGAAGCAGCAATTACATCTTCCAATTCTGGATATTATTGAATCTGCAGGACTGGATTACGTGATTTACTCGGATGTTCAGGCCGATCCCCCCGATACTGTAGTGCTTGAAGCAGCAGCTTTTGCAAAACAGGAAAAGATTGATGTCGTACTGGGCTTTGGTGGTGGCAGCTCGATGGATGTGGCCAAACTGATTGCGGTTTTGGCGCATCCCGAGCAGCATCAAACCCTTTCCGATCTGTATGGCGTCGATAATGCCACCGGGCCACGTTTATCTTTAATTTTGGTACCTACCACTGCTGGAACAGGCTCCGAAGTAACGCCGATTTCGATTGTCACCACAGGTGAAACTACCAAAAGTGGTATTGTCGCTCCTATTCTCTATGCCGATATTGCCATTCTGGATGCGACATTTACCCAAAATTTACCAGCACAGATCACCGCCGCCACCGGAATTGATGCCATGGTACATGCCATCGAAGCCTATACCTCAAAACACAAGAAAAACCCCTATTCTGATATGCTGGCCAAACAGGCCTTAAAATTATTGAATGCCAACCTGCAACGTGTGCTCCAAGACGGTCAGGATTTAGACGCCCGTCAAAATATGCTGGTCGGTTCCATGCTGGCCGGGCAAGCCTTTGCCAATGCACCGGTTGCTGCCGTACATGCGCTGGCTTATCCTCTCGGTGGACATTTTCATCTGTCGCATGGGCATAGCAATGCTTTAGTGCTGACTGAAGTGTTAAAGTTTAATGCACCGGCGGCCAAACAACTCTATGCGGAATTGATGACCTGGTTGGATCCTTACAGTAAAGGTTGTCATGATGGCCTGACCGACCTGTTTATTGATCATTTTAATAATCACCTGATGCAGAGTGGTTTAACCTTAAAGTTAAACCAGCTGAATGTACCGGAACATATGCTGCAGGTCATGGCAGAAGACGCCATGCAACAAGGTCGGCTGTTGCAGAATAATCCACGTGAACTTAAAGTGGATGACGCTTATCAGATTTATCAGGCGATCTATGCCTAGATCAATTTCCACCCAAGCCTTGTCTAGCTGAGGACCTAATCTTGATGAAAGCGACCATTAAGCAACGCGAACACTATACCTTTTTCTTGCCCATTCAGACCCGCTGGGCAGACAATGACCTGTATGGGCATGTCAACAATGTGACTTATTACAGTTATTTTGATACTGCAGCCAATGCCCTGCTGATTCAGGAAGCAGCATTTGATCCGAAATATTCCCCGATGATTGGACTGGTGGTCAGCTCCAACTGTCAGTTCAATAAAGAACTGTCTTATCCGGAAATAATTGAAGTTGGCGTGGCCATTGAAAGCATGGGAAATTCATCGCTTAGCTATGATCTGGCCATTTTTAAACGCAACTCAGATACGGCCGCTGCGCAAGGCAATTTTGTCCATGTTTTTGTGGATCGTGAAACACGAAAAAGCACCCCGATTCCAGTTGAAATGCGGGATGCTTTGTCTCGATTTGTTACGCCTTAAAATCCAGCCTATTTCAGCTGAATGTTTTGCAGCTCGCCATCGAACTGCTGTAACAGGTCACGTACTGCCGGTTCTGTACGTAACAGCACCTCGGCGCGTTTAAAAGCACGTTCCTTACGTTGATGCTGCATGGTATACGGCGTTAGCTGATCCACATTTTCAAATTTCACGTGAAAATTAGTTTGCGGCCATTGCTGTTGTAAGGCAGCTTCCAGATTATGTTGCAATTGGGTCAACAGCTGCTGGTACTGTTCAGGAATATGAAAAACGGATTCACCATTAATCTGGCCGGTCATGATGCCATACTGCGCCAGTTCCTGAACTGCCGGAGAAAGCTGGCTGTGACGGAACCAGTATTCCCATTTTTCAACGCTCCACTCACCCTCTAAGATTTGCTCAGGTATTTTCAAAATATCCTGTGGCATCAGATTCTGCGTATTTACTTCCTGGGAAGTAACTTCAGGGACAATTCCCTGTGCCGCCGTTTGAGCCGGAGCTTTATCTTCAGTAACAGGCTGAGCAATCGTTTCCTGTGACAGTTCCAATTCCGGTGAGGCAAGACTAAATTCCTCATCAGCAGACTTGATGTCTGGGGCTGACTGAATATGAGTGACAGCATCTACAGGAATAAATTCTTCAAGCAGGAAATCATCCGAGCTACTGCTTGTAGCCGGTGCTTCTGCAGGGCTCTCGATCTCATCAAAACCAAACAGGCCTTTGTCGTCATTTGGATCAAAAACAATCTGATCCGTAGACTGAATCTCTTCAATAACTGTCTGAGTTGCTACGGGCTGAACAGGCTCAGATGCTTTGATGCTGATTGGCTCTTTTTCATCCAGGAAATCATCCGAAGAAGGCTCAGATGTTGATGCCGTATAAATCTCCTCATCCGTCTCATCGTCCAGAGAGAAATCATCGAATACCGGTTCTGCTTCAAAAACCTCAGCTTTCGTTTCGACTTTTTCAGATTGAAATTGTGTCTGAACGGGCTGCTGTAGGCGTGTTGTTTGGGCTGTTGCCTGTTGCGGTGCAGTCTCCTGCATCACCGGAATTTCGCTGGGCTGTAAGGGACGGAATGCCAGCAAACGTAGCACCGTCATCTCAAAGCCTTGCTCTTGGGTGACCGCGAGTTGCAAATCAGCACGTCCTTTACATGCAACTTGATAATACAGTTGCAAGTCCTGAGCAGAAATCATCCCAGATAATTGCATGATCTTTTTATTGATTTCAGCACTATATTTCAGACTTAAATCTGGCAAATATTGCAATAAAGCCAGTTCATGCAGCGTCGAAATCAGCTGATCTAAAACCAGTGACACATCCAACGCCTGCTGACGGAACTGCAGCAATAACTGACTGACCTGTGCTTTCTGGTTCTGGTGAATCGCCAGAATCAGGTCATAAATAATGGTTCGGTCAATCAGACCGAGCATGTCTTTGACATCCTGATGCTGAATCGCACCCTGACCATAAGCAATCGCCTGATCGGTCAGCGACAAGGCATCACGTAAAGAGCCTTGTGCAGATTCGGCAATCTGCCAGATCGCATCCTGATCGGACTGAATGCTTTCTTTGCTTAAAATCTGGCCCAGATGCTCGGTAATTTCATCGACTGCCAGAGGACGCAAAGTAAACTGCAAACAGCGTGAAATCACGGTAATTGGCAGCTTTTGTGGATCTGTCGTGGCAAACAGAAACTTGACGTGTGCAGGTGGTTCTTCCAGCGTCTTTAATAAGGCATTGAAAGAATGCGTAGACAGCATGTGCACTTCATCGATCAAGTAGACCTTAAAGCGACCTTGAGTCGGTGCATAAGGAACATTGTCGAGCAGCTCACGGGTATCTTCGACCTTAGTGCGTGATGCCGCATCGATTTCGATCAAATCAATAAAGCGTCCTTCATTGACTGCGGTACAGGTCGCACAGACTTCACATGGGGTCGAGGTAATACCAGTTTCACAGTTCAAGCACTTCGCCAAAATACGTGCAATCGTGGTTTTTCCGACACCACGCGTTCCTGTAAACAAATAGGCATGGTGCAAACGGCCACGTTCGAGCGCGCTGGTTAAAGCACGTGAAACATGGTTTTGCCCCACCAATTCATTAAAATTACGAGGACGGTATTTTCGCGCAAGTACTTGATACATGTATGCTCCTTTTTACAGGTCTAAGCATACTGTTTTTTTATAAAATAGTGAAATGAATGCCGGTTTATAAATAATAAAAATCCCTTAATCAAAATTATTAAAAAAGGGATATAAAACATATATTTTCTTAAAATCAGACTGATTCAAACAAGATAAAGTCACTTTGCATCTGGTAGCGTTTGCCCGTTTGATCTTCACGAATTTCCAGAACATGCTTTTTCAGATCCACATAGACCAGGTTTCGCGTGTCGACATTCAGCAGTTCAATCTTTTGCTGTGAGTCATCCTGAAAACGAATCTGCCCGCTAATGGTTTCAACCTGATTATGCCCACTCAAGCTCTCACGTGATAAAGTAAAAGTCTGATCTTCATGCAAGTTCAAGGCAACGGCCATACCCGGACAATCCTCACAACTTGAAAGACATCCCATACAGGGTGTCGTGCCCTGATAGCTCCCGACCCAGGCAGGAATCTGAGCTTTAGCCTCAAGCGTAGTGTTTGCAGTCGATTGATTATGATCCTGACAGCCAAACAATGCACTGCTTGCGACCAGAGGAATCATGAGCACTTTTTTCATCACTTCACATCACAGACATAAATTCCGCGACAAAATAGCATATTTTAAGTGCTTTGCTAAACTTCCTCACCAATGATATTTAACGCCAGCCTTTACGTCCTGTCAGTACCGCATCAGCACAGCGTAATGTTTCCTGAGTCAAACCCCAAAGTCGATAATCTCCGGTCAATGAGCCAGTCGGGAAATTATGCGTATAGGCAAAACTCAAATCCCGATCAGGATCACACCAGGCACCAGAACCATTAAAGCCCATATGGCCAAAGCCTTTCGAAGATTTACCTAAAGTGAGAACACAATGATAGCCTAAACGCCAGTGCATCGGTAAAGGCATGACCCGATCTCGTGTTTTGTATTGCACCTGACTAAGTCGCTGGAACACCTCAGGCGAAATGAATTGTTGATCTTGCCATTCACCACGACTGGCCAGCATGGCATAAATTTTTGCCAGACTCTCTGCGGTAAATACTCCATTGGCAGATGGAATAATGGCCTGTAGACCTGCATCACTAAAGAAACTAAAGTTCTTCATACCCTTTGGAATCATAGCATCCTGAAAATCCTGTGGGCTCTGCCCACTAAAGACCAAGGCTCGCTCCATCAGGTTCGGCTTTCTTGACGCAGTTTTTTTCACAGGCTGTGTTTGAAGGTTGGCTATTTTAGGCTTTGAAATGGGTAAAGCTACCCGAGCTAACTCATTCGTCGGCACACTAAAATAAGCCCCATTTAACTGTAGTGGCTGTACCAGATATTCCTGCATTAGTTCACCCAGTTTCTTACCGGTCGCTTTTTCCAATGCACCGCCCACCTGCCAGCCAAAGGTCAGCGGTTGATAAGCTGCATCGGTTGCAACTCGAAAACGTGGTTCAGCTGCCGCAATCCGGTCTAGCATATGCGACCAGTCAGCCATCTCGGTGGCATCATCAATCATATTACGGATATCAAACAGGCCACTTTGATGACTCAGCATATGTGCCAGAGTAATATTTTCTTTACCCTTTTGCGCAAACTCAGGCCAATATTCTGCAACCGGCTGGTCATAATCCAGGAATCCCTGACTCACCAGAATGTGCGCTAATGTCGCCAGTACACCTTTGCCTGTGGAATAGCACAGCGACATGGTATCGGGTTGCCAGTTTTCAGTTAAAGACTTTTTACCGGTATAAATATCGACGACCTTCTGTCCCTCAAAATATACCACCAGTGCTGCACCACCCTGTTCGGTACGCGCATCCTGCAAACGGCTAAACTGACGGGCAAGATCGCTAAAACGTTCATCTACCTTGCCCTGATAATTGTGCTGGTCAGCAAACAGATAGTCTTTAATTGGCTGCATCATTCTATCCATAGAATATTGATCCCTTAAAATAAAAAAACCTAAATCAGATTTAGGTTTTTGATTCAGATTTAAATTGCTTTGATATGTCCGGTTACATGCGGTTTTTGATTTTTACTATTTCGAATCAGGAAATCTGTATCATTGGCGGCCTGTGCTGTCAGAAACTCGACTTTCGATGGCAAGTACACCGGCAACTTAAACCAGACATCAGCTTCATAGGCATCTGGCAATGACAGATTCGCCAGTGCTTTGGCCTTGCTCCACATTCCATGTGCAATTGCCTGTTTAAAGCCAAAGGCTTTCGCTGTAACTGCATGAATATGAATCAGGTTAAAATCACCTGAAGTCATGGCATAACGGCGACCCGTATTCTCCGAAATGCTCCATTCATTATTCAGTTGATATTCTGGAACTTTACTTTCTACAGGTTTAGCAGCAGCTTTACCATTAGTCTTTTGACGTGACAGATAAGTCGTTAATCCTTCAACCACCACTTCATTACCTACTTTGACTGTAGTAATGAAATCAAATTGCACACCTTTATCATGCGGCTGCAATTCGCCAAATTTACATGACAGGGTCAAGGTTTCATTGACGCCCACTTTACGGTATTGCTTGACCTGATTACGGATATGCACCAAGCCGAGGATCGGAAATGGAAATGCTTCTGATGTCATCATGTGCATTTGCAGGCTTTGTGAAAGAACCGTCAAATAAATTGCTGGAATATAACCATTATTTTTAAGACCACAGACTTCATTATAAGCTTTCAGATGTTTCGGATCGACCTTGAATGAATCCACCACATATTCAACTTGCGGTAGAGTTTTTTCAGCTTTCGGCTTTTTAAAAATCAAGCCCTGAATCACTTTTGGATAGGCTAAATAAGGTTTTGGAAGTTGACTAAAATGGCGCGTATTCATACTGAACCTTTAAAATATTCTTTTCATTTATATATGAGTGGAGTTCTCTCTCCCTTTGGGAGAGAGTTAGAGAGAGGGCTAAAAAATGCCCCTAATCTCCCTCTCCTAAATCCTCTCCCTGAGCTTTTATTAAACCGCAAGAAAGGACTTGAGTGCTTTAAGCCCCTAACAGACTTTGACCACACACACGAACCACATTACCATTTAAACCGGTTGAAGCAGTAGAAGCAAACATTGCAATTGTTTCTGCAACATCTACAGGTAGCCCACCCTGACTCATAGAGTTCATACGGCGACCCGCTTCACGGATTGCAAATGGAATTGCAGCAGTCATCTGTGTTTCGATAAAGCCCGGTGCAACCGCATTAATGGTTATACCATTTTTTAAGGTCGGTGCTGTGAATTTCACGAGACCAATAACGCCAGCTTTAGAGGCTGCATAGTTGGTTTGACCCAGGTTACCAGCAATCCCTGAAATTGAGGATACACAGATAATACGGCCATTGGCATTTAGACCATCGTTGGAGATCAAGTAATCATTCACGCGTTCAATTGCAGACAGGTTGATGTTAATCACCAGATCCCATAGTTCAGGCTTCATATTTGCCAGTGTCTTGTCACGGGTAATTCCGGCATTGTGCACAATAATATCTAAACCGCCTTGTGCCGCTGCTGCCGCTTTAATCTGCTCACCCGCATCTGCTGCAGTGATATCGATTGCCAAGGTAGAACCACCGATTTCCCCAGCGACCCGGTCAAGATCTGCCTGCTGTTGCGGAACATCCAGACAAATCACATGTGCACCATCACGTGCCAATACATGAGCTATGGCTTCACCAATACCCCGGCTTGCGCCAGTCACGACTGCTGTTTTACCCGCTAGTGGTTTGGTCCAGTCCACATCTACTTTTTCTGCTTGTGAAACACGAATCACCTGACCTGAAACATAAGCCGAACGTGGAGAAATTGCGAAACGCAGCACAGACTCAAGATTTGCCCCAGCGCCGGCATCTACATAAATCAGATTTGCCGCAATCCCTTTTTTGAACTCTTTGGCGATCGATTTTACAAAACCTTCGAGTGCACGTTGAGCAATCGCCTGGCTCACCGATTTTGCTGTTTCAGGTGTTGTACCGACAATCACGACGCGACCAGAACTCTGGATCTGACGTGCAATCGGGTTAAAGAAATCATAAAGTGATTTTAACTGTTCTGAATTTTCGATCCCTGAAGCATCAAAAATCACTACTTTAAACTTGGACTCTTTATCGCCCGGGTTAAACGCACCCAGATTCAGCCCAGACTTTGCAGCAGCCTGTTGCAGTTCAGCATTGTTCCCTGCATAGCTATTGGCATGGATATTTGCCAGAACCTGGGCAATGTCACCCGTCAATGGACTTGCTGGTGCTGCGCCCAATAATACTGCGCCTTTTACTACAGGCGTAGCAGACTCAAAACGGTCTAAAGAAATTGGGGATGGCAGACCCAGATTTTTAATGACAAATTTACCAATAGGAGATTTTGCAAAAGTTTGGTACTGATCAGTCATGTTTATTATCTCTCATACAAATTAATTTTTGGTTGATCCAAAGTTATTCTTAAACTTCAATATGATGCCAGACACATATATTTCAACAGATCTACCAGATTCTGCCTAATCATACTTGAGATAATAGGCAGATGACTTGACCTGAGCGCAGTCTGTAATGTCATTGTAGTCAATACAGCCTATAGTCTTCTATGCTAATGTAAGCGCCAAGAAGATGATCTATTTGCCTAGTAAAGCCTTATGAGCAAAACAACTCAAGAAAATCCAGCAGTCGAGAACTCTGCGACAGAAACTGTGTTAAAACCATCAACGCGCGCTAAGCGTAGCACTAAAAATACTGATACAGCCACTAGGACAGAAAAAAGTCCGACTAAAACCACGCGTACACGCAGCACACCTGCTCGTGTCAAAAGTGCGACTTCATCCGAAAAAGATTCAATTTCCACAAAACAGACTTCTGCCCTACAGGAACCAAACATGAGCCAAAATACAGTTCGCCGCGTTGCGATTATTGGTGGTAACCGCATTCCATTTGCACGTTCGAATGGTGCTTACTTTACGGCATCCAATACTGACATGTTCACAGCAACCCTGAACGGCCTGATTGAACGCTTTAATCTTCAAGGTCAACGCTTAGGTGAAGTGGTCGCCGGTGCAGTACTGAAACACAGCCGTGACTTCAATATGACCCGTGAATGTGTACTAAATACTGCCCTTGCACCGGAAACTCCTGCTTATGACATCCAGCAAGCATGTGGTACCGGTTTGCAGGCTGCATTCCTGGTTACCAACAAGATTGCTTTAGGTCAAATCGAAGTGGGAATTGCAGGTGGGGTCGATACAACTTCTGATGCGCCGATTGCATTTGGTGACGGCTTACGTAAGGCATTGCTTGAGCTGAACATTGCTAAAACTGCAAAAGACCGTCTGAAAGCACTCACCAAGATCAATGTGAAAGACCTGATGGATGCCCCGAAAAATGGCGAGCCACGCACAGGTCTGTCTATGGGTGATCATCAGGCGATTACTACACTGGAATGGGGTATTTCCCGTGAAGCGCAAGATGAGCTAGCAGCATCGTCACACCAGAAAATGGCAGCAGCTTATGAAGAAGGCTTCTTTGATGATCTGATGACACCATTCCTGGGTCTTGAACGTGACAATAACTTGCGTCCAGATTCTTCAGTTGAAAAACTGGCAAAATTAAAACCTGCCTTTGGTAAGGGCGATGCTCGTACCATGACTGCAGGTAACTCTACTCCGCTGACTGATGGTGCTTCTTGTGTGCTATTGGCTTCTGAAGAATGGGCCAAGGCAAATGGTCATGAAGTGCTGGCTTATCTGACCTTTCAGGAAACTGCTGCTGTTGATTTTGTCGAGAAGAAAGAAGGCCTGTTGATGGCACCAGCTTATGCTGTACCACGCATGCTGGAACGTGCAGGTCTTAAACTGCAAGACTTTGACTATTATGAAATCCATGAAGCCTTTGCATCTCAAGTGCTGTGTACTTTGAAAGCTTGGGAAGATCCGAAATTCTGTAAAGAGCGTTTAGGTCTGGATGCACCACTTGGTTCAATTGACCGTGCAAAACTGAACGTGAAAGGTTCATCACTTGCTGCTGGTCACCCGTTTGCAGCGACTGGCGGTCGTATTATTGCAACTGCAGCAAAACTGATTAATCAGAAAGGTTCAGGTCGCGTATTAGTGTCGATCTGTGCTGCTGGTGGTCAAGGCGTAACTGCAATTATTGAAAAATAATAGTTTAGTCTAAGCATAAAAAAGCACCTCATATTGAGGTGCTTTTTTATTTATCCTATTTAGTTTGGTTGGATCGGATTATTTTTAAAGTACTCATCCACCTTGTTCCAAGGTGCAGTAGACGCTACGCCTCGCGCGATATTCTGGTTAACACCCTGACACAACTGAACGTCTGGTGTTAAGTGAAACGCATTGACGTTTGGATCCATATACGGTAACGAGCCTGGACGGCGCTGGAAATAGAAATTCAGCCAGTCTACCATTGGTTCAAAGCCATAATTCGACATGGCCCATGCGCTATTATGGCCTCCCCAATGATGTCCGAATTCATGCGCAATAATACGATAGCCAGATAATCTGTAGTGGCCATAGAAGATCCAGGTATCTACTCCCAGTACCGCTCCGCCTCCCAGACCGCCGCCCATATTGGTAATACCAAGATTAATTTCATTGCGGTTAAGAATTTCCCGATAGACCCGGACATAATCTTCCGGCTGATAAAAACCATTTGGTCCTTCTATCTGACCGGCATTGCCAAAAAAGTCGTGTCCCATGACCTGCTTATGATTAAACCACAAGCGTTCAAATTCTGGAGTGCTGAGCATATAGGCCAGATTGGTCATCATCATGACCCATTCCCGGGCATAGACCGGCGTAATACGACACCATTTATTCGGTTCATCGTAGGTGCCGAAATAAATTTTCCATTTGGCTTTAATCTGGTTCAGCTTTTTGACGTGCTCATCAGTTTCAGAACTCATTTTCAGATCAAAAATACTGCTTGGATTTTGTTTGGTCTGGTTCAGGCCTGCCAGCTGGATCGATCCCGTACCATCTACCAAAGGAAAGCGGGATTGATCGGTCAGCTTGAAATCAAAGCTTGCGTTCGAAAATGGCGTCAACTGATCCAGCTCTGCCAGAATCACCCAGTCTTCCGAGTTTTTAATTTTGGCACGAATCTGCAAATCACGCACGGGTACGGCGCTGTAACTTTGCAACTGCAGGCGATTACCATTCAGTGTTGCCGATAAAATCTGGTCCATATAGACATGGCGCTGACTGCTATTGGTCAAGGTTTCCCACGGCTCCCCATCTTGCAAGACACGGCTTCTCTCGCGTGCCTTAGATTCGGTTAATATCACAGGCTGGCCTAGCTGGGTGGATTTATTTTGCTGCAAGGTCAGCATCGGCAGAATATGAATTTTCTGATTGGCCATATGTAGCAGATTCTGACCATAGATATACAGATCGCTGGCCTTGTCCAACTGGCTAGCCTGCTTCTGACCCGTTACAGTATAATCGCGGAAGGTATCAACACTCTCTCTGGGTAAGATTTTATTTAAGTTGAAAGATTTTTCCTTATAACTTTCCACCTTTCCATCATTTCGTGAAACATAAACCAAGCCATCGTCATGGCGATGGATCACACTCGATAAATTCGTTTCTGTTAAAACAGCCGCGATATTATTATCATTTTCTTTAATCTGATTGATATCGTGAATATAGGTCGTGCCATTCGGCAAGCTGGTATACAGATAACTCCCCATGACTTGCATACGGGCATTACAGTTACGTGCACAGCCCGGCAAGCTGAGCCGTGCAAACTTTCTGGCTTTTAAATGGTTTTGCGCCGTCACATCACTTTGACGCCAGACATTGATCCGACCTTCGATGTCAGGTACATAAACATAGCGGTCGTCAGCAGTCACTGCATTACTATGTACCAGCGCATAATTAAGTGCATCTCCCCACCATACTCCTGTACCGAGTGCCATAATGAAGCTCGGCTGTTCGCTGCTAATATCTAGAATATCAATTCGGTTTGAACCATAGTTAGCCACATACAAACGCCCTGCATGAATTTCCAGATCGTTAAGACTGTCCCATGTCTTGGCCAGACCCGCAATTTTCACGGGATCTATAGAACTTAAAGGACGTTTTTGTTTTAAGTCATACCGTAAAATATTCGATTCGGCCTGACTATTGGCAATATAAAGGACATCACCATCCACCACCATGGCAGTGGGATTCCAAGTTTGCAGACCAAAATTCCCTGCTGTTAATTCCGAGCCTGCATCCAGCACCCTAAATTCCGAAATTTTGCTTAATTGCTCATCCGTACCTGGTACTATCTCCGGCTCCTGGACCGGCTGCTGCGGTGCATGACTATCATTCCCTCCCCCCCCACAGCCAGACATCATTAGCACTATACATACTGACAAGACAGCGTGTCTAAATAACATTAAATCCCCCCATAAATTTAAAAGTTAAATTAAAAAATCAAAGTCTTATAGCTTAATTTCCAGTCTGGTTCGAGCATAAAAAATGAGGACCTGATCAAGTCCTCATCGCTGAACCTTTCTCCTTTCGCATTCTGGCCAAGAGAGTCTGAACTGTGTGGTATTTTTTCTGACTTATTTTATGATGAGATTTTCCGATAATCCGGTTGTAGCCCCAGCTTGGCTTCAATATGGTCATAAGCCCACTGGAAAATAAAGGTGTACACCAGAATACAGAGCGTTAAAACCAAATCCAGCAAAAACGCCTGAGCCAGACTCATGTGTAAGGCATAAGCCACCATGGGAATGGTCGCCAGCATCAAACCACCTTCAAAGCCAATAGCATGGGCAATCCGTACTTTAACGGTTCTTTTCAAGCCATGTCTGGCTTCAAATTTTTCGAAGTAATGGTTAAAGAGCATATTCCAGATCACGGATGTGATGGCCATAGCAATGCCGAGCACACCCGTAATCTGCATCGGTAGATTAAAAATAAAACTCAAAGCTATCGCAATAATCACCAACAGGATGACTTCATAGCTTAGCGCATGTATCAGCCTTCTTTTGGAAATCAACATATCGAATCAGCACAATTTATCAGGAGATTTAGGGAGTTTATTTCTTTAAATCTGATTATTCGAGTTAGAATCTATCAACAAAAATGAAAGATAAAGTTATGAATGTTAATCAGGAACAGCTACTGATGTTTAAAACCGTGATGGAAACCGGGTCTTTCTCTGCGGCTGCCCGTCAACTGGGGAAAGTACCTTCCGCAGTCAGCATGGCGATTGCCAATCTGGAAATTGATCTGAATCTGGAACTGTTTCAGCGCATAGGCCGTGAACCGAAACCGACCACGCAGGCGCAGGTGCTGTATGAAAAAACCCAGCAGCTTCTGGTAGAAATGAACCAATGGAAACAGTATGCACAAGCCTTAAGTTCGGGCTTGGAGTCTGAACTGAATATCGTGGTGGTATCAGAATTGCTGCATACACGCTGGACCGATTATATCGTGTTGCTGGAACAGGAATTTCCCGCACTGCAAATCAATGTCTTTAGTGCACCTCAGGAAGATGCACATCGTATGCTGTTTGAAGGTTCAGCACAGCTGGCTTTAATGTTTGAACGCGAACAGCTGGAAACACGGGAACAGTTTGTGGAATTAAAACGTGAGGTGCTGGTCGCGGTAGTCGCCAAACAGCATCCCTTGAGTCAGTTTACTCAAGTCAGCTATGAACAGATTTTGCAAAACAGGCAGATTGTAGTAGCCAGTCGGGATCGTACCATTAAACCTGAACTGCTCTTTTCACGAAATTACTGGCGTACCGACAATCATCACTCAGCTTGCAACATGATTCAGCAAGGTTTGGGCTGGGGCGTACTTCCACTCGAAATGCTGAATGAACAGCCACATTTGCAAGATCAGCTACAGATTTTGAATCTGCTCGATTTCACCCCAAAGTTTGAATATTTTGTTGACCTGGTCTGGAGCCGGGAAACCCGATTGGGCACAGCTGCTCATTTTTTGATTAATCACTTGCGTAAACAACGCAAAACCGGGCATTAATCACAGAAATTCAACGACAGTCTACTTGGTAAACAGGTCATTTATGATATATAAGAAAGCATAAGCAATAACCATAGAACTAGATCGTAATGACATTAACTGCATTAAACCAATTAAAAAACGTGACGACCATTGTGGCAGACAGCAGTGATTTGAGTGCCATTGAAAAGTTTCGTCCGATTGATGCAACCACCAATCCTTCGCTCATTACTGCAGCAGCGAAACAACCTGAAAATCAGGCATTGATTGAAGCTGCTTTTCAGCAGGCGCAGCAAGAAGACTATGTGGATCATGCCCTGATCGAACGTACCATTGATATTTTAACGGTCAAATTCGGTGTCGAGATCTTAAACTTAATTGAAGGTCGTGTTTCAACTGAAGTTGATGCTTCCCTGTCCTTTAATACTGAAGCCACAATTGCCAAAGCCAAGGAATTGCTGGCACTTTATGCGCAGTATGGGATTGATTCAGATCGCATCCTGATCAAGATTGCTTCTACCTGGGAAGGGATTCAGGCAGCGAAGGCACTTGAAGAAGAAGGGATTCATACCAATCTGACACTATTGTTTGGTCAGCATCAGGCACATGCCTGCGCCGATGCCAAAGTAACTTTAATTTCGCCTTTTGTCGGCCGTATTCTGGACTGGTACAAGAAAGCCGAAGGTGTAGAGTCTTACCCAATTGAAAAAGATCCGGGTGTGCTCTCAGTTAAGCACATTTATGAATTCTATAAAGCACACGGCATTCAGACTGAAATCATGGGTGCAAGTTTCCGCAGTATTGATCAGGTTCTAGGCTTAAGCGGTTGTGACCTGCTCACGGTAGCACCAAACTTATTGGCCGAACTGGAAAATGATCAGCGTGAAGTTCAGGCTCAACTCTCAGCCAAAGATATTCAAGTTCAAGGCGAACTCAGTCCTATTAGCCATGCTGATTTTGAGGCGCAACTGAAACAGGATCCGATGGCCAGTGAATTACTGCAAGGCGGCATTGATGGTTTCATCAAAGCCCGTGAACAACTGGCTGCTTTATTACGTGAAACTTTCCTGAGTACTACTGAAGTTTAAAGATAATTTAGCAAATTTCTCCAAGCCGATGTTGCTATAATGCCGCATCGGCTTTTTTTTGTTCTTGCGAGTTGTTCGTGTTTGGTATTACAGATCTAACGACCTTTATTATTGGAACCACGTTGATTGTGTTGCTGCCTGGACCGAACTTCCTGTATGTCATGTCGATTGCCTCCCGTTTCGGGATCAAGACAGGTTATATGGGTGCTTTGGGCGTTTATACCGGTGATCTGATCCTGATCTTGTGTACGGCTCTGGGCGCAGCTTCGCTGTTACATACCTTTCCGGGGCTCTTTATTGCCCTGAAAATTATTGGAGCGATCTATCTCAGTTACTTGGGTATCAAACTGATCATCGCAGCCTATCAGACTTTCTTTCCGGCAAAGTCTTCACAACGTATACAGATTAAAAAACCAGCTTCAGACACTACTGAATCAATTCAGCCCTTTCGTACCGCGCTCACGATTAGTATTTTAAATCCTAAAGCGATTCTGTTTTATCTGTCTTTTTTTGTGCAGTTTGTCGATCCTGTCTATCCTTATCCGGCCCTGACCTTTACGCTACTGGCTGTGATCCTGCAATTAATCAGTATGACCTATCTTTCGATCCTGATTTTTTCTGGTGTAAAACTCGCCTCCTATTTCAACCAGAAGTATAAAGTGACTGCCAGCTGTGTCGCAGCAGTCGGGCTCCTGTTTTGCGGTTTTGGCCTTAAACTGGCGACCTCTACCCTATAGAATTCACAGTCTTCAAGAGCACCGCTGCTTCTCTTAAAAATTGTTAAAAGCATTGTGTTGATATGTGAAAAACGTATGATTTAAACGCATTTAAAAATAGTGTCATGGATGATGCCAAAACTTTTACAAGATCTCTCCTTTCCGGCGATTATGGCCGGTTTTATTACCTGCATGATTGGGATCAGTGTTTCTGCCGTGCTCGTGATTGAAGCTGCACAAAGCCTGGGTGCCAACGCAGCACAGATTAGCTCCTGGTTATGGGTGCTCGGCATTGGGGTTTCTGGTTTTTTACTGTCCTGGAAATATCGCTATCCGATTTCTACCGCCTGGTCGACTGCCGGTCTGGCGCTGGTCATCGCTTCTGCTGGCCATTACAGCCTGGGCGAAGCAATCGGTGATTTCCGGAATTCTGATTGCTGGTCTGGGTTTTTTTGGAATTTTCGAGCGAATTTTCCAGTTTATTCCACAAAGTCTCACCAGTGCCATGCTGGCAGGTATGTTATTAAAATTTGGTATCACAGTCTTTGGCAGCCTGCAACAGTCCTGGGAATTCGTGCTCTGCGTACTGGCGATTTATCTGGTTTCTAAAAAACTAAGTACGCGCTATAGCATCGTGATTACTGTCTTGATGGCAATTGCACTGTGTCCGTTCTTTATTTATTTCAACATTCCTCAGCTGAACTGGAATATTGCCCAGCCGGTATGGATTACACCTGAATTTAGCCTGCAGGCTGTTTTAGGATTGGCCTTACCCTTAGTGGTCCTTAATCTTGCTTCACAGTACCTGCCTGGGCTCGCCGTCATCAAAAGTTATGGCTATCCGCCAAAAGTAAATTCTATTCTAGGCTGGACCGGCATCACTCAGGCTGTACTGGCGCCTTTTGGCTGTTTCAGTGTCAATCTTGCCGCAATCAGTGCTGCGGTCAGTCTAGATGCCCAAGTGCACCCTGATCCGGCCAAGCGCTATATTGCCGGTATGAGCTGTGGCCTTTTTTATATCCTGATGGGTTTCTTTGCAGCGACCCTCACCAGCGTACTGATGGCCTTTCCCGGCATTCTGATTACCGTCTTGGCCGGGAATTGCCCTGTTCGGCACGATTGGCCACAATATCGCGCTCGCCTTTCAGGACATTCATAATCGTGATGCGGCGCTGATGACATTCCTGTTTAGTGCATCTAATATCCAGTTTTTCGGTATTGGTTCCGCGTTTTAGGGCTGTTACTTGGGCTGATGGTTTATTTCATGTTCAAGCTTAGACCTCAGCCGGCTTAAACTCATGTGTGAATAACCAGCAAAGGAATATCCCGGATTCAGGCCATTTTATGAGCCACCTGTTTTTAATGACCTGCAGTCTGGGAAAACAGGTTAATGACCAATACCCCAGAAATGATTAGTGCAATCCCGATAAAAGCTGGCAGGTCAAGTGCCTGCTTGAAGATTACATAGCCTGCAATTGCCGTTAGAATGATGCCAGCACCCGCCCAGAGCGCATAGGCAATGCCCAAAGGAATCACCTTGATTACCAGAGAGAGTAAATAAAACGCAATACAGAATAAAAACACCACTGCCAAAGATGGCCATAATCGGGTAAAACCTTCAGACTTCACCAAAAATGTAGATCCAGTCACCTCGGCAATAATAGCCAGAGTCAATAACACATACGCTCATGAAACCGGATTTATGTTTTAAACTCCACAACATTTTTCAATGATCACTATTGGGAAGATCCAACAAAATAAGTCATGAGAGATTCATTTTACGCCGCTTTCTCTCTAGGGGGAAAGCTGATGTAAAAAATCCAGGGTTTTGACAAAAGTTTGCTGACTTTCCTTTTTACCCATAAAAAACTGATATTCGTGAATGAGCCAGGCTTTGGACTCTGGATAAAATATTTCAGTCACAGGAACCTGCTGCGCCTTCAAGGCTTTTACAAATGGGAGTGACTGGGTATCGGTGAGAAAGTCTTTATTGCCGCCACTAATCAGGACGGGCGGATAAGACGGCGTAATATGTTGAATTGGAGAAATCTGCTTTAAAAACTCAGCATCATTTTTACGCTCACCGGTATAGGCCTGAATCAGATTGAATACTCCCCATTCAATAATTTTCATTTCGTCAGGTGCAGTCCGGGCAAAGGCTTCCAGATCATAAATACCACAGTGCAGAATCAGACCTTTCAGCTGCTCAGCTTGTAAATTAGGCTTAATACCAGATTGTTCGGCAAATTCAGGGTTGGTCAAAAGAGCGGCATAATGGCTGGCCATATTTGCCCCTGCAGAATCTCCGGCCAGATATAAATTTCGGGCATCAATGTAGTAGGTTTCAGCATAGGTATCTAGGAATTTCAGTGCCTGATTGATCTGATGTAACTGGCTTGGATAGGTCGCTTTTGGTGCAAACTGATATTGCACGGATACCACATTATAGCCCTGTGCAGCCAGAAGTTTGAAATACCCCCGTGCATGTTCTTTGGAACCTGAGATCCAGCCTCCCCCATGAATCCAGACAATGGTTGGCCGTGGGCCAATACGGGCAATATTCTGCGGTTGATACAGATCCAGAGATAATTTCTGCTGCGGCGCATAGGCAATATTTTGCTGCACGATGACAGCATCAGGCGCATAACGATCCATCAATTTTTGCTGCATGCTCGTGGTCAGGTTAAAAGCACCGGCAATGACTTTACTGTTCTGTACAGTCTGACAGCCAGAGAGGATAACTGATCCGAGCAGCAACAGATGAATGGCAAAAAACCTCAAAATCGTCCCCTCTACATGATCTAAAAACAGGCTACTGCATTTTAAACTATCCTTGTGCAAACCCGTACTATGCATCCCTTTATTTTTTAGCATTCATATTCAAATTCCGATTTTTTTACTCTGTTTTTTTCATTACTTTTACATTAAAAATATTTGTAATTTAATGAGTTTTTCCTATTTTACTGCTTTTTGCAATTGCACCTGATACAGCACTATGCTATCAATAAACCAAGACAAAAAATTAAACGACCTGCGGAGAAAAGCCATGACCTATCAACATATTCTAGTCCCAGTGGACGGTTCAGAAATTTCCTTTTCTGCAGTACGACATGCTGCCAAAATTGCCAAGGCATTTGGTAGCCAGCTTTCTCTGATCAGCCTGATTGCAGAAGATCCTTTCACTGAGGCTGATTTTTATTACAGCTCATCCATCATGAAAGAATATTTTATCGAGGCACATGCCAATGCTAAAAAGGCCTTGAAAGAAGCTACTGCCATCGCAGCCGCTGAAGGTATTGAAGCGGACTCCCGCATTGTCACAGGTTTAGTCAATGCAGAACATATTGCTGAAACCGCCAATGAAGTGAAAGCAGACCTGATTGTCATGGGTTCTCATGGCCGCAAAGGCTTCCAGAAAATGATTCTGGGCAGCTTTGCACAGGATGTTTTGGGTGCCAGTGAAATCCCTGTCTTGATCGTGAAAAAATAATCCAGATGCTGCGTATCTTCAGGATGCGCAGCTCTTACTAATTTATCTTTGAAATTCAAACAAGACCTGCAGGGGAGATTAATTCACTCAAACCATACTCTCCCTTAGCGCCATAATAAATATCAGGAAGCACCATGAATAACTATGATCATATTCTCGTAGCAGTCGATGAGTCCCCGATTTCCTATGCTGCCGCAGAACATGCGCTAGAACTGGCCAAAGTATTTCATAGCCATGTCACTTTGCTCAGTGTGATTGCAGTAGATCCCTTTAGGGGCGTAGATTTTTACAAAGTTGCTCCGGCAGTCACGGACTACTTCATGCATGCAGAACAAAATGCACTTGATCGTTTAAATGAACTGAAACTGAATTTTGTTCGTGATGGCATACAAGTGACGACAAAAATCCTGCATGATATGCCACCATCAGAAGGCATTATGCAGGCTGCAGATGAATTGTCGAGCGATCTCATCATTATGGGCTCACATGGCCGTAAAGGCCTACAAAAACTGATGCTCGGCAGTGTAGCTCAGAATGTTCTGGCAATTTCGCCCATTCCTGTACTCATCGTCAGACAATAAAAACGCCTGATCAAAGCAGAGCCTGTGTTATGCAGGCTTTTAACAGAGCTTTTGATTTAACTCACGCAAGAAAATTTCAGCATTAAGCTTGTTTTTAAATACTTTTTTGTACTCTCCGATCTGCTGAACGGAATGTGGCATATATTGAATAGAGATTTCAAGTAAGCCATTTTCAGGATTCTTGCTGACATGTACGGCAATAATATGCTGGCTATTTAAATAAAAACCGTCTTCAATTTTCACTAACATCTCTTGGACAACCTCGACTAGTAAGCGGCTCTTTGATCCCTTTATCCAGCTTACAGCTTAATAAACAAGTACCCTTTTCCATATAGTCATACTGTATACAACCTTTAGCAGTCACATCGGCCATACAGATATTTCAAATGTATTTAAAGCCAGCATTTGACATAAAAATAGATAAAAAAACCGGATCATATCGATCCAGTTTTTTTAAGGATATTTGAGGTTATACGCTAAGCATACTGTTTAATGTCTCAGATACATTTTTAGATTTAACCAATGGTTTCAATGCCTCCAACTGAGCTTTCACTACACCTCGCTGCGGTTCTGCCAGGGTATACCAGCGCGACAACACCTGCAGCAAACGTGAGCCCACAATCGGATTTTTCTCATCCAGATATTTCGCCAGACCAATAAAATGCTGTACACCAAAGCTCCAGGTATTGACTGGGTTAGCATTCAGACCACCACTGACTGCACGGATACGGTTGGGTACTGCCAGATCATAATCCGGATGCTGCGTCAGATACGCAATGGTTGCATCCGTTGCTTTTGGATGCGCTGCCTGCACCATAAACCATTGATCTAAAGACAAGGCTTCGTCTTCAAAGCGGCTATAGAAATCTGCCAAAGCTTCTTGCGCTTGTGGTGCATCATTCCAGACCAGCACTTTCAGTGCACCCAAACGTTCAGACATATTACCCGAATGATACTGCTCAAATGCTAAATCAAAGGCAGCTGCATCGCCCTGACGGGCAATCATCGTGAGCATGATGTTTCTTAAGGCACGCACACCCATCGCTTGCGAGAAATCAGATTGCAGGTCTGGATCCAGACTCAGATAAGTTTCTTTCGCTGTCTCTCCAAAGGCACGAGCCAAGGTATGCAGCAAAGCCTCACGCTTTTCCTGAATCATGGCCGGATTATAATCCTGATCAATACGGCTGCCCAAATAACCTTCAGACGGCACATCGAACAGACGTGATGCCAGCAGCGGATCTTTTTCAATCACATCCGGCAAGGTATTAAGCATGGCCTGGATATAAATCTCTGCGGGCTGATCATCCAGCAGGATACGTTCAAGTAAGGTCTGGGTCGCCTGCCACTGGTTAAAACCATTGGTCTCGTATTGCAACAGGAAAGCCAGTTCCTGTTCAGAATAGTCAAAATCCAGATTCACCGGTGCAGAGAAATTACGCAGTAAGGACACCACCGGCCTTGCTGTAACACCGCTAAACTCGATTGTCGCTTCAGACTGATCAAACAGATACACCCCATCTTTGACGCCATTTTCAAACAAGGCATCAGAATTCAGCTTCAGCTGCTCACCGGTTTTGGCATCAAACAGCGCCAAAGCCACTGGAATGGGTACCGCTTTTAGATTCGGATATTTAACATGATTTTTCAGGCTTTGCTTGAAGCTGAGACGATAGATTTGTGTCTCTATATCATATTCAGCTTTTGCTTCAAGTCTAGGCGTACCCGGCTGGTTATACCAGGTCAGGAAATTAGACAGATCTACACCTGAACCTGCTGTGAGTGCAGTTACCCAGTCTTCAACAGTGACCGCCTGACCATCATGACGGCGGAAATACTCATCGGTACCCTGGCGGAATTTTTCCTTACCCAGCAAGGTCGCCATCATGCGGTTAATTTCCGCGCCTTTTTCATACACGGTGGCAGTATAGAAGTTGTTAATTTCCACAAAATGATCCGGGCGTGGTGGATGCGACAATGGTCCTGAATCTTCAGGGAACTGATGCGCTTTCAGAACCGCCACATCATCAATACGCTGTACCGCCGCAGACTGTAAATCTTCCGAGAAAGACTGGTCACGGAACACCGTTAAGCCTTCTTTCAAACAAAGCTGGAACCAGTCACGGCAGGTAATCCGGTTACCGGTCCAGTTATGGAAGTATTCATGCGCAATCACCGACTGTACCCGCATGATTGCGGCATCTGTGGTGTATTCTTCATCGGCAAGCACACATGAAGTATTAAAGATATTCAAACCTTTATTTTCCATGGCACCCATATTGAATGCACTGGTCGCCACGATCATGTAATTGTCCAGATCATAGGGTAGACCATAATGATCTTCATCCCAACGCATGGAATGTTTGAGGGCCTCCATGGCAATTTTGCATTTTGGAATATCTTTTTCTTCTGCATAGATTTCAAGGGCCACATTGCGGCCTTCTGACGTGACATACGAGTCCTTCATCACCGCCAGATCACCAATCACACAGGCAAACAAATAGCTCGGTTTTTTGGTTGGATCCTGCCACACGGCATAGTGACGATTGGCATCTACTTCACCGGTTTCCAGCAGGTTACCATTCGCAAGCAGGACAGGATATTTCTTGTCTGCTTCTACCCGAGTCGTAAAGACCGACAGCACGTCAGGGCGGTCCGGATAAAAAGTAATTTTACGGAAGCCTTCTGGTTCATTTTGGGTCACAAACAGATCTGAACTGGCCTGATACAGACCTTCCAGCATGGTATTGCTTTCCGGATGAATTTTAACCACAATTTCAAGCGAGACTTGATCAGGTGCATTGGCAATAACCAGTTGTTCAGCGTCCAGACTGTAGTCATTCGTAGTCAGTATTTGACCATTTAACTGAATCGATTGCAGCTCCAGATCCCGGCCAAGCAAGACCAGATCGCCAGCAGTTTGACGCTGCATTTGCAGTTTGCTGCTGACTAGACTGTGGTCACTGTAGACTTGAATATTCAGGTCGATAGAATCGACAACAAAGGAAGGCTTTTGATAGTCTTTTAAATAAATGGTTTGATCCGCTTCGATCACCGGGTTTGCCGCAATATTCATGTCCTGTCCTAATCTTTTATCGTGTTCGACATTGTTCATGTCAAAATCATACGCCAAGTTTGAAACGCTGTCTGTGCATTTGTATTGTTAGATCTAATATGGGCATTGCGTGCACCACTTTCAATGCATTTTGCCTAATTGAGCAGCATTCCGCTCTATATAAGAAATATCTATGCCATAAAAACCATCGGGATCATCATTTCTTACATTTTTTATAAACTACTGATTCAAAAACATATAATTTTATTTTCTGACTACTGCATAAATCTAGATTAAAAAACGAGCATGCTTCTTGCTACAGTTAAACTGTGTTTTCCACACTTCCAATGAAAAAATAATGATAACGATGAGGTGAGCCATGTATCTAAAACAGCATATTGTACGGATCGAAAATATCAAAACTTTGCAGATCTTGGACCAGGCCAATATTGACCATAAAGTGATTGCGCTCTTAATGAGCTGTGAAGGTATTCCGCTTCAGGCCCATGAAGTGACTGCCATTCTCAACACCTACGATGCACTGGGTACCAAAAAGGTCCCATCTAAAAAGGTTCAGGCCTTAATTCACGCCAAACACCGTGGAGAGGCAGACGACACATTACCCTGCCCGGTTTAAAAATCGCCAGTTCATGTTTTTAAAATCAGAGCTACTTCGGTAGCTCTTTCCTGTTTGTGGGGCTGTTTTTGATTTAGAAAAATTGCACCCATCCACTACGTTTGCCTCGCATCAGCCGTGTATAATCAAATGCCCGTCCATTCTAGAGTTGCTCGCGACCATGGTATTCAGTGTTCTGCAAAAACAGCTTGACGAAAGCACCCACTGCCCGCTGTGTAAAGCATCGATGTATTGGATTGAGGCAGAACAATATGATCAGGACGTGAGCTATCATGAATGTAGCCATTGCCAGCATCAGCTTTATTCAGATCAAAAACATAACTGTTATTGCGAACAATGTCTGGCACAGCGTAAACGCATGCTCAAGGAAGTCCGTTTACAGGAAAACCGTCAATATCATAAAAAACAGGATCGACCAGTTCTTGAGCTGAACCAGCTCAGTTTTATCAATAAACTGTTTTTACTTTCGGTTCTGGATGAACAAGTTCAGGAATATAGCCAGCACCGCGAATATATTGACTGGCATCAAATTCGATATTATTCCATCAGTCCAAATTATCTGTTCCAACATGGTCTGGTGAAAAGCCTGATCCGGGATCAGGTGCTAATTCCCAAAGATGTCCAGCAGGAAAACCAGCACTATTATATTAATGTGCGTCTGGATGGCTATTCTGAACCGACCCTGTTCAGTATTACCCAGCAGCTGCGGCATTGGTTTTATCAAAACCTGAGTCAAGGTGTGCCCTTTAAAAGTGCAGATGAAGTCAAAGATGCACTCTACTGCCTGTTGTATGAAGAAATCATTCAGTTTGCTCAATTCTATTGCCGTAGCTGGAATGTGCAGATTGCCGGAAATCAGAGTTTTCAGACTTTTTGTTATCGTCTTTTAGATGTATTGGCCGTGGGACAGATTTATTATCTGGTGCAGACCGGACTGGAATATCTGTACAAACAAAAAGCTCTTAAGCCACGCAATGAAAATTTCATTAATACCAATCTGCTGAAAAAAACCTTGCAGCAGTACCGGGAACGTTCCGTCACCGAGAAATGGGAAACCTCTACTCTGCCGCGCCCACCTCAACTGGCATTTAGCAAGATGAGCGAAATCCTGTTTTACCGTTTTCTGGGCTATGATGAAAATATCTTCTTTCAGCCGGTCTGGCGTTCGTGGCATAAGATCGAACCTCGTCTGAAATTTTATTCCCAGAAGCGCTGCATGCACTGCGGTTCACAAGAACTTTCGGTAGATTATGATGCCAGTGACTATGTCAGCCTGTTCTGTCGTAGCTGCAAGCATCAAGATCATTATTTTACCCGCTGACCGAATATAACGAATCTTTCTCTTATTCTAAATAACCATGATGACGACTTCGATGCAAGCATTACAGCAAACGCTTCTGGACCAGATCTGTGAGGCCTGGTTAAAACTCCAGCAACAGCAGCCATTGGTGCATATCATGACCAATACTGTGGCCAGCAATTATGTGGCCAATATTGTACTGGCCGCCCATGCGTCTCCGGCCATGATCGACAATCCGTTTGAAGCTGAAAGTTTTGCCAAGATTGCAGCAGCAATCAGTCTGAATCTGGGGACACCGACGGCAGAGCAGGTACAGGCGATGCAGATTGCTGCGGAAACTGCACATCAGCTGCAAAAACCCTGGGTGCTTGATCCGGTGGGTTATGGCACAGTTCTGCACTGGCGTTCTGGTGCCGTAGATCAACTCATGCATTCCCATCCTGCGATTTTACGGGGCAATGCCTCTGAAATTGGAGCTTTGGCCGGCAAGCAGATCGAATCAAAAGGTGTGGACAGCACGGTAGACAGTGCGGATGTGTATCTACAGGCTCAAAGTTTGCTGGATCATTGTGAATGCATCGCAATCTCCGGCGAATCCGATTACATAATTTCAAAAGAATATCCTGTGATACAGGTATCGGGAGGCTCTGCTTTACAACCACGTATCACGGCGATGGGATGTGCGCTTGGTGCGCTGATTGCTGCCTATAGTGCGGTGACTTCCCCCGCCCTTGCTGCATTAACCGCACATGTACATTTTGCAATTGCCGGTCAATTGGCATTTGAGCGTGCACAACAGTTAGGCAGTTTTAATGTCGCTTTTCTGGATGAAATACATCAGCTCAATACTGAAACAATTCGACAGTACGCCAACTTTAAAATTCTGCCGGATTCCATTTAGTTTACTGTTTGCTTCACGGGGTGTTTGTTCACTTCAATAGGTAAACACCCCTATTTAGATTTGTCCTGCTCACTTGTTGGGTGGAGGTGTCTATAGATGTTTCTCTCTGAATCCTCTCCAGAATCATTTTGAAAAGCACTCTGCCAGATTGTTTCAGCTTCATGCAATTTATCTAGTGATTTCCATAGAAACTATTTCCGCTTCAATTGAAATATTTTTGCATACGACCAATTCAGTTCATGTGAATTGTAATTTAATTATCTGCCAACATCTAAATGCTACTTTTAAGTTTTGATTAACAGGCCATATAGATCGATATCTAGCGCCTGATCTAGCCTATTTCATAGATGATTTGGCTGTTTTGACTTCAAAATCTCAGTGTATTACCAAGATATTCCGCCCAATCTAGAACATGAATGATAGTATGAATAGACCAATAAAAATCAGTTCAAACAATGCGCTAACTTTATTTTCCTAAGTTTTTTAATGAACCAGATTCAACAGACATGCATTAAAAAAGCCAGCTACCACTAGAGCAACTGACTTTTAAAATTTGAACAAAGAAAATATTTAAAACAATAGTTTAAGCCGCGTAATGAATACTCACCGACTTGATACGATTGCTTTCGACTTCAGTGACTTTGAACTGCACGCCTTGATAATTTAACTCGGTACCTACTTCAACCGTACTGTTAGTCTTGTCCAGAATCAAACCTGCAACACTGATATAACCCGCATCTTCATCAATCAGATCAATCATGCCAAGCTCAAGCTCAAGCTGATACAGGTCTAACATGCCCGATGCGATCCAGTGCGTATCATCGACTCTCATCAGATCCAGCTGTTCATCTGCATCAGGGAATTCACCAGCAATCGCTTCAAACACGTCTAGCGGTGAAATCAGACCCTGCACATTACCAAACTCGTCACTGACCAAAACCAAAGAACCTTTAGAGGTACGCAAGGTATTGATTGCATCAATAACTTTCATTTTTTCAAAGATATAAATCGGACGATGACGTTTGATCAGCGCTTTTAACTCTTCCGGCTCTTCCAGCACATCCAGTAATTCCTTGGCACGTACTATGCTAATCACCTTATCCAGGCTACCGCGACATACCGGGAACAGGCTGTGTGGAACGGAAAGAATTTTTTCCCGGATCTGTTCTGGGCTATCTTCCAGATCGACCCATGAAATCTGACCACGCGGCGTCATGATCGAAGCGACTGAACGCTCTGCAAGGGTAAGAACCCCCCCAATCATATAGCGCTCTTCATCTGCAAAGGCTTCTTGTGCTTCATTATTTTGAATATCAGTCGTCTCCAGCTTGCCACCCATTAATTTCAGGATGGAGTCAGCCGTACGATGACGCAAAGGAATCTTGGATTCATGTTTTGCTGCATTACGCTGACCGAACTGGTTGAATGCTTCGATCAAGATCGCGACACCAATACCCGAGTAGATATAGCCTTTTGGAATATGGAAACCAAAACCTTCTGCAATCAGACTGATACCAATCAAAAGCAGGAAGCTCAAACACAGAATGACCACGGTTGGATGGCGGTTCACAAAGCTGGTCAATGATTTCGACGCCAGTAGCATTACGCCCATCGCAACAATCATTGCAACCATCATGACGTAAATATTGTCGACCATACCAATTGCGGTAATCACTGAATCTAAAGAGAAAACAGCATCTAAAACAACAATTTGAGCAACAACAGCAGTGAAGCTTGCATAAACCACCTTGGTAGTCAGTTTGACTTCAGGCTTACCTTCTATCTTTTCATGCAACTCAGTAACAGCCTTATACACCAGGAACAAGCCACCAAATAACAGGATCAGGTCCCGACCGGAGAAGGTCCAGTCAAATAGGGTAATCAAGGGTTGAGTCAAGGTGACTAGCCAGGCAATAGCAAATAACAGTCCCAGACGCATGAATAATGCAAGTGAAAGACCGATGACACGGGCTTTATCACGTTGTTCAGGAGGAAGTTTTTCAGCCAGAATGGCAATAAAGACTAGGTTATCAATACCTAAAACAATTTCAAGAATAATAAGAGTAATTAAACTTACCCAGATTCCGGGATCTAATAAAAATTCCATTAGAGAATTACCCCGTTCGAGTAAGCTAGAAATAGAGATGGAAGATCAACGCACGGCGAGGGATCCATTAAATTTAACCTGTGTAACTTAAGACCATTCCATTATGCATAAACTGAGTATTTTGTAATGTATTAATTTACAAAAAAATTACATGATCATGATTTCGTTAAGGCTTTTACAAATGACCAAGTTGATGCTGAAACTGATTAGATCCAATTTTTCCTATATAAACTGTCTAATTTAATTAAGAATAAGCAGCAGTTCGCTTTCAATTGTCCCTATATTTTTAAGGTCACTTAAAAATGAAAGGATAAAATATTTTTTATTGAAAGAACAATCACTTAAAAATATAGCTTCGAATGTTAACTTACTATATTCATAAAAAACCACTCCATAGCCGCATAGAGCCTAAATAACTTAATTTATTAAAATACAATGATTTTTATTAAATAATACTTAAACAGTGTGAATTAAGAATAAAAAAGTGTCTTGTGAAGCGTTTCTACTCGCTCATACAGCATGAAGAATTAAATTTATACAAAATGTTATCGCCTTTCATCTGATTTAAAAAAGCAATCGCCGCGCCTGATAAGGGCTCGCAGGCAGAGCTGATCAATATTTGAGGCTGTTAAGCAAAACTAAAAAGTGTCAAACCCCTAACATTTTCAAAATAAAGGTTGAAACATGCATAAACTTTTTCATAAAATGAACGGGCCCTAGAAAAATAAATACAAGGAACATTTCATGACTAAGAAATATGCAAAATTTTTGCCGTGTACGGAAGAATTTAATTTAGAAAACTTCCCATATTATTGGGTGACTCAGGTTCATGCTCAATACGTCCTTAATGTCGATCATGCACTAAAAAAGTATGGTGTCGACAATTCCCGTCGCCGCATCCTTCTTGCCTTAAGAACCAAACCGCATGCCAGTGTTTCTGACTTATCAGAGATGGTTGTCTCTAAAATGTCGACCACGACTAAAATTGTTTACCGCTTAAAAGATGAAGGTCTGGTTGAAACTTATTCATGTGAGGATGATGCACGGATTACCCGGGTAATTTTGACCGAAAAAGGTACGCAAATGACACATAAGATCAATGATCTGACCAATATCGTACTGGAACAGTCATTTGACGGCCTGACGCCTTTGCAAATTGAAAAAACCATGGAAAGTTTACGTCATATTTTTAAAAATTTAGCTCGTTAAGAGTCTTATTTTTTTAGTTTAAATAGATGCTGGCGAATTGATACATACTTAATAATAAATAATTCGCCAGAGCTTTCTAAGAATCAAAAAAGTTCAGTTGCGGACTGACTTTTTTGATTTTTTCTTTAGGTACATGTGAACATTCAAACTCTTCTACCGGAAAGCCCTCTACAAAGCTGCGAATATCCGGATGACTCAGCGTCAACCATTCTTGCAGTTGCTCCTGAGGAATTATAATTACCGAACGTTTGATATTACCCGGCTCATGAAATTCTTTCATCATGGGATGGTCAATTGCGTCCATGGTAATCATGCTGGCAGATCGTACAATTTCTCCTCGTACCCGTGCAATCTCATATACGGCTGCAATAAAAGTCGCTTGCCCATCTTTACGCCTTACACCCCAGCGCTGTGATTTATTGTCAAAATATTTGGACTCATAAAATTCGGATACCGGAATAACACCAAAATGGCATTTGGCCGTGGCCTCAGCAAAGCTAGGCTTTTGAAGTAAAGTCTCATTTCTGGCGTTATAGGTCTTAGTACCAATACTTTTATCTTCTGCCCATTTCGGAATAAGGCCAAAATTCACGGACCGCCATTCCAGTCCCTGGACTGAGTGGAATAAAAGCGGTGTGGCGTAATTGGGATAGACCTCTTCTGGATATTCAAAAGAAATTTCTGGCAATCCCAGATTATGCAACTGTTCTTGGGTTAAAGGTTTAAAGTTGGCACACATGGCTCATACATGTAAATCATTCATCTATGAGATTATACGTGCTACCAAGTTTTAGCCTGTAGTATTTCTATAGTTCTAAACATCTTGATTGTTAAGAATTCGGCACGGTCAACCAGTGTGTCCGGGTAAACTCCTCAAAAATCCAGCGCCCGTTAAAACGACCCAGACCTGAATTTTTCTCGCCACCAAATGGCGCATTAGGCTGATCAGCAACACTGATCCCATTAATATGCGTCATACCGGCATCCAATTGTGCAGCAAAAGTACGCCCTCGCTCAATATTTGAGGTACATACGGCGCTGGACAGCCCAAAGTCCGTATCATTGGCCAAGTTTAAGGCATGGGCTTCGTCATTCGCCTTCAAGATGGGTAAAATCGGACCGAAACTTTCTTGCTGTGCCAAATCAGAATCTGCTGTCACCTCAGTGAAGATATGAGGATAGACCAGATTCCCCTCAATTCCACCTTCATAGACCAGCTTTGCACCCTGCTCACTGCCTGTCTGAATGATCTGCTGATGCTTTTTGACCTGACTCTGATTAATGATTGGCCCGATGATTGTATCTTCCAGGTTTGGATCACCCACTGGAATCATTTTCACCCGATCCAAGAGTTTATCCACGTAAACATCATGAATGGAGGCATCGACAATCACCCGGTTGGTACTCATACAAATTTGTCCCTGATGTATAAACCGTCCCTTCAGGGTGAGATCAACAGCTAGATCAAGGTCGGCATCATCCAGAATAACCAAGGGTGCATTCCCCCCCAGTTCAAGCGCGAGACGCTTGATTCGGGAACTGGCCAAGGCTTTGCTGCCAACTCCCTGCCCAACTTCTGTGGAACCAGTGAATGAAATCATTTTTGGTACCGGATGCTCGACAAAATAATCCCCGATTTCACTTCCAGCACCAGCAACAATATTCAGTGCACCGGCAGGCAAACCGGCCTCTTCAAATAGCTTGCCAATTAAGGTGCCACCAGTCACCGGCGTATCACTGGCTGGCTTCAGTACAACGGTATTGCCGCAGGCAATTGCAGTTGCCACCGAGCGTAAAGACAAATGAAATGGAAAGTTCCATGGACTAATGACCGCAATTACCCCTAAAGGCTTACGCAAAACCAAACTCTTGCGCGTTGGATCTTTACTTTCGAGCTGGTCAGTTTTGAGCTGATCTGGAAATGCCAGACTTTCCTGAATAATGCCCAAAGCAGCCTTTAGCTCAAGACCGGCTTTAAAACGCGTACTGCCTGATTCAATAATGAGCCAGTCAATGATTTCGGCCTGACGTTGCTGAATGATGGTGATTAAATTTTGCAGCACTGTTTTACGTACTTCAATGGGATTCAAGACACCCTGCTGGAAAGCCTGCTCTGCTGCGCTATAAGCACTGTCCACCTCGACAGAACTGGCAGCTGCCATACTAAAAATTTCGCTCTGGGTATAAGGATTGATATTTTTTATTATTCTGGTTGAAGTACCGGCTTGCCACTGACCATGAATAAACTGCTGGTCTAAATTCTGATATACCGTCATCATTTTATTATTTCCTCACATGCTTTGCCTCACTTTAAGAGTTCAGCTAGAAAATTTCCAGTCAGAACGACAACGACTTACCATTAGACAATAAAAAAGCCTCCGAAGAGGCTTTTTTCAGCTAGATAGGATTGGATTAGTCACCTGTATAACCTTTCAACTTTAAACGTGCTGCGTGTAAAAGCGGCTCGGTATAACCTGATGGCTGCTCGCCACCTTTAAAGATCAAGTCAGATGCTGCCTGGAACGCAATATTGTTGGCAAAGTCAGCAGACATTGGCGTGTAAAGTGGATCATTGGCATTTTGCTGATCTACAATTTTCGCCATACGTTGCATGACTTCTTCTACTTGCTCACGGCTTACAATCCCATGACGCAACCAGTTGGCAACGTGTTGTGAAGAAATACGTAGAGTCGCGCGGTCTTCCATTAAACCGACATCATTGATATCTGGCACTTTAGAACAACCCACACCTAAATCTACCCAACGAACGACATAACCCAGGATACCTTGACAGTTGTTTTCAAGCTCTTTGAGCTTCTCTTCTTCTGTCCAGTTTGTATCTTTTGCAAGTGGTGGCGTTAACAGGTCATCAAGTGGCAACGCTTCAGTCTCAAGAAGTTCTTGCTGACGTTTTGCAACATTAATTTGATGATAGTGAATCGCGTGAATCACCGCACCTGTTGGAGATGGTACCCATGCACAGCTTGCGCCCGCTTCAGGATGCTCAGTCTTGGTCTTGTACATGTCAAGCAACATGTCTGGTTTTGGCCACATACCTTTACCAATTTGCGCTTTACCACGTAGACCTGCTTGCAGACCAATCATCACGTTACGGTTTTCGTATGCTGGGAACCATACCTGGCCTTTGATCTCGCCCTTACGAACGAATGGACCTGCTTCCATTAAGGTATGGATTTCATCACCCGTACGGTCCATGAAGCCTGTGTTAATGAAGATGGTACGATCTTTGGCTTGAGCAATACAGTTCTTCAAGTTTACAGATGTACGGCGTTCTTCATCCATAATCCCGATTTTTAAAGTTTTTGCAGGTAAGCCAAGCGCCTGTTCAGCACGCTCGAACAATTCAACTGCAAATGCAACTTCTTCAGGACCATGCATTTTCGGTTTAACGATATACATTGAACCTTGACGCGAGTTCTTGATGGTGTTTTCACCACGGATATCTGCAATCGTAAGGAGTGGTGTTACCAATGCATCCATGATGCCTTCATAGATTTCTTCGCCATCTACAAGGATGGCAGGGTTTGTCATTAAATGACCCACGTTACGAAGAAGCATCAAGGAACGACCATGAACTTTCGTCTTACCGCCTTCAAGATTTTTAAAGCTACGGTCTTCATTCAGTTTACGGCTAACAGTTTTACCGTTTTTCTCAATAGACTCTTCTAAAGTACCTTTCATCAGGCCTAACCAGTTACGGTAGCCTTCAACTTTCTCTTCAGCATCAACAGCTGCAATAGAGTCTTCCAAGTCTTGAATGGTGGTTACTGCAGCTTCAAGAACAACATCTTTTACGCCCGCAGCATCGGTTTGACCAATTGCGCTTGATGCATCAATCTGGATAATCGCGTGCAGACCATTATTTTTAAGAACAACTTCAGTCGGCGCAGATGCCTCACCGTTATAACCTACAAATTTAGAGCTATCTGCAACAGTTGTGGTTGAACCATCTTTTAGCGTTACAACTAAGGCATTTTCTTCAATGGCATATTGAGTTGCATCTGCATGAGAACCTGCAACCAATGGAAAGGTTTCGTCCAGGAAGTTTTTCGCAAATGCGATAACTTTCGCACCACGTTTCGGGTTATAGCCTTTGCCTTTCTCTGCGCCATCTTCTTCAGAGATTACGTCAAAGCCGTAAAGCGCATCGTATAAAGAACCCCAGCGTGCGTTTGCAGCATTCAGGCAGTAACGTGCATTACGTACTGGCACCACAAGCTGTGGACCTGCCAATACGGCAATTTCTTCGTCTACATTTTCAGTACTGATTTGAAAATCTTCTACTTCTGGTAACAAGTAGCCAATTTCAGTCAAGAAAGCTTTGTAAGCTTGTAATTCAAATGTGTTATTGCGGTGCCATTCATCAATTTTCGCCTGAATGTCATCACGCTTAGCCAAAAGTGCTTTATTTTTAGGGCTAAGATCAACAACGACTTGTTCAAAGTTTTTCCAGTATGTTTCGCTGTCTAAGCCAGAACCTGGTAGTGCTTCATTTTCGATGAAATCGTAAAGTTCTTTAGCAATCGCTAACTTGCCTTTTTGAATACGTGCAGTCATTGTCTTTCCTGATATTGCTACTTTTTATACAAGAGATTCTAGTATACCGATTAAAATCTAGCTGAATAGTATTATCACATTGCTAAATACCGAGCATTTCTTCCAATATGAATACCCTCATAACCATATTTGATATAGCTCAGCTGCAACTAGATATCATTCTGCTAAATGCCTTAATGACAGTGTATAAAGTTTTCGAAATGTAGAAATTAGACTTAAGTTCAGATTTTCGAGTAAAAATTATGCATTCTAGTTATACACGATCATATTTAGACCAAGATTAAGCCATGTTTGATCCGGCTTGTCGATCATTTCAGTGCTCATTTTGATAAAAAAAGCACTGGTGAATGACCAGCGCTTTTATGGTTATTCTCCATTCACGGAGGCGATTTTCTCAATCTGGCGATGTTCAGAATTCAGATATTCATCTGACTGCATTTCCAGTAAACGGGAACGGGTTCGTTCAATTTCAAAGGCCAGTTTCTCACCCTGGTAAATATCCACGATATTATCTTCCGAGGTTAAGAGCAACTTGACGCCGCGGTCATAAAACTCATCCACCAGATAAATAAAACGGCGCGTACCATCACTCAGGAAGTCAGTCAGATGCGGCACATTACTGACTAAAACCGTATTATAAATATTGGCGATTTCAATAAAATCAGCCGGACTACGTGGTTTTAGACACAGCTCAGAAAACTCGCACCACAATACATCTTCGGTATGTGATACGGTTTCGACAATACGGTTATTGATAATAATCGGTTCGTCAGAGCAGGTCTGCGTCTGGGTCAACGCACTAAAACGTTGCGCAATCCAGTTTTTATTATCATGCGTTAACGGGAATTTAAACAGTTGTGCCTGTTTCAAAACCCGTAAACGGTAATCAACCCCGGCATCGACATTTAATACCACACAGTTTTTCTTGACCAGTTCAATCGTTGGCAAGAAACGGTCACGGTGAATGCCGTTTTTATATAAACCGTCCGGGGCGATATTTGAAGTAGCGACCAAGGTAATGCCGCGTTCAAAAAGCTTCTGGAACAGATCGCTCAGGATCATCGCATCCGTCACGTTGGATACAAAGAATTCATCAAAACAGATGACGACAGCTTCTTTATAAATCCGATCCGCTACGATATCTAGCGGATTACGCTGTCCGGATAATTTGTTTAATTCACGATGCACATGCTGCATGAAATGGTGAAAATGCATCCGGGTTTTACGGCGAAATGGAATCGAATCATAAAACTGATCCATCAACCAGGTTTTGCCACGTCCTACACCGCCCCACATATATACACCTTTGGGGGACGTCTGACGGCGAAAGCGGCGAAATGCTTTTTTCGAGGCTTTAAAACGCTGAATCAATTCCAGCCAGACACGATTCAGTTCATGTACTGCCATTGCCTGTGCTTCATCAGGCATAAACTGTCCTGAAGATATCGCTTGTGCATAACGTTCTGCAGGAGAAATCGGACTAAAAGCGGTGCTGTGCTGTGAATTAAAATCGGACATAGAATTTCGTACTATTTGGGATCAATTTAATTATAGCGAAGTTTAATCAACACGCTATAACACTTTGGCATAAACAAACTTAGGCTATTTTATATATTGCCGAGGACTTTGCCCAAACCAGCGTTTAAAGGCATGGTTAAAAGCGGCCGGCTCGGAATAACCCAATAATTCTGCAATCATTTCAATCGAATACTGTTTATATTCAATCAGTCGCAAAGCTTTATCTTTAATAATCTCTTCGCGAATCTGCTTATAACTGGTATTACACTGCTGTAACTGATGCCGCAAGGTTCTCTCCGGAATATTCAACGCCTGCGCAGTTTCAGCCATACTCGGCATCAGGCCGCTTTGGATTTCCAGATAATCCTGTACTCGCTGCACCACAGTCGGTGTCTGTTCATCCTCCTGCAAACGTTCTAGTTCAGCCAGGCATTTGGCTTCATAGATGGCAAAAGTCACCGCATCCGCAGAGGGGATTTTAATATCCAGAACTGCTTTATCAAACCAGAATGCAGCCCGAGGTGCACCGAACTGTACCTGTGTTCCATAATAATCATGGTAGACCTTTAAGGTATTCAGATCTTCCGGATAGGCAAATGGTAACTCGATCCGCAGATCAGGTTTGGATAAGCCCATCATTTTGTAGATTTCCCGAATAAACTTAAAAGTTCCGGAAATTTCAGCCTGTGCCAGCAACATTCCCAAAGGATCATCTTGCTGCTTCGCTCGATAACATAGCGCACTATGATGTTCGCTTTGCTGCAAAGACAATTGGCCTGTCAGATGCGTCAACTGCTGAAAACGGATTACCTGATTCAGTGCATCACGTACCGTAGGACTGGTCACCAGCAACATTAACAAGGGACCATAACCTGCCAAGGCATAATGCTGGCCAATCAATAATCCCTGTTCAGGCTGGATTTCCTGTCCCACCACCTTAAGCACATCATGTTCCAGACTTGGGTGAATAACCGAGCTTGGATCAAAGGCATCTACACGCAGCCCAATGTTTTGTAGTTTCTGATCGACTTCCATGCCAGCCTTGCGCATCCCTTGAATCAAATACATCAGACTGAGAACAGAACGTTTCATAACCATACAAATACAATGTGCTTGAACTAGTTGTACTATAAAATTAATGTGCCGGCTATTGCCGTTTAGATCAATTTTATGTCTAATCGTTTAGGAGCAAATTACGATAAATATCCAACATTAAAATAAACAAGGAATGTACTAATGCTAGATCATGCCACTGCCACACGCTCCCACCCTCATACCAAAGTTGCCATTATTGGAGCCGGTTTCGGCGGTATTGCCATGGCAATACGTCTACAACAACAGGGTATTAATGACTTTATTATTTTGGAAAAAGGTAATGATTTTGGTGGAACCTGGCGGGATAACCAGTACCCGGGAGCAGCCTGTGATGTGCAATCACATTTATATTCCCTGTCATTTGCCCCGAAAAGTGATTGGTCCAAGCGTTATGCGGAAGCACCCGAGATATTTTCTTATATTCAGGATCTGGTGACTGATTATAATCTGCGTGCTTTCTGCCGTTTAAATACCGAAGTACTGGCAGCACATTATCAGGCAGACCGCTGTGTGTGGCAATTGCAGCTACAGGATCAAACCATACTCGAAGCACAGTTTGTTATATTTGCTTCTGGGCCGTTGCATATTCCCCAAATCCCGCATATTCCCGGTATTGAGAAATTCCAGGGCAAAGTATTTCATTCCGCGCAATGGGATCACTCTTATAATCTGACTGGCAAAAATGTCGCATCGATTGGAACTGGTGGCAGCGCCATTCAATATATTCCGGAAATTGCTCCGCAATGCAAACACCTGTATGTCATGCAACGTACTGCGGCTTGGGTCATTCCCCGTGATGAACGCACTTATCCGAATCTTGAAAAGAAACTATTTAAAAAATATGACTGGTTTCGAAAATTACATCGTACCCGCTTATATTGGTCAAATGAATCGCGTGTCGTACCGATTGTCAAACCGGGCATTATGAAATACACCCAGAAACTGGCAGAACTATTCATTAAATATGAGGTCAAAAATCCTGAATTGGCTAAAAAACTGACCCCAGATTACATCATGGGCTGTAAACGTATTCTGGTCTCTAATCGCTACTTCCCGACTTTTAACCGTACCAATGTAGAACTTGTGACTGAGAAGATTCAGGAACTGACTGAACATAGCATCATCACCCAGGATGGCAAAGAACGGCCGATTGACTGTCTGATTTATGGCACCGGATTCATTACTGATCCGCGCATTTATATGAAGAATTTTCAATGTACCGGGCTCAATGGCGTAGAGCTGAATGAAGTCTGGAAACAAGGTGCTGAAAACTATTATGGAATTTGTGTGAAAGACTTTCCAAACCTGTTTCAGTTACTGGGGCCAAATACTTTATTGGCGCACAACTCTGTGATTTTCATGATTGAGGCACAAGTTGAATTTATCTTGCAATTGATGCAACTGGTCGATCAATCCCACAGCAACGCTATTATGGTCAAAGATCAGGCACAGGATGCATTTAATCAGCAGGTGCAACATATGTTTGAAAAGACTGTTTGGCAGTCTGGCTGTGTCAGCTGGTATCAGCAGGAAGGGGGTAAGAACTTTGCCTTATGGCCGACTTATACTTGGAAATACTGGCTTAAGACAAAAAAAACCAATGCCGCAGATTATCGATTATTCAATAAAGTCACCTAAAAGCTTTTACCATATAGCATTAAGCGGTGGCATAATTTAAAGGTAATTTTTTCAATCCATTAAACTTATGCAATCGCTCTGGCTCATCTTCCAGCTTCTATTCTGTTTAGCACTCGGTTTTGCTATGGCAAAACGAATTCCGCTTTCGATTATTAAAATCTGTTTCAAGCTATTACCCTATTTTAGCTATGTTTTATTGATTGCAATTGCCTTTGAGTTTTCACAGCTCGTAGATGAGTTACAGCATCCCCTACAGATTTTGAGTACATCGATCAGTATTGCCTTTCTGACCTCACTCGGTGCTTTTGCATTTTGCTATCTGCTATTTAAATGGGCAGGTTTTCTTCCCAGTTCAGGCCGGGTCTCCGTCGATCTGGTGCTCAAATCCTTGCTAAATATGAGTTATGCATTTTTGGCTCTCGCAGGCGGATACTTTTTACATGCAGGCTTGAGTCTGTTTGATGTGTCCTTGCAAATTAGCACCTGGCATTTGTTATTGGTATTTATGCTCATGATTGGCCTGGATCTGGCTTATTCACCCTTAGACCGTTCCTGGTTAAATTTTAAAATTCTACTGGTTCCCATTGGTTGTATTTTTGGTTCCCTATTTGCGGTCATAGCCTATTCATTCTGGAACACCGAAATTGGTATGAAAGATTTGATCATGCTGTCACAAGGTTATGGATTTTATTCGATGTCAGGCGTTGTCGTCACGGAACTTCGCAATGCTGAACTCGGCAGTATCGCGCTGATGAATGACCTGTTTAGAGAAATTTTCGCCATATTACTGATGTATTGTATGGGCTGGAGATATCCAAGATCGGCCATTTCAGCAGCAGGTGCAACCGCAATGGATGTAACTTTGCCAATGGTTAAACAGGCCTGCGGGCATGATTTTATCCCGCATGCTATGGTGAGTGGATTTATACTTTCTGTGCTTGCGCCAATTATGGTGAGTATATTGGCAGCGATTTAATAGCTTTATCGCTGTCTCAATCTTCCTAAATATCTTTTATAAAGAAGGACTCTCCTCCCTGACCAAGTTTTAAAGCAGGATTTTAAAACGAAGCACAAGAAAGGGGCCGGGAGGGTTGACTAAAAACTTAAGTCAATATTACCTAAGGCATCGCCTACTGTTTCAATAACATCCGAAGCAAGGCTAATGGCATCAGATGTCAAACTGACAACATCGATCCCCGCTGTCCAATCTACTGAGCTTGCCTGCTGTTCTTGTCGTTTGAGTTGTTCCGCCTGTTGAACATTTTGAATCAGATCGTCCTGTTCTTTTTCTGAAGGTAGTTCAGATGCATTCATAGAAATTCATTTACTTTAATTATTATTTATATTTTCTGAATATCTAAAAAAGCCTTTCAACTGAAAGGCTTTTTATCATTTATATAAGATTAAAGCGTTGCCAAAATATCTTTTAAGGTCTGACGCATATTTTTAGACTGGGTAATCGGACGACCAATCACCAGATGAGTAGAGCCATCCAGCATTGCCTGTTTTGGTGTGACAATACGCTTCTGATCATCAGCATTTGAACCTTCAGGACGAATACCTGGTGTCACCAAGGCAAAGTATTGACCTAATGTTTCGCGCAACATTTTGGCTTCCTGAGCTGAACATACCACTCCATCCAGGCCACTATCTTTTGTCAGCTGTGCCAGACGTTTCACATGCTCATTGGGTTCAATGTCCAGGCCAATATCTTTCAGGTCTTCACCGCCCATTGAAGTAAGAACAGTTACCGCAATCAACTGAGTCTGATAATTACCCGCTTTTAAACGCTCTGCACAGGTTTCCATCATCTTACGACCACCAGAGGCATGCACATTTACCATCCACACGCCCAAATCAGCTGCCGCGCAGACTGCCTGTGCCGTTGTATTTGGAATATCATGGAATTTCAGATCCAGAAACACATCAAAACCTTTATCTTGAAGTACTTTGACAATGATTGGACCTTCATGGGTAAATAACTCTTTACCAACTTTTAGTCGACACAAAGCAGGATCTAGCTGTTCTGCAATGGATAAGGCATCAAATTGGCTTTTAGCATCTAGTGCAACAATGATACTCAAGAGATTACCCCTTCATATAGGCAAAAAATAAGCCCATTATAATGGGCTTTGATTTTCATTGGTAATATCTAATACAGTTTTTTCATGCCGGGTATGGGCTGCTGCTTCAGCGGCCATTAACTTGGCTGTATTCAACTGTTCCTTACGTAGATGTTCAATGTCTTTACGCAGTCTTTTAATTTCCCAATTTGTCTGAAAAACCCGGAAGATCTGAACGCCCAATAACAGGCCCAAAACTACACCTAAAGATAAAGTGAGGAGAAGCAATAATCCCAGGCGCATTGCGGGAACTTGAGTAAATAACAAGTCCACTGACAATTCGGTACCATTTTGCAAAACTAATGCTAATGAATAACCAAACAGTACTAATAATAAAATGACCAGAACGTAGCGCATGAACACCCCGTAAAATATTTACAATTATTTTTGCGCAGACTCGTTTACAGCGTCACGTAATGCCTTGCCTGGTTTAAAGTGCGGCACTGCCTTTGCAGCCACCTCTACAGATTTACCAGTTTTCGGGTTACGACCTACGCGCGGTTCACGGTGATGCAATGCAAAACTACCAAATCCACGAATCTCGATACGATTATCAGATGATAAAGCTTCTATCATTTGATCAATCATAATTTTAACTGCCTCTTCTACCAGAGGCTCAGCCAAATGTGGATTTTTTAACGCAATACGCTCTATTAAGTCAGACTTATTAAGTGCTTCAGTAGTCATCTGCGACCTCTTTAATTATCAAGCTACTTGGGATCTATTCCCAGATAATAACCTGTTTAAATACAAAACGGTAGCGCAATAATTAAATACTACGCTACCGTTTACAGTATTTGTATAAAAAGTATTAGTTAACTTACATTAACAATACAATTCAAACGCTTACTTAGTTGCTCATTTGCGCTTTGATCAGATCACCAATAGTCTTAGGACCATTTTCTTGACCAGCTGCTGGAGCTGTTTTCAAGTTAGCAACTGCTTCTTTCTCTTCAGCTTCGTCTTTCGCTTTGATAGACAAGTTGATTGCGCGAGATTTACGATCAACGTTGATGATCTTCGCTTCAACTTCTTGACCAACTTCAAGGAACTTAGTTGCATCTTCAACGCGATCGCGGTTGATTTCAGATGCTTTCAGAGTCGCTTCAACTTCGTCAGCTAACTTAACAGTTGCGCCTTTAGCATCAACTGCAGTTACAGTACCTTTAACCAACGCACCGCGTTCGTTAGCAGCAAGGAAATCATTGAACGGATCGTTGTTCATTTGCTTGATGCCAAGGCTGATACGGTTGCCTTCAGCGTCTACAGAAAGGATAACCGCTTCAACAGTGTCGCCTTTCTTGTAACGACGAATCGCTTCTTCGCCTTGTTCGTTCCAAGAAATATCAGACAGGTGAACTAGACCGTCGATACCGCCTGGTAAACCGATGAAGATACCGAAGTCAGTGATAGATTTGATCGTACCAGAAACTTTCTCGCCTTTGTCGTGGTCTTTAGCAAACTCTTCCCATGGGTTAGCACGAGTTTGTTTGATACCAAGAGAAATACGACGACGCTCTTCATCAACTTCAAGAACCATAACATCAACTTCGTCACCAATCTGAACAACTTTAGATGGGTGGATGTTTTTGTTAGTGTGATCCATTTCTGAAACGTGTACTAAACCTTCAACGCCTTCAGCGATTTCAGCGAAACAACCATAGTCAGTCAGGTTAGTTACGCGCGCTTTAACGATTGAACCTTTAGGGTAACGGTTCATGATCGCTAACCATGGATCTTCGCCAAGTTGTTTAAGACCTAGAGAAACACGGTTACGTTCGCGGTCGAACTTAAGGACTTTAACAGTAACTTCTTGACCCACTTCAACAACTTCTGAAGGGTGCTTGATGCGTTTCCAAGCCATATCAGTGATGTGAAGAAGACCATCAATACCGCCAAGGTCAACGAATGCGCCGTAGTCAGTAAGATTTTTGATAGTACCAGTAACTGTTTGACCTTCTTCAAGCTGAGCAAGAAGAGCTTCACGGTCAGCTGAAGATTCAGCTTCCATAACAGCACGACGTGAAACAACAACGTTGTTACGTTTAGCGTCAAGTTTGATTACTTTAAATTCTAACTCTTTACCTTCTAGGTGAGTAGTATCACGAATAGGACGAGTATCAACTAAAGAACCTGGAAGGAACGCACGTACTGGACCGATGTCAACAGTGAAACCACCTTTAACTTTACCAGAGATAACACCAGTAACGATTTCGCCGTCTTCAAAGATTTTTTCAAGTTTAGTCCAAGTTTCTGCGCGTTTAGCTTTTTCGCGAGAAAGAACTGTTTGACCCATACCATTGTCAAGTGCTTCAACAACTACGTCTACAGTGTCGCCAACTTGAACTTCAAGTTCGCGCTGTTCATTTAAGAACTCAGCACGGTCAACAATGCCTTCAGATTTAAGGCCAGTGTCAACAGTTACCCAATCAGAGTCAATGCTTACTACAACGCCCTGGATTACTGCACCCTTTTCAACGTTGAGGTTTAATTCGCTTGCTTCAAAGAGGGCTGCAAAAGATTCGGTCATGATATTTCCGATAAAGTCAGCGGTCTTGGATCAGACAAGGCCGGTTTAATTAAGCATCTACATAGTCCATATAAAACTGATCAAGCTATGCGTTTGCTGATAAAATTAGGTTAATTTGCTAACTGCTGATCCACATAAGCGGTCATCAGTTGGAATACTTCATCGATGTTCAAAGTTGAACTATCGATAACGTAAGCATCATCGGCAGGCTTGAGTGGAGCGACAGTGCGTTCCATATCTCGTTTATCGCGTGCGATGATATTAGCTAAAATGTCGTTTATTTTAACATCCAGCCCCATACCCTGCAACTGCTTTACACGTCTTTGCGCGCGCGATTCAGCCGAGGCGGTCAAATATATTTTTGCCTGGGCGTTTGGAAAGATACTTGTGGCCATATCGCGCCCGTCTGCCACCAGACCCGGCGCCTGTGCAAAAGCATGCTGACGTGAAACCATCGCCATTCTAAGCTCAGGAATTGCTGCGACTTTTGAAGCAAATTCCCCCACCCGCTCAGTGCGAATGGTTTGGGACACATCTTCGCCATCCAGCCACACCTGCACCCCGGTTTCGGTACTGACAAACTGGATATCCAAATTTGTTGCAATTTGTACGCATTCCGGCAATTTTGTGTCCAATGAATCCAGCAAATCATGTTGATGCAATGACAAACCCAAAAGGCGGTATAAAGCACCAGAATCTAATAAGTGAAACTGATAATGGGCAGCCAGTTTCGCTGCCAACGTGCCTTTGCCAGACCCACTTGGACCATCAATGGTAATAATTTGAACTGTCATTGCTTTCCCGTTGTTGTTTAAACAGATTTTGCGAGTTTTGTCAGGCCTAGTTTAATCGCTACCTGTAACTGTGCAAGGATTAATTTACTCACAAAAGGCGCACGTGCCTGCAATTCAATCGTATAAGTCACTAGCGTTTTGTCATCAGCCAGTGCTTCAAATTCAATAATGCCCAAATGATGCTTGATCAAGGGATTTTTAATAATCTGATATTCAATGCGAGCATTCGGCTCAAATAAAGTAATCTGTTCTTTTAGAGGTTTTACTGGCCCCACTCCCAATGCACGTACCGAACCGAGTCCATCTGGATATTCAGCATTTGCAGAATCCTTGATTCGTTCAACCTGCATCGGTGCGAAAGCAATATTGTAGGTGGCATGCTTAGACATTAAATCAAAGACATCATCAAGAGCTGCCGGGAATTCTTTTTTTACTTGAATGCTGTTCATTATTGTTCCTGAAGAGTGTAGTTATTTGAAAGTGAGCAAATTTTAGCGGATAAAATAGATTTATTTCTGCGTATTTAATAACTTTTCTTGTAACTTGAGTTGTCGTTTCTGCTTACGGCGCAGCTTGAAAAATGCACTGAGCTGTTCAGAACATTGCTGCTGCATACAGCCTGCTTCGAAAGGAAATACGTGATTATAGTAGCCGGTTTCAAATAGTTGACGCGCACTCACCAATGAACCCGCTTTCGCTTCAAATGCCCCAAATACCACCTTTGAAACCCGTGCATGCACCAGCGCACCAACACACATGGTACAAGGTTCTAAAGTCACATACAGTACCGCATCATCAGGCAAGCGATAATTCCGGATATTTTGACAGGCATCACGCAGCGCTACAATCTCTGCATGCGCAGTGGGATCATTCAACGAGATCGGTGCATTAAATCCCTGACCAATGATCTGATTCTGGCTGACGATAATCGCACCTACTGGAATTTCTCCTTGTGCAGCAGCAAGTGCAGCCTGCTCGTAAGCACACTGCATCCAGTATTCATCTGTAAATTGTGTTTCGGACATCGAGGCTTAAATCACACCATAATGCTTGAGCAACTCATTCCAGCTTTCAATGCTTGTAACTGGAGGATTTCCTGACAGAATACCTTTTAAGCTCATATCTGTACCCTGCTTCCATTCCGGTGACAAGTCTTTATCGACCAGACGTGCTCGCACACCTTCCACAAAATCATGATCACGGATTTTCCAGTCTGAGATCTGAACTTCCAGCTCAAAAACTTCCTTCCAGGAATGTACCTGCTTGCCCCATTGCCATAATAGCCAAGTCAAGGCTGCGGTGGTTGGTGAACCTTTTTTCAGGTTTTCACTGGCCTGACGTAACCAGTCACTGCGTGCATCACTCAGGCCAATAATCGATTCATAATCATGCTCGAAGTTAACACCACGGCAAACACTCTGAATCACATCCAGAGAATTTTGCAGCGGTCCCGGCCCCACCGGACGGTGCATACTATTGAGTGTGTCATCAATGGCACGGAAGTCGCCCGCAGGATAATGATCCCAATCGATATTAATGACTTTATCTAATACCGAATCACGTTGTGCATCACAAATATGCGTTGCCCAGCCAATACCATAAGCGCCCGCAGCGGTCATGATTGAACCAGTCAATCCGTTAAACAAGCCAATCGCACCACGATCTGCCAGGAAGCGGGTTGCACCCACGTCCGGATATAAACCGATATTGATCTCAGGCATCGCCAAACGCGAATATGGGGTCACTAAACGGAAAGGCGCCGCCATAAACAGGCCCAAACCACCACCCATTACATAACCTTCACCCCAGACTAAAACCGGTTTAGCGTAATTATGCAGTAACAGGTCGAGCGCATACTCCTGCTCAAAGAACTTATTGGCAGCCGCCACTTCATCATTAATGACCAGTTGACGCAGCTTACGCACATCCCCACCGGCACAGAATGCTTTGGGTGTGGTTGAATCCAGCCAGATGGCTTTTACGCTGTCATCACGATGAAAATCCCGAAAGACTTCCAGAAGTGCGGAAGCAATCGACTCATCGAGAGCATGCAAAGATTTCGGACGATTTAAACGAACGATACGCCAACCATTGTGCGCTTCTTCAACAATCAGATCCGGATGATAATGTTTAGTAAGGGGAGAATATTTCATGCGTCCAGCTGCCAATCTATAGGCTCAATGCCATGTTGCTTGAGGTAGTTGTTCGATTTTGAAAATACTTTACAACCAAAAAAACCACCACGGTTTGCGGCTAAAGGCGATGGATGTGCGGCCTTTAACACGAGATGCTTGTCTTGATTGATGCGCTGTCCTTTACGCTGTGCGTATGCGCCCCAAAGAATAAAGACAATATGTTCACGCTGCTCATTTAATACATCAATAACGTGATCGGTAAATTCTTCCCAACCGCGCTTCTGATGCGAAGTCGGCTGACCTGCTTCCACGGTCAGTACTGCATTAAGCAAAAGCACACCCTGCTCTGCCCAGTGCGTCAAGTCACCATGCTTGGGTTTTTCCACCCCAACATCAGCATGTAACTCATGAAAAATATTACGCAAAGATGGAGGTAATGCAACCCCCTTTTGCACTGAAAAGCTTAATCCATGCGCCTGATTTGGGCCATGATAAGGATCCTGCCCTAAAATCACCACTTTCACCCGATCTAGCGGTGTGGTATTTAAAGCATTAAAAATCAGATGATTGGGAGGATAAATGATTTTATCTGCTTTTTTTTCTTCAATGAGAAATGCTTTTAATTCATCCATTTTCGGACTAAGTAAAAACTCACTCAATCCATATTTCCAGCTTTCATCCAACTGAACTTTATTCAGTTTGGCCAGTTGCTGTTCATTTAAAGACATTCTTCAATCCTAAATCTATGTCAATGGATTTAAAGTCACGCAGACTTTAAATCTGTACCTGTAAATCTACTGTAGGGTTATGAAATGGCGTGCCGTGTTTGAGCTTGGCAAACATGTCGGGATCGGTCCATTCAGCTTGCACCTGTTCAGAGAACTCAATTTGTTCCAGACTGAGAATCCCCATCTGTTCATTTTGAATATCTTCTAAAAAGCTTTGTGCATAACCGGTATCGGTTTCATGCACAATCACAGAATAGACCTCGACATCACCTTCGCCATTTTGAGTAACAGTCGATGCCAGCACTTGTTGTGCAAGAAAGAAGAAAATACGTGAAAACTGCTCTGCCGATGGTGATACCGGTAAAGATACCCAACGCGCACTGAAATTCTTGCAGGCCTGAATATATTCCGGGTCGTCATTTTGCCAGAAACAGATGGCATGATCGAAAGAATCAAAGAAATCCTTAATCACACCTTTAAGCAGACCAAAGTCATAGACCATTTGACCATGATCTAACTTCGAGGCTTTCAGCAATAACTCGACTTTATAACTATGACCATGAATTGAACGCTTACAACGGTCTGACGTGCAGTTACGCACAATATGAGCATTCTCAAACTTAAATAACTTACGAATTAACATATGCCGTCATGTCGTCAAAAAATAGGTGAATTAATTTTGATTATAAAGCAAAAGTGAAGCTTTGAGGATTAATTTTGCTGTTCAATAGCATAGGGAAAAGGGATCAGCCCGGCATTCGAATATATACGGACTGTATAATTCATGAACTGCGCTTAAAATGGTGCCATGCTGCGATAAGCCACATACACTTGTTTGTCCTGCCGCACCAGATCACTGCTAAACTGACGCTTGCGTTCGCTTAATACTACTTCAATTTGGGCTTTAAAATAATTGGATTGCACACCCAGCAGGCTATTCAACAGATTACGCTTGCCAGCATCGACCTGGGCGAAAGGTTCAATTGCCCACAGTTCAGACACATTAGAAAAGTGCTCTAGATTGGATTGACGCTGATCCAGCAATTGTTGCACCGCATTTACGTCCAGCTTTTCATCCATGCTGGCCAGAAGAAAAGCAGAGGCTGTATTGATATTGACCGGACTTTCCTGCATCGGTGCAGCACTCAGATAAGGTGCTATCAGCTTGTACTTATTTTCCTCAAAGCCGCGTACCAGCTTTAATTCCTCTACGCTATGAAATTTTGCATTCGGTGGCAAAGCGGCATTGGGCAAGCCTTGATAATAATTAGATTCTGCACCCATTCCGCCACTAACCAGCTCGTTTTCATCCTGCCAGTCAATCACCGCCTCACTGAGCTGCTCTGGCAAACCGACGCGCTTTAAAATCAGCTCGAACCATGCTTTGGCATTTTCATTGACGGTATCTTCGGCAGTGATCAGGCTATTTAAATTAAACTTTCCCGATTCATCCTGTATTTTTCCGGAAACATAACCGTCTTCTACCGGAAAAGCCGGCATTGGCTGCGCCCAGGTTTCCTGCAGATGATCAACCTCTGCGGCATTTTCAGCATCATCCACCAATAGTTCAGAAAAAAAAGCTTCAGCACTTTTGGCATACATCAGCGACTGATTCTGCCGCATCAGATAGGCTGTACTTTCAGCCGTTGCAGCCTGACGCTGCGCAATCGTGGCAGCAAGGATGGTCGCCAATGCCACCATCACCAGAATGGTAATCAGGGCAATTCCCTGCTGCTGTTTCATCATCACACTATTGCTCATCTGCTTCTTATTCTTCTGTTTTAACTGGTCAACCCCGAATTCTGGTTATCGAGCAGAAAGTCTGTATTGAGTAAACTAAACATCCATTCATAGCTGACACCATTTACGGTTAAATTGATTTTAATGCCTTTGGGTAAGCGCTTTTTCTGCTCTAATTGGTTCAGATCTGCAGAAGCATCAGGCCATTGCGTGATTTCATTCGGATTCAGCACCACGATCTGGAATTGCTCAACCTCGGATAATAAAATACTGGATTCCGGCTGATCACGTCCAGTCTGATTCAGGTTGCGGTATTTCAGTCGGTAGAGTCTCTTTTCATCGGCCCGATACTGATATTCAATACGCTCATCTGGAGAGATTCCTTGTTCCAGAGGATCAGTCACCCCGGTTTTACTAAAATTAAAACGTCCATTTTGCAAAACCAAGGCCGGTTGAATATCACCATTAATATTGGCTGTTAGAGGAACTGTCTGTACCGTATCCCGCAAGATTTGCTGATAAGTGCTTTGCAACTGCCCCAAACGCTGCTCATGAATCGTATTTTGATCTTTGGTTTTGACAATATAATCAAAAACTTTCCAGCCCAAAGCAGACAGTACGGCAAAGATCGCAATTGCAACCAGTAATTCGACCAGGGTAAATCCTTTAGGCTTCATGGGGTATTGTTCATGCGGTGATTAAAGAACATCAAGCTGCTGATCCCGGATGCAACTTGGCCGGTATCCTGATTGACCAGACTGACCTGTAGTTCAATACGCTGTACATTGGGGCTAATCGTCGGTTCACTGCGCTTGTCAATCTGCCAAGTTTCGCCTTGCTGGGTCAGTTGTTTGGAGGCCATGCCATCCATCCATTCCTGATTGATTTCCATTTGCGCCACTTCATTCAGGGCGACAAACTGCGCTTTAGTACGCAGAATGGCATTTGAAGTAGATTGAGTATATTGCATTGCGACTTTGGTCAACGTCATGGCTGCGGTGGCGAAAATTGCCAGTGCGACCATCACCTCCAGCAAGGTAAAGCCTGAGCTACGCTGTGAGGATCTAGCCTTCATTGACTTTCCCCAGATGATCAATTTCAATCGCAGAGCCAATTTCGCGATCTTCTAAAAAGAACTGAATGCGTACCGGCTTGACCTCACCATTACCCAGCCAGATCAATTGAGGCGAATTGGCCTGAGTCAGGTCACGATTTTGTGCATTGGCATACCGCTGCGGCTCTAGCGCCTGAATCTGGAAGGAAACATGATCGGGCAAATTACGTAATTTGAAATCTGCATAACTTTGCCATTTCTCATTTTGCAGGTTCTGCTCAGCTTGGGCTGCAGAACGATATTCCACCACCCCATAACGAAACGGTGAAACATCGGTTGCTGGCTGAGTTTCAAGGGCCAATATTCTGGACTGGTCATTGGCCTCACGCATAACGCGCTGCAGGTCTAATAATAAAATCTCACGTGCCTGCATCGCTTTGCGATGATCAACACCACTGGTATTTAACAGCACCAGGGATGCCATGATACCCATAATCACAATCACCACCATCAATTCGATTAAGGTAAAGCCACGAACTGTGCTATGCGGTGATCTGATCATAAGACGACCTTAGGCAAACTGCTCGGCAGAATGCGCCTGTTTGGGTAAAGCCAGTGCCTGATCAATATAGGCTACACGCAAGGTATCGCGTGAACCCAAGTAACGCTGATAGAAACTGGAATTGAGAATTGCAGCAGCACCATGGGTCAGCGACCAGATCGAAGCCAGATAATCACGTACCGACATACGGCTATTGATTGAATCCAGATACCTTTCTGTCATGCGGATAATCAGACGCAAACGCTGCTTACGCACCTGATACAGCTCACTGAACAGGTGCTGAATCCCGACTCCTGTCGTTGACAGTCGTTCTTCAATCTGGTGAAACAACACAGTACGTTCTGGATGATGTAAATGATGCAGCATAAAGAAGGCTAGATGTTCAGGAAAAGCCTTTTCACTATCCTGAATCATTTCCAGCAACATGCGCTCATTACGGATAATCAGCAGCATGTACAGTTCATCTTTACTCTGAAAATGCTTATAAAGTGTTCCTTTGGCCAGATCAAGCTCGGCAGCAAGCGCATCTAGCGTCATTCCTGCTTCACCATTTTCCAACAGGAGCTGTTCTGCGACTTGAAAAATCAAGGTTTCTCTTGCTCGAAACTGAGCCTGACGATCCATCTTCACCCTATAAACTCTCTTGTACTTTATATAACTTTATTTACTTTAAATTTAGAAGATTTTCAAAGTTCTGCTGTGTGATATAAGCTATTTCTTCTAGTGACTTATCATATACATCGCAAAGCGCTTTGGCTACATAAGGAACGTATTTAGGCTCATTAGATTTGCCACGATACGGCATTGGAGCAAGATAAGGACTATCCGTTTCAATCAGCACACGATCCAGCGGAACCTGTTTGGCCACATCACGCAGATCCTGCGCATTTTTAAAGGAAACAATCCCGGAAAATGACACATAATAACCGCAATCCAGTACTGCTTTAGCCGTTTCCCAGTCCTCGGTAAAACAGTGCAGAATCCCGTGAGTCGATTTTTCCGCGCGAATGATATCAACGGTATCATGCTTGGCGGAACGGGTATGTACCACGACGGGTTTTTTGGTGATTTGTGAAGCATGAATATGCCGGGCAAAACAGGCTTTCTGTTCTTCGACAAAATCTGTACTGTGATAATAATCCAGACCGGTTTCACCGAGTGCCCAGACTTTTTCCGGTTGTGCCAGCTCGACCAGATATTCAGTCGTGGCACGCGCCATAGTTGCCGCATCTTCGCAAGGATGTACCCCCACGGTATAACCGACATCTGGATGACGCGCGGCAATTTCCGCCAGCGCGATATGATCATCCAGATCGACCGAGATACTCATGAATCTGGATACACCCGCTTCACGGGCCTGTGCGAGTGCCTGATCCAGATCACCGTTATACGGTGTTAAATCCAGCATCGTTAAATGACAATGAGTATCTACAAACACAATGCGTTCCTACCACAGTTAAATGAACTACATAGTGTAACTTTTACGTCCTTCAGATTTAAGACCCGCAACCAGACGATCTGCTTCATTTTTGAAATAAACGCCCTTTTCACCGCTTAACTGGATGCCAAAACCTTGTGGCTTAATGCCATTCTGCTTTTGCGATATCCAGATTACTTTACCGGTTAAGGGAATTTTCTGGGTCTGTTCAGGCAGGGTCGTCAATACAAAAACTTCCTCACCCAGTTTGACCGGTTGCTTGGAAGGAACAAAAAGCCCGCCACCCAACACATAGGGCATATAGCTGGCAAATAGTGTTTCGATGTCAGGAATATTGGCCTGAATAATACCGCCCATACGTGGTTGCATGTGATTTCCCCTTAATTAAAGATTCATCAGTTTGATAAACAATTCATCGATGACCAGATTACTCTGGACATTCTGTTCGAGATATTGCTTGGCGCGCTGAAAATCTTCATAAATTTTAAAAAGTGCTTCTAATGAATACTGTTCGGCAAGCACATTAAACTCAAGATCAATGTTTTTCACCATTTGATTGAGCTTGACACAAATTAAATCGTACAACAAGTATTCAAACATTTGAGCAAATTCACCAAAACTCAGGCTTTTATTCCATTTGGTCGCAATCGCAAGCGGCATATTTTTTTGCATGACCAGTTTTTGCCAGTCTTGCAGGAATTCCTGACGCAGTGGCAGCCAGGCACTTTGTGCCACCTCTAGTGCTTGTAGCGGCATCTGATTGGACAGGTTCATCAATAACTGTTGCTGACTAGCGCCTGCATCCGGGAGCTGATTCTGGACATAATCGCTAAATTGTTGTTCGGAAATCCGGTCTAAGGCAAAGTGCTGCAAGCGGCTCCGTATGGTCGCGGGCAATTTTAAATAATGAGTCGCCAGTAAAATAATAACCGTATTATCACCGGGTTCTTCCAGCGTTTTGAGCAAGGCATTGGCAGAGGCAATATTCAAGGCTTCTGCCGGCTCAATCACGATCACCCGCCAGCCATCTACAGTTTGCTGTACAAAAGGTAAAAGATCACGAATCTTCTCGATCTTGATTTTGGCATTCTGTTTTTTATTGTCTTCATCGGTACTGATATGCACATAATTGGGATGAGTATCGGCTTTTAACCACTGGCAACTGCTACATTCACCACATGGCCCCGCAGGCTGACGATTCAGGCATAACACCCAGGCCAAAAACTGCTGGGTAAATGCTTCTTTGCCACAGCCTTTTTTCCCATAAAACAACAAGCCATGCCCAAGCTTGGGAAAGCGCCCAGTCAGCGCTTCCCAGACCTGTTGCTGCCATGGATAAATGTGTGCATTGACATCAAAGGGCATACAGTTGGCTCATCTTAGGCAAAAGAAGAAAGATCCATTCGATTCAGGCGATCCAGATCTTCCTGGGTATCAACACCCGGCGGTAAATTTGCTTCAGCCACGGCAATTGCAATACGGTGTCCATTTTCCAGTACCCGTAACTGTTCTAGAGATTCCAGTTTCTCCAGAGCGCCCATGTCCCAAGTCACATATTCTTGCAGCAGTTTTACCCGATAGGCATATAGGCCTAAATGACGGTACGCCTGATTATGCAATTTTGGTTCAGCCAGTTTCGCGCCATCACGATCATAAGGGATGGTGGCACGGCTAAAATACAGTGCCTGCTGGTGTTTTGACATAACCACTTTAACAATGCTATCGCGCTTGAACTCATCTAATTGATGAATCGGCTCACATAAGGTAGACATCGATGATTCAGGCTGGTCTTCCAAGAGCTGTGCCACCTGTTTCACCAGCTGTGCCGGCAATAAAGGCTCATCGCCCTGCACATTCACAATAATGTCATCACTTGCCCAACCTTTGATTCGGGCCACTTCACTCAGGCGGTCTGTGCCCGAAGGATGATCGGCTGAGGTAATTACCACATCAATACCTTCGGCATGGCAAACTGCGGCAATGCGCTCATCATCCGTGGCCACACACAGATCATCAAAACCTTGTACTTTTTTAGCCTGATCGACTACACGCAGAATCATGGGACGACCATGAATTTCCAGCAAAGGTTTACCCGGCAGACGTGAACTGGCAAAACGCGCTGGAATGACAATGTGTTTCATAGTGAATGAGCCTTAAGAAATTTGAATACCGTATTGTTGTAACTGTTGCTGCAAGACCGTATAGCAGGCTGACGATAACACTGCATCGACTGGCACCACCCAGATATCCTGTTTAAAATCGGGATATTGTTTAAGTAATGCCATAATTTTTACCGCGTCTTTTTCGGTGGTAATGATCGGATTGTCATCATCAAACTGTAAATCTTCAATGTCATAGTCATGATGGTCAGGAAACTCATGACACTGAAATTGCTCAATGCCTAAATTTTGTAAGGTCTGATAAAAACGCTGTGGAAAACCAATTCCCACCACTGCATAAAAAGCCGATTGAGGATTAAAAATCTTATTGTTGTCTTGATTAAGCAGATAAGGCTGTGATGCAGCCAGATGCATATGCAGTTCAGAGCTGGGGTGTGCCGAATGCTCAATCACGGTTCCCGTTTTTAGCCGTGTTACCGGTTCGCGCAGATAACCTTCTGGAAGCAGTTTCTGATTGCCCAGACCGCGATTATTGTCCAATACAATCCATTCAATCTGTCGGTTCAGGGCCCAGTGCTGTAAACCGTCATCACAGATGATCAGATCTAGCACATGTTTTTCCAATAGCAGCTCAATACTTTTTTGCCGGTTGGGACCGACTGCCATTGGTACGCCCGTCGCCTGCACAATCAAAGCAGGCTCATCACCGACCCTGTCCGGCAAGGTATTAAAATCTACATAAGCCGGAAATGGGCCTTTGCCGCCATATCCACGACTGATCACGCCTACACGGATATTTTTCTCGGTCAAGTAATCAACCAGTTGAATCAGCAAAGGTGTTTTACCGCTACCACCGACAGTGATATTCCCGATCACCATGACTGGAATCGGCGCACTATAACTTTTTTTAATCCCTTTTTGATAAAGCCAGTGATTGCTGACAAAACCCAGGCGATACAGCCATGATAAAGGACGTAGCACCACCAGCCACTTTGCCTGTGCATTCCAGGCATCCTGAATGATTTGTGCCAATGCCATGAGTTACTGTTCCTCAAAGTTGCGCTGATGCAACTGATAATAAGCACCATGTAACGCAATCAGTTCTGAATGACTACCCTGCTCAACAATACGTCCGTGATCCATGACCACAATACGATCCGCATTTTCAATTGTGGATAAACGGTGTGCGATCACAATGGTGGTACGGTTTTGCATGGCTGTATCAAAGGCACGCTGAATAAAGTATTCCGACTCGTTATCGAGTGCACTGGTGGCTTCATCCAGAATCAAAATAGAGGCATTTTTTAAGATCGCACGTGCAATCGCGATACGCTGGCGTTGACCGCCAGACAGATTCAAACCCTGAGCACCCAGTTGCGTATCATAACCTTGTGGCAATGCCATAATAAAATCATGTGCATAGGCCGCCTTTGCCGCCGCAATAATATCTTCATTGCTCGCACCTTCAAGCTGGCCATAAGCAATATTTTCACGCACGGTACGATTAAACAGCACCACTTGCTGGTTGACCATGGCAATCTGGGTACGCAACGCAATAAGTTCAAAATCTTCAATCGGTTTCTGATCCAGCAGAATCTGCCCGGAAGTTGCATCCTGATAACGCACCAGCAGATTCACCAAAGAGGTTTTACCTGCACCAGAACGCCCAACCAGAGCCACTGTTTCACCGGCCTTTACCTGTAAATTAAAGTCACGAATTGCATGATGGCCATCATCATAAATCAGGTTGACATCTTTAAATTCAATGTCGCCTTTCAGGCTATCCGTTAAAGTCCCGGTATTTTTTTCTTCAGGCATGTCTAGCAATTCAAATACTGAATGAGCCGCAGCCATACCCCGTTGAATTTTTTCATTGATGTCGGTCAAAGCTTTGATTGGTCTTGCCAACATGCCGGCAGCAGTAATATAAGCGACAAACTCACCCGCAGAGGTATCCCCGAGAATTTGTGGACGCAAGGCAATAAACATCACAATACTCAGTGAAATAGACATGATCAGCTGAACCACAGGACTATTCAACTGTTGCACAGCGACCATTTTCAAGCCGCGACGCAAATTTTCAAGCGAGTTCTGTTTAAAGCGTTCCTGCTCGTAGTTTTGCCCACCAAAGCCCTTGACGATCAGGTTGGCATTGACCGTTTCCTGAACTACATGGTTCACATCACCCATGGTGTCTTGCACTTGCTGCGATAATTTACGCATCCGTCTTGCAGCTTTACTAATTACAAAGCCAATCACAGGCGCAAAAATCAGGATACACATGGTCAGACGCCAATTGGTATACAACAGATAGCCTAATAGTGCCAGAGTGATCAAACCTTGTTGCAACAAGGTTCTCAAGGCTTCAGTTGAAGCAGCTGTTAACTGTTCAACGTTATACATAATTTTGGCAGTAATATGCCCACTGGTATTATCCAGATAATACTGCGACGGTAAACGCAGCAGTTTTGCAAAAACTTCCTGACGGATATTGAATACCAGATTACGGGAAATCACTGCAGTAAAATACCCCCCCATGAACAAACCCAAGCCCCGGAAGAACATGAGTATGACCACCAAAAACGGGAAAAGTGAAGTGAAACTCTGGTCTTTATTTTGAATCGCCTCAATAATATATTCCAGTAATTTAGCGACAGAGACTTCCGTAGCGGCATTAATAGAAAAACCGAGCAGGACAAGCAATCCGATGCCCCAAAACGGTTTTAAATAACTTAAAAGGCGAAGATAGACCTTAAAATCGTGCTTCACTAATAACCTCGGGTGGGTACTTTGGTACTGATATTAACATTTACAAAGCCGAGCTGCCCGGCTACATCCATGACACGAATCACGTCCTGATGGCTGGCTTTCGCGTCAGCTGCAATCACGAACATTAAATCACGGCGTTCATTAGAAATCTGTTTAATTGCAGTATTTAAATCTGCGACTTCCTTACTGGCCAATGACTGGCCATTGACTGCGTAATGACCATTGGCATCCACAATCACTTCAACTTTCTGATCATAACTTTTAGGCGGCACACCCTGCGCATCAGGCAGGGTCAAATTCATGCGGCTCATTTGACTAAATGTCGTCGACAACAGCAAAAAGACCAGAATAAACAGCAGACAGTCAATCATCGGTGTCAGATTAATATGTACATCTTCTACCTGGTTGCGTTTGAATTTCATCATCCGCCTCCTAGCTTGCTTTTTGCATGTCTTGGTCTATATCTGCATTATTGCGATAAAAAAGATCCGCATGAAACAAGGTTGCCTGCTGTTCAAGTTCAGCCACATATTCCTGAACCAGACGCTGGAAATAACGGTGGGCAAAGAGTGCAGGAATCGCGATCAGCATACCAGCTGCTGTAGTAATCAACGCTTTGGAAATACCCGGCATCATCAGTACAGGATCACTACCGGTACCCACATCAATCATCAGGAAAGATTCAATAATACCAAGTACAGTACCTAACAAACCCAGCAATGGTGCAACCGCGCTCAGGGTTCCCAAGAAATTAATATTTTTTTCCAGATAACCAAGTTCCTGCGATGCCACCACTTCCATTTGTGCACGGGCATACTGTTCGCCCTGCGGCTTGCTGGCATAGCCTGCAGCAAATACCCGACCCAAAGTACTGTGCTTTAAGTCAGCACTTTGGTTGATTTTTTGCACGACTTGCGCTGTATTTTGCGCAGGACCCATCAGAAGGGTCGCCGGAAGCACCGCTTTCTTTTTCAGGCGAATCAGGCGCTCGATCGAAATCGCCAGCATAAAGATAGAACACAAGACCAGTGGCAGCATGAGCCAGCCACCCGCTTTAACCAATTCCCACATCTAATTTATTCCCCAATAAAAAAAATATATAAATTATTCATCTTCTAAAATAGAAAGAATGCCATCCAGCTCTTCTAAAGAATGATAACTGATGACCAGCTTCCCTTTCCCTTGCTTGTTATAGTCAATTTTAACATCAGCACTAAAACGTTCCGAAAGGCGCTGGGTCAATTGTTGAATATCAGGTGCAAGCGCTTGTTTTACTTTTTCTTGTTTAGGTGCATTAAAATCACGCACCAACTGCTCGGTTTGACGAACAGACAGACTTTTTTCAATTACGATATCTGCCACTTTAAGCTGATCTTTCGGTTTCAGCGTTAAAATCGCACGCGCATGTCCCATGTCCAGCAAACCTTGCTGCATAAAGTCTTTCACTTCTTCAGCCAGACTGAGCAGGCGAAGCAGGTTACTGACTGTAGTACGCGCTTTACCCACAGTGTCTGCAATTTCCTGATGGCTTAAGCCAAACTCTTCATGGAAACGCTGCAGAGCCATGGCCTGATCAATCGGATTCAAATCCTGACGCTGGATGTTTTCAATCAGGGCCAGTGCAATCGCGACCTGGTCTTGAAGTTCACGCACAATCGCGGGAATTTCAGTCAACCCGGCTAGTTGTGCAGCACGCCAACGACGTTCACCCGCAATAATTTCATAAGGATAGCGCTCATCATCGACCGGACGGATCACGATTGGCTGCATGATGCCATGCTTTTCAATCGATGCTGCCAGTTCCTGTAAATCCTGCTCGTTGATATAACGGCGTGGCTGATATTCACCACGCTTGAGCAAGTTCACATCAATCTGTTTCAGCTGACCATGATCAAGACCTTGCGCTTCCATCTGTAATTTTTCTTTTTGAATTGAACCTAGCAAGGCATCCAAGCCACGACCTTTAGCCAGTCCACGTTTCTTGACGGTCATGCTTTACTTCCTTTTTTCACTCTGCTTTTCTTTAATACTTCAGCTGCCAGATTTAAGTAAGCAACTGCACCCTTTGAGCTTTTTTCAAAATAAATCACCGGCAAACCGTGTGCAGGTGCCTCAGCCAGACGAATGTTCCGTGGAATCACGGTTTCATACAGCTTTTTACCAAAATATTGTTCTAATTCTTCAGATACGTCACGGGTCAAGGCATTACGTGCATCGTACATGGTGCGTAATACACCCACTATTTGCAGATCCGGATTCAATGCCTGTTGAATGCGGTCAATGGTCTGGGTTAAATCAGCCAGACCTTCCAGTGCATAGTATTCACACTGCATCGGAATCAGTACACTATCCACGGCTGCCAAAGCATTCACCGTAATCAGGCTAAGACTTGGTGCACAGTCGACAATAATATAGTCAAATGAAGCTTCAATTTCCTGCAATGCATCACGCAAAATGAACTCGCGTCCTTCCTGCTCTGCAATCACCAGTTCAACCCCGGCCAGATCACGGTTTGCGCCAAGAACCTTATAGCCAACTTCCGCCTTGGAGATCGCTGTTTCAATCGGCACTTCACCCAGCAATACATCGGTTACCGAATACAGCAGATCATTCTTCTGAATGCCAGACCCCATGGTCGCATTGCCTTGAGAATCCATATCGACCAGCAAAACGCGTTTTTTTAACACAGCTAAAGATGCCGCCAAATTTACTGCGGTTGTAGTTTTACCAACGCCACCTTTTTGGTTTGCAATCGCAATAATTTGTGCCATGTTACCCCCCAATCCCTTTAAAATTCTTAAATACGTTTTAATAGAAGTAAATGACGCTGTTCGTCTAAGCGCGGAACTTTAAGTTCAATAATCTCACAACTAAATTCATTTTTTAAAGCAGTGACTTCATCTTCAGGAATCAAGCCTTTCATCGAGGCAATAATTGTATGTTCATGCATATACGGTTTAGATGCATTCACAAAGTCAGTCAGAGATGCAAATGCACGACTGGTAATCACATCAAATTGACCCAGCTCGTTAATACTGTCTTCATTTTCTACACGAGTCTGCACGGCAATAACATTTTTAAGTTTTAAGTCAGCAATGAACTGCTTGAGGAAACGAATTTTTTTACCGTTTGAATCAAGTAATACACATTCACGCTCAGGCTGACATAAAGCAATGATCATGCCCGGCATACCACCACCCGTACCGATATCGAGCAAACGGCCTGCTGGTAGATCTTTCAGAATGCTCAGACTATCTAATAAATGCTTGACCAGCATTTCTTTAGGATCGCGGATTGCAGTCAAATTGTATGCTTTATTCCATAGCACCAAAGCATCCTGATATTTGAGTAATAAATTTAAAGCCTCATCAGATAGCTCTAAACCCAAAGCCTGGCTACCCTGCTTTAGTTCTTGAAAAAACATGTGCATAAACAATCTACGCTCGAAAAAGTTAGGTGGAAGTATACCGTTTTCTCTATCTTGGCACAGTAGGTAGTGCTTAGCGAATATTCACTTAAGCAAACTTCCCTTCACGGATCGCCCTATCCAGTGCCGTTAAACGCTCGGGGGTTCCTACATCGACCCAAACACCTGCCAATTTTGAGGCAGCAACTTGATTATTCAACATCGCAGCCTTTAATAAAGGGGCCAAAGGACGCTTTCCCGCCTCTAAGCCTTCAAACATTTTGGGACTGATGACTGATACACCGCTAAAGGTCAGATTCTCACCATCCATCTGCTGATCGAAGGTATAGGCTTTCCCTTCTGCAAGCGTGAAATCACCCATTGGATGCTGTTCAGGATTCTCTACCAGAACCAGATGTGCCAAATTACCATTTAGATCAATATCTAATAAAGGTGCAAAATCCATCGTGGTCCAGACATCCCCATTTAACAGGATAAATGGCTGATCACCTAACAATGCTAATGCATTAATGATCCCGCCTGCAGTTTCCAGACCTTCAGCTTCATGTGACCACAGAATTTTTACGCCGAATTGTGAACCATCACCTAGAGCCTGAGCCAGTTTCTCTCCCAGCCATGCGGTATTGATGACAATTTCAGTGACCCCAATCGCCGCCAGTTTTTCAATATGCCAGACGATCAGTGGCTTGCCACCTACCTCAAGCAAAGGCTTGGGGGTATGCAAAGTTAATGGGCGCATACGATTGCCGAGTCCTGCGGCTAAAATCATCGCTTTCATTTACGCAGCCACCTCGTATGCACCGTATTTAGCCTCAAATGCAGGCATCACTCGTTCATGCATAAACTGCATAAATGGCTGTAATTCCGGATAAGGCTTAGATTCTTCTAACAAGTACCACATCACACGTGGTAAGTCTTTGAGATAACCCGACTTGCCATCACGTTCAAACAGGCGCACAAAAATACCCAGAATCTTGATATGACGCTGAATTGCCATCATGTCGGCATCTTTTTTAAACTGGGCAAAGTCACGATCTTGTTTAGATGCTGCGGGCAACAAATCATAGAAAGTCTTGAACCAGCGATACACGTGATCTGCATTCCACTGCACATAAGCATCACGGGTAATCGAGATCAGGTCATAAGTATCTGCACCAATCACTGCATCCTGAAAATCAATCACACCCAGTTCTGTTTCATTATCAATTTTCATCAGGTTACGGCTATGAAAATCCCGATGTACGATCACTTGCGGCTGCGCCAAGGCTGCATTGGCCAAAATCGCAAAAGTACGTTTGATCAGGGCACTTTCTGATTCGGTTGGCTGAATCTTTAAAGCTGGCAACATCCAGTCGGTGAGCAATTCCATCTCTGAAATTAGCTTTTCATAAGAATACGCCGGGAAATGTCCTTTGCCAGCAATCGATTGCAACTGGATCAGCTGCTTAAAACTTTGCTCGTAATACGTATCGACCGTCTGTTCATTTAGAAGATTAGAGAGCAGAACGTCGCCAAAATCTTCGAGCAGTAAAAAACCATTTTCCAGATCTTTTGCCACAATGTGCGGAACACGTACGCCATGGGCATCAAAAAATTCATCAATCGTCACAAAAGGTACACAATCTTCTTTTTCTGGTGGTGCATCCATTAGCATAAATGTTTTATTATTCAGCTTGATTCGTGCATAACGACGGAAGCTGGCATCACCTGCTAAAAAATGAGTTTCAAATTGATCTGAACCGAGTACAGAGGCAATCCAAGATTGTATCAATTGTTCGCGTTGTGTATTCATTTGCAATTAATTCTAATACAGGCTGAGTTTTTAAAGTGCTAAGTGTAGCTACTTATCAACTTTTTCTCTATGATGCGACAATAATTAATTGCGATAAAAGCATGATTGGTTAATGAGACAAATGAAGCATCACTTTAAAATAAATCCTCTAGCGACTGCGATCTTAACCCTTTTATGTGGCAGCTCAGCCTCCAGCTATGCTGCATCAAATGTCTCGTCCGATGTAAATGCAGAACAACTCAAACAGCGCATTAATGAGACTTATCCAGGTGAAGCATTCTTCTCGCAATATTATGTCGACAAATCCTCTGCTGAAGCACAGCAACGTCAGGGACAATATTTAAGCTCTGCCTACTGTAAAGGTGCTTGGGTCACCCCGATTGCGCCAGCCACAGAAACCGTTGCACCAGATCAGGCTACCTCGACCATTACCGCCGATTATGGATACTATGATCCGACAGGTGACTCCTTCCTGGAAGGAAACGTGGTGATTGACCAGCAAGGTCGTCAAATCCGTGCGCAGCGAGTCACCATAGATCAAACCCAGACTTATGCCAAAGCAGAAGGCCAAGTGCAACTCGCTCAGGGCGGATTGATCTCGCAAAGCGATGATATAAATTATAATTTAAAAACCCAGCAGGGTGATTTATATAACAGTTTTTACATTGCAGAACAGCAACATGCTCACGGTCGTGCTGAAAAGATTGCCAAGACTTCTGACAATACCCTTGAGCTGGAAAATGCCACCTACTCCACCTGCCCGCCAGATCAAAAACCCACCTGGAAAATTCAGGCAAAAGAGATCAAGCTTAACCAGGAAACCGGACGTGGTGAAACCAAAAATACCAAGCTCTATATTAAAGATGTTCCAGTATTAGCAGTACCTTATTTTAACTTCCCGATTGATGATCGCCGTACCACCGGTATTCTGACCCCGACTTTTGGCTTTACCAATGATGGCGGAGTTGAACTTGGTGTTCCGGTTTATCTGAATTTAGCACCACAATATGATGCAACCATTACTCCGCGCTATATCGGAGATCGTGGTGCAATGCTGGATGGTGAATTCCGCTATCTGACCGAAAATTATGGGGTGGGACGAATCTGGGGTGGCTATTTGCCTTCGGATGAAAGTTATGGCAACAGGGACCGTAAAGATTTACACTTTTTACATGCCTGGCAAATCAACGAGCAGTTTTCAACCGACCTAGAATATAATTATGCTTCGGATAAAGATTTCTTCGCTGATTTGGATAACAACCCGAACTCAAAAAGTGATTTAAACCTGCGCCGAGCCTGGGAAGTCAATTATAAAAATGGTATTCCCGGTTTAAAAGCACAATTTAAAGTTGAGGATTTCCAGACCCTGGATCCCTCTGTTCCGGATGAAGATCGTCCCTATGCCCGCTTGCCACAGCTTTTAGTGCATTATAAAACTGGTAATCCATTAGGATTACAGTATGAATTTAAAAACGATACGGCTTATTTCCAAAAAGACCTGAGCAATTTCGCCATTATCGATCCAGATGACGAGATCGTGTATCAGCCAAGTGGTGCTCGAATCTATAATGATTTCTCAGTACGTTATAATCACTTTACTCCATGGTCTTTCTTTATACCTAAAGCATCATTACGTAATATCAATACGTTCTATGATGAAAAAACCCAAAATCGTAGTGCATCTAGTGAAAACAGCTCGATTGTAGTTCCACAATTCACCCTTGACACCGGTTTAATTTTTGAGAAAGAAGGCACTTATCTACAGACCTTAACCCCACGTTTGTTCTACGCCTATTCACCCTATGAAAACCAGCAGAATCAACCTAACTTTGATTCCGTAGTGGCTTCGATCAATTACGACCAGTTATTTAGTGCACGTCGCTTTTATGGTAATGACCGTTTGGAAGACAATAATTTCGCTTCCCTCGGCCTCAGCTATAGCCTGTTTAATGAAGAAGGTCTGGAACGTTTACGTGCCAGCATCGGACAAAGTTTCTTCTTTGAAGACCGTCGTGTAACACTGGAACGTGATGCAGATGAATTTGACCGTGAAAGCCATACCGGCCCAGTAATCCAGCTCACCAGTCAGCTCTCTAACAATATTTATATCAATCTGAACTCGAGCTGGATGTCGAATGGTGACAATGCCGAACGTGACCTGCAAGTCTATTATACTGGCGACCAGGGCAACCTGTATAACTTAGGCTATTTCTATCGCAAAGACATTCCAGACCGTCAGGAACGCTATGATCAGGTGGTCGGCTCATTTATCCAGCCGATTGCCAATAACTGGCGTCTGGTCGGACATGCGCAGTTTGATCTCGATAATAGTGTCGCACGGGAATATTTACTTGGTGTGAACTATGAGTCATGCTGTTGGGGCGTGTCAGTATATGGCCGCTCATACTACAATGATTTAGATGATGTAAATGATCCGGATGTTAAGGCTAAACGTGCAATTATGGCCGAAGTCAGCCTGAAAGGCCTAGGTGGGCTAAGCAATAAACTCGCCTCATTACTAGAAAATCGTATTCTAGGTTTTAACAATATCAATCAAACTTGGACAGAACGTTAATGAAGACAAAACAGTTAAAACAAATTTTTAAAGCAACCGCACTTGCGCTATGCCTTTCTTCAGCGATGACGACGTTTGCTGTTGCCCAACCTAAAGATGAAGTTGTAGCTGTAGTCGACAATAGTATTATTCTGCGTAGTGACTTGGCTCAAGGTGTAGCCGAAATTTCACATCAGCTGCAAAAACAGAAAAAGACAGTTCCACCACAACAATTTCTTGAGCAACAGGCCTTAGAACAACTCATTATTCGCCAGGCACAGCTTGAACAAGTTAAACGCTACAACATTCGTCCAGATGAAAAATCGTTAAATGAAGCCGTTCTGAAAGTTGCCCGGGATTCTGGCTCACCAAGCCTGGAAGCCTTCCAGCAAAAACTGGATGCCATGGGGCCAAATACCTATGCTTCTTTACGTAACCGTATTGCTGAAGATCTGACACTGAACCGTTTACGTCAACAAGTTGTGACTTCGCGCATTCAAATCACAGATCAAGATGTTAAAAACTTCCTAAATACTCCACAAGGTCAGGCTCTGCTCGGCAGTCAGGTACATGTACTGCATATGCGCATAAGCGGTGAAAATGCTGAGCAAGTTGCGAATCAGGTAAAGCAGGAATTAAACAGCAGCAATGACATTCAGGCGATCAGCAAAAAATACAGTAGCGGTGGCATTAAAGTCGAAGCTGCTGATATGGGCGTGAGAAGTCTATCAGAAATTCCGGCCGAACTGGCTGCACGTGTCACCACACTGCAACCGGGTCAGACTTCTGAACTGATTCCTGTCGCTGATGGCGTGCATGTCTTAAAACTTTTGGAACGTAAAGGCGGTGAACAGAAAGCCCTTGTCCCTCAATACTTAACGCGTCATATCCTGATTCAACCCTCTGAAGTGGTAAGTCCAGAAAGTGCAAAACAGATGATTGACAGTCTGTATAACCGCCTGAAACAGGGTGAAGATTTTGCTGTTTTAGCTTCCACCTTCTCCAATGATACCGGCTCGGCCCGTGATGGCGGAAGTCTTGGCTGGGTCAGCCCAGGAGTAATGGTGCCTGAGTTTGAACAGCAAATGAAAAGCACCCCCGTGGGCCAATTCAGCAAACCGTTTCAATCCCAGTTTGGCTGGCATATTCTTCAAGTGAGCGAAACACGTCAACAGGATATGACACAGGAATATCAGGAACGTATGGCCCGTCAATTACTGGGTGAACGTCAATTTGATGCCGAGCTAGACAGCTGGTTACGTGAAACACGTAATAATGCTTACGTGGAAATCAAAGACCCACAACTGGATCCTAAACGTAACCGTTAATCCCCTCCAGAATGCTAAAAAAGCCCGCGATATATTGCGGGCTTTTTTTAATGAAGCAACTCAAAACTTGCAGACATAAAAAACCTCTCATGGAGAGGTTTTTTTATTTTCAGACTTGATTAACGATTGTTTTCATCATCTGAAGAGTCTTCAAATTTAGTGTCGTTGTCAAAGCCAGCACCTTGACCACCGAAGCCAGCACCTTGACCACCGAAGCCAGCACCTTGACCACCGAAGCCACCTTGACCACCGAAGCCACCTTGACCACCGAAGCCAGCGCCTTGACCGCCACCGAAGCCACCTTGACCACCGAAGCCACCCGCAGCACCTTGACCACCGAAGCCACCTTGACCACCGAAGCCACCCGCAGCACCTTGACCACCGAAGCCACCCGCAGCACCTGGACCACCGAAGCCCGCACCTTGTGGGCCAGCAGGCGCACCAGCAGGACGTGGATTACGTGCAGGTACTACAGTTGAAATTGCATGCTTATAAACCATTTGGCTTACTGTATTTTTTAATAAAACCACGTATTGGTCAAAAGATTCGATATGACCTTGTAATTTAATACCGTTTACCAGGAAGATAGATACTGGGATACGTTCCTTACGGAGAGAATTCAAGAATGGATCTTGCAAAGTTTGACCTTTAGACATGTTATAACTCCAAAAAAAATTAAAAATCAGCGCAAAAACTATCTCTATTTTTCAATTAAAAATTATAAAAAAGATAGTCCCTAAATTTTGCTTTATCCGTGACAGTTTCGCAAGTCTTCTTGAGCCTGCTGCAGCGTAAAATATGTTGTAAATTTATGCTTTTCTTGCAAAGACCTTAACCACGTATATTGACGTTTTGCAAGTTGTCGTGTGGCAAATAAAGCCTTATCCTCCATTTCCTGTTGCTTTTCCTCGGTTTTATCAGCATTTTTTAAGAATTCTATCGCCTGACGATAACCTACTGAGCGCATGGAGGGTAAATTTTCATTGAAATCGTATTTTTCAATCAAACTTACAACTTCATTTAAAAAACCGTTTTTCCACATAATTTCCAGACGTTTTTCAATACGCCCATGTAATTCTAACCGATCTGGCACAAGCGCATAATTATGGAAACTGTACCGATATGGTAAGTTTTTAGGTTGTTCTGCCTGTAGTTTTGTAATTGGCTCGCCAGTCAGTTTATAAACTTCCAGAGCGCGGATAATGCGCTGCTTGTCACTGACCTTAAATTTCTCACCTGCGACTGGGTCTACTGCTCTTAATTCCGCATATACTGCTTCCCAACCTTCTTGCTCCCCTTTTGCTTCAATTTCAGCACGGATTGCATAGTCTGCACTTGGTAAGTTATCTGACAGACCTTCAAGCAAGGCTTTAAAATACAGCATGGTTCCACCAACCAAAATCGGGGTTTTACCACGTGCATGAATATCATCAATCAGACGGCAAGCATCTTCAACAAAGTTTGCAGCAGAATAGACTTCGAGTGGACTGATAATATCGATCAGATGGTGCGGATAGCGCGCCAATTCCTCTTTAGAAGGCTTGGCTGTACCAATATCCATTTCCCGATAAACCAGCGCAGAATCGACTGAAATCAGCTCGAAATTTCCTTGCTCATACAGTTCACATGCCAAAGCGGTTTTACCACTTGCAGTTGGCCCCATTAAATTGATGACCGGCAATTGATTGGACATGTAAAACTACTCTCCTCGAGCAAAAAGTTTATCTAGTTGAGCCAATGGGAAGGCACGCCAAGTTGGACGGCCATGATTACATTGACTGGCAAATTCGGTTTGTTCCATCTGACGTAACAAGGCATTCATTTCAGACAGGCTTAAAATGCGATGCGCACGTACTGCACCATGACAGGCCATACCTGCCAGAATCTGGTCACGCTTCTGCAATAGGCTCTGTGCCTGATCATTCGGGTCTAAATCGTTCAACAATTCAGGAATCAGCGCATCAAAATCTGCCTTATGCAGAATGGCCGGTACTCCGCGTACAATCACCTGTTCATCGCCATACTGGTCAATCTCAAGTCCTAAACGCGCCAGTTGATCCTTAAGCTCTTCGACTCGCATCGCCTGCATCCGGGTAATCGTCACTACTTTGGGAATCAGTAGTTGCTGTGAAGTCCAGAATTCAGGTTTGTCCCAAGCCGATTTCATTTGCTGCAAGACGATCCGTTCATGGGCAGCATGCATATCGACAATAATCAAGCCTTCGGTATTTTGCGCCAGAATATAAATCCCATGTAACTGGGCAATCGCTATACCAAGTGGATGCTCATCTACCTTGGTATGTATATGACCTTGAAAGGCTTGCTCTGCAGATTGTGGCTCAACCGCCGTCTGATTACGTAGTGGTGCCAGATAACTTTGCAAGGCATTATTCAGCTGCTGAGAGCCTGCATAAGAAGCATTGTAGTCTCGTGCATAATGTACCGTTTGCGGACGCGACGATTCAAAGTCGGTCAGCACATCTGATGCCTCGTTTTTACTTTCAGCAGCCTCAGACATGCTAGAAGATACTTGCTGCTGCAAATGCGCATTCTGATGCAGGCTAAACTGTTCCTGATAACGCGGTTGTGGCACCACAAAACCCGGCTGTTCATCCTGTTTCATCGCCTCTGCCAGATCCGCAGTGGCGGTCTGAAATTGCGCTAAAGTCTCTTTGGCATAGTGACGCACAAACTCATGTACTTCACGTTGATTCAGGAAGCGAATCTCATGTTTGGTTGGATGAACATTGACGTCCACATTTTCAGGATCAACTTCTAAAAACAGTAAATAGGCTGCATGCTGATGGCCATGCAAGATACCGTCATAGGCCATCCGTAAGGCATGAGAAATCGTTTTGTCTTTGACGATCCGGCCATTCACATAGACATATTGCAAATCTGCCTGTGAACGTGCATCTGAAGGATGGCCAAGCCAGCCTGATAAACGCATGTTGATACTGTCTGCATCGATCCAGTAAGCATTTTCAGTAAACTGGCGGCCAAGTAGCTGCTGAACACGCTGGAAACGTAAAGCACCGCTATCTGCTACGGGTAAATTCAGCTTGATGCTTTCATTATGTTCCAGCACAAAACGGATATCAAAATGCGTCAGTGCCATACGGCGCACAATTTCTTCGATATGACCAAATTCAGTACCCGGTTTTTTCAGGAATTTACGCCGTGCAGGCACATTAAAAAACAAATCCTGAACCCGGATATGCGTCCCTTTCGAAGCCGCGACTGCTTGAATCTCCTGATGATCAAAAGCCGTACCATTGACTTCTACCTGATAACCAATGCCCTCGTCATTTTGACTGCTGATCATGGTCAGGCGTGAAACTGCTGCAATCGACGCCAGTGCTTCACCACGAAAGCCCAGACTGCTAATCGCATATAGCTCGTCAGCGCTCTGGATTTTGCTGGTGGCATGACGCATGACGGCTAAAGCCAAATCCTCAGCATGAATACCACGCCCATTGTCGATGATTTCAATTAAGGTACTGCCACCCTGTTCCACCCGAATGATCAGCTCTGTGGCACCTGCATCAATCGAGTTTTCCAGTAATTCCTTGACCACAGATGCCGGTCGTTCAATCACCTCACCTGCGGCAATCTGGTTGGCCAGTGCAGGATCAAGAGCACGAATACGGCGCAGACTTAAATCATTCGACATGTGAAAATTGGTGCTCCAGAGCTTCTCGCAAGGCAAGATTCGATGAAATCAAACTTGCAGTACGGGTCAGCTCATCTTCAGATTTTAAAATTTCAATAATCAGGTCAGCTTGCGGAATTTCATCACCGCCTTTGGAGGGCCATTCAAATAGAAACAGCGCATTGGGGGTTTCCAGATAATCCCGAATACCCATCAGCTCAAGTTCATAGGGATCATTCAGGCGATACAGGTCAAAGTGAAAAATATCCTGACCATTGATTTGATAGGGTTCGACCAGTGTATAGGTTGGACTTTTCACTGAACCTTTATGACCCAGCTGTTGCAAATAATAACGCGTTAAAGTCGTTTTTCCTGCCCCCAGATCACCAATCAGATATACGACCCCAGCAGGAAAATTTTCCGCCAGAACCTTGGCCAGTTTTTGGGTATCGTCTTCATGATTTAAAGTGACATTAAATGAATAAGGCATATTACTCACGACATGATGCAAAAGAATAAATATGATAGCATCGCCACACTTTAAAAGCCTATTCACCTGTGTGAGAAACTGTATTTTTTCACAATATCTGTTCCTGAGAGATTAATCTGCCTGCCATGCATCCGACTGTTGAATTTAACCCGCCCATGCTGAAGGGGGTCAGTGCCAGTAAAGTATTTTTGCCCGCCAGTCCGGATGCCCCTCAGACAGTTTTTGCTTATTTATGCACACAATTTGCGCATATTCCGGCAGATGAATGGCAATCCCGTTTCGCCGGAGGTCTGGTTTATGATGCCCAGGGCAATCCATTAAGTACAGAAAGTCCATTTCAGGCCAATAGCCATTGTTTTTATTATCGCTTTTTGGCACATGAAGTGCATGTTCCTTTTCAACATCAGATTTTATTTGAAAATGAGCATTTCATGGTGGTAGATAAACCGCATTTTCTGACCATGAGTCCGACCGGACAATATGTGCAGGAAACGTTATTGGTCCGGCTTAAAAAACAAACCGGCAATGAATATTTAACGCCCATTCACCGACTGGATCGTGAAACGGCGGGTGTAGTTCTGATTTCCAAATGTGTGGAATCACGTGGCTTGTATCAGCAGATGTTCGCTACACGTCAGGTACAAAAAACCTATCATGCGATTGCTGCATATAAACCTGATTTAAAATTTCCATTGATCATCCGATTAAGAATGGAAAAGGGCCAACCCTTTTATACCATGCAAGTGTTAGATGGAACGCCGAATAGCGAGACCGCAATTGACCTGCTGGAACATAATACAGAATGGGCCAAATATGAACTGAAACCACACACTGGCAAACAGCACCAATTACGAGTGCACTTGAATCATCTGGGTATTCCGATTCAGCATGATCCCTTTTATCCACGGGTAGCGCACAAAGCGGAAGATGACTTTTCTGCCCCTTTAAGCTTATTGGCCAAACATATTCAATTCATCGATCCGATCACGCAGAAAACCATGAATTTCAGCTCCAGACTTGAATTGACACTGTAAATCACTTGTCATTACAGATTATTTTCTGAAATCGGTCGCTTTAAGATTGAATTTCAAACGAAATTGATTAGAATAAAGGCGAAAAGTTAAGTAATTTAAAGCTTTAAAAATATTATGAGAAAAACTGAAGTTTATCAAATTCGCTTGGACTCGCAAGAGAAGAAACAAGCCTTTGCAGTATTTAAGCAATTGGGGATTACGCCAGCTCAGGCCGTGCGTCTTTTTTTCAAACAGGTGGTGATTACCAAATCTATCCCCTTCTCCATTGAAAACCAGAATATCAATCTGGAACAGCTGATCCGACTGCGCAAGCTTAAGCAAAATGCGCTTTCAAGCTCTGCCCTGAATCTGCTGGATGATCAGGAAATCCAGCTTGATGATGATCATCTTGATTTATTTGAAGAACTGAATGCCATTTTAGCTGAAAGCGACAAAATTTAACATTGTTGCATTTCTGAACAATTTCGAAAGCCTTCCACTCACAAACTTCGCTATGCTTGCTGCTGATAATCAATAAAATTAGCAGGGAGCGTAATAATGATCGTACGGCGCGCCGAGTCAGCAGACCTGAATCAGCTGGCGGTATTATTTGATGAATATCGACAGTTTTATGGTACGTCCTCCAATCCTGAACTTTCTTATCAGTTTTTAAAACAACGTTTTGAAGATGGTCAAACCGTCATTTTCATCAACACCAAGGATGATACCTTTACCGGCTTTATAATCCTGTATCTAGGTTTTTCTTCGGTGGCCTGCTCGACTTATTATATTCTGGATGATGTCTATATCACTCCAGTTTTCCGGCGTCAGGGCGCAGCCAAACAACTGATTGATACCGCGATTTTATTTGCCAAACATAAACAGGCCTTAAGAATCACCCTGGAAACCCAAAAAAATAATTATCAATCACATACGCTGTATGAATCTATGGGATTTATCAGGGATGATGAATTCCAGACCTATCATTGTTTCCTGCAATGAAATGCAATGTTTAACCCACTTTTCAAGAGAATAAAAAAATTATTCTTCTGAACGGAATTTTGCCTGAGCCACCTGCTCTGCAGTTAAATAAATCCATTTTCCTTCTGCCATTTCTGGCAAGGCCAAAGCCCCGATTTGCGCACGGTGTAGCTGTTCCACTTTATTACCTACTGCCGCCAGCATACGCTTCACCTGATGATAAACACCTTGATGAATGGTCATTTGCAGACGATTCTCTGCCAAACGAAGGACCTCGGTGGCTGCATAAATGCCTTTTTCATTACGCAACTCCACCCCTTGCTCAAGCTGTTGTAGCTGCACATCGGTGACTGGATCTGCGGTCTGCATCTGATAGACTTTTGCCACATGCTTTTTCGGATGGGTTAATGCTTGCAGAAACTGGCCATCATCGGTGAGTAATAACAGTCCGGTGGTATCCTGATCCAGACGTCCCACACACTGAATACCCCGATTCAGCAAAATGTCATCAAACAAATCAAATACACTAAAATGATGGGTCGCCTGATGGGAACATTCATAATCTTGCGGCTTATTGAGCGCGATATATACCTTTTCCCGATAGGTATACTTCTTACCATGAACCTCAAAACTTAAGTCATTCAAATCCAGTTTATGTTTGGGATTGTCAATTACTTCATTCTGGATTGAAACAGCACCATTTTTAATCAGTTGCTGACAATGCTTGCGGGAGCCGAAACCTTGTGACTGCAACATTTTTTCCAATAGCATCTGTTTATACCTGTATCGAGTGTAGACCTGTGCATTCTATCCTGAAACAGCCATGAAATTGGTTTCTTCAACTGTTTTCTAGGTATGACGCGCGGAAAAGTTCTACAATAGCTTTATTTTTCACTCTTCCTCTCCCGCTTATGTCACAACTTGATCTGAATCTAATTGTTCTTTTGGTTTTACTGACTTGCGGTATTTTCAGTCATAATAATGCCGTCACCATTGCTGCAGCGGTGCTGATCGTTTTAAAAATTACACCACTTAGCAACTTATTACCCTATGTACAGACACATGGTTTAAATATCGGCATTATTATTCTGACCATTGGAGTACTGACGCCGATTGCCAGTGGCAAAATTTCAGGTGAGAGTATTTTAAGATCTTTCCTGAGCTGGAAGTCCTTACTGGCAATCGCCATTGGTGTCTTTGTCGCTTGGCTAGGAGGACGTGGAGTGAAGCTGATGTCAAATCAGCCAGATGTGGTGGCCGGACTCTTGTTAGGTACAGTTGCTGGTGTGGCAGTATTACGCGGTGTTCCGGTAGGCCCTTTAATTGCAGCAGGTATTTTATCGTTATTGATTAGTACGCAATAATCGCCTTGCAAATACTTCTACTCAATAACAACCTATCAAATTAAAATACGCCATCAGCAAGAATAAATCTTTCACCAACTAACACAACCTGCGACTTATGTCGCAGGTTGACTAGCTACAGTAGCAACATTCATATTTCCTATCACTTCACTATATTAAGTTACCGACACATATAGAAATGGAGAAAGCGCTGATTATTCCACAAACAATAAGGCAAGACGGACTTGGTCATAAGCCATTTTCGGCGTGGTAAGTTCGACAATCGGCCGCAGCTTAATTGAACCATCATCATTAAAATGTTCCGAGTGTTGACGCTTGGTGAGCCGTTTATAAATCTTGCGTACCTGCTCCACCACGTCCTCACCCGGATGCGCCTGCGAGATATCTAGACCCTGCTCTTTATGCAAACGGCCTAAATGGTTAATGATGGTCGCCGGAGTCAAACCGCGTTCAGTGGCAATATCGGCAATTTCATAACCTTCTTCAAACAGTTCACGCGTTTCATCCAATGTTGCAGTGGCATAGCTCTGCTTGCCCGCATTTTTGGAAATTTTCTTCTCATTGCGCTGGATTTCAACATCATTCAAAGTTCCACCACAATGTCGGATAAAGGCTTTATGCTGCGGAGTAAGATCAATCTCTGCAAAGTTATTTTCAGCTTCTGCAGACAATTCCTGAAAACGGCGATCAGCTTTAATGGCCAAACTGTCAAGTTCTAGCGCTTGCTCATTAAAGCCCTTTAAACGTAATCCACTTAAGCTTTTCAAACGTGACAGTGCAACATAACCCTGACCTTTTTCGAAAGTATGGCTCAGGTCAATTTCTGCGGCTTCCAGTGTCATACCTTGAGACTTATGAATGGTAATCGCCCAAGCCAGACGCAATGGAATCTGCTGGAAACTGGCAATGGTTTTACCGGCTTCATTGTCTACCGACCAGGTTTCAGGCTCCACCACCAGCGTGGTGCCATCAGTCAGTTTGACTTTAGGCAGCACGCCATATTCATCATCTTCTTCAAAACTGATGACTTCGCCCAGACTGCCGTTGATATAGCCCATATCAAAGTTATTTTTTACAAACATGACTTTGGCATGCTTTTTTAAAGTTAGTGCTTCTGGCGCGCGTACTGAAGATTTTAAGGTCTCGATCAGCTTTTCATTACCATCACACTGGGCATCAAACTGGCGTGGATCATTGTCAATTTCATTCAGATGTTTAAAGTTAAGACTATCCACATCCATATTATGGGTATATAGACGCGTATAAGTATCGCCAATCTCTTGATGGCGCGTTGCCTGTAACGCAGTGCGGTGTTCAGCGCTAATCGCCTGCGCACGAATCGCATTCAGAATATCGTTCAGATAATCATTGCCCTGACGATGCTGTTCAGTCAGATAACAGACCCGAAACTTGGCTTCTACCCAAGCCTCTGACATAAAACAGAATTTATCGCGGTTGCGCTCATCATTTTTACCGACTGGCGGCAGCTGGAAAAAGTCCCCTGCCACAATCACCTGAATACCGCCAAAAGCTTCATCACTGTCTTTAAAATATTTCAGTACCTGATTGACCAGATTCAGCTGCTTGGCATGCAGCATGGAAATTTCATCAATAATCAGGACTTGGGCATTTTCCAGATGTTCTTTTAAGTATTTACGCTCTTTCATGCGCTTTAAGTCTTCTTCAGACAAAAAGTCCTTAATCCCGATGCCGGCCCAGGTGTGAATGGTCATGCCATTCATATGGGTGGCTGCAATACCGGTCGATGCAGTAATCGCAACGGCGACCTTACGCGCTTTGAGATAATTGATATATTGATTTAGCGTATAGGTTTTGCCGGCACCTGCTGAACCGGTTAAAAAGACATTTTCTCCTGCTTTGAGTAACTTAAGGGCAGTTTCCTGTTTCATAAGAGCAATACCGTAAAAGAACGGCTATAGCCTAACGATTTTTAGCAGAAAAGTTAAGCGTAGTGATGCAAAACTGTTTGATCTGGCGGCTAAGTCTGCAAATTTAACCAGTTGATAAAATGCCTCGCGATATTGCTATATTCAGCTTCGGCCTTTTGATTGTTCGGATATTCCAGCTGATCGAAGATTAGCTGACCATTCACCCACTGACAGCCCAGAATCAAAGGCAAATGCACATCCGGATGCGACATGCGAAAAGCCACATATGCACCTTCAATAATCTGCTGCGCGTAGCTGGCTGCCAGACAGTTCCTGAAAATTTTGGTTTCTTCCAGAATTCGATCCAGCGTTTTCAGCTCTTCAAAACGCCAGTTAAAATATAGTAAAAATGAAACTCGTGTACGTGGTGACCAGGTCGCCAACGTAAAATCTTTTTTCAGTTTGGCTATAATTTCCTGTTTTTGACTCTGATCATGCCAGGTTACCGCCTGAACAAATAAACCGCTCCAGCTGAGGTTTTTCGGAATCTCGTTATGACTGGAAAAATACTCCACTAAATAGTCGCGTACATAACTGTCAAATACAGACTCACGCACATGACCGCTGTGCAAATAAAATAGCTGCCTGAACTCAGTAAAGGGAATCCGGTAACGCTGCAAAACATTATAAAAGTCACGATCCTGCTGACTGTTAGGCTGAATATAGGCCAAAACTTCTACTGGAAGATGTACGGTAATTTTATATAAATGCTGTATATAGGCCTGCATTACCCGACTCAACCCCAGATAGACTTTCTTGGTTAATTGATCATCCATTTTGACCACGTTGCGCAGCAACTCCATCCATTCGTCCAGATACAGAATCGAGGGAGTGATGGCAATCCGCTGATCATCAATCGCTTGGCGTGTACCTTTCAATACCACCGCCTGATTATGCTTGTGCTGAAACCAGTCGTGCTGGATCGCATATTCATGCAGGCTATGAATAAACAATCGTGCCGAAACATATTGAAAATATTGCAAGGTCGCCAGAATAATCTGCGGATGAATATGATGGCTGTCTACAAAACTTAAGGCCGTTACCGCGACCCGCACACTGCTATGCTGAATATTATTGCTGATCCAGTCCAACACTTCGGCCGGTTGCTTGAATAGCCAGTTCACTGCGCGATTACAGTCAAACAGTGGCAATCGGGCCACCTTTTTTTGCCATAAATACGGATAATTTTCCAGAAAATTACGCTTGGATAATAAATCATCCCGATGCCAGACTTCACGATTCATCAAACGCACGAAACCAAGCAGGTTGCTCTGCTCCTCGGCATGTCGATACAGCAGCCGGATATCATCTGTATGGTCATTTAGTTCATGCAGATTAAACCGCTCTTCAAAAGACAGCGATATAATCCGGAAGGTGGCCGGATGCAAAAATTGCGCAGCACTAAAGCAGAATTCATCCAGACTATCCATTAACGACTGAATGGACAGAAACTCATCCTGCTGTAAAAACTCTAAAGAAAATACCTGTTGCAGACTATGAAGCAGCTGTTGCGGGATGTCCTGTCTATCCAGGATAAAATGTTGCATGACCGGTGTTGTATTTAACCCGGCCTTCATGAGCTGATGGTCAATAATATCTGCCTGAACAATCGACATGTGCTGTAAAAATGCTGACACTCGCTCTGGACCATTTACCCATGCATAGACCTGATGCAGGATAAGCTTACGCAGCTGCTTGGCTTTGTCACGCAAGTACAGAGAATGTTGAGGTTTCAAATCTCCAGTCAAAAAATAGAGATCCTGAAAAAAGAATTCTTCTAGCGCTTCTGCCTTGAACTCTTGGAAAGAAAAATGACTTTCGACCAAAGCAGGTGCAACCCCTGAATCGAGCGCCTGAGGCGTATGAAACTGGATATAAAACAGGCCATTCAGCAATTCAATCCGATGCTGGTCCTGCTGAATTTTTAACAGGTTTTGTGCATTCAGATGACCAATAATCGCCATCTGGTCAAGATAAAGCTGGTTCAACTCCGGAGAAATCCGCAAACATTGTTGTGCCAGCAACTTTAAAGGCGCTACCAAGCTATCCTGTTCCATACGCGCAACCCCAGTCATCTTATTTTTTAGAGTGGATCATATTGAAGCATTGTTAGCCAATCAATGAACACCTAAAAATACATTATGGCATCACTTGCACCATAAAGCAGTCAATGCATTCACATGGCTCAAAATAAAGCATCCAGATAGGTCATCATTAGCCTAGATTTAATCAAAAGAATTTTTGTTTTTTTGGTCTTGCCCACGTAGCACACCAAGCTCGTTCAAGCAGGTGTAAATATGTTGCTGCAAGCTGTGTCGAAATTCAATCAGCTCTTCCTGAGTCTGAACTTGAGCAATCGATTGTCGCGGCATAAACTGAAAATAAAATGGCAGGCGTTTGGGAAACAGGCGCTTGGGCAAAGAAGGAATCACATCGCCCTGACGTAGTAATTTATTGAGTTGCGGTACTTTGAGTAGTTTTTGGAAATATTTATGCTGGACGATCTTATTGGCATCAAAGCCAATTTCATAGACTTCATCCGCACCGAGGGCAGCAAAAGGAACAATATCATAATTAAATTCCTGAGCGAGCTTTAAAAAGCCATAACGTTGCTTCCAGATCAGCTGATATTGCTCACCTTCTCGCTTTAATACTTCACGACCACCACCCGGAAAGACCAGAATGGAATAGCCCTGCTGCATCGCAGCACGCACATAGTGTTGTGTCCCATCAATGGCACCAAACCTTTTCACAGCTTCACGCCACAGCGGCACATAAAAATGGCTATGATCTGCAATACTGACCACCGCCACCTTATGTTCGTTGTAGAGGTAATCAATCAGCACCGGGGCATCAAAGATGCCATACATGGAATGATTACCGACATACATTGCAGGTCGACTGGCATCAATATGTTCCGCCCCCAGAAAAGTAGGCGTGAAATACAGTTTGGATAAAGCGCTTAAACGCCGAATCCATGCTCCGTCATGTTTGACCTGCAATCTGTCTGCTCCCTATTTATTTACTCCGGATCATGCCACACGTTTTTGAACCAGAATCGAACCTACTGAATAACCGGCACCGAATGAACACAATATGCCGTATTCACCGTCTTCTACTTCGTGTGCAGTGCGGTGCAAAGCAATGATCACGCCTGCAGAAGAAGTATTGGCAAACTCATTCAAAATGATGGGCACCAGACCAGGTTTGGCATTTTCTTTGCCGACTACCAGTTTCAGGATCAGCTCATTCATGCTGGCATTGGCCTGATGTAACCAGAAGCGTTTAATAGCGGTTGGCTCAATATGATTCTTCTCTAATTGCGCAGTAATCATTTTCGCAACCAGCGGACAGACTTCTTTAAATACTTTACGACCATCCTGACGGAAACGCTTGTCATCAATGTCGGCATTTTCAGATGTGTTCAAGAAACCAAAGTTATTGCGGATGTTATTCGAGAACTGGGTAAACAACGCGGAGTCCAGAATTTCAAAACCGGTTTTGGTTTCAGTGTTTTCAATAATTGAAGCTGTTGCCACATCACCAAAAATAAAGTGACAGTCACGGGAACGGAAATCGGTATGTGCAGAGGTAATTTCTACATTGACCAACAACACACGACGCGCACCAGCCTTGATCGCATCATAGGCCTGTTTCAGACCAAATGTTGCTGCTGAGCAGGCTACGTTCATGTCATAGGCATAGCCTTTGATCCCTAAAGCGGTTTGAATCTCGATAGCCACAGCCGGATAAGCACGTTGCAAATTCGAACATGACAAAATCACGATATCAATATCTTCGGCAGTTACACCGGCATTTTCCATCGCCTGCTTGGCTGCGATTACACCCCATTCTGCTTGCAGTGAAATTTCGTCATCTGCACGTTCACGTAAATTTGGACGTAAGCGTTTTGGATCAAGAATACCTGATTTTTCTACAACATACCGGCGTTGTACGCCAGACGCTTTTTCAATAAACTCTGCGCTAGAACCACGACGCGCTTCAACTTCGCCTGCAGCGATTTTGTCAGCATTTTCGTGATTAAACAGTTCCACATAAGCATTTAAACTTTCAACTAATTCTTCATTGGTGATGACATTTTCCGGATGGAATAAGCCAGTACCCGTAATGCGGATGCCCATGTAAAACTCCTTCTCTGAATTACCTATATCTTAACTGATTCCAAGACGATCCCATACTTTTTGCAAGCGAGTTGGAGACACGGGTGCTTTTGTTTTCATCGGTTGTGAAAACAATGAGATTCTTAACTCCTCGACCATGAAATACAATTCTTTCAGACGAGGGTCATCTTTAAATTTGAATAATTTTTCCATCCATTGATCAATTTGGTCAATGGCGGAATTGTCCCTTTGTAGATTATTGGGCAAGCGGTCTAAACGCAAGATCAAGGCTTTCAAATAACGTGGAAATTCGAGCCATACATCGGAAGGTTTGCGATATACAAAGTCGGAAAGGCTCATTAAATCAAGCTGATCTTCAATATCATTGATATTTTTCTCAAACACAGAATGGTCTAATACCAATAATTTCCGGCGGATTTCCTGCCACTGGATATAAATATCTGTGATCTCTTTCAGGGCAGCTTGCCCATGACTTAAGAAAGATTTTTTTACATCTTCAACCAGCTTTTGGAATTCTTTCGCATTGACAGGCAACTCACTAATGGACATTTGTAGTGTGGCATAAACTAACATTTGTTCCAGTTGTGCCTTATCACCGAGTGGTGAATAAGCCAGTGCCAAAGGTTTGGAGATCTGTTTCTTTAACTGGCGAATCAGGTCTCCCAGTTGCATATATACCAGTCGGATCACCCCTTCACGATGTTTTTTGATCGCTTCAGCTTGATCGTTAAAGGTCTGAATCACTACCCCAGATTCATCTTTTTGCTCCAGCGCAGCAAAGGCTTTGGTCGGTACCAGCGCCTGATACTGCCTGACCACAACACCCGTTACTTTTTGCGAGGTTTCAAATACAAAGCTTTCCGGGAAAGTTTTAAATTCGCCTTTGAGCTGTTTGACAGGGCTATGTGTTTCAGCCCGGCAACGTGCTTTCAGCTCCGCCAAATCACGCCCCTGTTCAATGACACGGCCTTTTTCATCAGTGACTTTGATAAAAGGCAACAGATATTGATCTACCCGGTCAAAACTGAAATCTTTCTCAGTAATTTGATCACCACGCAACTGGAACGCCAAGAAACTAAAAATATGTTTCTGTAGATCCTGCGCATCGACTTTTGCCATGAGTTTTCGTGCAGTGTCTGGAATCGGCACCAGATTACGGCGCTTGTCCTTCGGCAAACCTTTTAGCAGTGCTTCAATCAGGTCCAGACGCCAGCCTGGAATTCCCCATGACCAGATTGCTTCATCTACCTGAGCCAAGGCTTGCAGTGGAATTTTAACCGTCGCGCCATCTTCATCATGACTCGGGTCAAAGCGATAGGTCGCAGCCAGACGCAGCTCACCATTTTTTAAATAGTCCGGAAATTGCTGCGTGGTCGGACGGTCATTCAGCCACAATGCATCGTCATCGACAAATAAATAACGGGGCTGCTGAGGTTCAACCGTGGCACGCCAATCTTCAAAAGTACGACGGCTGGCAATCTCAGGTGGCACTTTAGAGGCATAGAACTGGTAAATGGTTTCTTCATCCACCACCAGGTCACGACGACGTAATTTATCCTCAACCCGCTCGACTTCTTCCAGTTTGAGCAAGTTATGCTTTAAAAATGGTGGATTAATGCCGAGATGACCAGTAGTTAAAGCATCTCGCAAGAAAATTTCATGTGCAGCCGCCTGATCTACTTTTTCATAATTGATCGGGCGCTTTGGCTCAATGATCAGACCAAAGAGTGAAATCTGATCATAGGCATTCACTATGCCGGCTTTTTTCGACCAGTGCGGTTCAAAATAATGATGCTTGAGCAGATCACGCGCGGCCAGCAGAATCCATTCCGGCTCAATCTTTGCAAGAGTACGCAAATACACCTGAGAGGTTTCCACCATCTCAAAAGCCATGACCCACGGCGTATTGGTCTTGTGCAAAGTCGATGCCGGGAAAATCCGGGCTTTCTGCTGACGTACCGCCATAAACACATTACGTTCATCGGTCTTGTTGGCAATAAAAGACAATAAACCGGTTAATAAAGCACGATGCAGGTTTTCATAACTGGCGGGCTTGTCATTAAATGACAATTTCAGACCTCGAGCCAAATCTACCAGTTGTTCATGGGTCTTTTTCCATTCACGTAAACGCAACCAGCTCAAGAAGTGATTTCGTGCAAATGTGCGGCGCTTACTCTCACTCATGCTTTCACGATTACCGTGGAGTGTCTCCCAGAGCTTGATATAGAACAGGAAATCGGAATCGGCTTCACGGAATAACGCATGTTTCTGGTCGGCCTGCATCTGCTTGTCCGCAGGACGCTCACGCGGATCCTGAACTGCAAGTGCCGCCACAATCACCAACACTTCATTAAGTGCCCCAAAATGTGCACCACCCAAAATCATACGGGCCAGACGCGGATCAATCGGCATTTTTGCCATTTGCTGGCCAATTTTGGTCAGGGTATCTTCGACCTTAATCTCCCCCCCTTTTTTAAAGGGGGAAGAAGTTGCAGATTGCTTTTCACCTGCAACTTCAGGGGAATTATCTTTAGAATGAGAAGCTTTTTTCTCACTCATCGCCCCCAGTTCAATCAGCAGCTTGCGGCCGTCATTGATCAAGCGGTGATCAGGCGGTTCGATAAAATCAAAATCTTCCAGCGACCCCAGCCCCAGACTCTGCATCTGTAAAATAACCGATGCCAGGTTGGTCCGCTTAATTTCCGGTTCGGTAAATTCAGGACGGCTCAGGAAATCATCTTCAGAATACAGACGGATACAGACACCCGGCGCAATACGGCCACAACGGCCTTTACGCTGATTGGCTGCTGCCTGAGAAACGGCTTCAATGGGTAGACGTTGCACCCGTGAACGATAGTTATAACGTGAAATACGCGCAAAACCACTGTCAATCACATAACGGATATTGGGTACGGTTAGAGCCGTTTCTGCCACGTTGGTGGCAATAATAATGCGCCGGCCACCGCCAGAGGGATTAAAGATTTTTTGCTGTTCAGCCAGCGCCAGACGCGCATATAAAGTTAATACTTCGGTATGGCGCGGCCCGTGCTTAATCAAGGTTTCCTCTAACTCACGAATTTCCTGTTCTGTACTGGCAAAAATCAGGATGTCGGCATGTTCGGGATGACCTTTTTCCTGCGCATCCTGAAAGCATTCTTCAACTGCTTTGACTACAGCGCGCGGCAGGTTTTCTTCAAAGTCATCAAACTCGTCATCATCACTACCGCCAATGCGCATTTCTGAGATCGGGCGATAACGCAATTCCACGGGAAAACTGCGGCCTTCTACTTCAAAAATTGGCGCACCATTAAAGTAACTGCTAAAGCGGTTTACATCCAGGGTTGCAGAAGTAATGATGACTTTCAGATCAGGACGACGCGGCAACAGCTGCTTCAGATAGCCCATAATGAAGTCGATATTCAGCGAACGTTCATGCGCTTCATCAATAATAATCGTGTCATATTTGGTCAGGTATCGGTCATGCGTCAGTTCGGCAAGTAAAATACCGTCAGTCATCAAACGTACAATTGAATCTTGTGAACCTTGTTCAGTAAAACGGACTTTAAAGGAAATCGATTCACCGAGTTTTTCACCAACTTCTTCAGCAATACGCTGTGATACGCTTCGAGCTGCCAGCCGACGCGGCTGGGTATGCCCGATCATTCCGGTCAGGCCACGTCCAGCCAGCATCGCAATTTGTGGTAACTGGGTAGTTTTACCAGAACCGGTTTCGCCGGCCACAATAATCACCTGATGTTTTTGAATCGCGGCAATCAGCTTGTCAGCATACCGGGTAACAGGCAAATCCTGATTCAGCTTGATATCCGGAAGACGCTCAAGCCGTTGTCGTACTTTCAGATTGGATTTTTCAAATAATTCCTGATACTGCTTGGCATCCGCGTCTTTCCCCTTTTTTAGTCGATTTAAACGGTGACGGTCACGCGCCATTATCCATTGATCTACATTTAAATGACTCTGCACAGAGAAAACACCCACATCAAAAAACCGGAAAAGTTTATTTTACTTGGTTCATTAGATTTCAGATAGTCGTAGTTCTGTTAAGTGCCGGACAAATTGGCTTTACTCGCTTCATTTCCCTTATTTCAGGGTAATAAATCTGGCAAAACCACTACACTACCCATATCTGTCCACCTGATTAGAATTAAGCATACGTCCAAGTTTCGAATTGATATTTAAATTATTTTGTGTAAATCGTGCTTTTTTTGCTGATTAGCCCTTGAATTTTTTGGTTTCAACATCATGTTTGCTAGAACGAGGGGAAAGAGATAATTTTGTCATCAGGCCATCTTCTTGATGCTGCTCAATGAACAAAGTGATTTTGCCAAAGTGGACATTTTTACTTAATTCGGTTTTTCCGATGTTTATAATGTAAAAATACCATTTTAGCATTAACCAGAATTTCGATACTCTTATTCAAAATCAAAGACTACCTCAATCATGGAGACAATGATGAGCTTAATTAATACTGAAGTTAAACCATTTAAAGCCACTGCATTCCAAAACGGCAAATTCATTGAAGTTACTGAAGCTGACCTTAAAGGCAAATGGTCTGTTGTATTCTTCTACCCAGCTGACTTCACTTTCGTTTGCCCAACTGAACTTGGTGACCTTGCTGACAACTACGCTGAATTTCAAAAACTAGGCGTTGAAATCTACTCAGTTTCTACTGACACGCATTTCACTCACAAAGCTTGGCACGATTCTTCAGAAGAAATCAAAAAAATCCAATATGTAATGGTTGGTGATGCAAACTGGACGCTTGCTAAAAACTTTGACGTATTAATCGAAGCTGACGGCCTTGCTGATCGTGGTACTTTCGTGATCGATCCAGAAGGTAAAATCCAAATCGTTGAACTCAACGCTGGTGGTATTGGCCGTGATGCTCAGGAACTTCTTCGTAAAGTTAAAGCAGCTCAATATGTACATGCTCACCCAGGTGAAGTTTGCCCAGCTAAATGGAAAGAAGGCGATGCAACACTTGCTCCTTCAATCGACCTAGTGGGTAAAATCTAATTTTAATTAGATTAAACTGACTCAAAAAACCACGCTAAAAAGCGTGGTTTTTTATCGTCGAAACTTTTATGTCGGTGTAATAGCCAACTTTTATTCTAAAGTTGTCCTATTATCTCTTTAATAAACACAGCCCCATTTTTTTCTTTATCAATTATATAAAAATTCAGGCATATCTTTTGCTTCTCGTTCTTATCATTCTTACAATTCAGCTATACATCTGCAGAGCCACATGGCATAAGTTCGAATAATAAGAGAATAAATACTCAGCGGAGGAACGCATATGCAAAAACTGCTTACCGTGATTTCTTGGAAATATAATCCTTCGAGCCGCCATCTGAAAATCGTTTATAGCAACGGCTATACAGCGCTCTATCATCCTGTACCCGAATTTATTTATGACAACCTCTTAAGACGCCAAGATAAAGCCGCATTCGTAGAAAAGTATCTCGAATACAATCTACATTTTAATAAAATTTGCATGGATTAAAGCGAATCAGATTAACGGAATTCCACCATCAGCAAACCTGCGCCTATGGGTACAGTACTCATGATAAAACGCGGGTCTTGCTGAATTAAGGCAATAAACTTTTCCACTTCCGATGCGTGTGAAATGACATTATCGACTACCAGTAATCCACCTTTTGCTTTAAGGAGTCGAGTCAAATGTGGCCAGTAATTGACCTAAGCATCTCGTTCCGCATCTAACAAAATAAAATCAAATACTTCCTGCGTTTCTTGCAGATAAACTTGAACATTAATCACTTTAAAATTGATTAAATCTGCAAGATTTATTTCTATCGCATTTTGTTTTGCCTGAGTAACCCGTTCTGCATCCAGCTCAAGGGTCGTAATCATGGCTTGAGTATGCCGAGCTGCTTCCGCCAGCCATAAAGTGGAATAGCCGGTAGAGGTTCCAATTTCCAGAATATGCTTCGCTTGCTGTGCACGAATTAAAATGAATAAGAATCGACCTGATTCTGGTTCTATATGGCGATATCGTTGCAGTCGATCTGTCTGCTTGAGATCATGCATATGAAATTTTTCTATAATTTTTGCATGAATTTTCAAATTCACCTAGATTCAGCATAGCTCCTCCCTGAGCCTTTCTAGCTTAAAGCGCCTGAATTAATTTAAAACGTTCCACTTCACGATCGTCGTTCGTAGTAATGGTTTCAGTGAACATCGTTAAAGGGCGCACCCAGATTGAATAATCACCATAGAGGCATTGATAAACGACAAGTTTTTCTTCCGTTTCGCTATGGGTAGCTACATGAAAAACCTGGTAAAGCTGCCCCTTATAATGCTGATAAATACCGCGCTGCAATTCCATCACTTCAACCTCTTCAATACATTCTGGATATTAACCTAAAATAGCAAATATGACGGCAAACTACTTGAAAATTCCCCTTTCACCCAGATATAGGAATTTGAAATTGATAGTGAATTTTTCCTGCAATCTAAAAAATCGATTGATTAGATAAATACAAACTGTTTTAACTATTCAATCGGTTGGCTTATCATGGCTGTATCAAATAAATACTTACTCCTCTGGAGACGTTAGCAATGTTAGATCAAAATACT
>NZ_JAGFXZ010000080.1 GCF_019038395.1 Acinetobacter sp. BY419
CCATAATCCCAATGGTCAGCAGCGGCTCAAGAAAGACCCATAAATATCCCAAGCGGTATTGACCAAAGCGGGTTTGTAATTCACGTAACAATAGTGCCCGTATAGATGCATACATCACTTGTAAACCACCACGAGGCTTAAGTCGTGGGAGTTTTTTCAGTTGAGGCTGTTCCGACGATTCCATATGAGTTTTTAAGTGAATTATCTTTAAGTTAAAATATGGAAGTCATCATACTGACATCATTAATTTTTATAAAGCATATTAACAATAAAATTTCAGGGATAAATCTATTCTGCCGACAAGATTATAAGCACCTAAAAAACCATAAAATTATTCAAAAAATATAAATATATCTGTTACTTATGTTTTTATCCAAAATTTTATTTCAAAAATTAATTGCTTTCTTGATTTTCATTTTATTTTTAATTCATCAATGCTATCTAAAATTTCATTTTTTCAAAGATATGAGTATTTACTCACTCATAATGGGTTTTAGCTCTGTCACATAAATATTTAGAAGGTGTGTTTTCCCTAAATCATCTCATTTCAACATACAATTCGAGTAGAAGATCCGCCTTAGCTGAAATGAAAACTGCAGTTCGAGTCTCCTTTCCCGCTCCAGATTCTAAAAAAGCCCTGATCTTTCGTTCAGGGCTTTTTTATTGCGTTTAAATTCTTATCGTTTATTATCAGGAATGATCTGGCCCTTATCCGATGGAGACA
>NZ_JAGFXZ010000009.1 GCF_019038395.1 Acinetobacter sp. BY419
ATTACGCAGAATAATTCGGTACTATTGAACATCAGGACTAGAGTTGTGAGTTTGGTGTGGTAACTCAACTGATGGCTCTAGTCCTCTTATTTTTCAAGTCAATTTCTTATCCGCGATTCGGGTTAATAATAAGTCTAAAATGTTAACAAGCTAAGGAAGGTGATAGTCTGAATGAATAATAATTGCGATGATCAAGATATTTTTCATATTTTTAATCTGATTGGTCGCCATACTGAGCTTAAGCCTATCCTCGACATCATTAGCCAATGGCTTGAGTCGCGTATTCCAGATGCGCTTGTCACCATTATGCTCTATAAAGACGACACGCAAACTTTAAATGTTATAAGTGGCCAACAGCACTTCTCGAAAGAGTACTGCAATGTCATTCAGGATTTAAAGATTGGTCCTGATCGAGGAACCTGTGGCGTAGCTGCTTTTTTGCGTCAGTTGGTCATTAGTCCAAATTTAATGAAAGATCCGAACTGGCAGTCCTACCGTGCTGTAGTGAACGCAGAAAAGCTGTCTAGTTGCTGGTCTATGCCGATTATGAATGCCTCAGATATTTTATACGGAACTTTTTCGACCTATTATCGAACAGCCAAAATACCGACAGAACAGCATATTCAGCTATTACAACAAGCGACAAAATTAGTGGCTCTCGCAATCGAGCTTGCTCAGGAACGTCAAAAAAGACAGGAACTTAATGAAAAATACTGTTCTTTTTATACTTATCATCCTGATATCATTTTTGAACTTGATTTACAGGGACATATGCTTACCACCAATATTGCTTGTGAAGAAATTACAGGTTTTTCTAAAGAGCAAATTCGTGGTCAGCATTATTCTGCCTTTATACCGCTCGAATTTCATGAGCTGGCCAACCTCTCATTCATAGAAACGATGCAGGGTAAATCTCAACATTTTGAGCTTCCAATCTATAATGTTACTGGAGATATTTTGTGGCTGGATTTGACCAATTTACCGATTATACAAAACCAGAAAGTCACCGGCGTTATTGGTATTGCGCGAGATATTACTTTATCCCGTAAAAATAAGGAGGATCTGCGCTTATTAAAACGGGGGGTAGAGGCCAGTCCGAATAGTCTTTTTATTACCGATGTTTCCGAAGAAAGGTTAATGGTATATGTGAATCCGGCTTTTCTAAAGCTCACAGGTTATACAGAAGCAGAAGTATTAGGGCAAGGCTGTTTTTTCTTACAGGGTCCAGATACTGATCCGGATCAGATTTCATTACTCAAACAAGCGGTCAAAAAACAAAAAGAAATTCAGGTCACCCTAAAAAGTTACTGCAAAGATGGCAGCTGGTTCTGGAATCGTTTAACCCTAGGTCCTATTTTTGATCAAACTGGAACCTGTACCCATTTTTTAGGGATTCAGGAAGATATTACCGAGCAACGTATTCACGAAGAATATATCCGGCATCAGCATACCCATGATCATTTAACAGGCTTGCCGAACCAGCATGCATTTAAGCAAATTCTGGAAAATATTTTTGAAGCACAGCATGAGAGTTCTCAACCTTTAGTCTTGTTGTATATAGACCTGGATGACTTTAAAAACATTAATGATAGTTTAGGCCATCTGCTGGGCGATCAGATTCTCAAAAGTGTGGGCGAGCGGCTGCAAAAATTTGTTCAAGACAATAACGTGCTATGCCGTTTCGCTGAAGATGAATTTATCCTGCTGCTCTCAGGTTCATATGAGCAAACTGAAGTCGAGGAGATCGCCGAAGAAATTCTTGATCTTCTTTCCATGCTTTTTATCATCGATCAGTACAAAATTCATGTAAGTGCCAGTATCGGGATCGTGGCAGATGACAGTTCGATACAGCATTCTTCTGAACTGATCTATCAGTCTGTTTTGGCCATGCAGGAAGCCAAAAGACAAGGTCGCAATATCTGGCAGTGGTATGAAAAAACCAGAATGCAACCTGTCGCAGAAATAGACTATACCAATCTGCGTCTGGAACTCATGGAAGCGATCAATCAGAAAAATTTCGATCTTTTCTATCAGCCGCTTATTCATCCTGAAACTGGACTGATGACAGGCGTGGAAGCTTTAATTCGCTGGTGTCATCCACAGCAGGGTTATATTTCTCCCGCAATTTTTATTCCTCTTGCAGAAAGAACCGGACAGATTATTAGTGTAGGTCAGTGGGTATTGGAAAAAGCCTGTTTAGATATTGCAGAGTGGAACAAGAAGCACAATAGCCAGATCACGATATCGGTAAATATCTCTCCTTTACAATTCCGTAGAGCAGGCTTTCTTCAGGTCCTGGAACATGTCCTTGAACTCAGTCAATTGCCCCCGGAATTACTTAAAATTGAAATTACAGAAGGTGTCATCATTAATGGCGCAGATCGAACCATAGAGATTTTGAAAACAGTACGTGCTTTAGGCGTACAGGTCGCCATAGATGACTTTGGCACGGGTTATTCGAGTCTCAGTTATCTGCGGCGTTTGCCGATCAATCAGATCAAGTTAGATCGTAGTTTTATCGAAGAAATAACACTTGATGACCAGAACGCAGCGATTGTGCAATCGATTATTCATCTGGCACATCAGCTTGATTTAGAAGTCGTGGCTGAAGGTGTAGAAACTTTAAGTCAGGCCAGTTTGCTCTATCAACAGGGTTGTGATCTGCTACAGGGCTTCTTTTATGCAAAACCTGCACCTTTAACTGAATTGAAGTCTGTTTATGTGGCAATAGAAAATAATAAATTGAATCAAAGCTGAAATCTAGGATGCAGATATTTCAGCATGCTTTCAGATCGAATAATAAACGTGCCTAAAGGTTTTTCTCATTCTTTTTGAGCACGTCTTATCTCATTTATTCCTAGTTTAGAAAGCTGGATAATAAATACAGATTTAAAAAACCAAAGGTGCATAACCATGTTTATGGTCTAGGCTGGATATTGGCTAAATTTTTGTGCTGGTTCAAATCATAATAGTTAATGAGAAAGATCAATATTGCAAAAACAAAGCCTAAAATGACGCAGGCAGACCAGCCATAGGCTTTCCATAAATGTAGGGATAAAAATGCACCGAGACCCGCACCTGAAAAATAGCAGGTCATATAGATGGCATTAATCCGCGAGCGAGCCTGCATCGAGATTCGATAGACCAGATTCTGGTTCAAGACATGCAAACAGGAAATCCCGAAATAAGCCAGGATTAATCCCAGGATATAAATCCATAAATAATTCTGGGCAAAGAATAAGGGAATCCAGGCCAGAAGCAGTCCGCTTGTGGCCAAATGTGCAATCCATTTCTCCCGATGCTTTCCAATCATTTTACCCGTCCATTGTGATGACCAGATTCCGACTATCCCCACAATACCCATAAGACCAATCTGGAAATCATTAAAATGATAAGGCGCTTCGGCCAGAATGAAAGTCATGGTGGTAAAAATAATACTGAGCATACCGAAACCCAATCCGCCAATCAGGCTGCGCCGGATCAGCATAGGTTCTGTTCGGGCGAAGGTAAATAATGAACGATAAATCTGCAATACATTCATTTGCAGCTGACTTTTAGTGCTCGGTAACTGGAACCACATCGCGATACTGAGCAAAAGAATAGAGCAACCACTGAGCAAGTACACCGCATGCCAAGACCAAAGGGTTGAGATCAGTCCGGCCACGGTACGGGCAAACAGAATGCCGACCAAAACACCACTCATCAGTAGCCCGACCACTTCAGCACTTTTCTCGCGTTGCGACAGGCTGGCAGCAAAAGGAATCAGAATCTGGGTGGTAATCGAGCAGAAAGAGGCGAGCAGGGTAAAACCGTACAGCATATTTAGATTGGTACTGGCTGAAAGTCCGATCAGGGCCAGTCCGGTACAGAACATCAAACTGCAGATATACATGCGCTTTTCAAACAGATCACCCAGAGGTACAAACAGGAACAATCCGGTAGCATAGCCAATCTGGGTTAAAACCACGGTCCATCCAGATTCGGCCACACTGATATTTAAATCTTCTGCAATAGAATAAATCAAAGGCTGGTTAAAATAGTTACAACCTGCGCAGAGTGCGCAGGTCATTGCCATCATGAACATAAAACGGTGGGAAATTTGCCCTTGGGCTGACATCCTTGTCTCCTGAGGCCTTAAAAACTATAGTTGGCAGAGAGATTAATACGCGAGACATCCGCTTCCTTATTATCAAAAGTCTCACGCTTACCATGATGATATTCTGCGCCCAGGTTAATTTTTGGCACAGGAGAATAGATCACGTTAGCCACATAGTCGGTTAAGCGCTTATTGGTTTCCGGATTGGCTTTTGCATAGTCGCTGGAATCATCAAAATCGACCACACTGGCTGCAATACTGCTGCGCCATTTCGATGTGAATTTATGCGTAAACCCAATATTCAAACTATTAAATTCATTGAGTAAAAGTTTATTATTGGCTGTATCAACTGAATAATCTCCCCCCCAGGCGGCACCGTCAACAGTAGAACCTTGAATTAAAAATGCTGCAATACGCTGGTCACCCACAATATGGAAGTAGTTGCCCTGAATAGAGTTTTTATCATCAAAGCGATAACGTCCACCGGCACCAACCCCCCAGCCAACTTTCTCTATATCACCTGTCGCAGTTTGCGCCTGCTTTTCATTGATAAAGCCTTGCGCCAGTAGATGTACTGGACCGGATTGATAAACATATTTGGTGGTTAATGCGGGCAAGGCAGAAGACCGGTCACCACCGGCCATATACTCCAGACCAACATTCCAGGTATTTTCCGGATCAAGTTTAAATGCATAACTGACCTGAGGGGTACGTAAGATCGAACCACCCAGCAGTAAACTATAATCTACCGCATCGGTGCTGATTTCAGGCGTAGACATCAATGACCAGGCCTGGCCAAAGGTCCAGTTATAATATTTAAAATATGCATGCCGGATACGCAAGCCCCCATCACCTTTGCCGTTATTGGTCCAGAAGTCGGCTTCCAGGCGGGCGGAAATGTTTGGATTCCCCCCCAGATCTTTGGCAAGAAAACCTATGCGGCTGGCAGCCGCAGTAAAATCGGAACGGACTGAATCAGGTTCAGTAAAAGGCACTTTATTGATCTGGTTAATGGTTCGACCACGAGTTTCTGGCGTACTCTTAAAATCAATCGCGCCATCCAGACGGATCATTCCATAAACATCGACTTTGTCCATTGCACTACTTAAACTTTTGGAGTTCTCTGTTTTAGCTTGTTCCTGCTGTGTTTTTAAAGCCATCTGAGACTGTTTTTGCTGTTCCAGTTCAGACTGGATCTGCTTCAGCTGAGTTTCTAGAAACTGAATACGATCTTCCGATACTTCCGCTGAAATCACGGATCCCGATGCAATACCACATAATGTCGCTAAAACTAATTTTTTCATTTCTTAATCCCTGAAGAAATTTTTAGATGTAAGCAAGGAAAGCTCTTTCCTTGTGATTGCCTTAATTTTTAAATAAAGATGATTTTGACTTTCGAAGCATGAATATCATGCAAGTTGCATAAGCAACATTCTGTTCACGTAAAAAAAACAGGTATCAGGTTTTCAACGTCATAGAAAGATGAAGTGAAAAGGATGGCGGGTTAAGCCACCCTTTTAAGCTGCAAGTTATTCTGCTTTTTGCGGGTCGTATAAACGGTCCTTAATAAACAGGGCAGGAATTAATCCACAAAGGAAGTAGGCGGCGCCCATCACCATCAAACCTGTGCCGATTGAACCATGCATCGCCAGATAGCCGATGGTAATTGGAGCGAAAACTGCACCAATTCGGCCAATATTGAATGCACCGCCGACAGCAGTCCCGCGCACCCCGGTTGGAAAGCTTTCAGTCAAATAAGTTGCATTAATTGCATATGGAATACCGTACAGGAAACCGAAGATCAGCATTAATACACCAATATTTTCAGGAGTATGCATATACACCACGACTGGAATAAAAATTGCGGTTCCCATGGTGCCAAAAGCAAATACGATACGACGGCCGATTTTATCTGCCACATAGCCCGCAATGATTTTGGCAAAAATCATGGTGATGAAGGTTCCCACCATATAGAGGGCCATTTCTTTAAATTTGATGCCTAATTCAGCTTCAAGATAACTTGGTAGCCAGTTACTTACACCGAAGTAACCAAATAACAGGAAACCTGAGCTGAAAGACCACAAGATGAACATCTTGCCGTGGGTCTTATCTTTAAGAATGGTGATATATGGATTGCCTTTTTTCGTATCATTATCCACGATCTCACCGGTACGCTTCATTTCACGTACACGTTTCCACGATTCTGGTTCAGGAACCATAAAATGCATTAAAATCCCTAGTGCCAATGGTGCAATGGTAATCCAGTACAGCATACGCCAGCCAAACTCGGGAATAATCCAGCCAGAAAGCAGGGTAATTAATAACGAACCTAAGGTAAAACCGGTCATAAGTGTAGCCAGTACCGTCGTTCGATATTTGGTCGGCACATATTCAGACATCAGGGTATTACAGGCAATATATAAACAGCCTAAACCCATGCATGAAAGTGTGCGCAAAATTGCAAATTCAGTATAAGACTGCGCAAAACCTGAATAGGCAGACAGCAGGGAGAAGATGATCGTTGCCAGTACAATGACACGAACCCGTCCAAATTTGTCACAAGCCCATCCTCCGACAAATCCGCCAATGCCCATTCCAAACAAAGACCAGCTTCCTAAAGCCCCTGCCTGCATCGAGCTTAAGCCCCATTCTGCTTTTAAACTGGTCAGGCTGAAAGCTAAAATACCGATGTCAGCACCGTCACACAGCAAGATCAGGAAAGCAAAGATAAAGGCCGTAATCCATAGGCGTTTTGGTGCCTGTTTAACGGTCTCCTCGGAAGAAACAGGGGTCCTATTGTCTCCTGTGACGATCGTATCACTTGTCATTCTTATGTCCTCTATTTATTAAAAGCAGCATTCCTCTGCTACCACTAAATCCTTTTTCATTCCTCACGGAAACGTATTTTCCCCGATCTAAAGGAGGTTCCCGCTTACTTTAGCCATGCCAACAATCAGGCTGAAGTTTGTTTTCCAGTTTTTACCTTGAGAAAAACTACCTACTTACCGAGAATTCTCGTTTCACAAATTAATATTTAGTTTTGCTTTGTGGTTATTTTTCACTTAAAAGAATAACCATGTTGCATTTAAAATATTTAATTCCGTATTGCGAAATTAATTAATCATAAAATAAGTAGTCAAACAAGAGTTTTTACTTTTTTTTATTAAAAAATAACTTTTTTGAATTTTGGAGTTAAAAATCCTTGATTTATGGCTTTAGAAACCTTAGTTTTATATAAAATAAAATTTCGCTATACAAAATAAATGGAGATTTTTAATGGAACAGGTAGTTCAGATAGAGCAAATCTCGGCACATGTAGCAATGGTGAAAATTCATCGACCAGAAGCAAAAAATGCCCTGAATACAGAAGTGCGTCAGAAACTTGCAGCTGCTTTTCTAAAATTGAATGACGATGAAAATATCCGTGCCATTATCCTCACCGGTGGTGAAACAGATTTTGCAGCAGGTGCCGATCTTAAAGAGCTGGCCAATGCTGAAACCATTCAGATGATGCAGCGCCGCACTGAGCGTTACTGGCAAGCAATTGCTCAATGTTCAAAACCGGTAATCGCAGCTGTAAACGGCTATGCACTGGGTGGTGGCTGTGAACTGGCGATGCATGCAGACATTATCATTGCCGGAAAAAGTGCCCAATTCGGTCAGCCTGAAGTTAAGGTCGGCGTGATGCCGGGTGCAGGTGGCACTCAACGTTTATTCCGTGCAGTTGGCAAATTCCATGCAATGCGCATCATTATGACGGGTTGCCTCGTACCGGCACCGGAAGCCTATCAAATTGGTTTGGTGTCTCAGGTGACTGAAGATAGCGAAACCCTTGCAACTGCCATTAAGATGGCTGAAGGCCTTGCGAAATTGCCGCCAATTGCTCTGGAGCAAATCAAGGAAGTGGCTTTATTGGCTGAAGATGTGCCACTAAATGCCGGCCTTAGCCTAGAACGTAAGTCTTTCCAGATGCTGTTTTCTTCAGAAGACCAGAAAGAAGGCATGCAGGCCTTTATTGAAAAACGTAAACCGAATTATCAGGGACGATAAGCATGAGTATTCAGATTCAGAAAATCGGTATTATTGGCGTAGGCACCATGGGCGCAGGTATTGCCCAGATCGCGATTCAATCCGGGCATGATGTTGTGCTGTTCGATGCAAAAGCTGGCGCTGCAGATCAGGCACAGGAAAAACTGGCTAAAACATTAAACACGCTTGCTGACAAGGGTAAATTTAGCCACGAAAAAGCAGCTGAAGATCTTGCTCATCTGTCGATCGCTCAGCAGTTAGAAGACCTCAAAGATTGTGATCTGGTGGTTGAAGCGATTATTGAAAACCTTGAAATCAAGCAAAAACTGATGCAGCAACTAGAAGCGGTTGTAAAACCTGAGGCGATTCTAGCATCCAATACCTCTTCATTATCGATCAGTGCAATTGCTGCCAATTGCAGCCAGCCGGAACGTATTGCCGGTTATCATTTCTTTAACCCGGTACCACTCATGAAAGTGGTCGAGGTGATTGAAGGCTTTAACACCCGTGCCGATATTGTTGATGCCTTGACCCAGTTATCTACTAAAATGGGACATCGTCCGGTCCAAGCCAAAGATACCCCAGGATTCATCATTAACCATGCCGGCCGTGCCTTTGGTAGCGAAGCCTATGCCATTCTGAATGAAAATGTTACGCAATTTTATGACATTGACCGGATCTACCGTGACGGTATCGGTTTCAAGATGGGACCTTTCGAGCTAGGTGATCTAACCGGTATGGATGTATCGCATCCGGTGAGTGAATCGATTTATCACCAGTATTATGAAGAAGCACGTTATCGTCCAAGTGTAATTACCCGTCAGCGCTTTATTGCCAAGCAATTAGGTCGTAAAACCGGTAAAGGTTTCTATGATTACACTTCGGGCAGTAAGCAGGGCGATGTTGTCCCAACACTCGCTGAAAAACTGGATCAATATCCATCAGTTTGGCTAAGCACAGAATATAGCGATGACCGTCAGGCACTTGAGCAGTATTTACAGCAAAATAATATCCAGATCGAGCAAACCGAGCTACCTTCAGCAAATGCTTTAATTCTGATTGCGACTTATGGCGAAGATGCAACTTCCGCGGCTGTACGTTATCAAGTAGCGCCTCAGCAAGTGGTCTGTATCGATCTGCTTTATGGTCTGAATAAACATCGTACCTTGATGCCAACTTTTGTGACCACACCTGAACTGGTAAATGCAGCACAATCCATTTTTAACCTGGATGGTGTTACTGCCAGCGTGATTCAGGAAAGCGTTGGCTTTGTGGCCCAGCGCGCATTGGCGATGATTGTGAATCTCGGTTGTGATATTGCCCAGCAAGGCGTTGCTACTGTAGAAGACATCAATGTGGCAGTGAAATTAGGACTTGGCTATCCATATGGTCCAATTGAATGGGGCGATATGCTGGGTGCTGAAAAAATCCTGAAAATTCTGGACCGCATGACTGCGATTACCCGTGACCAGCGTTACCGTCCAAGTCCTTGGCTGCGTCGCCGCGTTCAGCTTGGTTTAGCTCTTGTTCATACTACACATTAATTAGAAAGTTAAAGGAATAACACTCATGTTAAATGCATATATTTATGATGGTTTACGTTCACCAATCGGTCGCCATGCAGGAAGCTTGGCAAGCGTACGTCCAGATGATCTTGCTGCAACCGTGATTAAAAATCTGCTGGAAAAAACCGGTATTCCGGCAGCAGACGTAGAAGATGTAATCTTTGGTAGTACCAATCAGGCTGGTGAAGACAGCCGTAATGTGGCACGTTTTGCAGCATTGTTAGCGGGTATGCCGGTGACAGTTCCAGGTCAAACCGTTAACCGTCTATGTGCTTCAGGTCTCGGTGCTGTGATTGATTCAGCACGTGCCATTACTGCAGGTGAAGGCGAGTTGTACATTGCCGGTGGCGTAGAAAGCATGACCCGCGCACCTTTTGTGATGGGCAAAGCAGAAAGCGCTTATTCACGTGATGCCAAAATTTATGACACGACTATTGGTACACGTTTCCCGAACCGTAAATTTACGGATCAGTTTGGCGCGCACAGCATGCCAGAAACTGGTGATAACGTGGCTGAAGAGTTCGATATTAGCCGTGAACAGGCAGATACATTTGCTGCTGCATCACAGGCAAAATATCAGGCTGCGAAAGAAGCAGGTTTCTTTGAAGGTGAAATTACACCGATTGAAGTTTCACAAGGGCGCAAATTACCGCCTAAATTAGTTACTGAAGATGAACATCCGCGTGCATCTTCAACATTTGAAGCATTATCTAAGTTAAAACCACTATTTGAAGGTGGTGTAGTAACAGCGGGTAATGCATCAGGAATCAATGACGGCGCTGCAGCACTGATGATCGGCAGTGAAAAAGTTCAGGAACAGTATGGACTAAAACCTTTGGCTCGTATCCTGTCTTCTGCAGCCGCTGGCATTGAGCCACGCATCATGGGTGCAGGCCCAATTGAAGCGATTAAAAAGGCAGTACAACGTGCTGGTTTAACGCTGGATGATATGGATGTTATCGAAATCAATGAAGCTTTTGCCAGTCAGGTTTTATCTTGCCTCAAAGGTCTGGATGTTGCTTTCGATGATCCACGTGTCAATCCAAATGGCGGTGGAATTGCGATTGGACATCCACTGGGCTGTTCGGGTGCACGTTTGGCATTAACAGTGGCACGTCAGTTACAGCGCACCGGTAAAAAATATGCTGTGATCAGCTTGTGTATCGGTTTGGGGCAAGGTCTGGCGATGGTGATTGAAAATCCTGAAGCGGAATAATCCTTCGCTTGATCCTAAAAGCCATGAATAGTCTGATTCATGGCTTTTCTATACTGAATAACATCGCAAATAAAAATCCCTACTTTTGCAGGGATTGGATTATGTGAACGATGACTAGCTGCGGCTGGTAACGAGCAAAGTCGCTGACCCAAAGGCATAAACTTTACCTTCTTCATCCACAATTCGGCCTTCTGAAGTCAGTACATTACGTCCGATTCGGATAACTTCACCAATGGCAGTATAGGTTTCACCGCTTTTCATCGCTTTAAGCATTTTCACATTCAGGTCAATGGTCGAAAAACTGACACCTGCATCAACTGTAGTATGCACGGCAGCGCCAGTAGCACTATCTAAAACCGTTGCACAAAAACCGCCATGAATTCCACCCTGTAAATTGTAATGGCGCTGATCAGGACGCACTTCATATTCCACATAGTTTTTACGCACTAAGGTCAGACGCATGGGAATAATTTCACTCATGGCAGAGCTGGGAATTTCCCCATTCTTAATTGCTGTTAGATATTCAAGTCCGTTCAAATGTGATGTTGGCATATTAACTCCTTTTAATGATTTATTTCGCCTTATGAAATAATATTCTGTTTTTCTAAAATTATGATATAACAGATAGTGATCGAAATGCTATATTTTTCCAGGATGGAATGATGACAATAAAAACTCTCGTCACAGAGGCTGAATGGCAGGCACGCTGTGAGCTCGCAGCGCTTTATCGCATTATTGCGCATTATCGGATGACAGACCTGATTGATACCCATATCAGTTTAAGAGTTCCTGATCAGCCAGATTGCTTTCTGATTAATCAGTACGGTGTCGCGTTTGAAAAAATGTGTGCATCTACGCTGGTCAAGATCAATCATGCAGGGCAGGTTGTAGAAAGCTATGAACAGGACAAGCCGGTCAATATGGCAGGCTTCGTCATCCACTCCGCAATTCACGAAGCACATGCTCATCTGAATTGTGTCATTCATACTCACACCGCAGATGGTATTGCGGTCTCTGCACAGAAACATGGACTTCTTCCCATTTCCCAGCATGCGCTGAAATTTTATCAGCAGTTGGCCTATCACGAATATGAAGGCGTGGCACTCTCAACAGATGAGCAGGAGCGCCTGATTCAGGACTTAGGTGGTCATCGCGCCATGATTTTACGTAATCATGGCCTATTAACGGCTGGAGAAACGATTGCACGGGCCTTTCATGAAATCTATTTCCTGGAACGTGCCTGTCAGGCACAAGTCAAGGCCTTAAGTGGTGGTGCCGAATTACATTATCCAAATGAGGAAGTACGGATTAAAACCGCCACGCAATTTGCCAGTCCTTTAATTGAACCGATTTTACAGCGTGCCTGGCAGGCTGCCTTGTCGCTGATCGAGCATCAATATACGGAATATGCATCATGATTGTGATTTCCAGTACTGTTCCAAATATTGAAGCAATTCTGATTAAGGCCTTTCAAAAATATGCACCTTCGGATCATTTTTGCCTCATTGATAGTCCAGAAGCAGAGCAGGCGACGACAGCAGCCTCCTGGTTTCCAGATCTAGAGAAATTAAATCAGCTTCCAAAACTGAGTCTGATTCACTCGATAGCCGCTGGGGTGGAGCATTTAAACTTAAATGAAATACGCCCGGATCAAGCAGTTTGCCGAGTGCTGGATCCGCATCACCAGAAAGGCATGTTTGATTATCTGCTTTGGGGTGTGCTGTATTTTCAGCGTTATTTTGACCGTATGCTGCAGCAGCAAAAACAGCAGTTATGGAAGCAGTATCGCCAAAGTTATAGCCATCATATCCAGATCGGAATTATGGGCCTTGGCCACATGGGCGGTTATGTAGCAGAATGTTTTACTGCCATGGGTTATCAGGTATCAGGCTGGTCCAATTCTCCAAAAAATATCCCTCAGGTCAAAAGCTATGTCGGTTCAGAACAGCTTTCTGAGTTTTTGGCCCACAGCCAGATCCTGATTAATTTGTTACCGCTCACTAAAGACAATACTGGCATTCTTTCTGCTGAATTATTTCAGCAACTGCCCGATCAGGCTGCTCTCATTCAGGTGGGTCGTGGGCAGCATTTAATCGAAAAGGATCTACTCAATGCACTGGATTCAGGTCATTTACGTGGTGCAATTATCGATGTCTTTGAACAGGAACCACTGCCTGCTGAACATCCATACTGGCAGCATGAAAAAATTGTAGTCACGCCCCATGTGGCCTCACATGCGCCAATGTCCGTAGTGGTTGAACAGATTCTGGAAAATGACCGTCGTTTAAAACAGGGTCTGGATTTATGCCATCAGGTAGATGTCAATAAAGGCTATTAAGAGTAGGGATACAAAAAACAATAAGGAAATTGATGATGTGGAATACGATTCAAACCCAAGTCCAGCAAGGAATAGCGACTTTAAATTTTAACCGACCATATTCACTCAACAGTTTTAACCGGCAAATGCATGAGGAAGTTCAGCAGGTCCTGAAAATCTGGAATACGGATCCGGATATTCGGGTGATTGTGATTCGCGGTAATGGTCGGGCGTTTTCTGCTGGACAGGACTTGAAGAACGTGCCGGACAGTTAGGGAGTGTACCTTTGCCGCCTGAAGGTTCACTGGCCAAATATTATAATCCTTTAATTAACCTGATCCGCCAGAGTCCCAAACCGGTGATCGCAGCAGTGAATGGTGTGGCTGCCGGTGCAGGTGCCAATATCGCGCTGGCCTGTGACTTGGTCATTGCCAAGGAAAGTGCCCGATTTATTCAGGCCTTTTCTAAGATTGGCCTGATTTCCGATGCCGGGGGCACCTGGATGTTGCCACATTTAATCGGTTATGCACGTGCCGTGGCATTGACTTTTCTGGGCGTACCTGTGTATGCCAAAGAGGCCGCTAAAATGGGCATGATCTGGAAAATGCTTCCAGATACAGAATTTGATGCCTATATCGATGAGATCGCAAAGCAACTGGCCAAGCAGCCAACCTATGCACTGGCTTTAACCAAACAGGCCTTGCAACGTAGTGCTGAAAATAATATGAACCAGCAATTGGAGCTGGAACAAAACCTGCAATACTTAGCTTTAAGCAGCCAAGACTATAAAGAAGGTGTACAGGCCTTTGTTGAAAAACGCCCTGCACAATTTACCGGACGCTAAGGAGAGTTTTTATGAAGATTCAGACCCGTATTACCGAGCTTTTAGGCATTCGCTATCCGATTATTCAGGGCGGCATGATGTGGGTCGGCACTGCAGAAATGGCCAGTGCCGTATCCAATGCGGGCGGCCTGGGAACGCTGACTGCACTAACTCAACCCACACCTGAAGCTCTGGTCAGAGAAATTGCACGCTGCCGAGAAATGACCGATCAACCTTTTGCCGTCAATCTGACTTTATTACCTGCTGTGAATCCGCCGCCGTATGCAGAATACCGACAGGCGATCACTGAAAGCGGTATCAAGATCGTAGAAACAGCAGGCAACAAGCCTCATGAACATATTGAGGCGTTTAAGCAACATGGCATTATTGTCATTCATAAATGTACTTCCGTTCGTCATGCGCTCTCAGCACAGAGAATTGGCGCGGATGTTATCTCGATTGATGGTTTTGAATGTGCAGGCCATCCAGGTGAAGACGATATTCCTGGCCTGATTTTAATTCCTGCCGCTGCTGATCAGCTTACTGTGCCGATTGTGGCCAGTGGCGGGTTTGCTGATGGGCGTGGACTGGTCGCAGCTTTGGCTTTAGGTGCTGAAGGCATCAATATGGGTACACGCTTTTGTGCCACTCAGGAAGCACCGATCCATCCAAACATCAAGCAATTTTATGTCGATAATGATGAAAGGGCGACACATCTGCTGTATCGACAGTTCGGAAATACCGCCCGTGTCGCCAAAAATGCGGTATCTGATCTTGTGGTGAAGATGGGTGAAGATCCAAATCTGGAGTTTGAACAGATTCGTCCCTATGTCAGTGGCTTGAAAGGCAAGCTCGCTTTAGAAAATGGCGATGTGGATGCGGGAGTTCTGACTGCTGGCCAAGTGATGGGATTGATTCATGACATTCCGAGCTGTCAGGAGCTGATTCAAAATATCATGCAGGATGCAGAGCAGATTATTCATCAACGTCTGGCTCATCTTTTGGCACGCTAAACCGCTTCATTTATAAATAAGTAAAAAAGCCATTCATTGTTGAATGGCTTTTTTATACCAAAGATTTTGATTTTTAAATGTGATTTTTTATGTCATGACTAGATTTTATCCATGAACTTATATTATATTCGATCTAAAACATAATTTCGTATTATGAAATTAATTGTCATAAATACATAAATTAGAACTCATACAAGGGAATTACGATGAGAAATTATATTGCGCCATTAAAAGACATGAAGTTTGTCCTGAAGGACCTGCTCAATGTTGAACAGAAATATCAGGACTATGCAAAATTCGTAGACAAGGTTTCTATGGATATTATGGAGCAATATCTGGAAGTCGCTGCGGACTTTTGCCAAAACGAACTTCTACCGATTAATGCGACAGGTGACCAGCAGGGTTGCCGTTTGCAAGATGGCATCGTAACGACACCGGATGGTTTTAAAGCTGCTTATGACAAGTATGTGGAACTTGGCTTTACCTCATTAACCGGTGATGAAAAATATGGCGGTCAAGGTTTTCCAACTTTATACCGTATTGCTATTTCTGAAATTATTACTGCGACCAACTGGTCTTGGGGCATGTATCCGGGCCTGTCCCATGGTGCCATGCGCACTTTAGAGCATCACGGTAGTGATGAACAAAAACAAAAGTTTCTGGTACCTTTAATCGCAGGTCGCTGGACTGGAACTATGTGTTTAACCGAATCCCATGCCGGTTCTGATCTGGGGCTGATCCGTACCAAAGCAGTGCCAAATGAAGACGGCAGCTACAGCATCAGCGGTGAGAAAATCTTTATCTCAGCAGGTGAACATGACCTGGCTGAAAATATTGTACATATCGTATTGGCGCGTTTACCGGATGCGCCTGCAGGCACCAAAGGCATTTCACTGTTTATCGTGCCTAAATACAATCTAGATGAAGCTGGAAATGTGGCTTCGCGTAATGGCGTGGTGTGTAGTGCCATTGAACACAAGATGGGGATCCACGGGAATGCGACTTGTGTGCTGAATTTTGACAATGCCAATGGCTTTTTGATCGGGCCTGAAAACCGTGGCTTAAACTGCATGTTTACCTTTATGAACTCTGCGCGTATCGGGACAGCCATTCAGGGTCTGGCAGCAGCAGAATCATCGTATCAAGGGGCTTTGGCTTATGCCAAAGACCGTCTAGCAATGCGTTCACTGGCCGGGGCACAAGCACCGGATTTACCGGCAGATCCAATTATTGTACATCCGGCAGTACGTAACATGCTGCTGACCCAAAAGGTATTTGCAGAAGGTTCACGTGCACTGGCGTATTATCTGGCAACCTATGCCGATATTGCTGAAGCAACGGATAATCCTGAAGAGAAGAAAGCAGCAGAAGACCGTCTGGCATTATTAACGCCAATTGCTAAAGCGTTAATGACGGAAACAGGCGTGGAAGCTGCCAAACATGGCATGCAGGTCTTTGGTGGTCACGGTTATATTGCTGAACATGGCATGGAACAGATTGCCCGTGATGCACGTATTGCGAGTCTTTATGAAGGCACCACTGAAATTCAATCCATTGACTTATTGGCGCGTAAAGTTCTGGGATCAAAATTGGGTCTGCTGACTGCATTAACTGATGAAATTCAAGACTATGTGAAAGAATATCAGCAACATGCCCAGTTTAGTCAGCACGTAGCTCAAGTGAGCCAGTTGACTGAACAATGGTTGGAATTAACCAAAACCATTCAGGCTCAGGCACAACAGTCTGCCAATGAAATTGGTGCGGCGTCAGTCGACTATTTATATTTCTCTGGTTATGTGGTGTCTGCTTATCTATGGCTAAAAATGGCTATTACTGCGCAACAGAAAATTGAAGAAGGCGATACTGATCCGTTCTATGCGGCAAAGATCAAAACTGCACAATTCTTCTTTGCCCGGATTTTGCCGAGAACTGCAACGCATACTGCCAATATTCTAGCAGGCGGAGAAAGCCTGTTCTTGCTTGAACCGGAAGAGTTCAAATTTGATTAAATATTTTGACTCACGATCGTCTTGATCGTGGGTCTTTTTTGAAATTATTATTTTTAGACCTGCACAGCATTCAATATCGATGTTTATTTTTTGATATTGAATAGACCATAAAATAACAAGATCAGGAGTCTATATGGATTTAGACATGATTACGCGACAGTGTGCTTATGGTGACCTGCAACTCACTTATCATGAAGTCGGGCAGCGCTCCACATTTCCCACCATTATTCTGATCCATGGCACCGGTGGAAATACCGACAAGCATTTCAGCTATATTTTCCCCATGCTGGGCATTCATCAGCGAGTTTTATCGATTGATTTACATACGCCTGATAAAGCCGATCTGGTGATTACCGATTTTAGCCAGCAGGTCGAAGCGCTGATTCAGCAAGTCGTTGCAGAAGATGAAGCCATTACTGTCATGGGCTATTCACTCGGTGCCGTTATTGCTGCGCAAGTAGCGGCCAGCTTGAAACAACGCGTGGTGCAATTGATCCTGTTAGCCGGATGGGCAAAGACCAGCTCGGTGCAGCAACTGCGTACTACCATCTGGCAACAGTTATTTAATGAACAATCTGCTGCCTTGCCGCATTTTGTTAATTACTGCCTGTATAGCGATGATTATCTGTCTGCACGCACCGAACAGCAGGTACTTGATCTGGCACGCTTTGTAAAGCCGTCCACAGATGCCGCCAAACAGCGTGAACTGAATTATCGCATTGATATCACACCGATCTTGCCTGATATTTGTGCAGAGACCTTGATCGTGGCCTGCCGTGAAGACCGCATGGTACCTTTAGCACAAGCAAAGCTACTTTTTGCCTCAATTGAAAGTAGTCGTTATACCGAAATTTCTTCGGGACATGCGCTCTATATCGAAGCGCCAGCAGAAGTGTTGCAATTGGTGAACCAGTTTAGCCAGCATCCAGAACAGTATCCGGCAAATCAAAAAATCCAGCCCTCCATGCCTTAAAAAAGGAGAAAAATAATGCAAGCTCAAGTACAGCGCAGCAAGATTTTAATCGTAGGTAGCGGTTTTGGCGGTTTGGGAATGGCGATCCATCTTAAACAGCAGGGCATTCACGATTTTAAAATCATTGAACGTTCAGTAGAAGTGGGCGGCACATGGCGTGACAATACCTATCCCGGTGTCGCCTGTGATGTACCGTCCCACTTATATTCTTTTTCTTTTATTAAAAATCCCAACTGGTCACGCGTCTTTCCGCAAGGAGCAGAAATCCAGCATTATTTAATTCAGTGCTGTGATCAGGAAAATATCCGACCACATATCGATTTTCATACACAGCTGGAAAAAGCTGGCTGGAATGCACGAGAACGAATCTGGGAAGTTCAAACCTCTAAAGGTCCGTATCAGGCAGAATTTCTCATTACGGCGACCGGGCATCTGGCAGATGAACACCTACCACAAATTCCGGGTCTGAAAGAATTCCAAGGCCAAGTGATGCATTCTGCACGCTGGAACCACGAAGTAAATCTGGATAATCAGCGTGTCGTTGTTGTCGGTTCAGGCGCTTCCGCCATTCAGCTTGTGCCTGAAATAGCCAAAACAGCAAAAAGCCTGACTGTATTGCAACGCAGTGCACCTTATATTTTGCCGCGGCCAGACCGAGCGTACAGCGACATAGAAAAACAGCTTTTCCGTAAAGATCCGGACAGTATGTCAGACTTAAGGCATTCTTTGTTTTGGGGCAATGAATATAATTTTGCCCAGCGCCGTAATCTGAAAAGCCAGATTGAGAGGGTCAAAAAAAACTGCCTGCAATTCTTAAAACACCAGATTGCAGATCCTGAATTGCAGCGGAAACTTACACCGCATTATGAACCAGGCTGTAAGCGCTTATTATTGTCCAATGATTATTATCCAACTTTTTTAAAACCGAATGTGACGCTGGAAAATTCAGCCTTAGCAGAAGTCACTACAGACGGCGTATTAAGTCAATCCGGGCAGCAGTATCTAGCAGATATTATTATTTTCGCCACTGGTTTTGAAGCTGCACGTCCACCCTATGCTGCAAAGGTCGTTGGTAAACATGGTTTAAGCCTGGAACAGCAATGGTCTAGTGGCATGCAAGGCTATCAGTCGACCACTGTACATAACTTTCCAAACCTATTTATCTTAAATGGGCCAAACACCGGAAGTGGGCATAATTCAGCGCTTTATTTCCTGGAAACCCAGTTTGATCTGGTTCTGGATGCCTTACAGTTTTTTGAGCAGGAACAGATTCAGGTCTTTGAAGCAGATCAAGAAGCTGAAAATACCTATATGCAGGAACTACAACAACTTTCGCAAGGCAGCGTCTGGTTGTCGGAAAGCTGCAAAAGCTGGTATCTGGACCCGGTCAGTCGTAAGCTGACTTTGGTCTGGCCGGATTATGCGCATTCATTTAGAGATAAAAATCAGCATTTTATTCGTAGTGGTTATCACTACCACTATGCTGGGCAGATACCGCAGAAAGTGGTGTAAATGTCTTTTAAAAATCAGAACCTGATTGTTTTAACAATACAAAGTAAATTTAAACCAAGGATAAGGAGCGCTGTAATGACCAGTCAGCCATGGATGGAAGAATATAAAAAGTGGAATATCAATCCGGAATTTACTCGGCCTGATCCTGAGAAAACCCTGAGTACAACAATTGCTGAAAATTTGCTTAAATTTCAGGATAAAACCGCATTTATTTATTTGGATCGGAAATTCAGTTATCAGGACATCGATGTTTATAGTCAAAAAATGGCGACATTTTTGCAGGATTTAGGGTTTAAGGCGGGTAGCCGTATTGCAGTGATGCTGCCCAATATTATTCAATACCCGATTGCAACCTTTGCCATTATTCGGGCCGGCTATATTCTGGTGAATGTCAATCCCATGTATACCCAGCGTGAACTGTATCATCAATTACAGGATTCTGGTGCAGAAGCATTGATTATCCTGGGTCAGACTTTAGAGCAATTAACAGCACTAGATGAATGTCCTCAACTCAAATATGTGATTTCAACCAATCCGCTCGATTTTATTCAAGATCAGTCAGGTGCTATTTATAGTCAGGCATCACAATATCCGGATAAACAGTTTTTCGACTTTAAAACAGCCATGGATCAGGTTCAGAGCATAGATTTTAAAACGCCTGTACAGAATCAGGAAGATACAGTGATCCTGCAATATACCGGTGGCACAACTGGTGTTTCTAAAGGTGCTGAACTGAGTCACCGTAATATTCTATTTAATATCGCCCAAAACAGTACCGTATTTATCAGCCATTTCGGTGATCGCTATGCCAGTAAAGATGAATATGTGTTTTGTGCCTTACCGCTGTATCACATTTACGGGTTTACCATTTGTCTGTTCAGTTATGGTCTGAGCCGAGGTTTCGCTAATGTCCTGATTCCAAATCCAAGAGATCTGGATGCTTTGGTGGATCAATATCAGAAACATCCACCCACTGTTTTCCCGGGGGTGAATACCATGTTTAATGCCTTGGCACATCATTCACGTTTCCGTGAGCTTGATCATTCACTTTTGAAAACCACAACTGGCGGAGGAGCATCTATCCTGAAAAATACGGCAGATTTATGGCATGAGGTCACAGGCTGCCAGATTTTTGAAGGCTACGGACTTTCTGAAACCTCACCGACCGCAACTTTTAACCCGCCTTTAAGTCGGCGTTTTAGCGGGACTATCGGCTTGCCGCTGGCAGGAACCGAAATCCTGATTCTGAATGATGAAGGAAAACCTGTAGAGCTTAATCAGGTTGGAGAAATAGCCATTCGTGGACCACAAGTGATGAAAGGATACTGGCAGCAACCGGAAGCTACGGCACAGGTATTTACCAAAGACGGTTACTTCCTGACAGGTGACATCGGCTGTATGAACGAGCAGGGCTACATCACCATTCTGGACCGCAAGAAGGATATGATTCTGGTGTCCGGATTTAATGTCTATCCAAATGAACTTGAAGGTGTGTTATCCAAACACCTGAAAATACTGGAATGTGCGGTCATTGGAATTGATGATGAAAAATCTGGACAGGTACCGAAGGCATTTATTGTGAAACAGGATGATAGTCTAACCCAGGATGAAGTTATGACTTATCTGAAGCAGCAACTGACCAGTTATAAATTGCCGAAATACATTGAGTTTGTGTCCGAACTACCAAAGTCTGCAGTAGGAAAAATTCTGCGTCGCGAGCTGCCTCGAACTATTGAACCCAGCGCCAAAGCCTGCTAAAAAAATGATGGAGAAATTTAACTGAGCATGCTCAAAATAAAAAAGGAATCGAAAGATCAAGCCTCTCTGAAAATTGGTTAATTTTTTGAGAGGGTATGCATTCAAAAGGTTTTTTTGGATTCGGTTAAATTCCAGGAACTAAATACCTTTTTAGGCAGGGTGTGGGAGTACCCCATCGTCTAGGAACATGGATAAGTCAAAGCTGACCACAACGGATGCTTCGGCAGACTTGAATACCACGGTGTCCTGAGTGACATCACAGAACCATTGTTCACGGATCGCGGGACTGGTGCTGCTGAATCCATTCCCTGTAAAAAGCCCTGCGCATACTGCATTGCCCTTGGCTCTTGCTGATGGGTATTCAAACGCTTCTACACCGCTATTACGCATGGCTGTACCTAGACGCTGCGAGTGGCTGTAATCAAAAGGATGGGAGATCAAATTGATATGTGCTTCAAATGGTGCGTTCTGCAAGCGCACGCCTTTATCAGTCTTGTAATTAACAGAAAATAGAGTGTGCTGTGAACGTAGGCTTCGGTTAAGCGGATTGCTTATAGATTGAAAAAGTATGAAGCGATAATAGGCTGACTCAATCAGGGTCACATCTACAGAGCATCCACCGTAAAAAATGCTAGGTTCAAAGACTCGTCCAAAACGAGAACCCCATTTAAGCGGTGGGTAGCGAAATGGCGTTTTGAGTAAATAATGCAAATTTTCCAAACTTGCAGGATTTTTAGAATGGGTAGGATAGGGTGGTTTTTTCCCTTCCACAATGTCCTCAAGCACACTTTGTTCTTCAAGTGTGGCTACCAGTTGTCGTGTAGCCACCTGTTCCTGACTTTCAACTAGGCGATAGAGTGTGCCTGACAGTGGGCTGATGTATTTTCCCCCTTCGCATGATTGCCATAGATCACCTTGATTCTCACTCATACTTTTCCTCGCATAGCATCAACAAATTGGAGTACAGACATCAAGCCAGCAACCGTTTGGATTTGTTCTTGTGGAATGCCCCCTGTAACTTTGTTATGACTTTTCATGAAGTGGCGCATCCATTCCAAGTCACCACCCATCAGGCTAAACAAGGCTCTATAGATGCGGATAAGCATCACTGCGAGTTCACCTTGTTTGGATTCAGGGTCGAGTTCAGGTTTGCTTTTCATTCTGCTAATAGCGGTGCGTTGCATTCCAAGCACTGCGCCCAATTGCGCCTGTTTAAGATCAAGCTGATCGGCTACATTAAGCACGGCAGTAGCTAATACCACTTTTCTATCAAGGGAAGGTTTTGCCAGTGCGTTCATAATCATGCCCTTTTTTTATGTCTTATATGCACATACAGTATACTAAATGTGCATATTGCACAATGTACTTATTTTTGCTTGATCACCCTTAACCGCCTTAGAGCCAAATACAGGCCATAAAAAAAACCGCAATAGCACAAGCCCCTTTGAAAATCGGTTGATTTTCAAAGGGGCTTCACTTGGATTAATGCTTCATAATTTCATCATCAAAACATTGCACCACCGCCCCCTGAATCCAAGCGAATTAACCACATTTCCCCCACCTCAGCTAGATCATACTCACTCTGATCTAGCGGTCTTACTCCTATAATCTTCTGACCATTCAAATGCAAAAGATCGGATTGGCAAATATTAAATATTTGCATGTCGCACTACTCTATTTGGATACATGATTATTACATAACCAATTGAATTTAAAAAAATCTCACTCATCTCATGGTGTTTTTTACAAATTTATAGTTATAGATATATTTAAAATTCACAAAGTAATTATTCAGAAAAATTTGTTCGCACCATGATGGCCCCAAATAAGGAGTGCAAGTATTTATTTATAATAATTAATTGCAAAAGCCCCTTCCAAAAAATCAACCATTTTTGAGAGGGGCTTGTCGAAAGATTCCTTTTTTATTGCTTGCAGGTTTATCGCTGCTGGATAACTTTTTTACTTTTCAGTTGTTCTATTTCAGCAGTGCTTAAATATTGACTTAAAATTTTGTCTGTATCTTCACCCAGACATGGGGGTGCCTTTTTATATTCTACCGGTGTCTTGGAGAGTTTAATCGGCGAACCAATCGAGGTGTAATCTTCTCGTAAGGTATGCGGCATCTGAATTACCATATCACGTGCCAATACCTGTTCTTCTTCTAAAGTCTGCTTCAGGTTATTAATCATACCCACAGGTACCTTAACTGCATGGATCAGATCGACCCAGGCTTTAGCCGGTTGGGAATAGAAATGGGCTTGCAAGATAGTGGTTAGTTCTTCACGATGTGTAACCCGACCTGAATTTTTTAAGAAGCGCGGATCTTCTGCAACCTCAGTTAAACCAACTGCCTGGCAAAATGCCTTAAATTGCAAATCATTGCCACAGGCAATAATAAATTCACCTTCCTGGGCTTTAAAAACCTGATAAGGCACAATATTGGCATGCGCATTACCAAAACGTCCGGGTATCTTATCTGAGGTGAGGTAATTCATCGCCAGCACGGAAAGGGAAGCAACTTGGGTATCTAGCAAAGCCATATCGATATGCTGGCCTTCACCGGTTTTTTCCCGGGACAGTAAAGCCGCCTGAATCGCAATCGCCGAATATAAACCAGTGGTCAGATCAGCAAAGGCTAGACCTGCTTTTTGTGGGCCACCACCCGGTAGATCATCACGTTCACCGGTGACACTCATCATGCCACCCATACCCTGAACAATAAAATCATAGCCGGGTTCTTGGGCACGAGGACCATTCTGACCAAAGCCGGTAATGGAACAATAAACCAGCCGCGGATTTAACTGGCTGAGACTTGCATAATCCAGACTATATTTTTTCAAGGATCCGGCTTTATAGTTCTCAATCAGCACATCGCTCTGTTCGGCAAGTTTCTTGATAATACTCTGGCCCTCAGGCGTAGATAAATCTATAGCAACCGAGTGTTTGCCGCGGTTGGCAGAAAGATAATAAGCTGATTCCTGCGTATCTTCTTGCTGGTTGTTTTTGAGCCAGGGTGGTCCCCAAATACGTGTGTCATCGCCGTGATCAGGTTTTTCAATTTTGATTACTTCTGCACCTAAATCGGCCAAAATCTGACTACACCAAGGGCCCGCTAAAATACGGCTTAAGTCCAGTATGCGAAAGCCTGTTAAAGCACCCATCGTTACACTCCCTGTTTATCTTATCCAAGAGGATGAAATGTCCAATTTCCACCTTAAAACTATATTAAAATGACTCAATAATCAAATTAATGATAAATAATTCCGCATGACAAAATCATATATCGAATTTTATTGAAAATTCACATGAGCTTTATTACTCTAAGCTGGCTTAAAAAATAAACCAAACAGAGCAAAAGGAGATCTGAAAAACGTTAAAAAATTAGACACTATTTGCGCTGTATTCATTGGGCTGAAAATTCAAATCAGTGCAACGCAATATGTCATTGAACGATAGAACAATTGAAAAATAACTAAGGAATAGGGAAAACAAGGACATTTTACCCATGACAGATTTAGTAACAGAATTAGCAAAAATTAAACCCACCACCAAAAGAACCCAGCAAATTGCTTTTATCTTTGCCTTCCTGGCCTTGTTGGTGGATGGAGCAGATATGTTGCTGCTCTCATTTAGCTTAAACAGCCTGAAAGCTGAATTTGGTTTAAGTAATTTACAGGCAGGCACATTGGGAAGCTTCACCCTGGCAGGAATGGCGATAGGTGGTTTTATTGGCGGCTGGGCCTGCGATCGTTTAGGCCGTGTGCGTACCGTGGTTATTTCTATTCTTATATTTTCTGTATTAACGGCTGCACTGGGCTTTACTCAAAATTTTGAACAATTCGCTATCTTACGTTTTCTCTCTGCCTTCGGTATTGGTTCGCTTTATATTGCAGCCAGTACACTTATGGCAGAATATGTACCGACCGAATATCGAACCACCGTCTTGGGCACGCTACAAGCGGGCTGGACTGTCGGTTATATTGTGGCCACCTTATTGGCGGGCTGGATTATTCCAGACTACGGTTGGCGGATGCTGTTCTTTGTGGCGATTGTTCCATCGGTGCTGGCCATTTTTATCCAGAAACTGGTACCCGAGCCAGAATCTTGGCAACGTGCCAGACTGCAACGTTTATATGCACCCATAGAGACAACAGCACAGCAGCCCGTTAAACAAAGTACGGTAAAAGAAATTTTTGCTGATCCTCGAAACCGCAAGATGTTTATTCTTTGGATGCTCACCGCAGGTTTCTTACAATTCGGTTATTACGGGGTAAATAACTGGATGCCTGCCTATTTGGAATCTGAACTACATATGGATTTCAAATCGATGGCGGGCTATATGATTGGCACTTATGTGGCGATGATTTTCGGTAAAGTTCTGGCTGGTTTTGCCGCAGACCGTTTAGGACGGCGCTTTGTATTTGCCTTTGGCGCCATTGGTACGGCTATCTTCCTGCCGGTGATTGTCCTGTTTAATAGTCCTGACAATATTGCTTATCTGCTGATTTTCTTTGGTTTCCTGTATGGTATTCCATATGCGATTAATGCCACTTATATGACTGAAAGCTTTGCGACTTCTATTCGTGGCACAGCGGTAGGAGGTGCCTATAATGCCGGACGTATTGGAGCGATGTTTGCCCCGGCCATTATTGGTGCAGCGGCTAGTGGTGGTTCCATTGGTCTCGGCTTCCTGATTATGGGCGGCGCTTATTTCTTATGTGGTGCAGTCTCCGGGATCTTTATTAAAGATCGTCAATACGACCCACAAAAGGCATAGAAAGCCTCTAAAATCTATTCAGTCATCAATAAAAAATGAGCCTTTTAAGGCTCATTTTTTATTGAATTTTTATCGTGCATTTGGACTAACTTTTTAAGAACCAGCTGTCTGTTTCTCGATTTTAATGCTTTTCAGACCATCATTTACTTTGTTTAACAGGTGGATCAAGGTCACCACATCATCAAAAGCCAAGGTGTTTAAGGCCTGTCCATAAAAATTAAAGAAATCATCTTGCAGACTTTCCCATGTTTTCAGGCCTTCAGCGGTCAGGGCGACATTCTTTGCGCGTCGGTCATGTTCACTAATAATGCGTTGTACCAGACCATCGCGTTCCAGCCGTTTTAGAACTGCATCCAGATTTTGACGACTCACACCCAGATATTCGGTCAGGTCAGAAAAGGACATCCCGGATTGCACCCGTGGTCGGGACAAGGCACCCAGTACTGCCCAATGCACAGGAGAAATCCCCAATTCATTTGAACATTTGCGGTCTAGGGTATTGCCGACCTGAAACAGTCTAAAAAAAAGTCTATTGTGGGCAGAATACAAGGATTGATCATAATTACTTGGTAGAGCATCACTCATTTTAAAGACCACCCTGATCAAAGCATTTAAATAAGAGGCATTATACCTAAAAGGTATCTGCTAGAAATCAAATTCCGGTTTTCTATCGGTGTGTGAGTAATAGGCGGTCGATATAGGCTCGCATTGCTTTTTGTCCGAATTTATAGAACTTCATTCGCCGGGTTTTGAAGGCGTTCCAGCATCTTTCTTTATTCTGTCATATGCCTGTAATTATTCCTAAACGTTAAGATTAAAGCCACTATATGTCAATGTATTTATTCTGTTAAAATACCAATCAATTGATTTTAAATGACTAAATAAATATTTAATTTTAATTTATGTAAATATATTGACATAAAATTATTATGATCCTATTTTGTTAAAGACAGGCAATCAATAAAAAATGCCCTAAAGATTTGGATAAAAATAGAGTAGGGAGACAACCATGAAAGGCTTAAAGGACAAAGTGGTCATCGTGACCGGTGGTGCAGGTGGGATTGGTTCGGCAACCTGTCGCCGTCTGGCGGAAGAAGGTGCCAAAGTTGCGATTTTTGATATGAATATTGTAGCCGCTGAACAGTTGGCTCAGGACATTAACCAGCAGAATGGTCAGGCTTTGGCAGTGCGGTGTGATATTACCGATCGTAATGTGGTCGAGCAGGCTGTACAGCAAGTAGAAGCCGAGCTTGGCCCGATAGATGGTCTGGTCAATAATGCCGGTTGGGATATTTTTAAGCCTTTTGTAAAAACTAATCCGCAGGAATGGGACAAGCTGATCCAGATCAATCTGGTCGGTATGCTAAATATGCACTTTGCTGTTCTGAAAGGTATGGTCGAGCGGAATTCTGGCAGTATCGTCAACATTGCTTCTGATGCTGCGCGGGTCGGTTCTTCTGGTGAGGCCGTCTATGCCGCATGTAAAGGTGGACTACTTTCGTTCTCTAAAACACTGGCACGTGAACATTCTCGTCATAACATCAAAATTAATGTGATTTGTCCTGGGCCGACCGATACCGCATTGCTTGCCGGTGTGACTGAAGGTGCCTCAAATCCAGAAAAACTCCGTGAGGCTTTCACTCGTGCTATTCCGTTAGGTCGTTTAGGCCAACCTGAAGATTTAGCTTCTTCGATTGCGTTCTTTTTAAGTGAGGATGCCAGCTTTATTACGGGACAGGTATTAAGTGTGTCTGGTGGTTTAACCATGAGTGGTTAAGCAAAAACCGCTAGAAAATATGAATAATAAAGTCAGATAGATGAGTACAGGAAGTTATAACAATGAATTTTGAAGATATCTTATACGAAGTAAAAAATGGCGTGGCTTGGATCACCATCAATCGTCCAGAAAAAATGAATGCCTTTCGTGGGACGACCTGTGATGAATTAATCAAGGCGCTAAACAAAGCAGGCTATGACCGTGAAGTCGGTGCGATTGTACTGACTGGTGCCGGTGATCGTGCGTTCTGTACTGGCGGTGATCAATCCGCGCATGATGGTAATTATGATGGCCGCGGTACCATTGGTTTACCAATGGAAGAATTACATACAGCGATTCGTGATGTACCAAAACCGGTTATTGCCCGTGTACAAGGTTATGCCATTGGTGGCGGCAACGTGCTAGCGACCATTTGTGATCTGACCATTTGTTCAGAGAAAGCGATTTTTGGTCAGGTTGGTCCAAAAATGGGGTCAGTCGATCCAGGTTATGGCACAGCATATTTGGCCCGCGTGGTCGGTGAGAAAAAAGCCCGTGAAATCTGGTATATGTGCCGTCGTTATAGCGGACAGGAAGCAGTTGAAATGGGGCTGGCGAATAAATGTGTACCTGCCGATCAACTGGATGCGGAAGTACAGGCCTGGGCAGAAGAGATCTGTCAGCGCAGTCCGACTGCGATTGCGATTGCCAAGCGCAGCTTCAATATGGATACCGCACATCAGGCCGGTATTGCAGGCATGGGCATGTATGCATTGAAACTTTATTACGATACCGAAGAGTCGCGGGAAGGCGTGAATGCATTGAAAGAAAAACGTCAGCCTGAATTCCGTAAATTTTATAAATAAGGAGCATAAATAATGTCAAAAAATCCTTATATCACCGAAGATTTAGAATTCTTGGCAGAAACCGTTGATAAATTTGCGCAAAAATATATTGCACCCGGTTTTTTAGAACGTGATCAAAGTCGAGTCTTTGATCGTGACCTCGTCAAAAAAATGGGTGAAATGGGTTTTATTGCACCGGAACTGCCTGAACAGTACGGCGGTCAAGGCATGGGGCGTCTGGCTGCGGGGATCATTCATGAAGCTGTGGCCAAAGCAGATTTAAGTTTTTCCTATATTAATTTGCTGGCGTCTTTGAATGGCCAGATTCTGGCAGAACATGGTCAACCCGAAGTGGTTGAACCTTGGCTGAAAAAACTGACCGCGGGCGAAGCGATTTTTTCGATTGCACTGACCGAGCCACGTGGTGGTTCAGATGCAGCCAACCTGCGTTTGAAAATCGAACGTGATGGTGACGAATATGTGATTAACGGTGAAAAGACCTCGATTTCTGCAGCCGATCAGGCTGATGCTTCTGTGGTATTTGGTCGTACTGGTGCAAATGAAGATGGTGCACATGGCGTGACAGCACTTTTGGTTCCGATGGATTTACCGGGCATTAGCACTACGCGTTTTGACTGTCATGGTCAGCGTGCCATTGGTCGTGGCTCAATCTTCTTTGATAATGTACGAGTGCCAGTTAATCATCGTTTAGGTGATGAAAACAAAGGCTTTGTGCAGGTCATGCAGGGCTTTGACTTTTCACGTGCCTTAATTGGCTTACAGGTTCTAGCTGTTGCGCGTGTCAGTCTGGATGAAGCCTGGGAATATGCGGCTCAACGTGAAGCTTTTGGTCAACCTTTAAGTGCTTTCCAAGGGGTTTCACACCCATTGGCCGAGTACGAGACTCAGGTAGAAGCAGCACGTTTACTGTGCCTGCAAACCTTATGGCTGAAAGACAATCATCTGCCACACACCTCCGAGGCTGGAATGTGTAAATGGTGGGGGCCGAAACTGGCCTATGATGTCATTCATCAATGCTTGCTGACCTTTGGTCATGCCGGATATGACCGGGGTGTGATGGAACAGCGGATGCGCGATGTGTTGGGCTTCCAGATTGGTGACGGAACAGCGCAGATCATGAAAATAATTATTGCGCGGCACAAGGTAGGACGTAAGGCTGTACCGGCTTAAAAATATAAAGTGCAGGTCTGTACTAAAATTATAATGAGGAGTAAGCGAATGGATTTCGATGCGGTTCTGATCCCGGCCAGAAAAGAGGCAATGCTCAAACAGGGACACTGGTTAAACCAGACAATACTCGATTTTTTACGCCGTGCTGTAGAAAAAAATCCGGAGAAAACGGCGCTGATCAGTTTTAAGCTGGAACACCAGACTGAGCAGAGCTTTAGCTATCAGCAGATTTGGGAAATGACCAATAAGATTGCCCTAGGTCTGAAACAGCTCGGTGTGATTAAAAATGATGTGGTGTCTTGCCAGTTACCGAACTGGTGGGAATTTTCCTTACTGTATCTGGCTTGTAGCCGTATCGGTGCTGTATTGAATCCACTTATGCCCATCTTCCGGGAGCGTGAACTGGAATTCATGCTTAAACATGGTGAGTCCAAAGTTTTTGTCGTACCAACAACTTTCCGCAACTTTAATCATGAACAGCTGGCCAATCAGCTGCAAAACAAACTGGACACCTTGAAACATATAGTTGTAGTCAATGGTGAAGGCGAGAACAATTTTGATCAGCTGTTGCTCAATCATGGACTAGAACAGAATCCGTCAGCTCTTGCTGAACTGGATAGCTTGGAATCTGGCCCGGATGACATTACCCAGCTGATTTTCACCTCGGGCACTACCGGTGAGCCAAAAGGGGTGATGCATACTGCCAATACCTTATTTTCCAATATTGTGCCTTATGCAGAACGATTACATTTAACTGAAAATGATGTGATCCTGATGGCTTCACCAATGGCACACCAGACTGGTTTTATGTATGGCCTGATGATGCCGGTTCAGCTCAATACCACAGTGGTGTTGCAGGATGTCTGGGATGTAACCAAAGCAGTTGACCTGATCCATCAGTATCAGGTGAATTTCACCATGGCTTCGACACCATTTTTGAATGATCTGTCCAGTACTGTGGCAGAACAGCATGACAAGGTTGACTCACTTAAAGTCTTCCTGTGTGCTGGTGCGCCAATTCCAGGACCATTAGTACAAAAAGCCCGGGAAATTTTAGGCGTTAAAGTGATTTCCGCCTGGGGCATGACTGAATGTGGAGCAATTACCACCACACGACTCGAAGATGATGATGAACGTTCCTTCAATACAGATGGAATTTCCTTGCCTGGTGTAGAAATCAAAATCGTCAATAAAGCGGGGGAGATTAAACCATTAAATGAACCTGGGCGATTAATGATTCGTTCATGCTCAAGTTTTGGCGGTTATTTAAAACGCCCACATTTGAATGATACAGATGCAGAGAGTTGGTTCGATACCGGCGATATTGCCTATCAGGATGAACAGGGCTATATCCGGATTTGTGGACGCAAAAAAGATGTGATTATTCGTGGCGGAGAAAATATTCCGGTCGCGGAAATTGAATCACTGCTTTATAAACACCCCAATATCGCAACAGTGGCCTTGGTGGCATATGCGGATGAACGAATGGGTGAGCGTGCCTGTGCGATCATCAAGCTGAAAGATCCGGTACAGGCTTTAAGCTTGAATGAACTTGTGGATTTCCTGAAAACCCACAATCTGGCCATGCAATATATTCCGGAGCGTTTAGAGGTATGGGAAGAAATTCCGATGACCCCATCGGGGAAAATCCAGAAATTTAAACTCAGAGAATTACTGGCACAACATATTGCCTCAACGGCGGTTGAAGCGAACTAAATTTTGAAATGAATAGATAAAGTAAACCCTGAATAATGTTGCGTTATTCGGGGTTTTTCTTATTCAAAAAAGAGCAGTGCTCTCATAATAGTGAATTCCAGCTTTGGACTTGCTTCTACTTTAATTGTTTTAATAAAGCTTCAGCAGTTGCAGCCGAAGAAGCCGGGTTTTGTCCGGTAATCAGTAAGCCATCTTGCTGTACATACACCTGCCAATCATCGGTTTTAGAATATTGGCCGCCTTTTTCTTTCAGCATGTCTTCAACTAAAAATGGCACAATATCTGTCAGTCCTACGCCGTCTTCTTCGGTATTACTGAAACCGGTCACTGTCTTGCCTTCTACAATAGAATGGCCTTCTGCATCTTTCACATCACGAAGCACTCCCGGTGCATGACAAACCAATGCCACAGGTTTATCTGCCTGTAAAGTCTGTTCGATTAAGGAAATAGAGTTCTGGTCTTCGGCTAGATCCCATAATGGACCATGACCGCCCGGATAGAACACGGCATCAAAATCATGATTCAAGACTTCACTTAATTTATGTGTATTGGCAAGCTGCTGCATGGCCACTTCATCTGCTTCAAAGCGTTTGGTGGCTTCAGTCTGTGCGTCTGGTTCGCTACTTTTGGGATCTAAAGGCGGCTGACCACCTGCAGGAGAAGCCAAAACCACCTCTGCACCTGCATCAACAAAGGTATAGTAAGGCGCAGCCAGCTCTTCCAGCCAGAAACCGGTTTTTTTGCCGGTATCACCCAGCTGGCTATGTGACGTCAGTACCATCAAGATTTTCATATTATTTTCCTGTATTTCATTAAACATTGCGAATAACCGATTGTTAATTTAGCAAGTTGCGGACATCTGGAATGTTGTAATACGTTCATTTGCTGTATCGATACGTTTTTGTTTAAGTTAATTTAACTCAAGGCTGCATCTACGAAGCGAACAGTTTTAAAGATCATTCATCTGCCCATTAATAGATCTTGCTGAAGGTCAGCCTGTTTTCGCAGGAAATCCCAAACCAGTTTAATCTTCGGTTCGTGTTGCAGATCGACCAGCGTCAGCATCCAGAACGTATGGGTAAAACTGACCTGATCGCCCAGAACCACTACCAGTTCGTTTTTATCATGAACCAGAAATTTCGGTAAAATCGCCAGTCCGGCACCCGCACTGACGGCAATTTGCTGGGCCAGAATACTGTTACTGCGAAAACAGGCAGTCAATTGCAGCGGCAAGCGTTCTAATGAATACAGTGCCGAGCTATAGACCAGATCATCAATATAATCGACAAAACGGTGCTGTTTAAGATCTTCCAGTTTTTTAATTTTCGGATTTTTCTGTAAATAATGCTGGCTGCCATACAGCTTTAGACAGTAATTGGAGAGCCGGGTAATGATATAGGGACCAGATTTGGGCCGGTCAATCGCGATGACAATATCAGCTTCACGATGTGAAAGTTTGATCGCTTTCGGCACCGGAATCAGGTCAATGGTCAGCAAAGGGTAGTGCTGGGAAAACTCGGCCAGTAACCGCGCTAAAAATGCCGTACCGAAACCTTCTGGTGCACCAATCCGAACCCGGCCTTGCAAAGGGTCATGGCGCTTGTCAATCTGGATAAAAGACTGTTCCATCTGTTCCACACGCGGCACCAGTGCCAGACCTTCAGAGGTCAGTTCATAGCCAGTGGCCTCGCGCTTAAACAGTTGCGTACCGAGGGTGCTTTCCAAAGCCTGAATCCGCCGTGCAACGGTACTGTGTTCCACTCCGATCAAGCGTGCTGCATTGGTAAGCGTTTTAGCACGTGCCAAAACCAAAAAAAAACGTAAATGATCCCAATCTACTTTCATTTTTTTTATTTAACATCCTGTTAAATTGCTGTGCATATTTGCACATCCATCGTGCATCAATTTCTATTGGTGGTCAAAGTGTTCTTTGTTAGTCTGCTTAAACAGCGTAAAAAATAATACGTTTAAAACAGCCAGTAAAGGCAGATACAACGACAATAACAAACCAGCACGGAGCGACCATGAACGCTATTCATCATCCACTGCAAAGTACCGGATTTACCACCGCCAAACTCTTGATTAATAGTGAATTTGTCGAATCAAAAACCAGCCATTGGCAAGATATTGTGAATCCTGCGACTCAGGAGGTTTTGGGTCAGGTACCTTTTGCTACCGCAGAAGAAGTCAATGCCGCCATTGCTGCCGCACAACATGCCTTTGCCAGTTGGCGCCACACCCCGATTCAGGCACGTATGCGGATTATGCTGAAACTGCAAGATCTGATTCGTACTAACTTAAAAAGTATTGCGCAAGTATTAACGGCAGAACAGGGTAAAACACTGGCAGATGCCGAAGGTGATATCCAACGCGGCTTGGAAGTGGTCGAGCATGCCTGTTCGATCGGTTCATTACAGATGGGTGAGTATATTGAGGGCGTGGCACGCGGTGTCGATACCTATACCTTGCAGCAACCACTAGGTGTCTGTGCCGGAATTACACCATTTAACTTCCCGGCGATGATTCCTCTGTGGATGTTCCCGATGGCGATTGCCTGCGGTAATACCTTCGTGTTAAAGCCTTCGGAACAAGATCCGCTATCAACCATGATGCTGGTCGAACTGGCGATTCAGGCAGGCGTACCTGCTGGTGTGCTAAATGTAGTGCATGGCGGTAAAGAAGTGGTTGATCTGCTGTGTACCCATCGCGATATCAAAGCCATTTCCTTTGTCGGTTCGACCGCTGTGGGTACGCATGTGTATAACCTGGCGGGACAACATGGTAAACGTGTACAGTCGATGATGGGAGCCAAAAACCACGTTGTAGTCATGCCGGATGCCAATAAAGAACAGACTTTAAATGCTTTGGTCGGTGCAGCCTTTGGCGCAGCAGGTCAGCGTTGTATGGCACTTTCAGTGGCTGTGATGATCGGGGAAACCAAGCACTGGGTCGATGAACTGGTCAATAAAACCAAAACCTTAAAGGTCAATGCAGGCCATGAACCAAATACTGATGTTGGCCCGGTGATTTCAACCCGTGCCAAAACCCGCGTGATTGATCTGATTAACAGCGGTGTTGAACAAGGCGCTGAATTACTGCTAGATGGCCGTGATGTACAGGTTCCAGGCTATGAGCAGGGCAATTTTGTCGGACCAACGATTTTTAATCAGGTCACGACCGATATGCGAATCTATAAAGAAGAAGTGTTTGGTCCGGTACTGGCGATCATGCATGTCGACACTTTAGAGCAAGCAATTGAGCTGATTAATGCCAATCCATTTGGTAATGGCGTTGGGCTCTTTACTCAAAATGGCAATACTGCACGTACATTCCAGAACCTGATTGATATCGGTCAGGTCGGCATTAACATTCCAATTCCTGTCCCTGTGCCGTTCTTCAGCTTTACCGGTTCACGTGGTTCAAAACTGGGGGATTTAGGTCCTTATGGCAAGCAGGCAGTGCAGTTTTATACCCAGACCAAAACCATTACCAGCCGCTGGTTTGAAGATGATCAGGAAACCACTGGTGTCAATACTACGATCAGTTTGCGTTAAGGAGCATGAGCATGAAGATTGCATTTATTGGTTTAGGCAACATGGGCGGCTCCATGGCACAGAACCTGCTCAAGGCAGGCCATCAGGTATTTGGTTATGACTTGAGTGAAGTGGCTTTACAGCATTTTGCACAAGCGGGCGGTGTGGTCTGCGACAGTCCACAAGCAGCCGCAAAGCAGGCAGATATCGTGGTCAGCATGTTGCCTGCAGCCAAGCATGTACGTGAGGTTTATCTCGGTGAACACGGTATTCTGAACGTCCTTCAAGTGGGTAGTTTGTGTATTGATAGCAGTACCATTGATCCGCAAACGATTCAGGAAATTGCTGCAATAGGTCAGGCCAGACAGATTCGCGTCTGTGATGCACCTGTATCCGGCGGGACTTTGGGCGCCAAAGATGGCACCTTGACCTTTATGGTCGGTGCAGACGAGGTGACCTTTGAGGCAGTCAAGCCAGTGCTCAGCGCTATGGGCAAAAATCTGGTGCATTGTGGTGCTGTTGGAACAGGACAGGTGGCAAAAATCTGTAATAACCTGATTCTGGGTATTTCCATGACTGCGGTTGCAGAAGGGATGGCACTTGGAGTCAAACTGGGAATTGATCCTCAGGCTCTGGCTGGCGTAATCAATAGTTCAACCGGACGTTGCTGGAGTTCTGAAATTTATAATCCCTGGCCGGATATCTGTGCCAATGCGCCGTCATCACGGGGGTATACAGACGGTTTTGCAGCACAGCTGATGCTTAAAGATTTGGGCCTGGCCGTCGATGCAGCTCAGCAAGTTGACCAGCCGATTGTACTTGGCAGCATGGTACAAAAACTCTATCAGCAACTGTGTCAGGAAGGCGATGCCCATCTGGATTTTTCCAGCATTATGCATCAATACACGACGCCACCTGCTTAAAACTTAAAATATCCAGATGGAGCAAGGATTCGCTTCATTAACAATACCCTGTCAGTAATAACGATAAATTCAGGCTGAGGTTTAACATGTTAGATTATAAAAAAACGGTTCAAAATTTTGATTTAAATACGGTTACAAAGCAGTATCTGTCCGGTTCAATGCAGGCGTTAAATGCCTGTTATGAATGTTGCGATCGTCATGCCGACTCCGATGCAGTTGCCTTGTACTGGTACGGCAAAGATGGCCGCAAAGAACAATATAGCTTTCGCGAACTGAAGAAATATTCCAGTCAGTTTGCAAATTTCCTGAAGTCTCAGGGCATTGGCAAAGGTGACCGCGTTTCCGGTTTATTGCCACGTACCCCAGAGCTGATCATTACCATTTTAGCAACCTGGCGCATGGGTGCAGTGTATCAACCTTTATTTACCGCCTTTGGTCCCAAAGCCATTGAGCATCGCATTCAGATGGCGCAAAGCAAGCTAGTGGTGACTGATCTGGCGAATCGGGAGAAACTATCCGAGATTAGCAACTGCCCTCCGATTGTGACGGTACATGCCGAAACCTATCCGCAAGATATAAGTTTCTGGACGGTGTTGAACCGGCAAGCTGAAAACTGTGAACTGGAAATGCTCAGTATCGATGAGCCATTTTTATTGATGTTTACCTCTGGAACCACCGGACCGGCCAAACCCTTAAAAGTTCCACTTAAAGCGCTGATTGCTTTTGCCGGCTACATGCACAATGCCATCGGTCTAACCGAGGATGATGCTTTCTGGAATATTGCCGATCCGGGCTGGGCCTATGGCTTGTACTACGCTATTACTGGACCGTTATTGCTCGGCCATTCTACCTTGTTTTATGAAGGCGGTTTTAATGCAGAAAGTGTCTGCGAAATTATCAAGGAATATGGTATTACCAATCTGGCCGGTGCGCCAACAGCTTACCGCATGATGATGGCGGCTGATCCTGCACACATGACACAGTTACGGGGCAAGTTACGCGTCGTCAGCAGTGCAGGAGAACCCTTGAATCCGGAAGTGATCCGCTGGTTTAAAGAAGTGCTGGATGTACCGATTTATGACCATTATGGCCAGACTGAAGTCGGGATGGTGGTGTGCAATCATCATGCTCTGGAACATCCGGTCCGTTCAGGTTCGGCAGGTTTTGCCAGTCCCGGTTATCGAATTGCGGTTGTAGATGAACAAGGTCATGAGTTAACGGCTGACGTTCCGGGCGTCCTAGCGGTAGATATCAGTCAATCTCCAATGATGTGGTTCTCGGGTTATGAAGAAAGCCGCAAATCTCCATTTATTGGACACTACTATTTAACCGGTGATACCGCAGAAATTCATGCCGATGGCAGTATGAGCTTTGTTGGACGTAGTGATGATGTCATTACAACCTCAGGCTATCGCGTGGGGCCATTTGATGTAGAAAGTGCCTTGCTGGAACATGATGCGGTGATTGAAGCTGCGGTGATTGGCGTACCTGATCCTGAACGTACCGAAGTCATCAAAGCCTTTGTAATTCTGGCGAACAATTTTGCAGCTTCGCCACATCTGGAAGAAGAACTGGGCCAGTTTGTGAAAAAGCGTTTGTCTGCACATGCCTATCCACGCCTGATTGAATTTGTCACTGAATTGCCAAAAACCCCGAGCGGTAAGATTCAGCGCTTTTTACTGCGCAATCAGGAAATCAACAAGCAGCAGGTAAAGACCGCATAAATCAGCCAAAGCCGGCAAATTGAATAAAAGATCGCATTAAAGAGATTGAAGGAAGAATCAATGCAATTTACGGAAGAGCAACAACTGATTCAGGATATGGCCAAAAGCTTCGCCCAGGAACAGATTAAACCCTTTGCCGGCGAGTGGGACCAAAAAGGCATATTCCCTAAACAGACCTTGTCCCAAATGGGCGAGTTAGGTTTTCTGGGCATGCTAATTCCAGAAGAATGGGGCGGCTCGGGTACAGGCACGCTGGCTTATGTACTGGCCCTCGAAGAAGTGGCCGCCGCAGATGGTGCAACTTCAGCCATCATGAGCGTACACAACTCGGTGGGTTGTGTGCCTATTCTCAAGTTTGGAACTGAACAGCAAAAGCAGCAGTTTTTAAAGCCTTTGGCTCAAGGGGAAATGATTGGTGCCTTTGCCTTGACTGAACCGCATACCGGATCGGATGCCGCAGCGATCAAAACCCGTGCCGTCAAAGATGGCGATCACTATATTATTAATGGTGCCAAACAGTTTATTACCTCTGGCCATAATGCCGGAATGATTATTGTCTTTGCTGTGACGGATCCAGACGCGGGTAAAAAGGGGATGAGTGCCTTTTTAGTCCCGCGCGATACGCCAGGTTATGAGGTGATTCGGGTGGAAGAAAAACTGGGCCTGCATGCTTCGGATACCTGCCAGATTGCCTTAACCGATGTCCGCATTCATGAAAGCTTAAGACTCGGTGCAGAAGGTGAAGGCCTGAAAATTGCCTTGGCCAATCTGGAAGGTGGGCGGATCGGTATTGCTGCACAAGCAGTGGGTCTGGCACGTGCAGCTTTAGAAGAAGCCACCAAATATGCGCATGATCGTGTGGCTTTTGGCAAACCGATTTTTGAGCAACAGGCAATTTCTTTCCGGTTGGCCAGTATGGCTACCGAAATTGAAGCTGCACGTCAACTGGTACATTTTGCCGCACGTAAAAAGGAAGCCGGTGAAAGCTGTTTGACTGAAGCCTCCATGGCCAAATTATTTGCTTCGGAAATGACCGAACGTGTCTGCTCTAAGGCACTCCAGATTTTTGGCGGTTACGGTTATCTGACAGACTTCCCGATTGAACGTATTTATCGAGATGCACGTATTTGTCAGATTTATGAAGGCACCAGCGATATTCAGCGTATGGTAATTGCACGCAGTTTATAACTCATTTTAAAGGGATTTTTATCATGCAATGGCAAACTATTTTACTCGAACAGCGTAACGGTGTCGGGCTGATTACTTTAAACCGGCCGCAAGCGTTAAATGCCTTGAATAACCAGCTGATTGTCGAGATCAATCAGGCACTGGATCAGCTGGAAAAAGACCCAAAAATTGGCTGTATTGTGATTGCCGGTTCGGAAAAAGCCTTTGCCGCCGGTGCCGATATCAAAGAAATGGCAGATCTAAATTTTCCGCAAATTTATCTAGATGACTTTTTCAGTCTGGCTGATCGAATAGCCCAGCGCCGTAAACCTTTAATTGCTGCGATCAGTGGCTATGCCTTGGGCGGTGGATGTGAATTGGCCTTAATGTGCGACTTTATTTACTGCGCCGATAATGCAAAGTTTGGTTTACCTGAAGTCACCTTAGGCGTATTGCCGGGCATTGGTGGAACGCAGCGTTTAACTCTGGCAATCGGTAAAGCCAAAGCCATGGAAATGTGCCTGACTGCACGACAAATGGGAGCGCAAGAAGCAGAGCAAAGTGGTCTGGTGGCACGGGTATTTGCCAAAGAAGAATTACTGGAACAGACACTGCAAGCCGCGGAAAAGATTGCCGAAAAATCCTTACCTGCAGTGATGATGATTAAAGAGTCAATTAATCGGGCCTTTGAAGTGAGCCTAGCCGAAGGCTTGCGCTTTGAACGACGGGTATTTCATTCAATTTTTGCCGGTTCTGACCAAAAAGAAGGGATGCGAGCTTTTGTGGAAAAACGTCCAGCCCGATTTACCCATCAATAGGAAATTCATAATAGGAACAAAAAGAATGAGTGATGAAAATAATTTAGTGATTCGGGTAGCAGGGGGGCTGGGCATCATCAGCCTGGACCGTACCAGCCATTTAAATGCATTAACCCTGCCGATGATTCAAGGTATTCAGTCGCAATTAGATCAGTGGCACCATGCTCCAGAGGTGCAAGCTATCCTGATCAATTCTAATAGTCCGAAAGCCTTCTGCGCGGGAGGAGATATCCGTTATCTGTATGACAGTTATCAGGCCGGAAATACCCAGTATCAGGATTTTTTTGCCACTGAATATAACATGCTAAGCACGCTGCGCAATTTTCCAAAGGCCGTTATCGTGATGATGGATGGTTATGTCTTGGGTGGCGGCTTTGGTCTGGCTCAGGCATGTCATATCAAGGTGAGCAGTGAAAAATCACGCTTTGCCATGCCAGAAACGGCTATTGGATTTTTCCCGGATGTTGGTGCAACCCACTTTTTATCCCGACTGGATGATGTAGGCGTTTATATGGCATTGACAGGAGAGCAGATCAGCAGCAGTGATGCACTATATCTGGATCTGGTCGACTATCATGTTCCGAGTAAACATTTTTCTGAACTAGAAGCGGCATTGATTGCTGCGCCTGTATTAAATCAGATTAAAATCCAAAAAATCATCAGTGCGTATATTACCCATCCGGTGGAAAGCGAGTTGCAAAAACGTGCAAATCTGATTAGCCAGCATTTTGGCCATCCAAACCTCGATGAGATTGAGCAGAGCCTGGCGCATGCAAGTAGTGCCACCGATCAGGAATGGGCAGATAAAATGCTGGCCATCTTGCAGCAACGCCCGGTCATGGCCAAGCAAACCAGCCTGAAGCTTCAGCAAGCCGGACAGAATTTATCGCTGGAAAAATGTATGCAGCTTGAGCGGGACTTACAAGACATCTGGTTAGAGCAGGGTGATTTTATTGAGGGTGTGCGGGCATTAATTATTGATAAAGACAAGAATCCGCAATGGCAAACCGATAATTCAAAATTTGAAAAATCCTTGCAAAAGCTCTGGCCGGTCTGGACTCTGCAACGTATAGAAAATACATATTAAAGATTCTTGTTAAAAATCCTCTCATCACTACGTATGAGAGGATTTTTTAGTCGTGCTTCCAACATATAGCCTTTATCCTAACTTTCCATTCCTAATGGGAAGTTTTCTTTTTCTTGCCACCGCCATCTTGCTTGTTGACAGTAGACCAAGCAATACGTTCGGCTTCTTCCTCAGAATGACCGCGTTCTTTTTCGCTTTCTTCAATATGTTCGGCCTGCCGTTTTTGTTTATCGGTATAGGCGGATTTGTCACCTCTAGGCATATTACTATCCTCATCAGGGTTGGCTGAAATTACTATAACAATGGTCTGTTTCTATAGCGGTAAATATCTGTCATGTATTTGTTTAAATTGTTTTATAAAACCAAAAGCTTTTAAAAAATAAGAAATTTATTATTGAATGAAGATAACGGCTCTCGCTGACCGTTATCTCCAAATCCTGATTAGCCGTTAATGATACTGCCACCATTGACATGAATGACCTGACCGGAAATATAACTGGCTTCTTCACTGGCTAGAAATAAATAAGCGGGTGCGACTTCACTAGGCTGACCCATCCGACCCATTGGTGTCTGTTTACCGAACTCTTCAAGTTGCTCTTCATCAAAACTGCTTGGAATGAGAGGAGTCCAAATTGGGCCAGGTGCTACACCATTAACCCGAATTCCGGTTTTATTTTTCAACAGATTGTTGGATAAGCTACGGGTAAAGGAGGTAATAGCACCTTTCGTACTTGCATAGTCAATCAGCTGGTCATGGCCGTGATAGCTGGTAATACTGGTGGTATTAATAATGCTATCACCTTCTTGCATATGTGGAATAACTGCCTGAGTCAGATAGAACATGGACAGGATATTCACATTGAAAGTTTTAAATAATTGTTCAGGTGAAATATCAGTAATACTTTCTTGCGGATACTGAACCGCGGCATTATTGACCAAAATATTGACCGTTTTAAATTCCTGAAGCGTCTGTTCAACCATTTCCTTGATTTTATTTTGATCTTGTAAATCACATTTAATCAGTAAACATCGCCGTCCTTCTTTTTCAACCATTTTTTTCGTATCAAGCGCATCCTGATCTTCATCCAGATAACAGATCGCAATATCAGCACCTTCACGGGCAAACAAGACGGAGACTGATCGGCCTATACCGCTATCGCCACCTGTGATCAGGGCAACTTTACCTTTAAGTTTATCGCTGCCTTTATAGTTCGGCTTGATGATTTCCGGTGCAGGATCCATTTTGGTTTGTACACCTGGTTGATGATCTTGAGTTTCAGTTGAAGCGGGGGTTTCAGGATAGTTATTCATGTTTTCCCTTTCTCTGTACAAAGTTCAGAAATATCTTAGAGGCTTTCTAACTTTATGCATTCGGTCTCAACATTTAATAACAGAATGTATTCGAGATTTATCAATTATTCATAGAGCTTTGATTGACATGGTTTTAAGTAAACCTGAATACCACTGCCTAAATTTTGATAGAAAAGAATACTGTATATGCTTTATAGCAGTATTCTGTCGCTCAAATTTCAAGCAATGATTGTTCTCATAGCGACCAGACACTGAATTGTATTTTAAAGGAATATAAACAACACAATAAAGAACAGTACTATTCTCGATAAAGCTTAAGCAGCAAATAAAGGACTGAATCCTTTTTTACGTAAGAGTTTTCGGTACATGCTTGAGCTACGATCTGCGGGAAAATGCGCTTCTAAAGATAAGTCCAAAGGTAAATATTCAGGTTTTTGATTTTCTACAATCAAACGGTCTTCTTCAAAAATTTTCAGATTAAATGCATAAGCATCTTCAACCGGTAAATCCTTATCATAGTTTCGGCAAATAGGGGCAAAAAGTCGGGTTGAGCGCGCGGTCATGGGTGAGGCTGCGTTCATAATGACCTGTTTGCTATTATTCGGGAAATGGATCGTAAGGGTTGCGGTAAACGGCAGGCTGACTTCAAAATGGCGTAACCATTTAAAATCTTCCTGACCCCGTTGCTCAGCCCCGATCGGATAACGTCCAACACTGCTAATATAATCTGCAGTAAAACCATAATCCGTTTCTGTGGTGCTGTAATCAGGCACTTCTACATCATCCGGATCGCCAAATGTCTCTGGATGCACCCAGGCAAAATGTGCTACATCAATAAAACCCTCAAGCTGTCTTCCTGCAAAACAGTTGATATCTACTGTAGGACAAACCAGTTGTTGGTATTCAGCATCCTCCCAAAAAGGCATATTGGGAATATTGGGTTCTGCATCCTTTGCAGCGCTTAATGAACACCAAATCAAGCCATACTTTTCTACCGCAGCATAAGTTTTCAGATTGAAACGCTCAGATATTTTATGCTGGGGATGTGCAGGGATTCGATTGCATTTACCTTCACTACCAAAGCGTAAACCATGATAACGACAAACTACACCCTGACCATCATTTTGTCCCAAGCTTAAAGGGACACCCCGATGAGGGCATGCATCTTTAGCTACCACCAGCTCATGATTCATTTTATAAATCACCAGCGGCATATCAAGCAGCATGCTACTGGTGGGTTGATCTGTAATATCACGCGCAAGTGCAATCGGATACCAGGACTGAGCCAATAGATACCAGTCCTGTTCTTCAAATGTCATATGAACAGGTAAATCAGGATTGAAAGTGGCGATATTTATATTCATAACGGGATCTGTTTTTTGACCTTTGGTTTGAATATAAAACACAGCAGCGTTCTATGAAATTTCAATTAACTGGATATAGGCTTGCATAAATTAGAACAGTGATAGGCTCTTGTAACTAAAATGAACTTCAATCCTGAATATTTAAGATTCCCCCCTCATCTATTCATATCTAAATAGTTGAGCTCAGTCCTCAATAAATCATGCTTTTTCTAAAAGCATGTGCTTACTTTGGATGTTCCACTTTGGCGCATAAATTGCTTGTGATGTTTATTAAATTTTATTGTTTGATATAAGACATCAGGGATTAAACGTGACAACTACATATCTACGCGGACAAGAACTCATAGATCAAATTAGAAAGCAGCCATATTCACGAGACCTGATTGGCTATCATGGGAATGTTCCAAAAGTAGAATGGCCAAACCAAGCTAGGATTGCAGTTCAGTTCGTTCTCAATTACGAAGAAGGTGGTGAAAACCACATTGAGCATGGCGATACCGGTTCAGAACAGTTTTTATCTGAAATTATTGGTGCTGCAAGTTTTCCAGACAAACATATGTCGATGGACTCCATGTACGAATATGGCTCACGTGCAGGTTTCTGGCGGATTCATCAGGAGTTTCAAAAACGTGGTCTGCCGATGACTATTTTTGGAGTTGGCATGGCATTAATCCGCAATTCCTATGTTGTCGCAGCAATCAAAGATGCCAAGTATGACGTGGTCTCGCATGGTCAGCGTTGGCTGCATTATCAAAATATGGATATTGAGACTGAACGCCAACATATGGATCAAGCTATCAGTGTATTACAGTCACTTTTCGGCAAAGCACCTCTAGGTTGGTATACCGGTCGCGATAGTCCAAACACCCGTCAATTACTGGCTGAATTTCCCCAGATTCAGTATGACTGTGATTACTATGGAGATGACTTACCATTTTGGAGCACATTAACCAGTCAGACAGGTGAAACACGCCCTCATTTGATCATTCCATATACTTTAGATAACAATGATATGAAATTTAGCTCACCGGGCGGTTTTAACAGTGGAGAGCAGTTCTATCAATACCTCAAAGATGCTTTTGATGTGCTCTATGTAGAAGGAGAAACTGCTCCCAAAATGCTGTCAGTTGGGATGCACTGCCGTATTTTAGGACGTCCGGGACGCTTTAAAGCACTACAAAAGTTCCTGGACTATATTCTAAATCATGACAAAGTCTGGATCTGTCGCCGGGGTGATATTGCTGAACACTGGTATAAACACCATGCACCATAATCAAAATAATCTATTTAAAAAGAGAATCTTGGATTCTCTTTTTTGATTTATGCAGTTTATAAAAATAATAAAGAAATCATATTTGGCATTGTTATTGCAAAACCCATATTGAATAAACATTAAATATAATCAGGCGATTTAATAGTGCGACTCATTGAATTTAATCAAGCATCACTACAAGATGCCATGACCTTTTTAAAGCACTGTGTGCAAATCCCGAGCTGGTCGACCCAAATTGCAGCACAACGTCCTTATGTGTCGGTTGAAGACGTCTTGAATACAGCCCAACAACAGGCAGTGACCTGGACCTGGGAGGAAATTAAAACAGCTTTGGAGAATCATCCGCGTATTGGTGAGAAAAAGGCCCAGGCTGAATTGAGTGAAATAGAAAAAACATTTTCGAATCGTGAACAATCCTCCATTACAGCAGATGAAGAAACCCAGCTGGCTTTGCTGAAAGGCAATATTACCTATGAAAAAAAGTATGGATTTATCTTTCTGATTAAAGCCTCAGGACTGAGCAGTGAAGATGTCCTTCAAGCGTTGAAATATCGTTTGTTAAACGAGCCAGAGATTGAAAAACGTATTGTCCACAATCAACTGGCGGAAATTGCCTTGTTAAGACTGTCTGAGGAGCTTCAGGCATGATCAGTACTCATATTTTAGATACACATCTAGGCAAACCTGCGGCACAGGTGAAAATTAAACTTTTTTCAGAAGACGGAAGCTTGCTCGGTGAAGCTTTGACCAACACAGATGGCCGAGTGGCAGATTTCGGTTTAACTGAATTTAAAGCTGGAAATTACAGCCTTGAATTTGCCACTTCTACCTATTTTGAAAGCCTGGGATTAGACACATTCTTTCCTAAAGCTGTCATTCACTTTTATATAAAAGATGCATCACAGCATTTTCATATTCCTTTGCTGATCAGCCCATTCGCGTACTCCACATATCGCGGCAGCTGATTTTATTTTTTGACTTTGAGGGAGAGAAAAAGAATGACAGAACAAAGCAAAACAATTTCACCGGAACATGAATATTTAGGCGCAGGAAAAAGTGCTGCCTATGGTTTACAGCACGTATTGACCATGTACGGCGGTATTATTGCACCGCCTTTGATCGTGGGAACAGCAGCAGGTCTGGACGCCTATCAAATTGGGTTATTGATTGCGGCAGCGCTATTTGTAGGAGGGTTAGCCACGATATTACAAACCATTGGCGTGAAGTATATCGGGGCCAAATTACCTTTAGTACAAGGAGTTTCTTTTGCCGGTGTTGCGACCATGGTGGCGATTGTCACCACAGGTGGCGGTTTGCAAGCAGTCTATGGCGCCGTTATTGTTGCATCCTTGATAGGTTTCTTTATAGCACCTTATTTTTCCAAAATTATTCGCTTCTTTCCGCCTGTCGTAACCGGCTGTGTAATTACCGTGATTGGTTTATCCTTGTTGCCTGTGGCCGTACGCTGGATGATGGGCGGCAATAAAAATGCACCTGAATGGGGAAGCGTTGAAAATATCAGTCTGGCATTGATGACCTTAGGCTTGGTGATTTGCTTGAATTTAAGCCGACATGCAGCTGTCCGGCGCTTGTCTATTTTACTGGCAATTGTATTCGGTTCGGTATTGGCCTATTTATTTGGTTTCGGTGATTTCTCTAAAGTTGCGAGTGGGACATGGATACAAGTTCCAAGCTTCTTTGCTTTTGGGCTACCGACTTTTGAATTGACTGCGATCATTTCCATGCTGATTGTTACTCTGGTCATTATGACTGAAACCACAGCAGATATTATTGCGGTGGGTGAAATAGTAGGAACCAAAGTAGATTCGACTCGTATTTCTGATGGCTTGCGTGCCGATATGTTTTCGAGTGCAGTGGCTCCAGTATTTGGTTCCTTTATGCAGAGTGCTTTTGCACAAAATGTTGGTTTGGTCGCCATCACAGGAGTAAAAAGCCGTTTTGTTGTCGCTGCCGGCGGTATGATTTTAGTGGTTTTGGGGTTGCTGCCGATTATGGGTCGTTTGATTGCTGCGATTCCTGTACCTGTGCTGGGCGGTGCGGGCTTGGTTCTTTTTGGGACAGTGGCGGCGAGTGGAATCCGTACCTTGGCTAAAATTGATTATAACGAGCAAAAAAATCTCATTATTGTCGCGACTGCTATTGCTGCAGGTATGATTCCTATTATCGATCATTCATTTTATGCAAACTTTCCAAAATGGGTGCAAACCTTATTTCATTCAGGGATTAGCTCTACCTGCTTAATGGCTATTTTATTAAACCTCCTGTTCAATCATCTAAATCTTTTTAAAAACAAAAGTAATTTGGCAACAGAAATTATTGTAAAGAGCCCTCATTAGAATTTTTAAGCTAAGATTAAAACAGCCCGATAAAATGGGCTTTTTTTATCAAAAATTAAAAAAGTTGGCTTTGATTTTGCTTTACCTCTTGAGTGATCTTTCTATTACTATTGGGGTACCTTTTTTATGAAATTCACTCAAGTTGCTGTTGCCACTTTAATCGTATTAGGTGCTATATCAGCACAGGCAAAACCGATCTGGCAAGACTTCAGCATTTCAGGCCTGTATGGGAAAAATTATGAATTGATTGCACGTGAAGACAAGCAATCCACGATAACTGCTGAATATACTGCGAAGCTTAAATATGGTGATTTCTTTGCCTTTGCTGACCGTACCAACAATGATGTAGATGGCAATCAGACATATTTTGAGGTTTCACCTCGTCTAAGTTTAGGCGCAGTTACCGGTCAAAAACTCGAGCTTGGACCGATTAAAGATGTTTTGCTGGCCAGCACGTGGGAAGGAGGCTCCGGTTTTAACAACTACCTTTATGGTGTTGGTGTCGACCTTGCGATTCCATATTTTCAATATGCTCAGTTAAACTTCTATAAAGCTGACAACTACAAAAATAATCCAGATGATTATCAAATGACTTTCGTATTTGGTATTCCTTTAAAAGCCGGTTCAGAAGATTTTCTTGTTGATGGTTTTCTTGACTGGTCTACAGACGAAGGCGACAATCACGCCAGTGAATTGAACTGGACTACACAGTGGAAATGGAATGCGGGTAAACACATATCTCCAGATACTCGCTTATACCTCGGTATCGAATATTCCGTATGGCACAATAAATATGCGATTAATGGCATGGATGAAAACAACGTCAGTGCTTTAGTGAAATATCATTTTTAAGTAAATCAGTTCCCAAAAAATTAAAAGCCCTTAAAAATAAGGGCTTTTTTAATCATTAAAAGACTATAAGCATTTTTTGAGGAAACGTATAAACATCGCAGTTCGGTCCGGTTCCAATTCGATCTACCACCACAAAATCACTCGATGCTTCAAGCGTGAGTAAGGGGTGATGCCATGTACCGGCACGATAATTTATGCCTTGCGAACCGTCACTCATGAATACCTGAATCTGACCAAGATCGGGTTGCTGGTGATTAAGAGTAGGGGCAACAATAATCAAAAATTGCTGACCCTGCATAGGAATAAAAGTTTGTGAACCGAGAGGATGCCTTTCCAGCATTGAAATTTCAAAAGGGATTGCCGTGGCCTGAATATTCCTGAATATACTGAGTCCAGCTTTTGCATCAGTTTCTACCTCTGCCAAGGCATGATAACGCTCAGTCTGCTGCTCATTGATATGAAAAAAATGATTACCCTGACAGGCAATGACTTCACCATAAGGCAGAAAAGCTTCAGCCGTTAAAGGCTGGATTTTTACAGTTGGCATGTTCAAAGTCTCCATCAGCTTTAAATCCTTTTCCCCCATAAGCGAATCCGGCTGATCCCGCCATCCGGGATCATATTCACACGGATATGCGAAATTTTTTCGTGCTGTAAGATTTCATCGATGTAATGATGGATGTGATCCATTTGCATGGGCTGTGCCTCTAATAAAAAGGGCCAGAACATACTTTGTGGAATGAGTTGTGGATCAGTCGCATCTTCAATATAAATGGCTTGAAGAGAAACTTCAGCTGGATAGTTTCCTTTAAAATGTGCGGTATCAATATCAATTTTTTCAATTCGGGCACTTGTGCCTAGAGCTAAAATGCACCAGTCAAAACCAGGAGCACGGCGACGTTTTGTTTCCCAGCCATCGCCCATGTTGATACCGCGACCCGGATTAATCAAATTACGTGGGTGACCAAAATGTGCATCGCTATAGGCAATCACACGGCCGCCATTTTCCAGTGCCAATACATCCAGAATTTGATCATGATCGTGAAGATCAATTTTTACACTGCCATATACTTTAAAGCGTGCAACACCGCCATCTGGATAAATATTCAAGCGGATATGGGTAAATGTGTGGCTTGTTGAGATCTGGAAAATATGGTGCTGGCTAGGTCGGAGGACGTTATTTTCTAAAATACTGATCCATTCTGCTACTTCGATATTTCCATCTGGTGCATAGCAAGCTTCAACAGAAGCAGAGGCCGGATAATTACCGCTAAAAAAAGTCGTATCAATATCCAGTGCCTGAATTTGACCCGCAACCGCCAGTTTGATAATGGCCCAGTCATAGCCTGAAAAGCGCTTACGGCGTGTTTCCCAACCATCCATCCATTTGCCATGCTCATCAAACTTGTCTTCAACAAAAACCGGTGCATCAAATTGCAACATCCGTTTTGCTTCAGCAAAAAACTCATCCGAACATTCAAGAATTTCTGCACCAATTCGAGCATCTGCCAGATTGGTTAACTGCTGCAGTGAAGCAGGCAAATCAAAAATTGGAGCTAATAAGGTCGCCATCTTAAATTTCCGTAATAGTTATAAGTCACATGAATGCGTATTTTCTAAAAAAGCGAATTTGATTCTGCATTTATAAAAAACAGGGCATTAGATGGATTTAAAAGCACAGCTTGTGCCAACTTTCGCCATTTTTTTAGTGCATTTTTTTAACAATGGCACGTTTTTAGCTATTTATCTGGTAATTCATATTAAATAACCGGGAGTAATAGATGGAGATTGCAATTATTGGGGCAGGAATGGGTGGTTTAACCGCAGGAATTGCACTAAAAAAGTTCGGTCATCAAGTCACCATCTATGAACAAGCAGAACAAATTTTACCTGTAGGTGCTGCAATTTCCTTGTGGTCGAATGGGGTGAAATGTCTGAATTATCTAGGTTTGACTGAGCAGGTGGCAAAGCTGGGTGGCCAAATGGATAATTTAGCCTATATCGATGGCTTAAGTGGCGAGATCATGACCCAATTTAGCTTAGCGCCTTTAATTGAAGAAGTCGGTCAACGTCCATATCCAGTATCACGTGCTGAATTACAAAATATGCTAATGGATGCATTTGGCCGGCAGGAGATTCAGCTTGGTAAAAAAATGGTGTCGATTGCGGATAATGGCCAATATGTCGAAATTGGTTTCCAGGATGGCAGCAATGCCCGTGCAGAGCTATTGATTGGCGCGGATGGCACTCATTCGATGACACGTCAATATGTGCTGGGTGAGCAAGTTGAACGCCGCTATGCAGGCTATGTGAACTGGAATGGCCTGATTGAAATATCTAAGGATTTAGCACCGGCAAAACAGTGGACAACGTTTGTGGGTGAGGGCAAGCGCGCATCGCTTATGCCTGTGGCAGACCAGCGCTTTTATTTCTTCTTTGATGTGCCATTGCCTGTGGGTTTAGAAAATAACCGGACAGAATATAAGACCTTATTAAAACAGTATTTTTCCGGTTGGTGCCCACCGGTTCAACACCTGATTGACAGCATTGATGAACAAAAAACCAATCGGGTCGAAATTCACGATATTGAACCCTTTACCCAGTTCTATAAGGGACGTGTCGTGATTTTAGGGGATGCCGCACATAGCACCACCCCTGATATTGGACAAGGGGGCTGCCAGGCGATGGAAGATTCGATTTATTTATCTCGTGCCTTGCAAATTAACACCTTAGGTTTGGAGGATGCTTTAAAGCGCTATCAAAACAAGCGGAATGAACGTGCCAATGAACTGGTCCTGCGTGCACGTAAACGTTGTGATGTAACACATATGAAAGATGAGCAGATTACCCAGGCCTGGTATGACGACCTGCGTAAAGAGCAAGGTCCCCATATTATGAAAGGGATTATCAGTAATATTGTGGGTAATCCACTGGATTAAACCCAGTAAATCTCATCCATCCATATTGAAAAACCGCGATTTTGGTCATTGCGGTTTTTTTATAGGATACCGTTGCATTCTTAAAAGATTACAGTTGCTGCATTTTGGTTTTCAAGGCTTCCATCTGCTCAGTAATATGTTTAATCATCAACTGCGAAACGCGTGAAATTTGGCGTTTTGGCGCCACACACAGGGCAATGGTCAGCGGATGCAGACCTCTTTCTAAAATTGGTTTAAAGACCAGTTCATTTCGTTCAACATCAGGTAAAACATCCAGATAGCTAAAGATTCCAATGCCTAAATTCTCTTTAATTAAAGCATTCATCAGGCGTATATCATTCGATTCAGTTTTACGTGCAGGGATGAATTTATGATGCTTATACATGGCTTGCACATAATCATGGATAATTAAGGGTTCTGAAGGAATAAAATGATTGTCATTTAAGGTATCTGAAAAATAAATCTTTTCTACTTGAGCGAGTGGATGTAATGTTCCCATCACAAAACCCAAAGGTAATTCTAGGAAATGAACCACCTCAAGATGTTGATGTGATTTTGGATTGAGAATTAAACCGAAATCCAGTTCTGCGTCGATAATTTTCTTGGCGACCACTTCACTGTCAGCGACCCGAATATTAAAATTAATCCAGGGATAGTTTTCATACATATATTGCATAGACTGCATGACAAACCCATCATTTAAGGCCGAGATTAAACCAAATTCGATGCTTCCACGCGTAAGCCCCTGAATCTCGTCAAAACGGATTCGTGTTTGCTGGAATTCTTTTTGCCATTTCAACACATCGGCATAGAGCAATTCACCGGCAAGGGTAAGTTTTAAACCACTAGGCAAACGCTCAAACAAGACAATTCCCAATTCCTCTTCAGCCAGCGCAATTTGCCGGTGTACAGCAGACACGGAAATAAATAATTGATCTGCAGCTTTGCGTAAACTGCCGGTTTTTGCCACAGCTATAAAATATTCTGAAAATCGAGAAAAAGGCGTATTCATCAATTTAGTCAAGCTTAGAACCACCTTTTATTCAAATTAACATTTTAGATAAAAGGTGTTATGCGAGTTTTATGCCAAATGAGGAGTTTTTATTGACGCATCCATCAGTTTTCCAATGGAGTGTTCTAATTTTTAGAATGATTTATACGAAACACTCTAATAGACAGAATGGTAAAAAATTAAGTAATTTCAATAATAAGAACAGCCCGGATTGCATATTTATGCACTTTTTGAGGTCTGTAAAAAGATAAGGCAACAAAACATAAAATAGGTTTTATATGAATGCAATTCCAGTCACCAATTTATTCAACAAGCCCTGTTATAGCCAGTTTGATGATCAGGACTGGGATATTCTGGTTCATCACTGGTATCCGGTTGCACGTATTCAAGACGTTTCGATTCAACCTCAACAAGTGATGCTGCTTGATGTCAAACTAGCACTGTATAAAACGGAAAGTGGCACAATTCATTTGGTGCGTGATATCTGCCCACATCGGGGTGTGCCCTTGACCAAAGGTTGGGTGTCCGGCGAAAACATTGTCTGTCCTTATCATGGCTTACACTACAATGGGGAAGGAAAATGTGTCAAAATTCCGGCACAGCCCGAGCTGACCAAGATTTCTGATCGCTTTTCACTAACTAAATTTCCAGTAGTCGAAAAATACGGTTTGATCTGGACCAGTATTTTTAGCCGTGACCCATCAAAAGCCAATTTCCCTGTCTTGGATACTTGGGACATGTCCGATCATCAAGCGATTTTACCGCCTTTCGTCGATATTGGAGGCTCAAGTGGACGTCAGCTGGAAGGCTTTATTGATGTTGCACATTTTGCCTGGGTACATCATGGTTCTTTCGCTGATCCTGATAATCAGATTGTACCTAAATATACTACCGAGCGTACAGATTACGGCTTGCATACTGAATATGTCAGTAATGTCAGTAACTATCCACATGGCATTCAGGATCTGGCACCGGAAGGCTTTTTATGGAAACGGGTATTTGATGTCTACCCACCATTTTCTGCAGTGTTGACGGTACATTTTCCAGAGCAAGGACTGTTAAAAATTCTGAATGCCTGTTGTCCGGTATCACACAATAAAACCCGTTTATTCGTGCCACTGACACGTAACTTCGATACCACAGGTGATTTACAGGCTGTCTATGACTTTAATGCACAAATCTTTGCAGAAGATCAGGATATGGTTGAAAGCCAAAAACCCGAAGAATTACCGCTCGATATTTCCATGGAAGCGCATTTTGAAGCTGACCGATCTTCAACCACGTACCGTAGAATATTAGCCGAATGTGGTTTAAGTAAACGTTATGTTGTTTAAATAAAAACAAGAATTAAAATGGGTTGAGAGTATTTAAATAATATTGATATTTATTTAAATCTAGATCCTATTTTCAATATAAACAGATATTAAATTTAAAATACAGGATTATTTTAATGCACCGTCCAGATCAGGAACAGATATTAAAGTTTTTGCGTTTATCAAATGATGTTGGACGGCGTGCCATGCAATTGGGTCATCATCCTTTTGGTGCAATTTTGATTGCTCCGGATCATGAGACGATTCTATTGACTCAATGCAATATTGATACGGTCAATCATGCCGAATCCACGCTTGCGCGTGTGGCAGCAACCAACTACCCGGCAGATTATGGCAATGTACACTATATACTGCTGTTGAGCCTTGCTGCATGTGTGCTGGAACCATTTACTGGGCCAATATTGGCCGTGTTGTTTATGGTATGTCAGAGGAACGCTTACTGACCTGCACGGGTAACCATCATGAAAATCCCACCATGAGTGTCAGTTCCCATTATGTGTTTAGCCATGGGCAAAAAGACATTGATCTGATCGGTCCGATTGTCGAGATTGAAGCTGAAATGGTCAGTTTACAGCAGCAGTTCTGGCAAAACCATTAAGTCAAACCCCAAAAAAATCCCATTTTTAATGGGATTTTTTATTTTATATCAAAATTAATATTAATATAAAAATGCACAATTTAATAACACTTAATATTTTTATGCTCAATCATGATTCATTTATTCAAAATCATAAAGTAATATTCCTATTTAGTTAAATTAAAATATTCAAGAAGACCATTATTTTAAATAAAATTTATTTTAAAAGAGGATATTTTAATCAATCTGGAATGTTTATTGCTATTGATATATTGAACAGACTGAGCTCATTCGAGTAAAGCCATTTTTAATGGTGTGTGTCTTGTGACACTGAACAACCAAGAGTAGAAGAGAATGAAAGAAAAAAAGACATTGAAAACTGGATTCAAAAAATTAGTGGGTGCATTGCTGGCAAGTAGTGTAGTGGGCATGGCAGCAATGGGGAATGCTCAGGCTCAAGATAAAGCCGCGTTTGTTTATATTGGTCCAACCAGTGACCATGGCTGGACTTATTCTCATGACCAAGGCCGTATTAAAACTGATAAGGCACTGGCTGGAAAATATAAAACTTCCTATATCGAAAATGTTCCCGAAACGGCTGATGCTGAACGAGTGATCCGCAATCTGGCACAGCAAGGTAACAAAGTCATTTTTGCAACCTCGTTCGGTTATATGAATGCGATGGAGAAAGTATCTAAGCAATTTCCGAATACGGTATTTATGCATGCAACAGGTTATAAGCAGGGGAAAAATTTAGGGGTATATGACGTTCGTACCTATGAAGGTGCTTATATGCTCGGTGTAGTCGCAGGTCAAAAAACCAAAAATAATGTACTCGGTGTAGTGGCATCTTTCCCAATTCCGGAAGTGGTACGTAATATCAATGCCTATACCCTCGGAGCACAAAGTGTAAATCCAAAAATTAAAACCAAAGTGATTTGGGTAAATTCATGGTTTAACCCAGGTAAAGAACGTGATGCGGCTTTGGCACTGATTGCTCAAGGTGCAGATGTTCTGATGCAAAATACCGACTCTCCTGCAGTAGTACAAGCAGCTGAACAAAAAGGCGTATTTGCTTTCGGGTGGGATTCTGACATGAGTAAATTTGGACCTAAGGCGCATCTTGCAGCATCCGTTCTACATTGGGAAAAAATCTATACCCCAGTGATGACTCAAGTCACTAATAAAACCTGGAAACCGAGCGCACTCTGGTACGGCGTCAAACAAAAAGCAGTAGATATCGAAAGTTTTGGTCCATCTGTTCCTGCTGCCACAAAAATCAAGGCACTGAGTGTGCGTGATGCGATTCAAAAAGGAACCCTTCATCCATTTACCGGTCCAATTTACAAACAGGATGGCACTTTGGTCTTGGCAAAAGGTAAAAGCTTAAATGATGCCGCATTAAGCAAAATGAACTACTACGTGAAAGGTGTAGAGGGTTCGTTACCAAAATAAGGCTAGTTAGATTCAGCCATTAAATAACTTCGAATTTATTTTCATCCATCTGAATGCCGATGCACTTCAGATGGGTGCCGCACTGTCGCAGAATTGAATAGAGCGCCTATGATGACTTCTCAACATGATATATCTGCTCATACGCAAGAGATGAACGCAATATCTTTTGCGAGTGTGCCACGTTTACAGCTCATTAATATCTGTAAACGTTACAATTCATTGAAAGCAAATGACCAGATACATTTAACCGTTCAACCTGGACAAATTCACGCTATCTTGGGTGAAAATGGTGCCGGAAAAAGTACCCTGATGAAAATCATTTATGGCGCAACCAGGGCCAATGAAGGACAAATGCTCTGGAACGGCAAGGAAGTTAAAATCGATAGCCCGTCGATGGCGAGAAAGCTGGGTATCGGGATGGTCTATCAGCATTTTTCATTGTTTGAAACACTGACTGTGGTGGAAAATATTTCACTGGGTCTAGATAAAAAAATCGACTTAAGAGTCCTGAACCAAAAAATTATTGAAGTCTCGGAACAATACGGTTTACCCGTCGACCCTCGCCGTGAAGTACATTCTTTATCGGTGGGTGAACGGCAACGCGTCGAAATTATTCGCTGTCTATTACAAAACCCGGCTTTAATTATTTTAGATGAACCCACTTCAGTATTGACTCCGCAAGCGGTACAACAACTGTTTAAGACTTTGCGTTTATTGGCATCTCAAGGCGTTTCGATTTTATATATCAGCCATAAGCTGCATGAAATTAAAGAACTGTGTGATGAGGCGACTATTTTACGCAATGGACGTGTTACCGGAAACGTTAATCCTAAAGACAACAGCACCAGTGATTTAGCACGTTTAATGATTGGCCGTGATTTACCTACCTATTTACGCCAAGAATATTCAAGTACACAGCAGATGTTATTTCAGGTTGAAAATCTAGGCTATCAATCCGATGACCCTTTTGGCATGTCTTTAAAAAATATCAACTTAAATATTTATGCCGGTGAGATTGTCGGTATTGCCGGGATTTCCGGCAATGGCCAGGCAGAATTACTGTCTTTATTGTCAGGTGAAAACAGTCTGAAAAATGGTCGTATTTTTCTGGACCAGCAGGACATTTCCAGACTCAGTCCCGGACAAAGGCGTGACTTGGGTTTAGGTTTTGTACCTGAAGAACGCTTGGGGCGAGGCGCCGTACCGAATATGACACTGGCACAAAATGCACTGCTTACTGCCTATCGGCAGAAGTATACCCGCTGGGGGCTGATTAAATTCTCAGATATCACTACTTTTGCAGAAAAAATTATTGAAAAATTTGGCGTTAAAGCGGGCGGGGCTTCTGCTGAAGCACGTTCTTTGTCCGGCGGGAATTTACAAAAATTTATTGTGGGCCGGGAAATTTTACAAAATCCAAAATTCTTGATTGTGGCTCAACCGACATGGGGTGTAGATGTTGGCGCATCCATGTTTATTCGCCAGACCCTGATTGACCTTTCTCGACAAGGAGTCGCCATTCTAGTGATTTCAGAAGAATTAGAAGAACTGTTTGAGATCAGCGATCGCCTCTGCGTACTGGCCAATGGTGAATTATCGTCGCCTGTTCAAACAGATGAAACCAATGCTGAAAATATTGGGGTATTGATGTCAGGTATTCGCAGCCATGACCTGTCAGTGGAAAATGCAGAGGAGCAACAAGTTCATGCTTAATACTCCTAGAAAACAAGCATACAGACAGATTAAGAGGGCAATGACATGCATTTACTAGAACCACGTGAACATCCATCTAAAATGATGAAGTGGCTTTCACCTGTCATTGCACTGGTTACCATGCTCATTGTAGGCAGCATTTTATTTTTAATTCTGGGCATCAATCCTGCCCAGGCAATGTATATCTTCTTTATTGAACCCTTGGCATCTTCTTATGGCTGGAGTGAACTGGCAGTCAAAGCCGGACCTCTCATCCTGATTGCCTTGGGACTAGCGGTCGGATTTCGTGCCAAGCTATTTAATATCGGCGCCGAAGGCCAGCTCACGATGGGAGCAATTTTTGGCGGTGGTATTGCGATTTTATTTCATGAGCAAATAGGCTGGTGGATTCTACCGTTAATGGTGCTCATGGGTGCACTCGGTGGGGCGCTTTGGGGAGCAATCCCGGCACTTTTGAAAACGCATTTCAATGCTGAAGAAACCCTGACTACATTGATGATGAATTATGTCGCGCTTTTTGTGCTGCTGTATTTGGTCAATGGGCCATGGCGTGATCCGGAAGGGATGAATTTCCCGCAATCTGTGATGTTTAGTGACAGTTCGACCTTGCCATTAATTATGGAAGGTACCCGGATTAATGCCTCTATTTTTATTACTTTACTGGCAGTGATGGTGTTTTGGGTCTTTATGCGTAAAAGCCTGACCGCTTATAAACTGGAAGTTAGTGGCCAAGCACCTTTGGCTGCTAAATATGCCGGTTTTTCCTCCTCAAAAGCCATTTGGATGAGTCTGGTGATATCCGGAATGATGGCGGGTATTGCCGGAATTTGTGAGGTCTCCGGACCTATTGGTCAGCTTAATCCTAACTTGTCTCCAGGTTATGGCTATGCAGCGATTATCGTAGCGTATTTGGGTCGTTTGAATCCGATTGGTATTGTGCTGTCGGGCTGCTTCATGGCACTGATTTATTTAGGCGGTGAAATGGCACAAATGCAATTACAGCTTCCGGTCGCGATTACCGGTATTTTCCAGGGCTTATTGTTGTTCTTCCTGCTGGCTTCCGATGCCTTGATTGAAAACCGTTACCGTTTTGCCAAAAAGAATGTTGTGCCTGTTCCTCAGTCCGCAGCAACCAGCTCTTAATCCAATGTTGTCTACAGTAGAAGGAAGCATGATATGGCTTTAGAATTAACCGCAATTCTTGCAGGTACTGTTGCAGCAGCAACGCCACTTATTTTTGCCGGTCTGGGTGAATTGGTGACACAGCGTAGTGGGGTGATTAATCTCGGGGTAGAAGGCATGATGCTGGTCGGTGCCATTGCCGGCTTTGCCTTTGCTGCACAATACGATGCCAGTGTGTTTAGTGCGCTATTGATGGGTGGTGTGGCAGGGATGCTGATGGCACTGATTTTTGCCTTTTTTACGCTGTCTTTAAGTACCAATCAATCCGCTTGTGGTCTAGCTCTCACTATTTTTGGACTGGGTATTTCCGCATTCTTGGGGCAGAACTACGTCAGTATGGCTTTACCCGGTTTAGCCAATTTTAACGTTCCCCTATTAGCAGATATTCCGGTATTGGGTCCGATTTTATTTCAGCAAAACTATGTGGTGTATCTGTCGATCTTGGCCTTTTTTCTGGTGTGGTTTGTCTTGGCGAAAACCCGTTTAGGTTTGCTGCTCAAGGCAGTGGGAGAATCACCGGAAAGTGCGCATGCCATGGGATATCACGTGTTGGCGATTCGTTATGGGGCAGTACTATTTGGTGGCCTAATGGCCGGTATTGGCGGTGCATTCTTATCGACTGTATATACGCCAATGTGGATTGAAAATATGGTTGCCGGGCGAGGCTGGATTGCAATTGCCTTGGTGGTATTTGCCGTATGGAAACCTACACGCTTAATGCTTGGTGCTTACCTGTTTGGTGGGGTGACCATTTTGCAATTTCATGCTCAGGCGCTTGGCATCAAAATCCCGACTGAGCTGCTTGCAGCATTACCGTATTTGGCCACTATCGTGGTGTTGGTCATAATCTCGCGGAATAAGAAAGTATTAAAAATGAACTTACCGGCTTCTTTAGGTAAAACCTTCGTACCCTAAACCACGCCCTGGTTAATAAAATAGAAAATATTTGAGTAGAAACAATGAAAATATTAACAGCAGCCTATGTGCTGACCATGAAGGCGAAAAATGAGTGTATTAAAAATGGCGCCGTATTAATTGATGATCAAAAAATCAAAGCCATTGGAACGAAGGCGGAGCTCATTCAGCAATATCCGCATGTGATCGTTCTGGATTATCCTCATGCGCTTTTAATGCCAGGTTTAATCAATACTCATTGTCATTCTGGGTTGTTAAGAGGTACAGCAGAAGGCCTGCCGGTATGGGACTAGCTTGAGCAGTTTATCGATCCAATGCATCGGGTACTGACAGCTGAAGATGCTAAAATCGCGTCCTATTTATGTTATGCAGAGGCGTTGTTGTCAGGTACCACGACCATTGTCGATATGTGGCGTTGTATGGATGGCAGTGCAGAAGCTGCGAAACAGCTCGGAATCCGTGCTGTTTTGGTACCTTATGTAGCAGAGCACCCTGACCACAACTATTTTGAAACCTTAAAAAGTAATGAAGCCTTAATTAACCGCTGGCATCAACAAGCTAATGGTCGAATTCAGGTATGGGTTGGCTTAGAACATCTGTTTTATGCAGAGGCACATGCGCTCAAACGTATCCAAAGCTTATGTCAGGATTATCAAACTGGCTTTCATACTCATAGTAATGAAAGCCAGTTTGATGTGCAGGAAAACCTGCGCCGCTATGGTGTACGTCCCATTCAAACATTGGAAAAACTGGGTCTTTTAGATGTGCCTCATACTTTATTGGCACATTGTGTCTGGGCAGATGCGAGTGAAATAAAGATTTTGAAAGCACACAATGTAGGTGTAGCGCATAATCCTATTTCAAATATGAAACTGGCATCAGGTGCTGCACCAGTAAATGCAATGCTGGAGCAGGGTATTGCTGTTGGTTTGGGTACCGATGGGGAAAAAGAAAATAATAATTTAGATATGTTTGAAGAAATGAAAACAGCGTCTTTGCTGGCTAAATTTTCTTCTTTAGATGCAGCTGCTCTAGATGCATGGTCTGTGTGCCAGATGGCAACATCCATAGGGGCAAAAGCCTTGGGGATGCAGGATCAAATCGGGAGTCTGGAAGTTGGGAAATTGGCCGACATTATTGCTGTAAATATTGCTACCCCCCGCATGACACCTTTGGTAGACGAAGGTAGGTTATTTAATTTGTATTCCAATCTTGTACATGCCGTACAAGGTCAGGATGTAGTGATGACCATGGTCGGCGGAAAAGTGGTCGCAGAGCATGGCAAATTACTAAATGCAGATCTACAAATCTTAATAGATGAAGTCAATCGAGTCACACCTTTACTGTTTAAGCGCCGTGATGCATGGATGGCACAAAAAGGGACAGCAGTGAATGAGTTGCATCGCGACTCATTAGAGGAGACTGAATAATAGTTTGAACAAAAAATTATGAAAATTTTATTCATGATTTTTATTAAAGCCTTCTAATGGGGTGGGTGCTTTTTGTGCCCATAAAGGGGAGGAGCAATGGTTTCAATATCATTTTTGGTAATGTAAGAATTTTTAATTATTAAATAAGACATAACAAAACCTGTATTCGATCTTTTCTACGTTATATACGATAGGTAAAATTGAATACAGTTTTCAATTTGGTTATGAGCTTTATAATTTAAAATAACTCCCATAAACTCATTTTTTATAAAAACACAATGTAAATATTATTTTGATTTATTAATAAAAATTACAATTACAACTGTAATTACAATTAAAAATGAATCCTGCAGGCTAATATGCCTTTTCAAGGCACTAAAAATTTATGATAGAGCAGAAATACTGAACTCATAAAATTATATGACGATGTATCAATAAAAAAGGTATTCATTATCATGCAAAACTCTCTATTAAATTTATCAGACAAAGTGGCTTTGGTTACCGGCGGTGCAGCAGGAATTGGCCATGCCTGTGCTCTTGTGCTTGCTCAAGCAGGGGCTAAGGTCATGATTGCGGACTTAAATCAAGAGATGGCCAATCAGGCCGCTCAAGAAATTCGTGAAAAAACAGGAGGTGAAGTCCAGTGTGTGGCTTGCAATATCTTGGAAGATGACAATCTTGTAAACGCCGTAGAAACCACCCTGAAAGCTTTTGGAGCCATCAATATATTAGTAAATAATGCGGGCGGCGGCGGCGGCGGTCGGGAATCACCTTCAAAAATTATGGTTGAGGACTTTATAAGAGACTTTAAGTTAAATGTATTTGCAGCATGGCGACTTTGCCAGCTGGTTGTTCCTTATATGAATGAAGCCGGATATGGCTCAATCGTCAATATTACCTCCATGAGTTCCATTAATAAAAGCCCAGCCATGAGTGGCTATGCCTCTTCAAAAGCTGCCCTTAATCATATGGGTGCCAACTTGGCCCACGATTTTGGACCTGTGGTCAGAATCAATGCGGTTGGCCCAGGCGCAATACGGACTGCTGCATTAGCAAAAGTACTTACGCCGGAAATTGAAAAAAAAATGTTAGCTCATACTCCTTTACAGCGTCTGGGTGAAGCTGAAGATATTGCAAACGCAGTATTGTTTTTTGCTTCTCCAATGTCTTCCTGGGTTTCCGGGCAAACATTATTCGTAAATGGTGGAGGAGAGCAGACTCTTGACTAATTTATAAACTATAAACTATAAACTTATTATATTATTCTAATTATTTAGTTTATAAAAATTTGCTGATATTTCATCATGACGCCCAAGATAGAAGGACTGATTGACCATTATTATTTAATGCATTTCAGTCCATCTTTTAAAGCGACCAGATCACGAATATCCTGTTTCATTTTTATACTGTTTTAATCATGTGTAATTCTTTTTCCTCTTTTACACTATATTAAATTAAGAATACCAACTCCTAAATTATTAAAATTTTCAGTTAGTTTTCAAAATCAATAATGCAGAATGAATTTTTATTATCAATTTTTTATCCTGCCCATGATCTATGCGAGAAAAATATGAACAACGAAGTATTAGGGTATGCTGCACATTCACCACAAAGTCCCTTGGTACCATTTAAGTTTGAACGCCGAATACCACGTGAGGATGATGTCGTGATCCAAATCGAATATTGTGGTGTTTGTCATTCCGATTTACACCAAGTCAGAAATGACTGGGGATTTAGTTTTTATCCCTTAGTACCGGGTCATGAAATAGTAGGATGCATTACGTCGATTGGTTCTAAAGTCACAAAATATAAAGTGGGTGATCTGGTAGGAATTGGCTGTATGGTGGATTCATGCCGAACCTGTTCAGCCTGCCATGCAGGACTAGAGCAGTATTGTAAAGAAGGGAATATTCAGACTTATGGCAGCCTCGATCGTTATGATCAGCGTCCAACTTATGGTGGTTACTCACAAACAATTGTCTGTGCTGAAGATTTTGTATTAAAGGTACCTGAAAATCTGGATACCAAGGCTGTGCCTCCACTGCTTTGTGCCGGAATTACCACTTGGTCACCTTTGCGTCACTGGAATATTGGAAAGGGCAGTAAAGTTGCAGTCGTGGGCTTAGGTGGTTTAGGGCATATGGCAATTAAACTGGCCAATGCTCTAGGTGCAGACGTGACATTATTTACCCGTTCCATAAACAAAGAACAGGATGCAAAACAGTTAGGTGCTCATAATGTAGTGTTATCAACAGATGAAGCTCAAATGAGTTCAGTCGTCAATCAGTTTGATTTAATTATAGATACCGTACCTTACAACCATGACCTGGAAGCTTATATTCCAACGCTCACCTTAGATGGAACTATCGTACTGGTTGGGTATCTAGGCGAAATTAGTGCAAATTCAGTTCCACTGATTATGGGAAGAAGATCGATTGCGGGTTCGGTGATTGGCGGGATTAAGGAAACTCAAGAATTGCTTGATTTTTGTGGAGAGCACCATATTGTTGCTGATGTGGAAATGATTGAAATGCACAATATCAATGAAGCTTTTGAGCGTATGTTAAAGAGTGATGTAAAATACCGTTTTGTGATTGATATAAAAACACTCTCTGAAAATTAATTCTGGTTTTTCTGTTATGCATTCTGGTGGCTTAGAGATTCAATACCACGATTTTGGCGATTGCTATCAATGCTGGCGACTTTAAGCCATTTCTAAGATTCATATTTTAAGCTAAAGTATCGTATAAAGCCTTTGAGCTACTCATAATGCATCAGCTGCTCCAACGTACTACGGGGTTGGGTCAAATACAAAAAAAAACCCTCACTCTTTCAAGCTTTAACCTGTTGCTCTCCATTTGGCTGGGCCTGGTATTAAACTTTAATTTTTATCAGAAGATACATCAACTTACACCCTATACCAGCTTCAAATCAGGGGTGTTTTTGGCTGCTACAGTCCTGGTCATTATTGGCTTTTACAATCTGGTATTGCAGTGGCTGAACTGGAAATGGAATGCCAGGATACTGGCCAGTGTCCTGATCATTCTGGGCGGCTTTAGTGCCTATTTTGTCAATAGTCTAGGGGTCATCATCACCCCCGACCAGATCCAGAATATGTTGCAGACCGATGCACGTGAAGTCCGTGATCTCTGGTCAATGCGACTGGTCATCTGGACACTGGTGTTTGTGATTCTTCCCCTTTGCATAGTCTGGATACTTAAAATTCAACCTGCATCATTAGGGCGTCAAGTGTTGCATAAAAGCCTCAGCAGTGTACTTTCAGCTGGCCTGATTCTGGGTTTATTATTCTGTTTCTATGTCGATTATGCAGCCATCTTCCGGGAGCATCGGGACCTCAAGGGTATGCTTTCCCCACAAAACAGTATTGCGTCTACTTTGTCTTATTATAAAAAGAAAGCACCTAAAATGAATTTACCTTTGGTGGCTTTCGGCGAAGATGCACATCTGCTTCAGCAGTCTCAAGTACCGACCCAACCCAAATTGATGGTGCTGGTGGTGGGAGAAACTGCACGTGCCGAGAGTTTTGCCTTAAATGGCTATGCACGAAATACTAATCCTGAACTGAGCAAGTTGCAGGTCATTAATTTTAATCAGGTGAGTTCCTGTGGGACTGCGACAGCCGTTTCATTACCCTGTATGTTTTCAGGAATGCCACGACAAGCCTATGATGAACAGTTGGCCAGCCACCGTGAAGGCTTACTGGATATCGCCCAGCGGGCTGGTTATCAGGTGACCTGGATTGACAACAACTCGGGCTGTAAAAGTACCTGTGACCGGGTGCAAAAATATCAGATTCCAGCACAACTGAAACAGAAGTGGTGTGATGCTGCAGGTGAGTGTTTTGATGAAATACTGGTGGATAGCCTGCAAGATTATCTGTCACATCTGGACAAAAACAATCAGACACCCCAGTTAATCGTCCTGCACCAGATGGGTAGCCACGGTCCGGCGTATTTCAAACGCTCCAAAGCGCCGTATCAGCCGTTTCAACCCACCTGTAATACCAATGCCATCCAGGGATGTAGCGCTGACGAGCTGAAGAATAGCTATGATAATTCCATTGTGTATACAGATTATGTCCTCGCTCAAATCATCAAAACTTTGGAGCAACAAAAACAGTATCAAACCGGTTTCTGGTATCTTTCTGATCATGGAGAGTCTACCGGAGAGCATGGCCTATATCTGCACGGTGCACCTTATAGAATGGCACCAACGCAGCAGACCCATGTCCCCATGCTGATGTGGTTCTCAGATGCCTGGCAGCAGCACAATACTCAGCAGGTGGACTGCCTTAAAGCACAGACCGAACAGGCGCGCAGTCACGACCATCTTTTCGCCAGTTTGTTAAGCTTGCTGGATATAAAAACGCAAGTGACTGATCCGGAAAATGATATGCTTGCACAGTGCTCATCATCATTAAAAAACAGAGCTTGAGATGCATAAAATTTTGATTATTGAAGACGACTTTATGATTGCCGAGTCGACTGAAACCTTAGCTGCATCAATTTGATGTGCAATGGGTGAACAATGGCATTGGTGGCTTAAAACAGTTACAACAACAGGCATATGATATTGTGCTGCTGGATCTTGGGCCTGCCGATGATGGATGGCATGCTGGTGCTTAAAATATCCGGCAGAAGTTTCCAAATTTACCCGTTTTGATTATTTCTGCACGGGACCAGTTACAAAACCGGGTGGATGGGCTAAATCAGGGGGCAGATGATTACCTGATTAAACCTTATGAGTTCGATGAGCTACTGGCCCGTATTTATGCCTTAATGCGCCGTAGTGGTTTAAAAAATTCAGGGGCGGCAGATACCAATAAGAAATTATCACATGGCGGTCTGGAACTGGATCTGGAGCAGCATATTGCCCAGCCCATGGCTAAACCTAAAATTATCGCAGCGATCAGAAAAAAATTGGCCCGCTTTTGGTTTGAAATGCGATAAACAAAATAGCCTGCCATCAAGGTAAAACCGCTGGATGCATGTCCCCCAGGGAAACAGTGTCCGGTAGTGGCACTAAAATCCCATAAAACACCATCATGAGTTGGAATGACCATATTCCAGGGGCAAGCATGGGCCGACTGAGATTTGAGAGTCCCAATCAAGGCTGTTGAAGATATCACTATACAAAAAAAATAGCCAAATTCCCAACGCCGTTCATGCCAGGATTGCCACTTTAATGATATTACCCAGCCGACAAAAACAACGATATACACCAGAATAAGCAGATCTTTGACATAACGATGATTTAATTCTGTGAGCGGCCAGTGTTGCCGGAGGGGAAATTGCCCTAATCATCAATGAAAGGATAAATCAGCTGTAAATCAATCGTTCCGCCTATTTCAAAAAAAATCCAGAGAATCAAAACACTGAAAATTAATAGCAATGTTTGTATTAGTAAAAACTGCGGACGCTCAGGTAGCATTTTAAATATTCCATTTTTGTAGCTATAGCAGGAGCGGGGATCAGATCGAGTGACCCACTAAAATGATGCCTCAGGTCAGGGCAATTAAACTGAGTGCCACAAACTGGGCGGCGCTGCCCATATCCTTGGCATTTTTGGATAACTCATGCGGTTCCATAGGTCCACCACGGCCTCAATGGCTGAGTTAATGAGTTCAACAATCAATGCTAGCAAGCACACGGCCACCATCAGCGCTTGTTCTACTCGGCTAACTGGCATGCAAAAGCTGAGAGAAATCAAAATAAGGTTGATCAGCAGGATCTGCCTAAAGGCCGCTTCATATCGAAAAGCTGTTTTAAAGCCGGCAAGGGAGTATCGGGTCGCATTTAAAATACGCTGGAGTCCCGCGGTCCCTTTATAGGGTGAACGGTAGAAGGACATATAGAAGTGATTCAGTTAATACGAGATATGATTAAATTAAATTTTTAAGCTTAAAAAGCTCTTAAAAAACGGATTTCTATTTAATTTTTTTATGAAAAAAGATTTTACATTTTGTTGAAGGAAATTAAGAATTTTTTAAGTTTGGAGTTTTATATTAAGTATTAAGTTATTTTTCTTGTTGATCTAGTTTCCCCCTAGAGTGCAAGTTCCCAATTCTCGTTTAGGTGCCTGCTTTTTTAGTTTAAGCAATTACACTTTAGGAAAAACCACTGATTATGAATACTAAACTGATCTGGTTATTTATAAATAATCTACAAATGACAAGTGAGTTAGTTATTTACATCCTTAAAAAAAACATTCAATCGACAACTAGAAAAACAAAAACAACTGTAGGTGCGATCCAATATTGATCAATTCATAAACAATATGCTGACTTGGTATTGCGGTTAGAAGAAGAAAGAAGAAAGAAGAAAGAAGAAAGAAGAAAGAAGAAAGAAGAAAGAAGAAAGAAGAAAGAAGAAAGAAGAAAATCTATCATATAGCCATGTTAATTGACTGCCTATAGATGAAATCATGGTCAATTCCACCTTTACATAAGTTTCATCGAATATGTCATGAGCTTAAATCTGTAAGATGACGCCGTAATGCTGGTATTGTGAATAGCTGTTAACTATCGTGAACTTTATGAAATGCTTGCCGAACATGGTGTGACTATTGATCACATATCGTGGAGATTCAATGCGATGCTCCTGAAATAGAAAATGCTTACACCAGCGCACAGTCTAAAGAATGATTTCGCACAACGTTACTGAAATTTAGACAGCAAGAAAAGCTCAAATACAGGCTATAAAATAGCAAGAGAATGTGGCAAAGAAAAAGAACAGATGCGAAAGGATGATAAGAAAAGAAAGATTTTATCAGCTCCTCCATGTTGAAAATTACTGAAGCAGATAGACAGGCGAGAGCAAGATTAATTACACAAATGGATCAGTATTTAACAGACAGACGTGATCATAAGCTGTTTAATTTACCCCTCACTGGAAATTAATTCATCTGAAATAATGCATCCATAGGAACGTAATATGAGACTTCTGATCGCTCTGTTTTTCCCCTGGTTACTGTTTTTTACGATAGGCAGACCATTCGCAGGAATGTTGTGTTTATTTCTTCAAATTACGATCCTGGGTTGGATCCCGGCTGCGATCTGGGCAGTATATGCTTTATCACAATATAAGACAGATGAAAAAATTAGAAGAGCGACTTATTCTTAGTGAATAGCTGACCTTACTTGGGGATATTTTTCAAAGTAAGGTGAGACTAGCTAGAATTCAGAGTTTAAGAATGAATTGTTTAATCAAATCATCTGTAGCCCTGATCAATTATGTGATATTAATCACACTTATCTATAAGTCAGCGATCGGATTTTAGGATTTGTGGGATGATTATTTGCTCAATAAGTGATCTAATCAGTTTCACAATAACAATAAATAATTATAAAAAATCAGAGGTAGGGATGATTTAACTCTCTAATTCTTAAGCATAAAAATAATTAAAATAAAGAATTAGAGAGTTATACTTTTCTTGTCATATGAATCCTAGGTTACACAAGGAATCAGGAGTTTTTAGTTATTCTGACTTAGACTCTTCTTTAGATTCATCTAACTGCTTTTTTTCATTAGACTTATTCCCAATTGGAATTTGACGCGACATATTTCCTTCATCAATATTGCGTTTCAAGTCGATTGCTAGTAAACCATTTTCATAATTAGCCTGTTGTACCTCCATGTTCTCATCTAAACGCAGTGAGAGTTTAAATGAACGCTTAGAGATACCTTTATGCAAGAATTCAACCGTTGAATCTGAACTTTCTTCTTCAGCGTTCCCGGTGATAACTAATAATTTATTTTCTACACTAATTTGAAGCTGGTCTTCATTAAATCCTGCAGTAGCAACAGAAATTCGATAATCATTTTCTCCTACTTTTTCAACATTATAAGAGGGATAATTAGGCGTAACAGTTTGCATGGCATAGTCAAATAAATCATTGAAACGATCAAAACCCATACTTCTGCGTAATAGTGGTGAAAGATTTGAATTGCTCATTAAAATTTCTCCAGAAAAAGAAAGCCTTATAGCCAGTATTTTTATACTGATACTCATAGATTTAATATACAGACGTAAAGCAGAATTTAAAGATTACTGCTTTTAAATTAATATAGAACAATAATTTTAACATTCAATACTTTTAATGTTTAATAAAATTAAATTTTGTGAGTCTTTTATTTTAAATTATTTTCATAATGCTGAATTAAATTTAAAAATTTGATTTATTTCAGGGTGCTTAAATTATTTTATCCATATAAATCAATGGATTTTTTTATTAAATGTCAATTTTAGTTCTAATAGCTAATTTAAAATTAATTTACTTATATTTATTAGATGCTTATCATAAAATACTTTTTTGTTTTATAATACCTAATAGTCTCTATTTCTTTTAATATGAAAACCTTAGCTATATTTTAAAATATTTATTTTATTAAATGACACGATTGTTGTTCATTATTAAATCAAGAAATAATAACGATAATTTTTGTAAAATCATTAACTTGAAATTTTTTAATGGTAAATTTTTTTATAAAAAATAAAACATTAATTTTTAGTTGAAATTAAAAGTGATAAATAACCTTTACTTCATAAGTAAAATATAAATTATTATCAAGATTATTATTAATTTAATAACTAATATTTTGAATAATAGCCGCTTAAATATCCTATTTTTTCATCCTAAAACTTTTAAATTTTTTGTATTCCATTGATGTACTTACACATAGATAATTCATTGAAACCGGTATTTTTTACCAAGTAGATTAAAGAGCTTATGAGTACTCAAGGTAATAAAGGAAAAAGTGGGGCTATCCGTGTAATTTATTACTGAGTCACAGAGGATGATCAGATCTTTTTCCTGGGAGCTTCATCTACAGTCAGTAAAATCACCTGATTGACTAAGAAATCTTAAACCTGCGTCATATAACGAAGGAGCAATTTCAAAGCTAACAACTTATTTGATGACCTGATTGCTTCAATCAAAGAAGCTGGTGCCATCAAATGCAATGAAATCAAGATAAGTCGAGTTACGGAGCTTGAATTTCACGATATTAAACAAGTATGAGAGAACTGGCTTAACCTAGGCTGAATTTTCTACACGCTTGCATATCAGTGTAAGAACTCTGCAAAATTGGGAGCAAGGCTGTCGCTATCTGACTGGTCGTGCAGCGACTTGAATCCGTATTCTTGATGCTCAGGGTGATTTTGAGCTTAAGAGTATTTTTTATAGTAAAAAAAATAGGGCTTTAAATTATTAAATCTACGTAAGAGTAGTACTTATATGAACTTATGATATGGTGCACTTCATTTAACTTATGTTCACCTAAAGTCTGATTCATATTTTTTTTAATTAAATAAACGTTAAATCTCAATAATATATATAAAAAATTTATAATTTTTAATAAAGTAAGTTCATGAACTATACGTTTTATTCCTTTATGTTCTGCCCAGATGAGTTTTCCGAAATTTAATTAATAAGCGCCTCTCTATACTTACCGACATAGTAATTTGATTGGTAATAGGTGGAAGAGGGATGTTCCCAGAATCAGAAATTGATAGAGAATCGATGGAGTTTGACGTAGTCATCGTAGGCGCAGGCCCTGCGGGTCTTTCTGCTGCGATCAAAATCCGTCAGCTTGCAATTGAAAACAACCTGAATGATCTGTCCGTTTGTGTCGTGGAAAAAGGCTCCGAAGTCGGTGCTCATATTCTTTCTGGTGCTGTACTTGAACCGCGTGCCATGAACGAGCTGTTCCCGAACTGGAAAGAAGAAGGTGCGCCTTTAAATGTACCTGTTACCGAAGATAAAACCTTCTTCCTGCTCTCTGATGAAAAATCACAAGAAGCTCCGCATTGGATGGTGCCAAAAACCATGCATAATGATGGCAACTATGTCATCTCACTGGGCAATGTGGTGCGCTGGTTAGGCCAGAAAGCAGAAGAACTGGAAGTCTCGATCTTCCCGGGCTTTGCTGCCTCTGAAATCCTTTACCATGAAGATGGTTCAGTCAAAGGTATCCAGACGGGTGACATGGGCATTGGTAAAGATGGCGAACCAACGCATAACTTCACTCCAGGTTACGAGCTGCACGCGAAATACACGATTTTTGCTGAAGGCTGCCGTGGCCACTTAGGTAAACGCCTGATCCAGAAATTCAACCTGGATAAAGATGCAGATCCACAGCATTACGGTATCGGCATTAAAGAACTATGGGAAATTGATCCTGCCAAGCACAAACCAGGTCTGGTCATGCATGGTGCTGGCTGGCCACTCAATGAAACCGGTTCTTCAGGTGGCTGGTGGTTATACCATGCGGAAAATAACCAGGTGACCCTGGGCATGATCGTGGACCTTTCTTATGAAAACCCACACATGTATCCGTTCATGGAAATGCAGCGCTGGAAAACCCATCCACTGATCAAGCAGTATCTGGAAGGCGGCAAACGTATTTCTTATGGTGCGCGTGCGGTAACTAAAGGTGGTTTTAACTCTCTGCCGAAATTCACTTTCCCAGGTGGTTCTTTAATCGGTGATGATGCGGGCTTCCTGAACTTTGCCAAGATCAAAGGCTCACATACTGCGATGAAATCCGGCATGCTCTGCGGTGAAGCGGTATTTGAAGCAATCAAGGCCGGTGTAGAGAAAGGCGGTGACCTGGCAGTTGCACGTGTAACTGAAGGCGAAGATTTCTTCGTGAAAGAATTGACTGCGTATACAGACAAGTTCAACAACAGCTGGTTGAAAGAAGAGCTGTATAGCGCGCGTAACTTTGGCCCTGCAATGCATAAGTTCGGTCAATGGATGGGTGGTGCATTCAACTTTATCGACCAGAACGTGTTTAAAGTACCATTTACCCTGCATAACCTGGTGCCAGACTTTAAGACATTGAAAACTGTTGATGCGGTGAACTTCAAGCCGAACTATCCAAAACCGGATGGCAAGCTGACTTTTGACCGCCTGTCTTCAGTGTTTGTATCGAACACCGTGCATGAAGAAAACCAGCCTGCGCATTTGAAACTGACCGATGCTTCAATTCCAGTGAACGTGAACCTGCCAAAATGGGATGAGCCAGCTCAGCGCTACTGCCCGGCGGGTGTATATGAAATCATGGAAAATGATGACGGTTCTAAACGCTTCCAGATCAATGCAGCCAACTGTGTACACTGCAAGACCTGTGACATCAAGGATCCTTCTCAGAACATCACCTGGGTAACACCGGAAGGTGCTGGTGGTCCAAACTATCCAAATATGTAATTTGGATAGTTCTTGTGAGGCAAGACCTCTCATACCCAAACATGTAGACGTTATTGAAACTCTTCATTTTTATTTTTTAGGTAAAAACAGCCTCTTCGGAGGCTGTTTTTTATAACTCATAAGAGTATGAGTTTTTAGCAATTAACCCTATCTATAAAAATGTATGCTGTGAAACATAGTTTGTAAGCATGATCATGAACTGATCCTACGACTTATTAATAAGCCAGTTTCTTTAGACGAAGAATATTTATTGCATATACTGTGCTTTTACAACAGGAGGTTGATATGCGCGATATTCCACCATTAAATGCCCTACGTACATTTGAGTGTGTTGCTCGACACAAAAGTTTTACCAAGGCTGCTGATGAGTTATACGTGAGCCAATCTGCTGTAAGTCGTCAAATTACTTTGATTGAAGAATATCTGGGAATTGAATTTTTTAAGCGGGAAAGATCAGGCATTAGCCTGACTGATGCTGGTGAAAAATACTATGCAGAAATAGGACCAGCTTTTAATAAAATTGCTATTGCCACCCGTGGTATGAGTTCATATCGCAAAAATAATGATATTGCATTACGCGTATATTCAACATTTGCAGCTAAATGGCTAGTGAGACGTTTACAGAAAATACATGCTGAAAACCCTAAATTACGCGTCAATATCAAGACCGCTGTTGCTCCCGTAGATTTTGCGACAGAGCATGTAGATGCATCTATTCAATTTGGAGATGGCAACTGGACTGATGTTGATAGCTATTTTTTATGTAGTGATGAGATCAGACCAGTATGCAGTCCATCATTAATTAGCCATTTAACTCGTCCGCCAGCTCCACAAGACGTAAATAAATATAAGCTTATACATTCAAACTATAGAAAATTAGATTGGACAGACTGGTTAGCTGCACAAAATATAGAAAGTTCCGAAACAGACCAGTTTATGCTCCCAAACTCGCTTTTAGCCTATCAGGCAGCCATTGATGGAATTGGTATTGCAATGGCACAGACTAAACTCGTAGAACAGGAAATCGAAAATGGTAGTTTGGTTTATTTCTCAGACTATGTGCTGAAACGTGACATGGGGTATTACCTTGTTGTTCCACAAAACTCACCAAAATTAGAAAAAATTATTGAACTAAGGGATTGGTTGATCGAAGAACTTAATTAAAAGGATGTAAAGAATATATGACGACACTCATTCAGAAATATGCTGAGTATGCTGCATTAGAAGCAAAGCGAGATCTCTCTCCAGAGACACTTCATCATGCGAAACGTGTTGTACTTGACTGGTTCTCAGCTTTATATCCAGGAATTGTGAGTGATGTAGGTACAAGAATTATTGCCACCTTTGAAGATGAACTGGGTGTAGGTAAAAGTCGTATTCCAAGCTTAGACAAAACAGGTTTTTCTTCTTCAGCTGCTTGGATATTAGGTACAACATCCCATGCAATCGAATTCGACGACATTTTCAGAGATGCAGTTTACCATCCTGGGGTACCGGTGATTAGTGCAGCGCTTGCGATTGCTGATGAATATGAGCGTAGCGGTTTGGATTTCTTAAAAGCAGTAGTAATAGGTTATGAAGTCTCAACCCGCTTAGGTGCAGCAGTACAGCCTTCGCATTATTCCTATTTCCATACTACAGGCACAGTAGGTGCTATCGGTAGTGCAGCGGCTGCAGCATTTTTAATTAATCCGCATGACCAAAATATATTTGCTCATGCAGTAGCAACGGCAACTACGTTTGCCTCAGGTTTGCAACAAGCCTTCCGATCTGATGCGATGACTAAGGCTTTACATGGTGGACATGCTGCTTCGATTGGCGTTACAGCAGCTAAATCTGCTGCTAAAGGCATTACCGGTGCTTTAGATATTTTGGAAGGAGAGGTGGGATTTGGTGCAGCTCTATCTAAAAATCCTAATTGGGATAAAGCTGTAGCTGGACTAGGTGTTGACTATAATGTGTGTAAAATGACACAAAAAAATCATGGTTGTTGTGGTCATACTTTTGCGGCAATTGATGGTGCTATCGCCATCCGTCAAATCCTGCTGGAAAAAGGTGTATCCTTTTCCGATGTTGAAAACATTACCGTTCGAACCTATCAAACCGCATTAGATGTGACCGGTAATTTTAATCCTGAATCTGCATTCCAATGCCGTTTCAGCTTACCTTATGTGGTATCTCATGGATTCCTGTATGGCAGCGTTCGATTAAATGCTTTTGCGGATGAGCAAATGGCATCACCAGAAACACGTGAGTTAATGAAGAAACTCACTTTAGAAAGTGATGAAGAATTAACTTCTAAATTTCCAAATCAACGCGCAGCTAAAGTAAAAGTCACTCTCAAAAATGGTCAAACATTTGAGCACTTCTCACCATGTCGAAAAGGCGATCCTGAAGCACCATTAACAGATGGAGATTTAGATCATAAATTCTTTGAGTTGGTGGATGGTGTCATCACAGCAGAACATGCGAAAGAACTAAGAAATCAAATTTGGTTATTAGATAAGATCAATATTAATTCATTAAAAATTTAATTAATTTTAAGGTATTTGGAATTATGGAATTTCAAATACCTATTAACAAACACATATTCAGCTAAAGTCCTACCGAAATGCTTGATAAAAAAATCGATTCCAATACTAGAAATAATGAATTTACATTAGGGATAATAGGACTATCCATCGCTATTTTTATGTCTAACTTAGACATAGCAGTGATTAATCTTGCTCTACCTCATATTAGTAATGAATTAAATATATCTTTTGTTGTATCTATTTGGGCCATTACTAGCTATCAATTGGTAATGGCTGCGTTAATTTTACCTTTAGCTGTTTTAGCAGATAAATTAAGTTATAGACGTATTTTTCAAATAGGTTTAATTATATTTACTACCGCTTCATTCTTTTGTGGTTCTGCCCAAACAATTGAACAGCTTATCTGGGCACGTGCTTTGCAGGGCTTAGGTGCAGCAGCGATCCTTGCCACTAATATTGCTTTAATTCGTCAACTTTATCCTTCAGAAAAATTAGGCCTAGGCTTAGGAATTAATGCATTTCTTTTGGCACTTGGCTTCGTTACTGGGCCTGTTATCGCCTCCATAGTACTGTCGCACTTCCATTGGTCCTGGATATTTTTGTTAAATATTCCTATGGGTATAGTCAGTTACTTTTTATGTCACCGTATTCCTAAAGATAAAGTACATAAACTTAGAAATATCAATATATTATCAACACTGTTAAGTATGGTGATGTTTTCGAGTATTATTTTTGCTTTAGCTAGTTTCTCTATTTCAAACTCCCTAAAAAATACAGGAATATTTCTAAGCATCGGAATTATTTCGGGTATTTTATTGTATCTAAGGGATAAAAATCACAAGTATCCAATTTTTCCGATCGATCTATTTAAGAACTCCATCTTCAGCTTTTCTTTAATTACAGCTTTTTTTGGATTTGTAACCCAAGGCGTAGCTTTAGTTGCCTTACCTTATATATTTTTTTCATTAAATTACTCCAAACAGGAAATTCCTCTATTTATTCTTGCCTGGCCACTTATGGGGGCAATTACTGGGCCAGTGGCAGGAATGCTTTCTAACAGAATTTCACCGGCTTATTTAGGCGGTGCTGGACTTCTGCTTATAGCAGTTGGGCTAGGGAATATTGCTTATTTTACAGATGAATTACCTCAATATATTATTTTCATAATAATGCTTTTTTGTGGAATAGGTTTTGGACTATTTTTTGCGCCTAATCAACGTATGCTTATGTCAAACTTAGCTATGAGTAGGAGTGGGATTGCTGGGGGTATGCTCAATATATCAAGGATTATAGGACAGACCGTGGGCACATCCGTAGTTGCGATAAGTATACATTTTTCTTCTAATAGTTTAGTAGCAATACTTGTGTTAGGTGCATTAGCTGCATTTTGTGGAAGCTTAGCGAGTCTTTATAGACTTAAATATTCTGATTAAATGATCGTAGTTCTAGCTGAATAAAACATAAGATTTAAAAAATATTAAACCGAGTTAATTAATTCGGCTTAATATTTTTTATGATTAAAGCTGTTCAGAAATGTTATTTCAGGAAGCTATTCTAACCGTCTTGATCTTCAAGAACTCATGAATACCTTCGGCACCACCTTCAGTACCTAAACCACTATCTTTCACTCCACCAAAAGGTGTTTCAGGTAAAGAAGCCTGCCAATCGTTAATACTAATTACACCGCTTTCAATTTCATTTGAAATGCGTTCAATGTAACTAAAATTGTTGGTAAAGGCATAAGCCGCCAAGCCAAATGGCAGACGATTTGCTTCTTGCAGAGCTTCATCCAAATCACTAAAAGATCTTAAAATAGCAATGGGACCAAAGGGTTCTATATGGTTGACTTGAACTTCTAAGGAAGGCTGAATCAGCACTGTCGGCGCATAAAAATAGCCCGATAAATCCTGCAATTGTTCTCCACCAGTGGCAACTTCGACCCCAAGATCACGTGCATTTTTCACCAGGTCATCAATTGCTTTTAAACGACGGGCATTTTTTAATGGCCCCATTTGGGTTTGAGCATCAAATGGATTGCCCACTTTAATCTGCTTGGTGTGTTCTACAAACTTTTGGCTAAATTCATTAAATATAGATTCATGAATCAGGAAGCGAGTAGGGGAAGTACAGACTTGCCCTGCATTACGGTATTTTGCTGCAACAGCAGCTTTTGCTACTTTTTCAACATCTACGTCCTCACAGATAATCACAGGTGCATGACCGCCCAGCTCTAGGGTGAGTTTTTTCAGGTGCTTTGATGCTTTTTCTGCAAGTGCTTTACCAATAGAAGTCGCACCAGTAAAGGTAATCACCGCAATATCCGGAGATTCACACAGAATATTCGAGATGTCCTCTGGATTGCCAAACACCATATTGACGACACCTTTGGGAAAATCCAATTCATCAATAATCTGTGCAATTTTTAGCGCGATACCGGCAGTTTCTTCAGAAGGTTTAATCACAATTGAACAGCCAGCAGCAAGTGCCGCACTAATTTTTCTTGCTGGAGTAATTGCTGGAGCATTCCATCCAGAAAATGCAGCCACTACACCCACAGGTTCATAAACAACAGTTTGTTTAATACCTGCTGTACGTGGCGCAATAGTTTTACCGTAAATTCGGCGTGCTTCTTCACTGGCCCAGTCAAACATTTCGGCAGCAGTTTGTACTTCCTTTTTAGCTTCTTGCAGGGGCTTACCCAGTTCTAATGAAATCTGCTCTGCAAGTTCATCCACTTGTGCATATATACGATTGGCAATTTTACGAATCAGCACTGAGCGTTCATAAGCTGTTTTTTTACGCCAAGTTTCGAATGCATCTGAGGCAGATCGAATGGCTTCTTCAATATCTGTTGCAATCGTAAACTTTAATTTTCCCAGGGATTCTAGGGTAGAAGGGTTCAGGACATCGTATACATTTTCGGAAGATCCCTCACGAAAATTTCCTGAAATATACTGGCTGTATTGCATATCAAAAGGCTCTAAAAATTATTGTTTTCAAGAAATGAAATCTATTAAATTCGGATTTTATCGATCTGGTTTACTTCAGCCCAAAAATCTGTCATTGAGGAAGTATCTTGACCATCTTTACCCGCATGACGTGCAAGCTGGAACATGTTACGCACTACGTTACCAACTGGAAGGGAAATGCCTGTAGATTGAGCAGCTTGGCAAGCTAAGGTTAAATCTTTGAAACCCAGAGCAATATCAAAGCCGGGCGTTAAATCATTATTCAGCACTTTTTGTGGCCATTTTTCCTTGAGCTGACCATTTGAAGCTGTAGTGCCAGTAAGTACATCAAAAGTCTTTTTCGTATCTAAGCCTAAACCTTGAGCGAGTACCAGCGCTTCAGAGTTAAGCTGGCAATAACATAACACCATTAAATTATTAATGAGTTTCATACGTGTTCCGGCACCTGGCTCGCCACAATGCAAAACAGTTGTACCCATTTTTAAAAGTAAATCTTGGAGATAGTCAAAATCAGATGCTTCCGCACCCAGCATAAAAAGTGACTTACCTTCATCTGCATGAGCAGCCAGACGACCAACAGGGGCATCTGCAAATTTAATATTCTTTTCTTTTGCATGTTGATATAGCAAATCAACAGTGTCTGTATCGATCGTACTTAATTCGATTAAGTATTTACCTTCACTCAAATTCGCTAAAATGCCATGATCACCTAGGATCACATCTTTGGATTGTTTAGGTCCAGGTAGCATGGTGAAGACTACATCTACATCCTTTGATATGTCTTGGATGTTTTCAGCTTTCTTTCCGCCTAGTTGAATAAATTTTTCAATTTGGGTTGGGTTTAAATCAAATGCAATTACGTCTAATCCATTTTTAACTAAGTGTGAGGCTAGTGGGAATCCCATACGTCCTAAGCCAATGAATCCAATTTTCATACAACATCCTTTATCTAATAGTGTTCATTATGCAACTTGACTATGACAAAAAAGAAAAACGACTTAAATACCGATTTGGAATACCTCTATGAGTTAAAGGAAAGCAAATATATTTTATTTAATAATTTCAATGTTTTAATTTTATTAAAATAGACAAGAACGATAAATCTCATAGCTGCATGACTTTTTCGAAACTCAAAGCAAAATTTTAAAAATACTCTTACTCATAGCTTGATAGGAGTAGAAAAAACATGGATTTCAATTTAACGGAAGAACAAGTTGCATTTGCAGATTCAGTACGCAAATTTGCACAGAAAGAATTGGCAGATGGGGCATTAGAACGTGCCCATTCTCATGATTATCCATGGGAAATTGCGGCCAAGCTGGCAGAAATGGGCCTGATCGGTATCACTGTCAAAGAAGAAGATGGCGGTATTGGCGGCACCTTGATGGATGCTGTGATTGCCATTCAGGAACTTGCTTTAGTCTGCCCAAAAAGTGCTGACGTGGTTCAGGCTGGTAACTTTGGTGCGATCCGTACCTTCGCAGAATATGCTTCTCCTTACCTGAAAGAGAAATATCTTCCAGATCTATTGGCATGTAAAAAACTGCTTGCTTTAGGTATGAGTGAGCCAGGTGCAGGTTCATCAGTGACTGAACTGAAAACTTCAGCAGTTGAAGATGGTGATCACTACATCATCAATGGTTCCAAAGTCTTCTCTACACACAGTCCACATGCTGATACTTTCTTGATTTATGTCCGCTTTGGCGAAGGTCTGGATGGCATCGGATCAGTGATGATTGACCGTGGTACAGCAGGTTTTGAAGTTGGTCAGCCTTCAGCATTTATGAGCGGTGAAGAGTGGTGCCAACTGTACTTTGATAACTGTCGTATTCCAAAAGAAAACGTATTGCTTGGTCCAGGTGGCTTTAAAAAGCAGATTTCAGGTTTCAACGTTGAACGTATTGGCAATGCATCACGTGCATTGGCTTTAGGACGTCATGCTTTTAATGTTGCTCGTCAACACTGCTTAGATCGCGAACAGTTTGGTAAAGCCTTATGTGAGTTCCAAGGTCTGCAATGGAAGTTTGCAGAAATGGCATTGAAGCTAGAAAGTTCACAGCTACTTCTTTACCGTGCTGCGATTAATTCCGATGGCGGTTTGCCGTCAGCTTATGAGACGAGTATTGCGAAACTGTCTTGCAACTTGACGGGTTGGGAAGTCTCTAACGAAGCACTTCAAGCGATGGGAGGATATGGCTATTCAACTGAGTCACTGGTTGAGTACTGCGTGAAACGTACCCGTGGCTGGATGATTGCTGGCGGTTCAATTGAAGTATTAAAGAATCGAATTGCAGAAGATGTATTTGGTCGTCGTTTTAATCAAAGGGCGAAATAAAGCTTGGTGATTATTAAATAAAAAATTAAATTATGCGTTGCAAAGGATATGAATCATGCATATGGAAAATACTGCAGGAAGTGCAGAAGGTAATAAAAAGTGGAAACTTGCATTTATATTATGTTTTTTAGCCTTAGTTGTTGATGGCGCAGACGTAATGATGCTGTCACTCAGTTTAAAAAGCATCAAAGATGATTTTGGCTTGACTGGAGTTGAAGCTGGTATGCTCGGAAGTGTCACCATCCTTGGTATGGGACTAGGCGGTATTTTCGGGGGGTGGTGTAGTGATAAATTTGGTCGTGTAAAAGCGATTGCAGCGAGTGTCCTTTTATTTTCAGTACTCACTGCTTTATTGAGCTTTACTCAAAATGTTTGGCAATTCGGTATTTTACGTTTTATTTCAGGTGTTGGTTTAGGTACTGTGTATATTGTATCGGCAGGTTTGATTTCTGAATATGTACCTACAAAACATAGAACGACAATTATTGCCACCCTACAAACAGGTTGGACTTTTGGTTATATAGTTGCATCTCTGATGGCTGGAGCAATTATTCCTGATCATGGATGGCGCTTAATGTTCTTGTTAAGTGGCTCAGCTATTATTCTTTCATTCCTTTTATATTATTTCGTACCAGAATCTGAATCATGGCAGGCGGAAAGAGATCGTAAACTTTTAGCTAAAAAGACTAATCCACAAGATACATCCTTTGGCTTTAAGCTGATTTTTAAAGATAAGGCTGTTTTTAAAGTTCTATTACTGTGGATTTCTGCAAGTATGCTGCTTCATTTAGGTTATAACGGTGTGAATCATTGGATGCCAACCTATATTGAAACCGAAATGGGCCTTAACTATAAATCAATGACTTATTATATGATTGCTAGTTATAGTGCAATGGTATTTGGTAAGATCAGTGCAGGTATTATTTCTGATAAATTCGGGCGTCGATTTGCATTCATGTTTGGTTGTATAGCTACAGCAGCGTGTTTAGTTTCAATCGTCTTGTTTGCTAGTCCTACCAATATTATTTATTTCTTGGCACTTTTTGGATTCTTATATGGTATCCCATTTGGTGTATATGCAACATTTATGAGCGAAAGCTTCCCAACTGCAGCGCGTGGCACAGCTATGGGTACAGCACATAATATGGGACGTATTGGTTCGGCTACTGCACCTATCTTAGTCGGTGCAATTGCAGCAAGTGAATCAATTGGATATGGTTTCTTGATTCTAGGATTCTTCTATCTAATTAGTATTTTACCAATTATATTTATTCGTGAAAAAATGTTTGATCCATCAGCAAAGGCAGTTGTAGAGCCACAACCAGCAAAGTAATCTAAAAATTAAAAAAAGCGCTCTAAAGAGCGCTTTTTTTAATTTTACATTTTCTCAAATAAGTCATAGCGTGATGATTTATTTGAAAACACAGAAGCGATAAAACACCTATTCTAGAACTATAAGATATGTTGAATATAGAGTTAGAAATATGGATTTCAATTTAACCGAAGAACAGAACGCATTTGCAGATTCAGTACGCAAGTTTGCCCAAAAGGAACTGGCAGACGGCGCATTAGAACGTGCCCATTCTCATGACTATCCATGGGAAATCGCAGCCAAACTGGCAGAAATGGGCCTGATCGGTATCACTGTTAAAGAAGAAGATGGCGGTATCGGCGGGACCTTGATGGATGCCGTGATTGCCATTCAGGAACTTGCGCTGGTTTGCCCAAAAAGTGCTGACGTGGTTCAGGCGGGTAACTTTGGTGCGATCCGTACCTTCGCAGAATATGCATCCCCTTACCTGAAAGAGAAATATCTTCCAGATTTATTAGCAGGTAAAAAACTGCTTGCCTTGGGTATGAGTGAACCAGGTGCAGGTTCATCAGTGACTGAACTAAAAACCTCAGCAGTTGAAGATGGTGATCACTACATTATCAATGGTTCTAAAGTCTTCTCTACACACAGTCCACATGCAGACACTTTCCTGATCTATGTCCGCTTTGGTGAAGGTCTGGATGGTATTGGTTCAGTGATGGTTGATCGCGGTACACCAGGCTTTGAAGTCGGTCAGCCTTCTGCATTCATGAGCGGTGAAGAGTGGTGCCAGCTGTACTTTGATAACTGTCGTATCCCGAAAGAGAACGTATTGCTTGGCCCAGGCGGCTTCAAAAAGCAGATTTCAGGTTTCAATGTTGAACGTATTGGTAATGCATCACGTGCATTGGCTTTAGGCCGTCACGCTTTCAATGTGGCACGTCAGCACTGCCTGGACCGTGAACAGTTCGGTAAGCCTTTATGTGAGTTCCAGGGTCTGCAATGGAAATTTGCGGAAATGGCACTGAAGTTGGAAGGTTCACAGCTTCTTCTTTACCGTGCCGCAATTAATGCCGATGGCGGCCTACCATCAGCCTATGAGACTAGTATTGCGAAATTGTCATGCAACCTGACGGGTTGGGAAGTGGCAAACGAAGCACTGCAGGCAATGGGTGGCTACGGTTATTCAACAGAATCACTAGTTGAGTACTGCGTGAAGCGTACCCGTGGCTGGATGATTGCTGGCGGTTCAATTGAAGTGTTGAAAAACCGTATAGCGGAAGATGTATTTGGTCGTCGTTTCAATCAGCGTGCGAAGTAAAATTTAAAAAGGATTTAGAGAAATGAATTCCATGGTTAAAGAAAATAAAACGCTTTCTAATGCTTTATTGAAGCCTAAGACAGTAGCGTTGGTTGGTATTTCAGATGACATCAGCAAAACAGCTGGTCGTCCTTTACACTTTTTAAGAAATGCCGGTTATAAAGGCACAATTTACTGTATTAACCCACGTCGTGAGACCGTGCAGGGTGAAAAAGCCTATCCATCTCTTTCGGATTTGCCTGAAGTTCCCGAGCATGTTTACGTATTAACAGCAGCAGACTTGGCATTAGAAGCTGTTGAAGAATGCGGCAAACTGGGTGTGCCTGTAGTGACACTGATTGCGAGTGGCTTTAGTGAAGCTGGCGCTGAAGGGATCGAACGCGAAAACAAACTACGTGAACTTAAAGCAAAATATCAAACACGTATTTTAGGCCCATCAAGTTTAGGCTTAGTAAATCTGTATGAAGATCTATTTTTAACTGCAAATGCTGCCTTTGCTGAGCCAGGTCTGCCAAAAGGTAATATCTTCTGTGCTTCACACAGTGGCAGTATGATTGGCTCTTTGACTTCACGTGGTCGTAACCATCATACCGGCTTTTATGGCTTGGTATCAGTGGGTGGTGAAGTAGACCTGAGCGTTGGTGAAATCTGTTTAGCTACTTTGGATAACCCAGATATCCACGGTTATATGCTATTCCTAGAATCAATGCGCCATGCAGATAAACTACGTGAATTTGCAGTTAAGGCAGCTGAATTGAATCGTCCAGTTGTGGTATTCAAGCTTGGCCGTTCACAAGTCGCAGCTGATCTCGCAGTTTCGCACACTGGATCGATGGCAGGTGAGGATGCAGTTGCAGAAGCATTCTTTAAAGATTGTGGTATTGCACGTGTAGAAACCTTAGATGGCTTTTTGAATGCAATTCCGCTTCTCAGCAAAGTTCCACCACAAGCAGCCAATAAAAAACAGATTAATGTTGGTGTCTTGACGACTACCGGTGGCGGTGCTGCAATGGTGGTTGACCAGCTTGGCATCCGTAATGTTTCAGTTGTGTCACCTTCAGAAGAGACGATTGCTAAACTCAATGCACGCGGTGTAGATGTACATGCTGGCGGTATTATCGATTTAACACTAGCGGGCACCAAGTATGAAGTGATGAAAGCTGCACTAGAAGTACTTGAAGAAGCACCTGAATTTGACCTGGTATTAGTCGCTTCAGGTTCTTCAGCTCGTTATCACCCAGATCTTGCAGTTAAACCAATTGTTGACAGTATCTCAACTTACAAAAAGCCATTATTAAGTTTCCTGGTTCCTGATGCACCAGAAGCATTAAAGCAATTAAAACAGGCGGGTGTACCTGCATTCCAATCACCCGAAGCTTGTGCTGATGTAATTAATGCAGCATTTTCTCGTCGTCAGCCGATGCCAATTCCAGCGCAAGTCACTCAGCCAGCTGTATCCACTACAGTAACTTTAGATGAAGATTCTGCTTATAAATTACTTAGTCCATTAGGCATTCAAAATGCACCATACCAAGTGTTGGATGTTGCTCAACCACAAGCACTGGAAATTGCACATCCAGTTGTAGTGAAAGTCTTACATGATCAAATCAGTCACAAAACTGAAGTGGGTGGTGTGATTCTCCATGTGCAAAATGAGACAGAGCTTCAAGCAGCAATCAAGCAAATCAAAGCCAATGTTGAGAAAAACTGCCCCGATCTAACGGTTGAAAAGGTATTAGTTCAATCTATGGTGAAAGGTCTAGGTGAAGTACTTGTTGGATTTAAACGTGACAAGGATATAGGTCCAATTGTGATGCTGGCTGCTGGCGGTGTGTTAACTGAACTATATAAAGACAGCTCAATGCGTTTAGCGCCTGTAACGATTGATTCAGCTTATGAAATGATTGCTGAAGTAAAAGGCTTAAAAGCTCTGGATGGTTTCCGTGGTAAGCAGAAAGGCGATTTAAAAGCGATTGCCGAAACTGTAGTGGCTTTCTCTCAACTGGCATTGTCAGAAGAATATTACATCGAAGAAGCGGAAATGAATCCACTCATCGTAAATCCACAAGGACAAGGCGTTACAGCTGTGGATGCACTCGTACATATTGCCAAGGAAGGTTAAGTCATGACAGAAACTATTCATTTTGAAACTGAGGGATCAATTGCGGTCATCGTAATTGATAACCCTCCTGTAAACACAGGTTCATGGTCTGTGCGTAAGGGGCTGCTCGATGCAGTTGAAAAATTTGCACAGGATGAGACCCTCACAGCAGCAGTGATCATTGGTAAAGACAAAAACTTTATTTCTGGTTCAGATTTAAAAGAATTTGGGAAACCAATTACACCACCTGAATTGCCTCAAGTGATCAAGGCAATTGAAGAATGTCCAAAACCTGTGATTGCCGCGATTAGTGGTGCAACTTTAGGTGGTGGTTATGAGCTGGCACTTGGTTGTGATGCACGTTTAGCAGCAGCGAATACCTTGGTAGGTTTACCTGAGGTGACTTTAGGTATGCTTCCTGGTGCTGGTGGCACACAACGTTTACCACGTCTGATCGGTCTGGGTCCTAGTATTGAAGTGATTTGTAGCGGCAAACGTCTTAAAGCTGCTGAAGCATTCAAACTAGGTATGGTCGAAGCCATTGCTGAGGGCGACTTACGTCCATTTGCAATTGAATATGCAAAAACAGCGGTAAAAAATCCGTTATCGAAGAAAATGGTAGCAGCTGAACCTGCTGAAGAACTTGATGGCATTATTAAAAAAGCCTTGAAGTCTGGAAAAAACCGTCCTCAGGTCAAAGAAGCAATCCGTCTGATTCAAGCAACAGCGACAGTTGATTTTGCAACTGCTTTAGCCGAAGAACGTGAAGTATTCCAAAAACTTCGTGTGGGTGAAGAAGCATTTGCATTAAGACACTTGTTCTTCGCAGAAACCAGTACCAAAAAGGCTATCAATCTGAAAGAGACACCAGTTAAAGCCATTAATAACGTGGTTATTGTTGGTGCGGGTACGATGGGAACTGGTATTGCTGTTGCGGCACTAAGAGCTGGTTTTAAAGTTGCAGTTTATGACCAGTCAAAATCAGTACTAGTACAGTGCAAGTCTAAAATTGATGACATCTATGCAAAAGATGTTGCAGCTGGTCGAATCAAGCCCTCTGACCAGCTCACTCAGCTGGAACAGCTTGAACTTTCAGATCATGATTCTGTTTTTGAAAACGCTGATCTGATTATTGAAGCTATTTTTGAAAATCTGACCGTCAAACAGAATCTGATTAAACAGATTGAAAGTGTCGCTTCACCAAATACGATCATTGCCAGCAATACATCCTATATTGATTTAGATGAGATTGCCGAGGTCAGCATTCGACCAGAAAATATTGTAGGTATTCATTTCTTTAATCCTGCAAATATTATGCGGTTGGTAGAAGTGATTCACGGTAATAATACCTCTCAGGAAGTCATTGCTTCTGCATTTGCATTTGTCCAAAAGTTAGGCAAGTTACCTATTTTATGTAAAAACTCTTTTGGCTTTATTGGTAACCGGATCTATGCAGCTTACCGCTATCAATGTGAATTAATGCTAGAAGAGGGTGCATTGCCTCATGAAATTGACCAGGCAATTGAAAGCTTTGGCTTTAACATGGGACCATTTGCTGTAGGTGATTTATCCGGTCTGGATATTGCCTGGAATATGCGTAAGGCTAATGCCTCAAAACGTGATCCAAATGCACGTTATGTCGATATTCCAGACCAGTTATGCGAAGCACAGCGCTTTGGCCGAAAAACAGGTGCTGGTTACTATAGCTATGCAAATGGAAAACCTGAAATTGACCCTATCGTCACTGACATTATTCTTAAAGCTTCTGCAGCTAAAGGTATTGAACGTAAAGCCTTTACACCTGAACAGATCGTGGAACGCGTATTACTCACTATGGCCAATGAAGCTGCCTTGCTGTTGGCTGAAGGGGTGACCTTACGTATGAATGATATTGATCTGGTGATGATCAATGGCTTTGGATTCCCTAAATGGGAAGGCGGACCCGCATACTGGGCATCTAAACAAGACTTAAACTATCTGTATAAGCAACAAGAAATCCTGGAACACAATACAGGTATTGGATTTAACAAAGGAGATTTATCCATTTTTCATAAATTAGCTAAAACAGCGTAATCATCGTTTTAGTATTGAGGTGTGTGCCTATTTGCCTGACTTCGGTCGGGCTTTTTTTTTACTTGAAAGAAAGATATGAGGTCGTGATTTTTCGGAAATTCTTACTGATTTCTGCTCAATATAATCAAATTAACCAATATTGAATTACACACTAAACATGAGTGATCAAAGCAGTTTAACAATGAGTGTATTGATGACACCGGATATGGCTAATTTTTCTGGCAATGTTCATGGGGGAACAATACTCAAGTTACTAGATCAGGTTGCTTATGCATGTGCCAGTCGTTATTCGGGAACCTACGTCGTTACGTTATCTGTAGATCAGGTTTTATTTAAGGAACCTATCAAAGTGGGAGAAATGGTCTCATTTCTGGCAAATGTAAATTATGTCGGGCGAAGTTCTATGGAAATTGGTATTCGTGTTGAAGCTCAAAATATCCAAAGTCGCCAAATCAGACATACCAACAGTTGCTATTTCACTATGGTAGCAGTGGATAACAAGGGTAAACCCTCTGCGATTTCTCCCTTAAATCTTGATTCACAACTTAAGCAATGTCGTTTTGAAGCTGCCTTAAGACGTAAAAAATTACGACTCCAAAATAATTGAATTTACTCAAAGACGCATATCTAAAAAAGGATTTATGATGAAAAATGCATATATCATCGATGCCATCCGCACACCATTTGGCCGCTACGCTGGTGGCTTAGCACCAGTCCGTGCGGATGACCTAGGTGCATTGCCAATCAAAGCTTTGATCGAACGTAACCCGAGCATCAACTGGGAAAAAGTAGATGATGTGATCTATGGCTGTGCCAACCAGGCGGGTGAAGATAACCGTAATGTTGGTCGTATGTCAGCTTTGCTTGCTGGCGTGCCATATCAAGTACCTGCAACAACGATTAACCGTTTATGTGGTTCATCACTTGATGCTGTAGCAATTGCAGCACGTGCAATTAAAGCCGGTGAAGCAGATCTGATCGTGGCTGGTGGCGTGGAATCTATGTCTCGTGCACCACTAGTTATGGGCAAGTCAGATACCGCTTATGGCCGTAGCCAAAAGATTGAAGACACCACTATGGGCTGGCGCTTCATCAATCCAAAACTGAAAGAGCTGTATGGTGTAGAAACCATGCCACAGACTGCGGAAAACGTAGCAGAGCAGTTCAATATCAGTCGTGAAGATCAGGACAAATTTGCTTTAGCCAGCCAGCAACGTACGGCTGCGGCCCAAGCACGTGGCTTTTTTAATAATGAGATTATTCCAGTCGTAATTCCACAGCGTAAAGGTGATCCAATTGTTGTTGATAAAGATGAGCATCCTCGTGCTTCAACCACACTTGAAGGATTAAACAAGCTTAAACCTGTAGTAAAAGCCGACGGTACTGTGACTGCAGGCAATGCATCAGGTATTAATGATGGCGCAGCAGCTCTACTGATTGCTTCAGATGAAGCGGTTGAAAAATACGGATTAAAACCACGTGCCAAAATCATTGGTGCAACTGTCGTAGGTGTTGAGCCACGCATCATGGGCTTTGGTCCAGCACCAGCGATCAAAAAACTGCTTGATCAAACTGGTCTGACTATAGATCAGATGGATGTCATTGAACTTAACGAAGCCTTTTCAGCACAAGCTTTGGCTGTAACTCGTGACTTGGGGCTTCCTGATGATGCTGCCCATGTTAACCCGAATGGTGGCGCGATTGCGATTGGCCATCCACTTGGTGCCTCAGGTGCCCGCCTGGTGACGACTGCTTTAAACCAACTTGAAGCCATAGATGGAAATTATGCACTTTGCTCAATGTGTATCGGCGTGGGGCAGGGAATTGCCTTGATCATCAGCAGAAAGTAAACAACGCTTTTGGAAGATTTCTAGAATTTCTAGAGATCTTCTCTCTCATTATGATTTTCAATTTAAATCATAAATAAATGATTGATATTTATTTAAAAATAATCAATCAGCTTTTTGAAATACTTCAAAAAGTCACGGATGAACTTTATACAAATATTGGAGATTTTTATGCGCTTGGTTGTAAATACCCTTGCACTCACGGTGATGACTTGTCTGTTTAACAATGCTTATGCTGGCACAACTGAACAGCAACAGATACAAGAGCTTAGGGCTGAACTAGAAGTACTAAAAACAGCGATTCAAAAGCAGAACAATACTGAAGTACACACAACCACAGCACTTCAGACTCAAGCCAGTCTTCCAGTAGTAGCAAACGTTCCGAAGAAATCTGAAGATTCAGTATTAAAATGGAAATCAAAGAACGGAGCAGAAGTAAATATTTATGGTTTTATTCGTGCTGATGCTGCCTATCAAATTGAAGGTGCAAAAGGCATGTTTAATAGCATCAATAGCGTGGTGCTGGAAGGGGAAGCCAATAAGAAATCCACTGAAGATCGCTTGGATTCAACATTAACAACTACCCGTATAGGCTTGGATTTTAAGGCTCCAGTTCAGGATGCTGATGTCGGCGGTAAAGTTGAAATCGATTTCCGTGGTGGTACAGATAAGGATACAGTCCGATTACGTCATGTCTATATGACTTATAACAACTGGTTAATCGGTCAAACGACCTCGAATTTTTTGTCGACTGAAACATCACCAGAAATGCTCGATTTTAATACTCCACTTGGAGGAGGCACAACGCGTACTCCAATGGTGCGGTACACGGAAAAAGTAAATCCTAATACCCAGTATTTTGTCGCATTAGAAAAAGGCAATGATGAAAACAGATTACCTGCAGCTACGGCAAAATTAAGCTATAAATTTGCCGAAGGTGCTGGACTAGTCACTGCACGAGGACTCTTACAAGAAGTACGAGTTCGTGAGTTGAACGATGAAACAGAGCTAGGTTGGGGGATTGGCCTAGGGGTGAATTATAAGCCAGATAATCAGCTTATTCTGAATGCTAATTACTCGCATGTCTCTGGGGATAATAAGTTCTTACTATATACCTCAGATAATAAGCGCTATGTTCAACATGGAAGTGATATAGAACTGATTGATTTTGATGCTTTCACATTGGGTGCAACGTATAAATTTACGCCTCAGATCAGAAGTACTTTAGGCTATGGCTCGGTAATTTATGATGATAAGAATGCCAATGGGAATGATCATCTCCAGCAAGGTTGGTTAAATGTTATGATGTGTGCTGAATTAACAGGATACTTCCACTTGGTAGATTCTATGCAGCCAACTTGTAAAAGTCTGCTGCCATTTGATTTGGTGTTTTAAAATCTAATCCTTTTTGAATTCTCTGCTGATTATAA